>JBBQJT010000005.1:0-94525 GCA_038326165.1 Chitinophagales bacterium | reverse complement strand
AGACAAACAAACTTCCTTATTGATGACCACATTTTATAAAAAATGGCTGGAAAATAAAATGAACATACCTGATGCATTTCATGCAGCGCAAAAAGAATTAAGAGATATTGGATTGGATCCTTATCAGTGGGCAGGGTTTGTGCTGGTGGAATAAGTATTGATTTATTCTGTAACAGCTGCATATCTGTTGTTTATCGGTGGCCTACATGTGTTTGTACATTTTGCAAATAAAAGTTTGGGGCATTAAGAATCTTTCGTTTCGGCTGTTTGGTATTTGGTCATTGGTTCGATTTTTTTGGTATTTTCAATGCTTGCATGGTATGTTTTCAGACAGCCTGCAGCATCCAAAATATGGTCAGTTATCATTTATCTTCCCATTTCCGTTTTTGGCATATGTACTATGGATGGCTTTGATTTTGTTTTCACCCAGAGGCAAATGGAATTAAAATTTTCAGTAGTATCATAAAATAGTAGAAATAATTTCTAAAATTGAGAGCAAAAGTGAAACAGTAATATCTAACTAGTAGAACAAATAGGAACTAGAACATAGAGCAAAAATTAAATGTGATTAAAATCAACATCCTGAAAGATATACAGGAGAACCATTAAGACTGATTTTATGCATTAATCTCTCGTGTGCTGTCCGAAATGTGAAGAAGCCACCAACGTCACAATTCCTTAATTTCTTGATTATAAAAATATAAAACTTCCTTGTCCTTATTGTCATTATTCCGAAAAAGACCAAAGTAGAATCAGGTACAAAATGACCACTAAGACAAATTGTATCCATTGCTTTGAACCACTGATAAGCCAAGTTGATGGCAGAAAGAAAATTCCCGCTACATATTCGTAATCTGCAAGTAATGTAACAAAGCCAACCAAATACAAGAAAACCGGGAAGCTTACTTCCTAAAATACAATGAAAGTTGAATTCTCGACCCAGCATTTGGGCTTCCGCTTTGGTATCAGAATACTGACAAAGACAATATTCTCTGGGCATACAATCACCAACATTTAACCGAAATTAAAAATTACGTTGCAGCAACTTTGCGTGAACTTACAATAGATAGATTCAAATTGAGGATGGTAGAAAAACTGTTGGATTTTATTAAAAGTGCAAAAAATCGAGATGCGCTTATTAAAGCACTTGAAAAATGGAAAAATCAATTTCATCAAAAAACAACTAAATACAAGCTAAAATCGCCAAATTCATTCTAGGCTCAAGCACCAAAATTGACTAGCTCTTTTGGTGTTAGAAAACTACTTTATGACAGTCTTTAATAGCTTTCCTTTTTCCACAACTTTCTTTATTTTTTAATGTAGTTTTTACTATTAGAAATGGCAAATATTTCAATAAAATTTGCCTCATAAAAGCTGAATATATTTTGTCATATCTCAGTATCTAAATTATATTTACAAAACATTTAAGAACTCATTCAAAAACAGAAAAGCAATTTTTTAAAATAATCGCAAAATGAAGAGAAGAGATTTTATATTTAAAAGCACAATAGCAGGAGCGACCATCCTGGTTAACTCTAAAAATATTGACTCATACCTTCCCCAAGGCAAGAAACCAAAGTCCGTCATTGTCATAGGTGCCGGGTTCGCAGGTCTGGCAGCCGCATTCAAATTAAAAAAGTTTGGGATCAAAGTAACCATTCTTGAAGCCCGTGACAGAGTAGGTGGAAGAGTGTTTTCTCACAAACCCGAAAGTGGAGAGGGGCAAGTTATAGAGCTAGGAGCAGAATGGGTAGGCAATTCTCATGAAAAAGTGATCCAAATGTGCAAGGATTTTGGCTTGACCTTGGATAATAATCAGTTTGAATCAGACCTGACTCTTTCAGGTACACATGCGCCGGCAGGGCAATGGGGATTCAGTAAAAAAATGGATGAATTTTGGGCTCAAAAGACACAAATCTGGGAAAAACTTCCTGAACAAAAAAAGCGTAAACTCGACAGGATGGATTGGTGGAGATATTTATCCAATTTGGGTCTAGAAGATAGAGATTTATTACTTCGGGAATTGCTTGATTCTACCGATTTTGGCGAAAGTATCCGTCATACATCTGCCTATGCGGCTTTTGCAGAATATGCCGAAAGCAGCGAAAAAAATGAAATGGACCTCAAAATACGTGGCGGAAACTCTATGTTGGCTCAAAAAATGGCCGCAGCAATAGGCACTGAAAATATCCTTTTGAACCAAACGGTGCATACTGTAGAACAAACAGCTAAAAATGGCATAACAGTTTTTTGTGCCAATGGTCAGAAATTTGAAGCAGAAAAAATAATCTGCGCCATTCCTACTTTTTCATTACAGAAAATAAACTGGAATCCGGTACTTCCGCAAATTACTATAGATGCGCTTCAGGAATTGCAATATGCAAGAATCGGTAAATTTCCCATAGTATTCACTGAACGGTTTTGGGGCCGGGAAGATTTTGATATGATCACAGATACACCAGCGCATTACCTCTATCATGGCACAAAAAATCAAGCTGGAAAAAATGGTATTCTGATGTGTTATGCCACTGGAGACAGAGCAGAAGTATTGGCGTCAGTAGATAAAAAGCAAAGAAATGAAATCATCATGAATGCATTGAAACCTGCATTTGGAGATGTAAATAAATATGCTAAAGATTCATTGATGTACTATTGGGGCCAAGATAAATACTCCTATGGAGCCTATGCCTTTTATGGCAAAAATCAATGGTTTGAAGTTATGCCTGTGTTAAAAAAAGCACATATGCATTGTCATTTTGCAGGTGAACACCTTGCTGATTGGCAGGGATTTATGGAAGGAGCAGTCAATAGCGGAGAAGATGCTGTAGACCAATTATTTCAGTAAAATCTAACTGGCAATACAGTTCGTATTAAAAAAATGTCTTAAAATCAAAATACTTTTCCTCCGTATCTGGAATCCTATTCACTGTGCAATCTTAACTACAATACTTCCCCCCATCAGAAAAATAAACATAAAAAGAAGGCCAGCAATACAACCCATCCCAGCACCTGAACCATGTAGACTTGAGGCCATCATCAGTTTTTCGACCGTGAAATGACCACCCAAAAGACAAGCTACCCAAATACGCAGTAGCAGCCAACTTTTGACTACCCCAGATATGCAATGATCTATTTTATTTTTATATTTTATAGTTGCCCTTTAACGATTTGCAGCTAAAATAATTAGCGAAACTTGACTGGTGCTAATTGAAGCTTCAACAACCAGCCTGAACAAAATCTCTAAAACACAGTCTGTCTACTCATAGTTGGAAACTCCAATCGATCAGGAACGGGTTGTCATTGCAAAGCACGCTTACCAAACATAAGAGAGGTGTATTCTAAATGCAACAGAACCTCCTGCATCAAGACTTAAAACCGATGGAAATTTGTTGGTGTTAGAATGGAAAAAAAAACAATTCCTTCCATAAAATCATTAGCGCCCAATTCGTCATAGTCAAAAAGTGATATTGTGTATTGGTCATTAGGAGATGAAAGACTAACAACAGGGTTAACATCATATGAATAAGCATTTGAGGGATTTGCATTTTGATAATGATTTGAGCTTTGCCAAATTAATGTATTGCCTTTTGTTAATACTGGAAAAACATCTGGACCACTTGTAAAATCCCAACCTGCTCCATTGTCTGTCGCAGGAAAACGTATTACTTCAATTTTAGTAACTCTAATTTGTGTCGGTGTTTCTTGTTGACTACAATCTGACCCAATATAACCATCAGGACAAACGCAATCGCCACTGGGACAATACCCACCATTAATGCAATTTGTTGATTCACATGGATCTTTTTTACAATCGACTAAAGTTAAGGTTGCTAATTGATACCAAAAGATTAAAATTTTAAGTTTCTTTTTGCTATTTTATCGATTTCCCTACTCGTTAGGCTTTTCAGAAACGCCCTGTTTTTTAAAGTGGGTTCTTGGCTCCACATATTTAAGGAATTCGCTTTCTTTAAAATAACTTTTAAGTCTTTAAAAAAGTTGGGGGATTTCAATTTTATCTATGCATCACAACTTCAGTATTCCACTCTATTGGCAAACCCCCACTTTAGCTTGCTTTTTCAAGAATTACCTCCTCTTTTTTTAGATCGATTCCTTTGATTTGTCATAGCTTTCAACAATTTTGAAAAGAATTTCGGAATATTTAAAAATGTCATCTAAAGAACTTATTTCATTTTTAACTTCTTTCTTTTGGTCGTCAAGCGTTACGAAAAACTTTTTTGTCCCACTCAAATAGAGTCTACAAATTGTCTTCCGATTATTGTCGTCAAGTAAAATTGCAAAGTAGGATTGTGCGTCACGATATGTAATTCTAGTTATACTAATTTTTTGTCTTAGTATTGCTTTAATTACCATAAAGCCTTCAAGTTCTTCAGCAGTGGTAACAACTTTTACTTCTTCTAATTTGGCTTGTTCTTCTGCTTGAATTGCTTCTTGTTTTTTAGTTTCTTCATCTTCTTTTGTTAATGCAGTCTTTAGTCTTTCAGTTATGAGGTCGCTAATGTGTTGCTGAATTGATTTTTTTGTTAAGTTGGTAAATTGCTCCAAAACTTTAGCAGTTACAACACTTGGATAAACTTGTCTTGCAAAATGTTTTACAAAGTCCGCACTTGGATTTACTAATTCCTGTTGTAATAAGTGCTTAAGCTCATTAGTATATTTTAATTCACTTGCAGTATTGACTATGCTATCAGCGTCAAAAACAGTTTTGTGGAATTTTTTAAGTTCTTCAATTTGATTGTCTTTAATTTCTGCAATGTTGAATTCTAAAAATGGCTTTTCATCCATTTTGTTAGCGTCAACTAGATCAGAATAAAATCGATATGTTATGCCATTAGTTAAAAGTCCAAATTTTGCCCTTGAAACATGAAAGTATCTCAAAAGTTGCCCATCATGAATACTTAAATTTTCCTTCCAATGCTTACATTCAATAAGGATTGTTGGATGGCCCTCTCTAAAAATTGCATAATCTATTTTCTCACCTTTCTTAAGTCCAATGTCTGATATAAACTCTGGAACAACTTCTGTTGGATTAAAAACGTCATAACCTAATGCTTGTAAAAACGGCATTACGAAAGCGTTTTTAGTCGCTTCTTCGGTTTGGATTTGGTCTTTGAGTTTTATTACTCGGTCACCAATTTGTTTAATTAAATCTTTAAAGTCCATATTTTTTGTCGGTTTTTGAATAACAATATTTTGACAACGATCTTGATTTTTGGGTGAGCAGATACAGCAGAATCGAATACGACTTTCTCTTAGCAAATATCTTTTACGTCAATCCAACCAATTTGTTTGGCCTAAATAGTTAATAATCTGTAATTTATACATGCAAATATTCAGCGTTATAAGAGTTTAGAATTCCTGCTCTGCTGAACTTCCCACATGGCTACGTTTTCGCACTTCCAAGAATGGAGGTTAAAGCTTATAACAAATAAAATTGGTAGCATAAAGCTCGGTTTGGGTTCATAATTGTCTTAAATGTATGTTTTATTGAGTTGAAAGGCAAGTCTTAGCTGGCCTTTTCCTCACTTAATTGATCAATTATCAAGATTTTCTTTCCTTGATGAAAAGTTGTTTAAAATACCAATAAAAGCGACACTTGGTGTCAAAATAAATTTCCTATAATCGTGACTTAATTCCACATTAACTTTTATGACTATGCAAAGGAGTCACCTTATTGCCTTGTTCTCGCTCCAGCACCTTTGCTTTTGGCTAAACTTGTCAAAATCCGTTAATTGTTAACTCTTTCAGTTAACACCAGTTTTTCAATTTTATAATTTAGGTCATTGTTTCGTATTCCAACTTCTTTTGACCTTCCCTACCAAGTTTTTACCTATTAACGAGGTGCATTTTTCTTAACTTCACACCACCCTCCTCCACTCATGATTTCTAACCCGGGCAACTAAATAATCAAAAATGCGTTATTATTCGTCAATTCACAAAGACTATCTTTGGGGCTTTTGACCTTGATTTAAACATGATTTTACTAAGTATCTCTATTCAATATTCTTACTGGCTGATCTTGCCTTGCTTGCTTATTGGCACTGGTGTAGCTGCCCTACTCTATTTCAGATCTTCCTCTTTTTCGGAGGCTCCAAAATGGTTGATCAATGTTTTGGCGGCCTTGAGATGGACTGTCATAACAGCGCTTTGTTTGCTTTTGCTGTCTCCTGTCTTGAAATCGCTCAAAACTGAAATAAAAAAGCCTTTGGTGGTCATCGCTAAGGATGTTTCGTCCTCAATGGGCAATAAAACTGCCAATACGCAAGATATAAATGTTGATCTGGAGGCACTTTCTAAGGAACTTTCAACTGATTTTGAAGTCGTGAGTTTGTCGTTTGGCGAATCCGTTCGACCTGGTTTGGTTGATTCTTTCCAAGATAGAATTTCAGATATCTCCTTGGTTCTGGATGAAATTCACAATCAATACCAAGATCAAAACTTGGGTTCTGTTATTTTGGCTACCGATGGCATTTACAATACGGGCAGCAATCCTGTGTATGGTGCCCAACAACTCAATGTTCCTTGCTTTTCAATCGCATACGGGGACACCATTCCGCGCAAAGATTTGATCTTAAAACGTGTTTTTAACAATGAACTGGTGTTTTTGAACAATAGCTTTGACATCCAGATTGACATGACCGCTTTCAATTGCAGTAGTCAATCCACCAAGCTTACTGTACAAAAGATTGGAGCAGGCAATTCGACCGTTTTTTCAACATCTGTGTCCATCAACAACAAGGATTTCTTCGAAACCTTTACTGCTACTTTGAAGGCGGATGTGCCAGGTGTGCAGCACTATCGAATTTCACTAACATCCGTATCTGGTGAGGCCACTACGGTCAACAATACCAAAGATATCTACGTCAATGTTATTGATGGCAGACAAAAAATCCTGCTGCTCGCCGATGCGCCTAACCCAGACTTGAGTGCCATTCGACAAGCCTTAGGTGACAATCTGAACTATATTATTGACTTGAAATATGCAGCGGACTATTCAGGTATTGGCACTGGCTATGACCTAGTGATATTGCACGGCTTACCTTCATCATCACATCAAATCAATAGTTTGATTGACGGACTAAACAAAGCCAAAACTCCGCGCTGGTTTATTTTGAGCGGAGGTATGGATTTATCTACCTTTAATAGACTTCAAAATGTAATGACTATTGATGGCGACGGTCGCACCCAAAATGAAGCCCAAGCCTTCCTTCAATCAAATTTTGAACTCTTTACCTTTGATCCTCAACTTATAGGATATACTGAACAGTTTCCTCCATTGTCAAGCCCATTTGGAAATTACAAACTGTCAGGCAATTCAAAAGCCTTGATGAATCAACGGATTGGCAATATTGAAACCAATTATCCCTTGTTTGCTTTTGGAGATTTTGACGGTGTCAAAACTGCTGTCCTTGCTGGTGAAAAACTTTGGAAATGGCGCTTGTTCGATTTCCTTCAGCACAACAACCACAACGCAATCAATGAGATCATCGACAAAACCGTCCAATACTTGACCGTAAAAACTGACAAACGTCCTTTTAGGGTCATTTCAGAAAAAACGGTATTTCAAGAAAATGAAACCATAAAACTGGATGCCGAGCTATACAACGCGAGTTATGAATTGATCAATACACCCGATGTTAGTTTGATGATCCGCAATGAACAAGGCAAAGAATACCCGTTCAACTTTTCACGCATAGGCAGATATTACGAATTGGATGCAGGGTATTTTCCTCCAGGCTCTTATTCTTTCAAAGCCTTGACCAATTACAATGGTGTACAACTGAAAGTGGATGGCAAATTTGAGATTCAGGCTATTCAAATAGAGGCTTTTGAATCTACTGCCAATCATGGCTTGCTGAGGGCTATGGCACAACTATCCGGTGGCAAAACTGTAATGCCTGACCAGGTAGCAACACTTGCAAACGAAATCAAGAAACAAGCGAGTATGAAGCCTGTGCTCTATCAAAGCAATGTGACTCAGCCTTTTATTTTCTTGAAATGGATATTTGGGATCTTGTTGCTGATATTAACAGCAGAGTGGTTCTTGCGTAGATATTATGGAAGCTATTAATTAAAAATCAAATGTCAAAACTCGATATTTTAGCCATTGGCGTTCATCCTGATGATGTAGAATTATCCTGCGCTGGCACATTGATTCATTACCAATTACTAGGAAAGAAAATCGGGCTTTTGGACTTGACCAAAGGAGAACTGGGCACAAGAGGCAATGCACATACCCGCACCAGTGAAGCTGAAGCATCAACTAAAATTTTGGGTGCAGATGTTCGTGTACAACTGGATATGGCAGACGGATTTTTCACACATGACAAAGAACATCTCATTCCAATAATTACTGTATTGCGTGAACACCAGCCTGAAATGGTACTCATCAATGCAAAGTCTGACAGACATCCAGACCACGGTAGAGCAGCTAAATTATGCGCCGATGCTTGCTTTTTATCCGGTTTGATAAAAATTGAAACTTGGAACGACAGACATAAAATTCAAGATCCTTGGCGGCCCCGGATGGTCTTCCATTACATCCAAGATTATTACCTCAAGCCTGATTTTGTCTTCGATATTACACCATATTTTGATAAAAAGATGGAAATGATTCTCGCATTCAAGAGTCAATTTTACGATCCAAATAGCGCTGAACCTACTTCCCCAATCAGTTCCAAAGAGTTCATGGATTTCATCCGTTCTAGAGCAATGGATATGGGCCGATCCGCTGGATATGAGCTCGCTGAGGGATTTCAAATCGATAAAAATTTTGGTGTTCGGGATCTCTTCCAATTGGACTGATTATTAACGTGAAATATTGAATAATCCTTAGCTTTGAGGGCTGCTTTTTCACCAGCCCAATGACGCTGCAAATGGACCACCACAAATCCCTTCAACTCCAAGCTACAGTTAGAAATATCGTTCCCAAAATTCGTAAGGAAGAAATGGATTTTTTTGTCAGTGGCCTCAGCTACCAGAGCCTAAACTCAAAACAGTTTCTAATCCAATCTGACCAAACGCCCAACAGCGTAGATTTTGTCAATAAAGCTCTGTTACGTATGTTCTACATCGATCAGCAAGGCAACGTAATCAATACCCATTTCATGCCTGAGAACGACTGGGCAACAGAATACCTCTCATTCATTACACAATCAAGCAAACACACGATCCAAGTCTTGGAGCCCTGCGAGTTGGTGTTCCTGCCATACAAACACATGCAAAGTTGTTACAATTCCTATCCGGTTTTTGAACGCTTGGGAAGATTGATTGCGGAGGAAGTTATCAAAATGTTGCAAGGTCGCATCGAGTCACTTTTATTTATCAGTCCGGCTGACCGCTACACCAATTTCATGTTTCAATTTCCCCATCTCTATAATCGTATTTCCTTAACCATGCTTTCGAGCTATCTGGGCATTGAACGACCTTCATTGAGTAGAATCAGAAAAAGATTAGTCGCAAAGATAGTTTGTAACTTAGGTGACAGGTACCAATTAAAAACTTGATGAATCTTTGCATTGCAATTCAAAATTTAAACTATGAAATCATCAAATTACCATCAAATCATTCTAGCATTTTTGATGGCATTTTTTCCCATAATCTCAACCGCTCAGTCTACACAGAACATCCGTGGTATCATCATTGACAAATTGAGTGAAACGCCATTGATTGGTGCAAATATCATCATTCTTCCAGCCTCACTTGCATTGGGCGCTACATCGGATAATGATGGGAGTTATGTCATAAAAAATGTTCCTCAAGGCCGACATGAAATTCAAATCAGTTATATTGGGTACAAGACTGTTACCATCCCCAATGTATTGGTAAACGTCGGCAAAGAAACAGTGCTTGATCTTGGTCTTGAAGAAAATATCACAATGGTTAAAGAGGTGACTGTCACTTCAAAGCTTGGAAAATCAGAAGCCATCAATGAGTTGGCTATGATATCTGCCCGACAATTCAACGTGGAAGAAGTGCAGCGATATTCTGGCGGCAGAAATGACGTGTCCCGATTGGCGGCAAATTTTGCTGGTGTTGTTGCCAACAATGACAGCCGAAATGACATTGTGATTAGAGGAAACTCACCTACTGGTGTACTTTGGAGATTGGAAGGAATACCAATTCCAAGTCCCAACCATTTTGCTACTTTGGGCACAACGGGCGGTCCGGTTTCTGCATTGAATCCCAACTTGATTAAAAATTCGGATTTCTTAACTTCTGCTTTCCCTGCTGAATATGGAAATGCACTTGCAGGTGTATTTGATATTGGTTTTAGGAACGGGAACAAAGACAAATTCGAATTTACGGCTCAATTGGCAGCCTTTTCGGGATTTGAAGCCATGGTTGAAGGGCCATTGCGCAAAGGTAAAGGATCATTTGTCATATCCTACCGCCATTCATTTGTTGAACTGGCCAATGTTGCCGGGATTAACTTCGGCACCTCAGCCCTCCCAAAATACAAGGATTTAAATTTCAATTTTGATTTTGGCAAGACCAAATTGGGAAGATTCTCTATTTTTGGCATTGGCGCTTTAAGCAATATTGATTTTATAGGAGCAGACCTCAAAGAAGACGATTTTTATGCTGAAACCAAAGAAAACAGTTTTGCAAAATCTCAAATAGGCCTTGTAGGTGTTAAGCACAATGTAGTAATTGATAACAGCTCATATATTAGAACGGTGCTTTCTGCAAGCAATTCTGGCAATACCTTTAATTCATACCGCGACGAAAACAATGAAATCAAAAGACATGTGGTGGATCTAAAAGATTACTCAAGCAGTTACCGTTTGAACAGCTACTACAATAAAAAATTCAATGCCAAGTGGGGGTTAAGATCAGGAATATTGGTTCAGAGTATTGGACTTGACACAGATACCCGCACAAGACAAAATAAAGCAGACTGGGCTCAGCTGCGACAATATGATAGCAGTATAGAATTGATAGAATTGTACGCCCAATCGCAATACAAACCAACGGAAAGAATAACCTTAATAGCAGGTTTACACAGTCAGCAGTTGGTGTTCAACGATTCAAAATCACTGGAGCCACGTGTATCGGCCGCCTATAAAGTCAATGCCAGAAATACACTGACTGTAGGATATGGATTACACAGTCAAACCCAACCATTACCAATACTCTTCTTCCAAGAACGACAACCTGATGGAAGTATATCAGACAATACGCAATTGGGATTTTCACAAAGCAATCAGTTTGTAGTTGGACATGATTTCAGGTTAACTGACTGGCACACCAAGTTTGAAGTTTATTACCAATTGCTCAGCAATGTACCCGTTGAAAGAAACCCAAGCAGCTATTCAGTTCTAAATACTGGTGCCGACTTTGGTTTTCCACAAATCGGAAATCTTGAAAACGCTGGAACAGGAAACAATTATGGATTAGAATTAACCGTCGAAAAATATTTTAACCAAAACTGGTATATGCTTTTCAGCGGCTCCTTGTTTGAGTCAAAGTATGAAGGCAGCGACAACATAACACGCAATACAGCATTCAACAACAGATACATTGTTAATCTTTTGGCTGGTCGTGAAATAAAATTCGGAAAGAATAAGCAAAACTTCTTTAGCATTGATTCGAGAGTCTCGTTGGCTGGTGGCAGAAATATCACTCCAATTGATCTGGCATCCTCCGTACAAGCTGGAGAAGAAATCTTGGATGAAAGCAAGGCCTTTGGAATAGTTCAAGACGCATACTTTCGTTGGGACGTGAAATTTGGAGTCACTTTTAACTCAAGTAAGAGAAAATTAACGCAACAGTTTTTTCTTGATTTCCAAAATGTCACCAACAACAAAAATATTTTTCAAGAACGTTTCTCTGCTTCTCGTGGTGAAAGTTATAAGGTATATCAAATTGGATTCTTTCCAGACTTACTTTGGAGATTCCAATTCTAAACCTTAAAGCCAAGAATCTGTTTCGATTAAAGGATCTTTCTTAATGAGAGATCCTTTTTTATTTGCCCCGTCAAAAAATATTATAACAACCAAAGCGCAAAAGCTTGAAGAATATAATTGAAGCTTATTTCAAGACCAATGATAAAATAAGCTTGTAAAAAATTAACTTTGCCTCAAAGTATATCGGAGCAGTTTGCTCACAATTATTGATTGAATTATAGATAGCCATGTTGAAAACCAGCCAAGATCTTGATCTGAATAATATTGAAATAGCCTTTGCCATTAAAAGTGACGGTGACTTGAAGCGCACTGCTTTTCTATTCAGTATAATGAATAAGCCGATGTTATCGAAAATTGCATCGTTTTTAGGTTTTTGGACTGCCAAACTTCGCATTCCAATAGGAACCCAAATTATTAAAAATACCATTTTTAAGCAGTTTTGCGGAGGCGAAAATTTACTTTCAACTCAAAAAAATATTGATCATTTGGCCAGCTTCAATGCACTTACCATCCTAGATTATGGTGCAGAAGCAAAGGAATCGGAGCGAGATTATGACATCACAATGAATGAAATCATCCGCTGTATTGACTTTGGTTCCCTCAATGAGTATGTTCCTGTGGTGAGCGCTAAAGTAACTGGAATTGCTAGGTTCGGTTTGCTTGAGAAACTGAGTACTACTGATGCATTGACACAGACTGAAGAGCATGAATACAAAGTTGTACTAAAGAGGTTAGATGCCATGTGCTACAATGCCTCTTCCAAGAAAGTGGGCTTATTCATTGATGCAGAGGAAAGCTGGATACAAAAAGGTATCGATGATTTGGTTGACAAAATGATGGCGCGCTACAATAAGGGTCAGGTAATCGTTTACAACACTTTTCAGATGTATCGCAATGACAGAGCGGCATTCTTAAAAGCTTCACATGACACAGCCAAAAAAGAAGGATATCTTTTGGGTGCAAAATTGGTTCGTGGCGCATACATGGAGAAAGAGCGAAAAAGAGCTATAGAAATGGGTTACGATTCCCCAATTCATGTTGATAAGGCTGCCACTGATCAGGATTACGACCAGTCAATTACCTATTGCCTTGAAAACTATTTGAGTATTTCATTCTGTAATGCCTCTCACAATCAACACAGTACCGCTGTTATGGCTGCACAAATGGATCAAATGGGCATCCCGAGAAATCATCCACATGTTAACTTTTGTCAGCTGTTTGGCATGAGTGACAATATTACTTTCAACCTTGCCGCATCAGGCTTTAATGTTGCTAAATACATGCCTTATGGCCCAGTTCGTGATGTGATACCCTATTTGGTTCGCAGAGCCCAAGAAAATTCAAGTGTGAGTGGCGATATGAGCAGAGAATACAAAATGTACCGAGAGGAATTGCACCGTAGAGGTTTGGATTAATGAACGCTTATTCAAAATCTACTATCATTGGCCCAAGAAAACGTTTCTGTAAGTCAATTAAGCAATTTGACTTCATAGTTTTATAGTTTTATAGAAAGCTTGGTGAAAACCAGTAGGCGCAAGTATTTTCAACCAGGCCTTTTTGTGGTTCGTGCATCCCCAGCCCTATTTGGGACTCTTCCACTCCTACTAAAACTGTTTCTTGCAGGCTTGAGTAAAATGACCACTTCCGTTTTTTCTGGTAAATATCCAGAAGTATGAACTTGGTATTCATGTAATAATGACTATGGCTAAACAGAAATACCAATACCAAAGTATTTGCCAATAAACGAAGCACTCAGATATTCGAAAATGCCTTGAACCATATTCAGGCGCGCTTCACATTACTGCACTACAATCCTACCGGCCATTTTTGACTTTTGTGAGCGAATGTTATACAGGTAAACACCTCTAGGGAAATCAGCGCGAATACTGCTTATTCCAGATGCTTTTTGTGTCAACATCAGCTTGCCTTCCAGGCTGTAAAGTTCGATTGAGTAGGACTCAGGAATACTTGGAACTATTTGTATCATTTTGCTTTCAGTCAATAAGGTGGGAAATACGCTGAAAGTTGAATCAGATTTCTTACCACCTTGATCTGAAATACTTGTAGAAGTACCCGCATCGATTTCAAAATCCCATACTCCTCGGCCATAAGTACCAAATCGAACTACATTGTCAGAAACAATATCCACAGAGTTGTAATCTAAAATCGGAGTGTTTGCTCCCATCAAAGGAAACCATTGTGATTCTGCAAATACATAAACATAAGGTCCTTCAGAAGTGGCCGCGTACAAGAATTTTTCATCTGCTGTCAACGCTACTTCATAAAATGTCGCTAAAGGTATATTACCAAGCAAACCAACAAAGTTTTTTCCACCATCTAGGGACTGGAAAACCCCAGTATTTGAAAATCCTGTTCCGCATACGAACACAACATCAGGATCTATTGCAGATGTTTTAATATCCCATGGAATCATCGTGTTGGGTAGGTTAGCAGTTGCGCTCTTAGCCCATGAGGAGCCTTGATTGTTCGAGCTAAAAAAACTCGCATCCTGAGTAGCTACATACAGTCGATCAAAATCTATATACGAAACACCAATGGCTTTAATTACAGAAGTTCCTGAATTGGAATTTGACCTAAAGTTGTAATCAAATTGAGTATTGTTCCACTCCACATTGGCACCTGAGATATCAACATCAATAGTCATCAAATAGGATCCATTACCACCATTGAGATCTCCGCCAGCAACATAAGCCTTGTTGTCACTAAAGTCTGGAGTAGGTACTATCGGGTTAATCCAACCTGGTTTACTGGTCCCCGGGATATCATAATAAGCGTAATTCTTATTCTCCCGATCTCTGAAACACATAATTCCACCATTTTGTATCATGGCATAAAACGATTGATCAGAATTGAAAAATACGCCCAGCATACCATCCGCAGTGCTCATGTTGTCCGTTGAAATCTGATTAAAATTCTCAAGAGAATTTCCACTGTATTTAAAGTTTCCTTTATCCTGTGCGCCACAATACAAAAATCCATCACTTGCCGTTGATTGATCATAAAGTGTCACGACATTCAAATCCTTCAATCCCAGATTTTTGGTTGTTCCAAAATTATTATAAGTCACATAAACTCCTGCATGATTCAAAGCTATAATAAAAGGAGTGCCGTCTGATTTTTTGAAGTAATCAAGATTCATGATGTCTACGTGCATAAATTCTTTGCTGCTGCTGTAATACAACCACCACTGAGGGTAATTCTCCGTCCAATTCAAGCCATTTGAAGTCTTATTCAACTGGAAGCCTCCGACGTACAAATTCTCATTGTCAGGATCGGCCATCCATCCTTTGACCCAAACATTCTCCGGGCATGTACTCAAAAATGTCCAATTGCTTCCATTGTTTGATTTGTACACACTTGAAAACTCATCATTTATTAGAAACAATTCGTAATCCTGTGCCGAAGCTTTGTAACGGCCGCTCAAATGGATTCCTCCAACCGCTATACCCTGTCCAGCAAAGCTTTTGGCCGTTGATACTTCGCTGGCACCCGTGGTGAAATTGTGCGTCACTTTGTAATAATTCTGAGCTCGATTATCTACCAGGTACATTTGGTCAGAATCATAAGGTTTCCATAAATCAACATCTTCACCAGAATATCCAATTGGAGAATTCCAAACTTTGGAATAGCTGACGCCCTTATCTGTGCTCTTGTAGAGCTGCATCACCTGACCCCAAGGATTGGCCTGCCAAGTGTGTACTAAGTAATAGAGAGTTTGGTTATCGCTCAAAGGATACAATCTCCTTCCTTTTCCCCAATGATCATAAAATGTAAAACCAGTTCCGCTTGTCCAATTTTTTCCTTCGTCATCCGAATATTTGATTTTTTTATCATCAATTCCATTGCCGTAAATTGCAAAAAGGCGATTTCCACCGTTATGCGGAAGGACCTCAATTTCATCAGGTTCAAAATTGATGTCATCGCGCAAAAGCGACCAAGTTTGGCCGTCCAAATTGCCTTTCCAGAGGTGCCCTACCGTTGAAATTGCATAAAAATCTTCAGTTGCCGGGTCAAAGTCTATAACCCGCATATCACCAGCCTCGTTGTCAGGCCCCCTTTCATGCCAGGTAGCTTCAATCAAACCATCTGCAAAGAGTTCTGCGCCAGTTCGTGATTGCATCTGCTTGCGCTTGAGCTGTTTGAGTGCAAGATTACGTCTTCCGTTTTCTTTCCTAATGGAATCTACATTCGTTCCTGTTGCCGCAAAATATAATTCAGCTTTGTATAATTCCTTGGCTGAATCTTTTTGCATTTTTCCTTCTTTAGTTGATTCATCACCTTCAGGATTCAAAATACCCAGAGAGTTATCTGACTTTGATTTACAGCACAAAATAGAGAGCAAACAAACCAATAAAACGGGGATGCGACAAATCATGAAATATGATTAAAATTGAATTAAAATTTAGTTGATCGTAATTAAAAATATTTTTCAATATTTCATGAAACAATGATAAGCCAAATTTCTAAAATCTCCAATTGTAGCCTTAACTAATTATTAAATTTTTATGAATTACCATACCTATCATAGTAGAATCAATGATGTTTGAATTACAGTGAAGTCTTCACAATAAGTCGATCTAAGCGATTGACCATAAGAATGCACAAAAGCACTAAAAATACACTGATGATACCAAGGATATAGTAATTGTGGATTGCATATTTGTCATCACTGTAAGTAATCCATCCACTGAGGAGTGCTGAAAGACCTGATCCAAGTGATTGAACGCATGAATTCAAACTCATGAATCCTCCTCGATTTTGGGTAGTTACCGCTTGAGTAATCATTGCTTGACCAGGAACGGTTCGACCTGTAGCCGTGCTGAACCACAATGCAAAGATTGTCAAGACAATATAGAGGGGCAAACGGGGCATATTGGTTATAAAGAGAATGAACACGATCGATAAAAGTGCTGCAGTTATAAAAACCTTCTTTTTGCCATATTTATCTGATGCCTTTCCAGCTATCTGAGCTGTAAGCAAAGCACTTAAGCCACCAAACAAATAAATCAACGGGGTATATTCCTGTGGAACGCCCACATTGTAAACCATAAATGGATTGATCAAGGGTATGATGATAAAATGCCCCATGATCATAAATAAACCAAATACCAAGGCAGTCACCTGTGCCTTATTTCCAAATATTTCCTTAAAGTTTTGAACACGTTGGGCCAGCACAATAGGATTTTCAAGATGCGCATTGACATTGGGAATGAATTTTAAAAGGAATGGATACAATAAACTTCCAACTCCTGCCACCACTAGAAAAGGAAAATGCCAATCATATTTATTGGCTAAAAACAACCCAAAAGGCACTCCAACAACAGATGCTAAAGCAAATCCTCCCATCAGCAATCCCATGGCTTGCCCACGTCGCTCATAAGGTACAATATCGCCAATAATGCTCAAGACTTGAGCGCCAATCAAACCCCCAAAAATACCAGTTATGATTCTTGCAGCAACCATAGAATGGTGCCCATTTGCAAACGCACAACCAAAAGTTCCAATTAGAAATCCAAAATATGCAAAAAGTAAAAGCTTCTTTCTGTCAAATTTATCAGCAAAAAATATTGCAGCAAAACTGCTCACAAATGCCGCCAACGAATAACTCGAAACAATAACCGCGAATTGTGAAGTGGTTAATTGCCACTTGGGCATCAAGATGTTCCCTAAGGGCATCATGATCATAAAATCCAATATGTGAGTAAAGTTTAACAAGGCCAATAAGCCTACCAATACCAGTTCGTTGCGCTTCAAGTTTATAAGTCTTTTCTATAATCAAAACCTTGAGTTTTCAAGGATCCGCAAAGGTGCAAATAGCCTGACACAATTAACAAGTTGAGCAGTCATTTAACTTATTGTTATCATAGCTTCAAGTAGTTAAACCGCTACCGTAAGATTCTCTAAGCAGAATCATCTACCAATCAAATCCGGGTGCAGATAAAAATTGTACAAAAAGGCTAATATTGGCAGAACTCAATACAAAACCAGCAAAAGAAAAGACACTTTGAACTTTAGTGTTCTATTTCAATGTAAAAAAATGAATACCCTCCATTTAAGAAATATACAATAGAGCCACTCCATATTTTACAATCAATGCTACCGTGCTACCATTTCATGATATTCAAGTTATAAACTTATAGATTTCTAATACCAAAAAAACGGAATCAAATAACTCGAAAGCTGAATTATTGATTGGTAAACTCAATGGCAACTCCTTTGACCGATTCATCAAATATTCCATTGTCAAAAACCAAATTACCGTTGACAAAGGTTTGTACTATTTTGGTTTGAAATCTTGTGCCTTCGCATGGTGACCATCCACATTTGTACAAAATATTTTCCTTCGATACTGTCCAACTTGAATCCAAATCAACAATCACAAGGTCTGCAAAGTAAGCTTCACGAATGAATCCTCTTTGATGCATTCTGTATAGGATGGCAACATTGTGACTCATTTTTTCGGCTATCTGTTCCAACGAAATGAGACCTTGCTTATAAAACTCGAGCATGATGTTCAATGAATGTTGAACCATAGGTGCCCCGGACATGGATTGAAAGTATGGCCTTTGCTTTTCTTCTAAAGTATGTGGAGCGTGATCAGTTGTCACAATATCGATTCGATTGTCCAAAAGAGCTTTCAACAATCCTTCCTTGTCCCTTTTTGTCTTTATGGCAGGATTCCACTTAATCAAAGTACCCAATCTATTGTAATCCTCATCCGAAAACCAAAGATGATGAACGGATACCTCAGTGGTTATATTCTTCTTATCCAGTGGTATGTCATTGCGAAATAGATGTGTTTCTGCCTCTGTTGTTAAATGCAAAATATGCAGTCTTGCATGGTACTTATTTGCCAAATCAATGGCTCTTTTAGTTGCTTCAAAACACGCCTTTTCGCTCCTGATGATTGGATGAAATTCGACTGGAACATCCTCTCCATATTTTGCCTTGTAAATCGCTTCATTCTCTTCAACTATTTGCTCTTTTTCTGAATGAATAGCGATGATTGACTTGCATCCAGCAAATAATTTCTCCATAGTAGCAGGATTATCTGCCAACAGATTACCTTTTTTGGTAAAATACAGACCATCATCAGATACGCCAATAAATTTTGAGGTATCCAATTTCAATACTTCATCAAGATTGTCACCGTTCACACCCAAAAAGAAGCTGTAATTGGCCAATGATTTCTCGGCTGCAATTCTGTATTTTTCTTCCAATATTTCCACAGTCAGAACATTGGGAACTGTGTTGGGCATGTCAATAAAACCAGTAACTCCACCTGCCACGGCTGCCCTTGTTTCGGAATGCAGATCACCTTTGTGGGTCAGGCCCGGATCGCGAAAATGCACTTGTCCATCAATGATACCAGGAAACAAATACTTGCCCGTTCCATCAATAACTGTATGATCAGGAGATGAGTCAATTGTGCCAATCTTTTGAATGATTCCATCGGCTATCAATAGGTCATTGACCTTGATTTGACCTTCATTTACTATGCTGATATTTTTTATCAGATATCCTTTTTGCATAACTGCTATATTTTTGAACAGGAGTAAATCCTCAACATTATTGAAAAGATTCCAAAATCTGTTTAAGCCAATTTAATTATTGTGATTTGCTTTTATCAAGACTTGTATCCATTATTTCATGAAAAATCAAAACCTCATCTCAGGAATTTCTCCCTCAATTATCAATTTTCCTTCAGTAGCATCTCTGATCTCTTGCACTGAAATACCTGGTGCTCTCTCCAATAACTTAAAACCCCCTTCAGGCAAAACTTCCAAGACCGCTAATTCAGTTACGATCTTTTTCACACAATTGAGGCCTGTTATTGGCAGGGAACACGACTTTAGGAGTTTAGATTTACCATCTTTACTGACATGCTGCATTGCTACGATGATATTTTTGGCAGAGGCAACCAAATCCATTGCGCCTCCCATTCCTTTCACCATTTTACCCGGTATTTTCCAATTTGCGATATCGCCGTTCTCAGAAACTTCCATCGCACCCAAAATTGTCAAATCCACATGCTCTCCCCTGATCATTGCAAAGCTCTCAGCAGAATCGAACAAAGCTGAACCTGCCTGCATAGTTATTGTTTGCTTTCCGGCATTAATCAGATCAGCGTCAACATGCTCCTCCGTCGGAAAAGGACCAATACCGAGTAAGCCATTCTCAGATTGCAGAACTACGTTCATTCCTTTTGGAATATAATTTGCAACCAAAGTTGGAATACCTATTCCTAAATTGACATAATATCCCTCTCTCAATTCCTGTGAAATCCGCTGTGCTATTTGATCTTTATTCAAAGGCCCAATCGAATGTGTTACGATCTGTGCAGTTGTTTGATCAGAACCCGACTTGGAAATAGTTCTTTGCTCGATTCTCTTTTCGTAGCCACTCCCTTGAAATATACGGTGCACATAAATACCCGGCACATGAATTTCATTCGGGTCCAATGCACCAACTTCGTACAATTCTTCCACTTCAGCAATGCAAATTTTGCCAGCAGCGGCCATCATAGAGCTAAAATTTCGGGCTGTTCCCTTAAAAATAAGGTTGCCACAGGTATCACCCTTCCAGGCTTTGATAATTGTAAAATCAGCTTTCAGCCATTTCTCCAATAAATATTCCTTGCCGTTAAAGCTTCTAACCTCCTTACCTTCAGCAACTTCCGTACCTACTCCCGCAGGCGTAAAAAAGGCTGGGATACCTGCTCCTCCTGCTCTAATTCTCTCAGCCAATGTGCCTTGAGGGAGTAAATCAACTTCCAACTCTCCCGAGAGCAGCTGTCTTTCGAATTCCTTATTTTCTCCCACATAGGATGAAATCATTTTCTTAACTTGCTTTTGATTGAGCATCAAACCAATACCAAAATCATCAACTCCAGCATTATTGGAAATACAAGTTAAGTCCTTGGTACCTTTTCGGACCAAAGCAGCTATGGTATTTTCGGGTATTCCGCATAAACCAAAACCACCCAACATGAGCGTTGCTCCATCTTGAATATCAGCAATAGCTGTGTTTGCATCTTTAATTACCTTGTTGATCATATTTACAATCTCGTTTAATCTTTAGATATCAATTTCATGAAAAATACTCAAAGGACTGCATTTATTCAATTCCTTAAATAACCACATATCAAAAACCAAATATAAGGCAGTAAATGAATACCAAAAGATTTTTGATTGTGATCCTTGACAAGAATTAACCCAAAATCAGCGTCAAACCCTGAATTTGGGTTTAAAGAAAATATCTCTTTCCAATTCAAGTAGAGATAAGCGCGTCTCTTGGCCGCACTCCCAAGTAAACAGTTGGGGTTTGTGTTTTTCTAGATCACTTAAGGTATCTGTAAAAATTTGTGTGTTTGAACACTCAATTTCCATTTAGGATGAGCCTTACAGTATTGGATTGCTTGGTCTGTATTGTATTTGACATCAACTCCATCCATAGGTTGCAAATAAAAATGATCAAAATTCAGAGATTCGTAAAGAGTGGGCTCGGCTTGCTCTTGAGGAAATACCAGCTTTAATTCATCTCCAGAAACAATATTTAGCACTGTATTGGCTTTGGGACTTACACATATCCAATCCAATCCATCAGGAAGATCCAATGTGCCATTGGTTTCAATAGCAGCAATCATACCAGAACGATGCAATTCGTTGAGCAAGCTTTGGTCCAACTGCAAAGCGGGTTCACCTCCAGTAAAAACCAGATAGGGTGGCTCAGAACTTCCTTGGGGCCATAGTTTTTGGATCACTGCAATGAATTGCTTAACGGAATACTTCCCACCATAAACTCCATCCATCCCAAAGAAATCCGTATCACAGAATTTACAAATTGCTTGATCTCTGTCCTCCTCTCTACCTGACCAAAGATTACAGCCTGTAAACCTACAGAATATAGCTGCTCGACCTGCTTGTGCCCCTTCTCCTTGCAGTGTATAGTATATTTCTTTAAACTTATAGCTCATTTTTTTTCTCTGCTAGGAAGTATTGGTATTCAAATATCCTTCCCCTTTTTAAAACTTTATTTTCTATAATGCAAAATCCACTGGCTTGGATAAATTGCTCCATTTTACCTTGTTCCAATTGATGAGGATGCAGTATATCTCCGGGTACGATAGCGAAAATACTCTGTAACCATTTGGCATGGTGAACGTCAGAGGTAATCACCAATTTTCCACCTGGCTTCAATATTTTGAAGAAATTCTCCAATACTTGAACAATATCATTAACATGATTGATGACATTGATACAAAAAATACAGTCATATACTGCAATACCTTCTATTTGCTCCAGTGATTTTTCATGAAATTCTACCCAAGGAAATTTTTTGTAGTTGATCAATTCTTTGTCCTGGTATTCGCCCAAAAGAGGATCGTAAGCTTTGACTTTATTTTGATCAAATATCATAAAAATACCCGCGGGTCCGCTTCCAGCATCCAAAATGATACTCTCTTTTGAGACCTCCAGATCATTTTCAAGCAAGAACTTTCTCCAATAATTCTGCTTCCAAAGGTGATATTCTTCCAGGTTTTTAGAGCTCAAATAGCGTCGCCACCACAATTGTTCAGCCCATTGTGCTACATTCCATCTCCAACTTGGTACTTTTGCCTGCAACATTCGAGCGCAAATTTCATTAAATAAGCATCTCAATTCCTAATAACTGTGATTTTTTCTATTGGAACAAAAGTTGTAAACATTCATACGGGCGAATTAGGCACTGTTATTTCATTGCCTGAAATGGGTATTATCCAAGTTAAGATGGAGGATGGAGACATCATTCCCGTCAACATCGAAGACTTGGTTTTGGAATCAGCTTATTCTCCAAAAACAAGATCTACGGGAAAAATTGATAACATGCTAAACTATGAGTTCAGTATAGCTTATCCCGATTACAAGCTGACAAACAAAGGATGTGGACTTGCGCTCGTGCCTAAGTACAACAATATTGGGGAAGTTGAATACTACAAGTTCTTTTTTATCAACGATCGGCCAATTTCGGCTTTGATATCAATAAAATTGAATGACCAAAGTGACGCTGAAATCAGTGGTGTTTTAAAGCCTATATCTGTTGCCAATTTGCAGCATCTGCCTTCGACTGCAATCAACGAACAATGGACCATCACAATTGAAAAATCCGACATATTTACTTCTGGCCCTGACCCACTAACAGAGCAACGGGTCAAATTAAAGGCGAAAAACATCTTTTCAAAAGAAGATATTCTCCCACTGATGGATACCTTGGGATATTGGCTTGAATACAAACCTGAAGTAAAGAAAGAAACTGGTTCGGATGAATTGTTCGAACTTGCCAAAACCATAAGCCGCAATAAGGCCCATAAAATCGAAAAGGAAAAATATGTTAAACTTGTTGTTCACGATCCAATCAAACGTTCTGAATTTTCAAATGAATTGGACCTCCATGCAGAAGCTTTGATGAAGGATGGAATAAGAATAGCCAACGATCAAATTTTGCAAATACAACTAAAGGTATTTGATGATTATATCCATCAAGCTATTCGACTTGGTATCGATAGAGTTTTTGTCATTCATGGCTTAGGAACGGGACGCTTAAAATCAATTCTTCACAAGCGTTTGGATCAAATTACCTATGTCAAATCTTACAACAACAATTGGCACCCAAGTTACGGATTTGGCGCAACAGAAGTGATTTTTATTTGAACCTAAAATACTCATTTGTAGCATTTTGTCCGGAGGGCGTCTACGAAAAACATAGTTTTGTCACCTCTAAATCCCTGACATTGAAAAAAAATGTCAGGAGGCTAGCATTCTAGGAGTTTAATGCGAGTGTTTGAGTGGTCAGACCCAACAAAATATTGATGTTGATCCAAATTTTCGCCGATTTCTTCCAAAGCGGAATTTGGGTTTAACAACAACCAAAGAGGAACTAGGAAACCCTTTAAATATAGGTTTTTGTTGATAAAATCCAACAAAGTACATTGATTGCAAACCAATACAAAGACTAGACAATAATATTACCTTAACAATTGGACATCACCACTCCATTCTTGAATGGAATTATTCGCAAGTTTTACTTGAATGGCGTATACATACACTCCCTCATCCATTTCATGATTGTGAGTTGTACCATCCCATCCTCCCCAATTGCCTGCCCATACCTCCTCATACACCATTCCACCCCAGCGGTTGTATACGCGCATAGTGCCGCTAACTAATTGAATATCATCTAAATAAGGAATGAATTTTTCATTTACTCCATCACCATTGGGTGAAAAAACATTTGGAATAAACACATTGGACTTAACCAACGGACTGACTTCGAATGACAAACTATCTTTGGCAACACATCCTTTCTGATTGAATGCCCGTACAGCTAAATATCCATTTTTTTCTGCCATGAGCGATACGCCATTGCAGGTGGTACAATTAACATTGAGATTGGATGTCCATAAGAGTGATTGAATTTGATTCAAATCTCCTGAAATTATAGCATCTATTGGTTCCATTTGAAGATAACTCTGTTTCAAGCCACCAATGGAAATCGAAAATTGTTGGGCTTCAAGCACTTCAAGTATCCAGGACTTGTCGCAAAAATTTGCATCAACAATCTCATATGCATATTTACCCGGACTTAAATTATTTAGATCAAAGGGCACAGAAACTCCACTTGTTCCGTCAATGGTAACTGTATATGGTTGAGTTCCGCCCGAAATGCTGCTAATTGATATACTCCCATTGCTTTGTTCAAAACAAGTTTCATTTGCGATTAAAAATCCAGAAACAATGGCTTGGGGCTCAGTTAAAACATAAGTTCCGCTGGTTGAACATCCATCAGGCAAGGTTGCAGTGACACTATAACTACCTGCGGGTAAATTATCGATTTTGTTTGTTTCTGGACCAGAGGACCATTTCAACTTGTAAGCATTTGATACATTTGGTAATGAAACTTTAATTAATCCATCGGACTTTCCATAGCAGCTTGGATTCTTAAGAGACTCAACAACAAGCTTTAAGTTGGGATCACAATCGCATTTAGCCACACCTTGACCTGAAGCAGTGCCGCAAGCATTGGCATCAACAACGGTAAAATTGAACGCAGTTCCGTTAAATAATGGTACACTTGTGAATAAATTGCCTGCGAAGACCCCATTGATACCACTAATATTATAGCTTAAAGTGTCGCCTTTCTCAATTTGAATCAATACAATAGGATTGGTTGTTCCATTCGAGCAATCAATATTGATAGACTTGACGGCTGGCACTTGATTCACGATGATCTCAAATGTACCAGAGATATCTGCATTGCAGCTTGTTGTATCTTGGATACCCAATATTGTGTATTGAGTTGTTTGCTTTGGCTGCACCACTATTTTATCTCCCTGCTTCAATTTCTGAGCGATGTTAGGTCCATTAGAAGGTTTTATTTCTATATCAACTGGCCATGAACCATTGTATGAAATGGGTAATTGAACAAATTCATTTGGACAAATATATGTTAAACCATTCAGTGTGGCTTTAGGAGCATCAAGATTCACCTTAATTGGGCATGAAGTCTTGCAGCCATACTTAGTGATCAATTTCACCCAGTAAGTACCTGATGCGAATATAAGACCATTGGCAATAGCATTTTGATCGTTATCCAAGTCCGAAAGGGTTTTGTAGAAGGTTTTGGTTGAGTTTGAGAAATCAATACCTGAGGTTTCAACAATTATCGCGTTATTTAAATCGAATGAACTGGCGCCGCATGAAAACACGTCCTTGGCAGTTATCATCGGATTCTCAATAACAACTGAAATAGATTCAATACTGGAACAATTGTGTGGTGTCACCTTCTGGATAAAGTAATTTCCACTCTTACTTACAATTAAGCTTGTCAGAATGTTGTTGTTGTTATTGGCATCATTCAGGTTATTAAAATACAACACTGAACCAGCAACTGAATCCTTTCCTATAACAATGATTTGTCCCAAGTCACCATCATTTTGGTTGCAAAAAACTCCACTACTCTTATTAAGCACCGGATTTCCTATCTGAGCTGTACCTTTCATACGTAAAATAAAACCAACTCCATTGTTGCTGATATTATCTACCAATAGATTATAAACCTTGCCAGCAGAAATTGTAATAGTCGGTTCAATTTCTAAATTATATATTTCATTAAATTGGGATGCTGGATCTGAAGAAACTCCTGTGGGAAGATATGGTGGCGCTACTACACTGCCTATCCAATTGCATGCTTTTGTCTTGACATTTGGATCTCCAGAACAGCCATCTTCATACAATATGAAATCATAATCAGCCTGATTGTTTATAGATTCAATAATAAATTCAAATGTACCGGAAGACGTTGCAAAAAAAGTAAACCAGTGAGACTGGTGCTCTCCTTGAGCAAAGCAAGTACCATTCACAACATTTTCAGCAGTGCCAAAGCCACTGACAATTGGCACCACGACCGAATCTTTGGTGCATAATATTTGAGCTGACTTACAGTCTTGATATTGAGCCAAAATGCCCGATAGCGGCAAGAAAACTAACTGTAGAACTAAGAAAACTTTAAATTTCATGGAATAATTTCAATAAAAACAATAACGATCTTAGGATCATTGTTACTCCTATAATTATGCCAAACTGCTCCCAAATCTTTTAGACTGAAATTTAAACATAAGCTTTTATACTAATATCACCGGAAAAGTGTCAAATCGCCTGATATGATTTGTTTGCTTCCATCGATCAGGAGTATTTCCGCATACCACACAAATACACCTGCATTCATTATTTGACCATTCAGACTTCCATCCCACAGCTCTGAAGGGGATTGTGAAATATTTGTAAGCTCATAAACTTGATTGCCCCATCTGTCAAAAATTCTAAAAGCTTCAATACTTTTGATTTGATCTCCAAAAGCCAATAACACGCGATCGTTAACTTGATCATTATTTGGTGAAAACGCATTTGGAACAAAGAAATTTATATCCTTTTTTACAAATACCTTGATATGATCTATCAATACACACCCTTCATTGGTTTGTATGGTCAAGGTAAAAAAACCCTCTTTAAAGGCTAGGTACTGAATGCCTAAATCCTTTCCTGTTCCTATAAATGGTGTATTTGAACTCCAGCTTATGCTTGATATTGTACTTGGGTCTGGAAATATGATTGGTGTCAAATCTAGTAGCGTCCCAAAATCTACAATGGTATCAGGTCCCAAATTCAAAAACTGCTGGCTAAATGGCAGAATATCAAAGTTCAGCGTGTCCTCACATCCATTCGCATCTTGAACAATGATGGTATGAAATCCCACAGATAAATTACCAAAAATGTCTTTGGCTACTGGACCATTATTGTCCAATTGATAGCTAAAGGGAGCTTGACCAGAAATAATACTGACTTTTGCAGAAACATCTTCATTCGAATTACATTCGGGATAAGTAACCGACACTTCAGCATTCAAAAAATTAATGTCGAGACTTACCACAACAGTATCTTTAACAATACAAGAGTTACCAATATCTGTAATTGTCAAGGTATAAATGCCTTGGTTATCCACTAAAACATTTGGAGCATTTGGATCCGAAATTGAGGGTCCTTCCCAGAAAAATAAACCTGTTGAAATTGTTCCATTCAGGGGATTTCCAAGAGAAACACTCGTCACTCCACATGAAATTTCTTGATCTACACCCGCATCACCAATTGGAAGCGCATTTACATTGATATTAAGATCCAAGGTGTCAGAAGGACATATTTGGTCACCGCTGACAATGTACTGAACAAGATAACTTCCTTCAGAAACTAATAATGAAATGATTCCATTGGTGCTGATATTTAGATTTGAATTTATACTTTTCCAAACACCACCCAAATCATAATTACTGATGTAATCAAACAATTTTATGTCTTGAAATTCATTCAAACAAAATTCAGGTAGCAAATCCACTTGACCAGCCTTAGGCCGGGCAATTACTTCGATCAGCTCAATTTCAACAAAAGGACATCCATTTGGTGCATTAGATAGAACACCATTAATCGCATAAATTCCTGGAATCGCATCAGTCAATTCAAGTATGCTTCCATTTAAAATATTCGTTGATTGACCAGCTGGAACGGAATTTAAACTTAACATTGTGCCTGTGGAAACGAAACCAGCCAAATCCAAGGCACCAATATTGCATTGCTTCCCTACTGCTGAGATAAATATACCGGGACAATTGCAATCAATTACTACTACAGCAATCGTGTCCCTAAAATTTCCACATGGCGTTTGCCCTTGAGCAGAATATTCAAAAAGATAAGTGCCAGGAAGTATGCCTTTAAAATCCAAAACCGGTAAATTCCCAGCTGCATTACTCCCGCTTAGATCCTTCCAAATACCCGATAAATCTCCTGACAAAATCAAACTTGTTAGGTCAATTATGGAAGAGAAAACTGGGTTGGTATCGGTATTACATAGCGTCACATCATTTTCCAAAATTGCATTTGGGGCTGCCAATAAATTCAGCGACTGAGTTGTAAATTTGGGACAACCAAATGGTGGAGGAACGCTCAAATTGTATTGCAATAAATAATTCCCAGGGTCTGCCTGAAATGGATCGAAAAAGCCGTTTGAGATAGTTGCTGAATTTGACCCACTTGGTGTATTTACAATTGCCCAAGTACCTGATTCTGTTGTCAATAAATAATTACCTAAATCAATAGCAGAACCATCGTTGCACAACTTAGGAAATGGGATGGTAGCCAAGCTAGGGCAATCACAATTCTCCACAATTACCTTGATAAAGTATGTTATTTCATTACAAGGAAAACTAGCAGAATTGGTTTGATATGAAAATGTATAACTCCCAGAAGTCACATTTGTAAAATCCAGAACAGGCAACAATCCACTGGTTGGAACGCCTTGAATATTTGTCCAAGTCCCAAGTTTATCACCTGATTTGATTAATGCATTAAAATCGAGAATTGCACTACCATTTGAAGAACTGTTACACACTTTTGTTAAGGTATCTAGTAATGTTGAAGGACCAGATATCACATCAAAATTGGTGGAGAAATTATTTGGGCAATTGTTCAACGGGTTAGCCAATTGAAAATTCAACACATAAGTGCCAGAATTCTTGTCTTTTACTTGAAATTTATCTAAGGTTATAAGTCCAGGGTTCGGGCCTGGTGGTGCACTCAAAAGTGACCATGTTCCATTTAGCGGATTTTGGACTAAAGCAGACAGGTCAAACTCAATCTCTGTATTGCAAATCAAACCTGCCAACAGTTGTGGGTTGGGACATTCACAGTTCAAAACTTCAACAATCACAGTATCGATTTTTTCACCGCAGACCGTATTTCCACTATTGGTAATATATTGAAATGGGTAAGCACCTGGTGGCACGTTGGCAAAATTCAAACTAGGTAAATTTCCCGTTGTTCCTGCAATTGTAATATCCTTCCAAAATCCATTGGTAGCTCCAACAGCTATGGCAATATTCAGATTGAGTATAGTTGAGTTGCCCATGTCCACTGAATTACAAACTGAAATTGTATCCAATAAAGACAAGGATACAGGAGACACTACTTTAAAGTTCACCGTCACATCTTGGGGACAGCCGGGTGGTGGAACATTTGAAAGCGTAAATATCAATGCGTAATTTCCTGAGATGGTATTATTTAATTGTAGGCTATTACCCAATAATGCAATCGATGAACCAGAAGGGACAATCCCTGTGCTCCATGAACCAGTTTGGGTCGTAATTATTAAAGGAGTCAAGTTAAAATCGACAACACTCTGACACAAATCTGGTGGTGAAGAAACCGCAATACTGGGGCATGAACAATCTTCTACAATAATATCTATGGAATAAATAGTGTCTTGACAAGGCGGTACTGCTGACTGAGTAAAATACCTAAAAACATAGGTGCCGGGATTCACACCATTGAAATCAAGAACAGGCAAGGATCCAGAAGCACCACTGCTGTTGGTATCTTCCCAATAACCACTGGCATCTCCCGAAATAATCAAACTTGATAAATCAATTAAAGGACTTGGATTCGAACCCAATTTGTTACACAATTTGATTACGGGAATTATTTCAGCACGAGGCTCTTTATTTACAAAAACTGGTATTGTAATGTATGTATCACAGCCCCCAGCAACATAATAAGCGTAAAAAGCAGTATTGCCATTTGGCTTTTGGTAAACTGAGCTGACCTGGTTTAAAATGGTAGCAGGAAGGCCAGAATGAAATGTTAATATACCACCCAAATTCTTCAAATCATAAATCCCTATTCCCAATAAATTGAGCTCATCTCCTTCGCAAATAAACTGATCGGGTACGCTCGATAACTCTGGAAGCACCAGGTTATTTATAAGATCTATTGTAGCAGTTGATGAACAAACTTTTCCATTAATTTGCTTAAAGCTCACAAGGACAGTATAAGATCCAGCTTGATCTGCCAAATAATCTTCGGAATCAGAAACGCCATTTATTAAACCTCCATTCGAAGCCGTCCACTGGTAATTAAAATCAAAATTTGATTTTACTGATGATTGAATGAGAACCGTTTCATGAAAACAATCAATATCATCAATTGGATTTATTGTAACATTGGGGTCGATGACCACTAAATTCAAAGTGACTGTACTATCGCACCCAGCATAACTTTTAAATGTTGAAATATAAGCACCGGTTTTGTTATAAAAATCATTGCCCAGAATTGCAAATTCTCCAAAACAAATGGTGTCATTCCTTGTAAAACTCACGTTTATTTGAAGGACCAATGTCATATTAACTAGGCTATCACAACCGTTAGAACCCAGATATTTCAAGCCATAAGTTCCTGGATTACAATAATTTGTTCCAGCTATGTTTATGCAACTACCCTCACACAAAGGCAAGGTAACTGACGTAGGAGGTCCTTGAACTTCAATGTCGACAAATAAACAATTGTAAGCCAAATCTGCGCAATAAAGGGGATCAGTTGAATTAATTTCAGAGTACAATGAATCCAGTTTCAAATCGAGCTGTGACCATGGGATTGACAATGAATCAGCTGCCAAATAGGACAATCCACACACTTTGTAGGTCCCAGCTCCGTATGATTGGAGATTCGGATTGCTTGTAAACTCCAGAATATCATTGTTACCTGCGGCTATGGCAAAGGTATAATTAAACAATAGTGAATCAGGTTCATACCCAGCAAAATTAGGCTTGATATCCAAATCCAATACGGATGAACCTACACATGACTTGATCAGATTAAATCCTGCAAAGTATCCAGCATATGCCAAACAACCACATTCAAGGTCAGTCTCATCACAGAAAATAATACTAAAATCGATAACTTCAGCTTTATTCAACTCAGAGCAATTCTTTACAACAAGTTTCCAAGGCCCATTAACTGGTCCATTATCAAAATCCTCCAAATTCCCTTGATAGGGATGGTAACTTCCAGTGTAGTTTGCACCAATTTGCCACGGATCATAGTTGGTAAATTGGTCACTAAATCCAGGATCAGGAAATGGAACTATGGCAGTGGGAAGGAATGAAACATTCCAATTGCTTAAACCTGTGCTACTAAATCCAGTCCCTACATCAGGACCCAACAGCCATACTGTATCTCCAGCAGGCGAAATAAGCAACATTTCAATCTGAAATATATAATCTGCCTTAAAATCTAAAGTAACACCACAAACTCCTTGGCCAGGATCGCTTAACTCATTAGCACTTGCACCATTTACAAAATAGAGAAACTCCCTGACTGTGCAACCTGAACCACCTTTAGGAACCAATTGAGGACAATTGACGCAAGAGCAATTTTGAGCATTCAATTGAATGCTGCATAGAAAAGTTAATAATAATACAGCTTGCCTAATCATGCTCAGCTGGGATTGTGGTTTTTAGGAAGCAAAAAAACTTTTATCTAAGGGTTCACTCATTACAAACGAATGTTCCTAACATAAAGATACCGGATTATACACAAACGCTGTATAACCCGGTAAATTTATAACTTATCAAAGTCTATTGAACAATCAACTTTTGAATACTTAACTTATTGTTGCTGGTAAGAATCAATAGATATTGTCCTGATGGCTTGTCAATACTAATTTCTTGAGTAAAGAAACCTTTGCTTACTTCCAAAGGCTTAGACCAAACCAATCTACCTAACATGTCAACCACCTTCATCTCAACTCCAAGATTCTCGCTTGAATTGATATTAAGTCTGAATTGACCGTTGGATGGATTTGGTGTCACGATTACTGATTCAAAGGCCTCAATTTCATTGGTTCCTACAGTAATTGTGATTGTTTGAGTCAATGTGAAACTTCCACATTCATTTGTTGCAGTAAGGGTTACTGTATATTGGCCCAAACCAGCATAGGCATGAATTGGATTTTCTTCTGTGCTCGTAATACCATCACCAAAATTCCACAGGTAGTTAGTAGCGCCTATAGTTTGATTTTGGAAATTGACAACAGAACCATTTTTTGTATAGGTGTACGTTGCAATTGGTGCACTTCCTACTGCAATGTAATTTATTTGTTTGATGGTATCACTTCCATAACTATTAGAAACAATCAGCTCTACATCATAAATACCACCTGCATTATAAGTAACTGTTGGATTTTCTTCAGTTGATGTAGCCGGCTCTCCCCCAGGGAAAGTCCATGCCCATGAAGTTGCACCACCCACAGTGCCATCTTGATATGTTACCACCAAAGGAAGACATCCTGATGTAACATTACTGCCGAAATCACCAATTGGAGGAGTTCCAACTACAGTAACTTGTTGTGTAATTGTATCGGATCCACAACCATTCACTACTATTAATGTAACCGTGAAATCACCAGATGCAGTGTAATCATGATTTGGATTCTCATCATTGCTTAAGCCACCATCACCAAAATTCCAATTGTATGAATAAGCGTCAGCTGATGTGTTACTAAAATCAAAGGACAAACCTACATTGTTGTAATTGAAAGATGCAATAGGAGCTGCATTGCTGATCAACACATATCCTGATTTTACTATTGTATCACTTCCAGCAGAGTTGGTTGCAATCAAAGTCACATCGTAAGACCCAACACTACCGTAAGAAATAGTTGGATTCTTTTCTGTAGAACTTGAAGGAGTACCTCCTGTGAACTCCCATGCCCATGAAATTGTGTTAGGTGAAGACAAATCTTCGAAGGTGATTGTTTGGTTGTTACAACCGGTTTTATTGTCACTATTGAATTGTGCATTAGGTGGCAAAACCACATTGACTATCGTTGTAATAGTAACTGAACCACAATCATTTGTTGCTATCATAACAACTGTATAGGAACCTTCTGCAGCATATTTATGACTCGGGTTCTTTAAGGTAGAGTTTTGTCCATCTCCAAAATCCCAACTGTATGAAGCACCATTAATGGTAGTATTGTTAAAATTAGTGAAGCCATTGCTGTTGACGTAAAAATATGATGGAACAGGAGGACCAGCAACAATTATGTAGCTGGTAATGGTTACAGTATCATTTCCTCCACTATTGCCTGCAACCAAGGTAACTGCATAAGTGCCAGGCGTGACGTATGTTACAGTAGGATTCTTTATTGTGGAAGTTGAAGGTGTACCACCATCAAAAGTCCAATTGAAGAAAGTCGCACTGGCTGATGAATTATTTGTAAAATTAACAACCAACGAGGCGCAACCATTTGTTTGGTCTGCTGAAAAAGCTGCGGTAGGAGGAAATACAACTACAACAGTTTTGGTCACTGTGTTTGCTCCACAGATATTTGTAGCCGTTAAAGTAACTGTATATGTTCCTTCAGCGGTATAGGTGTGAACAGGATTGGCATTAGTTGAGCTATTTCCATCACCAAAATCCCAAAGATAAGTACCTCCAAATGTAGAGGTATTTGTAAAATTCACGACATTTCCATTGACCGAGGCATTAAAGCCTGCTACTGGAACTGAAAGTGCATTGATATAATTAGATACCTTTATCGTGTCACTTCCAAGTGCGTTGGTTGCAATCAGAGTTACGTCATAAACTCCTCCAGTATTGTAATTAACAATTGGATTCTGAGCATTTGAAACTGCCGGTATTCCTCCTGGAAAACTCCAACTCCATGCATTAGGTGCATTTGTCGATATATCCGTATAGTTTACATTTAATGGAGTACAACCAGTTGTTTTATTCGACGTGAAATTGGCTTTAGGTATAGCGGCGATAGTTATTACACTTGTGAAGGAACTTTTACCGCAATCATTTTCAGCAGTCAAGGTAACCGTGTAAGTACCTGGATTTTTGTAAGTGTGAACTGGTGATTTTACAATACTACTATCACCGTCACCAAAGAACCACTTCCAAGTATTATCAATTCCTCCTGTTGTATTGGTGAATGTAGCAGTGTAACCATTTATTACCACAGCAAATCCAGCAATAGGCTTAGCTTTTACAGTAATATATTTTTCAATAGTAATGGTATTGCTGCCAGCACTATTTGTTGCCGTAAGAGTAACATCATATTGTCCAGCTACATTGTATGTAACCACTGGGTTTGCCAAAGTAGAACTATTTGGATTCGCTCCAGGGAACGACCATTTCCACGAAGTAGGAAAAAATTCAGACTCATCTGAAAAACTAACTGTCAATGGAGCGCATCCAGTTACAACATTTGAACTGAAGTCGGCCAACGGAACAAAAACTATTAATACTGATTTAGTAATTGTTGAAGTTCCACACAAATTGCCAACAGTCAATTTTACATTGTAAGTACCAGGCGCAAAGTATTCATGCTGCGGGTTTTCATCATTGCTATTTTCTCCATCACCAAATTCCCAAAAAAAGCTTGTTCCTCCACTAGAAGTGTTTGTAAAGTCAACAATTCCCAAATTCTTAACAAAAGTAAAATTGGCAGTTGGTTTATCAAATACAGTAATATAGTTGACCTTAGTTTCTGTGTCACTTCCAGCAGAATTCGTTGCTTTTAGGGTAACATTATATACTCCTGCGGAGTTGTAAACCACAGTAGGATTTTTAGCAATACTAGTAGCGGGAGTACCGCCAGGGAAAGTCCAGAGCCAAGAAGTAGGCGTATTTGTGGATTGATCAGTAAAATTAACTGTCAATGGCTTACAACCCTCTGTTTTGTTGGAAGTAAATTCAGCTTGAGGAGGGGTTCCACCGATGCAGGCAGACAGACAATTCCTGGTTGGAATAAATGCATTTATTGCGGTTTTAGATGCTGCTGACCATGTAGAAGTATTGTTAACAGTTGGCGACATAATAAAATTACTCGCAGCGTCATGCCCATAATTCCAGTTGTGTCCAAACTCGTGGGCAACCGTAACGCGCAACAAGTTATCATTATTTGTCCAGTCTTGGATACAATTGTACCTGTTACTAGTACAAACTGTTCCAACCCATGCGATTCCTACAGTTCCACCATCAAAATCTCTATTCGTCCAGCATTCTCCTATATCATGAGTTCCAAATCCGCCAGGGCCCCATGCTGTAAAACTACTTAAAAATGTGCTTGCATTTGTGGAGTTTGTCCAAGGATCAGTACCGCTACAAGATATGTTTACCCAATCTGAAATCACATACTGCAAGTCGTCATTGAACTGGCCTATGTAATTAACCTGAACCAAGTTAATAATTGAGCTAATGTGATCTTGTACGTTTGCAATACTGCCATATTTAGTACACATTGATTTATCACTTGCCAAGCCAATTTGAACTTCCTTACAGGCTGTTGGCGCTAGAACAGCTTCTTCTAAACCGTCGTGATCATGATCATGACCAATTTGCTGATTGTTGAAAAAGTTATTTTGTTTTTGCAAATCATCCAATCCGCACTTAAATTCTTTGCTTGAGATGTGATCATTCTTTTTGTACATCAACACGTAATTCCTAGGAGCATCAGGCACAGTATGCCAAAGTGGCTCAATAAAATAGGATTCAGTCGGCGTATTAATTTCAGCCAAGAAAAATCCTTCATTCACCGAAAAGGCAGCTTTATCATTTGTTCCAGATCTGTAACCAATATAATGCTTGATCTTACTTACAGGTTGGAGTTCTATTCCATTCTCAGTATGAACCTTAGCCATCATGCCTGGCTTCATGATGTTGTTCTCGGAAATTTCGAGTGACCAAGAATGGTCATTGCCAAAAATAAAACCGACATCAGGACTCACAGATGAGCTCGTAAAGTACTTATGAATTTCGGAAGAATTGATATCATACACCTGGTATGATTTAAATGTTTTAGAAAGTATTGAACTTTCTCCAATGTTAACGGACTTAGCTACAAAAACTTTGCCTTGACCGTAGGTTGTTAAACTGACCAAAAGGAGACAGAATAACGTCGAAAATCTGATCATACGATTAGTTTGTTAGTGTGTGATATATGTGATTATTTAATATCTTAATAAGCTACATACAAAGATACGATATTTTGCGCTTTTGTTTACTTATCCTGAAAATAATTTTATTCGTCAAGCAATCTATTTCTCACAATGAAACTCACTTGATAGGATCCCATACAGCATATATACGTTGTCAAAGATGGCTAATTATTATATGTTGAGACGCAAAAATTCAATATCTTTCAAAAAAAATCAAAGCATTATGTAATTTTGTACCACAATTTCGTTTTAATTTTTTTAAAAATCAATGGCAATGTCAAATTACAAATACTTATTTTTAATTGGTTTCTTCTTTTTAACTGTCGGAAGCTTAGAAGCTCAGAATAGACGTAACAACAAAAAGGACAAAGAAGTTGACAAATATTTTAATGAAACTGGCGGGTTTGTTAATCAGCTGTGGTACGGTGGAAACTTGAATTTGGGATTTAGCGGAACACAAGGTGTTAGTCAATTTTCTTTTGGCTTAACTCCTATGGTTGGCTACAAAATACTACCTTTCTTAAGCGTAGGGCCCAGAATTGGGTTCAACTATACGAACCTCAAAGGAGAAACTCAAAATACCAATGGACAACTCAGCGGAAGAAAAAGTGTTAACCTGAATGATTACTCGGTTGGGATATTTAGCAGAGTAAAGTTCCTTCGAGTAATGTTTGTACATCTTGAACTTACTTCATTGTCTCAAGAACAGGCCTTCGTGACTGGAAATGGTTTTTTAGCTACGGATGCAAATAACAATAATAAAATCATTACAGAGAGAAGCAGTCAGTTGGGCTCTTATGCTGGATTGGGGTACAACAATGGAATGGGCGGGATCGGATATGAAATTTTGGCTCTTTATAACTTCAACATTACAAAAGACGATCCACGTTCTCCATTTGAACTAAGAATTGGATTCACTTACAAATTCTGATCATGCAAAGGGCATCAATGCCCAAATTCCTGTTTGTTTTTGGAATGTTGTGTTATTCGGCATTTCAAGCCAAGTTGTTTGCCCAAAGTGGAATATCAAACCTCAGATCAGTGGAACTGAATCGATCTAATAATTATTCAACTACCTCAGACAAAGCTATTCTCCCCGCTACTGTGATCATAAAATCTATTCCTTCTGGCAATTTGCTAAATCCTTCGCAGTGGAATTGTACAAATAACAAGCTAACTATTGAAAGTCCAGTTTATTCGAGCGACACTGCTTTTATAGCAAGCTTCAGGGTACTTTCAATTACTCTATTTCAACCAATAATCGCACTTGATTCTTCCTTGTTGTCAATACAAAAATCAAAACCTTTTTTAGCTTATCAATACAGCCCTGACGAAATTAAGGGTACAACTACTGATTTCGGTGGGTTGGACTATCGTGGTGCATTGAGCAGAAGTATTTTGACGGGCAACAACCAAGATCTTAGCTTCAACTCCAACTTCAATTTACGTATAAACGGCAGAATTGATAAACGTACAGAATTAGCAGCTGTTATAACTGACAACAACATCCCTATTCAACCCGATGGGGCAACGAGAACCATTCAAGAATTTGATAAAGTTTACATCCAATTGACGAGAGATAAATCATCTTTATTGGCGGGTGATTATGAAATCCAAGCCCCCGATGGTTATTTCATGAAATATTGGAAAAAACTAAGAGGTGCAACTTTTTCAAATAGCTTTAGGAACAAATCAGTTTTGGCAAATACCAAAGGCAGTATTGCTATCAGCCGAGGAAAATTTGCAAGGATGGTCATTCAGGGAACTGAAGGCAATCAAGGTCCATATAAATTGATAGGGAGTGATGGCGAAAACTTTATCATTGTGCTGGCTGGAACAGAAAAAGTATGGATTGATGGTATGTTGCTTCAACGAGGACTCCAAGATGACTACGTGGTTGACTACAACAGAGGTGACGTCAGTTTTACACCTAAAAGACTAATTACCAAAGATAGTAGGATCATCATTGAGTTTGAATATGCAGTTCAAAACTTTGTCCGATCCTTGCTAACAACGCACCAGCAAATTGAATACAAAAAACTAAAACTTTCATGGAACGTTTATTCTGAGCGCGATAGTAAATCCTCGTCAGCTTCGCAGCAATTGACCCCTGAAGAAAGAAAAGTTCTAATAGACGCGGGCGACAATCTTGAAAGTGCCTTGGTAGGTTCAATTGATACAACTTCTAATGATCCAATTCGATACCGTCTGATTGACACATTGGGATTCCAGAGTGTCTTGGTTTATACTGCTGGACCAGCTAACAAGCTATTTCGTGCAAGTTTTTCCTTTGTTGGCAATAACAATGGCAATTACATACTTGATGCAAGTGCAGGAGTAAATGGAAGAATATTTAAGTTTATTGCTCCATCAGCTGACGGTAAAAAAAATGGGAATTATGATCCTGTAAGAAAGTTGATCGCTCCTACCTCTCAACAACTTGCCACAATTCAAATTTCAACTCCAATTGGAAGAAATACAAGTATCCGGACCGAATTTGCAGGTTCACATTGGGACAAAAACAGATTTTCAGATCGAGATGGACAAGATGATTATGGATTTGCAAATTTGGTTCAAATCAATAGACAAGACACCCTTCACAACAACAGCAAAAAACCTATTTTATTACAAACAAGTTTACAAAATGAATTTTTACGGAAGAATTTTAAATTTCTGAATCCATACAGAAATGCTGAATTCGCAAGAGATTACAATTATAAACAAGGACAATCACAAGAAAATATTCTGACTGCCAGCATAAAAGTCGGTCAAGAAAAATGGTGGTCCATGCAATACCGTGTCAATGACTTCAGGCAAGAGCTTGTCATGAAAGCCATCAAACAGGATGTTGATTTGATGCTTTCTCCGATAAAAAGATTTAACGCAACTGCCAATACTAGCGTACTTGGGTCTACTGGAACAATTGAAAAAACAAACTTTATCAGATCAAAAGGGGAAGCCAATTACCTTTCAGGCAAAAATGAAAACAAAACAATAAAAGTTTACTATGAACTGGAAGACAACCAGAGAAAATCAAACACAACGGATACTTTATTGATGAGCAGTTATCATTGGTGGCTTTATGGAAGCAGCTTTTCATACAAATTCAAAGAAAAATTTACAAGTAGTATCAATGCACAGCAGAGAATCGATAAAATAAGTTCCAATCGTGAAATAAAACCGCACACCATAGGATCACAAATAACTCTAGACAATAATTTCACACCCAATATTCGAAGCAATTTCCAATCCAGTATCTCATGGCGAAAACTACAAATCCAATTGCCTACACAGGGGTTGCGTGAAGGCACTATTTACTTAGGACGAATCCAACACAACTGGGTTTCAAAGAAGGGAAATATGACAAACACCGTCAGTTATGAAATTGGGTCTGGACAAGAACAACGATTTGATTTCTTCTATCAGGAAGTAAACAGTGGAGAAGGCCAATTTCAATACAATGATTATAATGCTGATAGAATTAAGCAATTGGATGAATTTGAGCCAGCGGTTACACCTGACCAGGCCAATTATGTCCGTATTATTCTGTTGAGCAACGAATTCATACGCACCGACAACATCACCCTAAATGAATCCGCCCAATTGGCATTTCCAAATGATTGGCGCTCTAAAAAGGGAGTTAAAAAATTGATTGCCCCGTTTTCTCTTGGATTGACTGGTCAGGTCAATAGAAAACTCAAATTTGCAGATAATCTTCAAAAGCTTGTTCCTTTTTCGGAATATGACGAACTTACACAATTGGTAAATGAAAATCTGGGTTACAATGCAGTACTCTATCACAATCGAGCCAAAGCTACATCCGAAACACAATTGGGAACAAGGGGAACCAGAAATATACAAACCCTCACCTCGGGTATTGAAGGCCGAACGCAAGATGAATATTTTGTCAGTATGCGCAATCGTCCAGTTCCAGCAATTCAATGGGAATTAAAACTATCCAGAACCGTAAATAAAAGCACTGCCCAACTCCTAGAAAGCAGAAGATTCAACATCGAATCAGATAATATTGAACCCGGCTTGGTTTGGAATGCAAATAGAAATACCAGATTGGCCCTTAAATCTAAATATGCCAACTCTAGAAATACTATTGGTTCGGAAAGCTTGGAACTCAAACAGTTCTCGATAGAATCAAGAAAAAATACCAGTCAGAAAAGTTCCTTGGAAGCTACAATTGGCTATTCAAATATTTCATTCAATGGCAACATATCATCGCCTGTTGGTTTTGCAATGACTCAAGGATTGCGGCCAGGAAACAATTGGCTATGGAATATCAACCTAGATTATAGACTAACAAAAAAAATCTATTTAAATGGTGGATATGATGGACGCAAACTGGGCGATTCAAGAATTATTCACATAGTTCGAATGCAAGCGAGGGCTGAATTTTGACTAAATTTTACATTTTGTTAATTTTTCAGGTGGAATCGTAAAACATTACGACCAAAAATCAGTTAGTTTTACACCTCTTTAATACATCCAATCAATTTATGAAAAAGACCTTACTGTTAGTTTTATCTGGAATTTTGTTTATGAACATTGGTTTTGCACAAAAAAGTTTGTGGCAATTGATGTCTCGTGAAAATATGCCAAGTGATCAATCACCCGCTTTTGTCCAAATACCTTACATATATCAAGGAGCAAAACTTGACTTTGTAAGCATGAAAAAAATACTGAACAAAGCACCAATGGAATTCAAAGGTGGCAAGCCTGTAATTATTGATTTGCCTATGCCAGACGGTGAAATTATTACTTTTAAAGTTTGGGAGTCACCGACGATGGAAGAGCAGTTGATGAATGAATTCCCAGATATCAAAAGTTATTCCGTTCAAGCTGTTAATAACGCCAGAACTACTGGAAGAATTGACATCAGCCCTTATGGATTTGGTGGATTTATAAGCAACTCGGAAAAAGGAATGGTAGTCATTGATCCGCTTTTTGCATCTGATGTTCAACATTACCTAGTAGCATACAAGAGTGATTACGCCAAAGAAGGCCAATCTTTCGAAAAAAGTTGCTTGGTTTCACCACAACAAGAGAAGGAACATGCCAAAAGAATGAGTGAAATGAAAACTCAAAAGCCACAGCAAAGAAATTTAGCTGAAAGTCAGTCCCTCAGGATATACACCATTGGAATCAGTGCTTCTGCAGAGTATTCGTTAATAATATCTCCTGCAAAAGATACCGCTGCCGTAATTGCGGAATTGAACAAATCAGTAAATAGAATCAGTCTGGTTTTGTTAACAGACTTAGGAATTAAATTCAAGCTTATAGGTTCCAATAAAAGAATTGTATTCTTTGACCCAATAAATGATGGCTATACTGCAGGTGATTTGGTGTCAATGATCAATCAAAACGCCATAATAATGACTCAAAATCTCGGCACTTTGAGTGCAATGGATTTGGGGCACGTTTATGGTTTCAACCAAAATGGTGGTGTTGTAGGCTTGGCACAGCTTGGTGCAGTTTGCAGCGGTTCATCAAAGGTCAGGGCAGGATCCACTTTAAGCGTAGTAACGGGAGATCAATTCTGGATCGATATTGTCGCTCATGAAATGGGCCATCAAATGGGAGCAAACCATAGCTTCAACAATTGCGTTGGTAACGAAAGCGGCCAATGGGGATGGGAACCAGGAGCTGGTATCACCATCATGTCATATAGCGGAACATGCCCAGGTCCAGGCAATGGAGCGAGCTTTGATATGTTCAATGCTGGGTCTCTTGAAGAACTTACAAACTACATGTGGTATGCCGAAGGGAACGGTTGTGCTGAAAAAATCAATGAGAACAACACGCGTCCTGAAGTAAGCGTGGATTATAAGGATGGGTTTACCATACCTAAACTAACTCCTTTTATTTTAGAAGGTGATGCAATTGATGCTGAAGGTGACACAATGACTTATAGTTGGGAACAAGCTGACGGTGGCTTTGCACAAGCTTATGGAACCGCAACAGAGCAAGGCCCACTCTATTCTGTTACCAAACCTAGTGCAAATAAATTTAGATATTTTCCAAGGATTGGTACAATCATTTCAAATGGGGCAACCGCAGATGAACTACTTCCAGATACTACGCGTAATTTAACTTTTCGATTTGTAGTGAGAGATAACCATTATACAGGAGGTCACCCTAATTGGGATGAAGTCAAATTCAAGGCTACTGATCTTGCAGGCCCCTTTAGAGTTTTGGTTCCCAATACTAATTTGGTGACGTGGATAATGGGCAATGAAGAAACAGTGACATGGGATGTAGCCAACACTAACAATTTGCCTGTAAATTGCACCAATGTTGACATATTTCTTTCTGCCAACGGTGGACTTGGCTATCCGATTTTGCTGGCTAAAGGAGTTCCCAATGATGGAAGTGCGACAATAATTTGTCCCCCACTACCAACAAATTCTACGCAAGCTCGTGTAATGATTAAAGCAAGTGAAAATATCTTTTTTGATGTTTCCAATCAAAATTTTAGCATCATCCAACCTGATTCTGCATCCTACTATTTTGATGCTCAAACCTTTATAACTTTTTCTTGCTTGCCGACTAATTTCAATGTAGAAATATACAACAAAGCCTTATTGGGTTTTAATCAATCTGTTAGTTTGAGTACGGAGGGTTTACCGACTGGCGCAAATGCAGTATTTTCTAAAAACCCTATTCAACCAGGAGATGCAGTCAGCTTGAGTATCACATTGGACAATTCAGTACCTTCAGGTATATTAGAATTTAATGTTGTTGCAACCACTGTGGACGCTACAGAATTTAAAAGACCAATCAGTATTTCATTAAAAAGTACGGCATTTTCTACAATAGACTTACTTAGTCCTGCGCTAAATGCTGACGGTCTCCCTCAAATCCCTTCATTCACTTGGTCAAGTGCAGCAAATGCTGAAAAATATGAGTTTAATATATCAGAATATGCTAATTTCGACCCACTTATTGAGTCTTCACTTAACTTAGTAGGCACCAATTTTACCACCAGTAAAATATTGGATCCAAACAAAATTTTCTATTGGAGAGTAAGAGCTAAGAATTCTTGTGCAAATGGTGAGTGGAGTGATACATACTTATTCCATACCATTACCCTTTCATGTAAAGATTATAAAAATTTAGATGGTAAGATCAGCATCTCTGCGAGTGGAAAACCCTCCATTGACTCAAAATCTTCGGTACTTGTTGATGGTATTATCAGTGATATAAATCTCCAAACATTCAAAGGATTCCATGAATACTTTGAAGATCTTGATGTAACACTTACTTCTCCAACAGGTACAAAAAGTATTTTATGGACTGATAAGTGTGGAAATTTTAGTAACTCATTCAATTTTGGATTAGATGATCAATCGCCAATCCAATTTTCATGTCCGCCAAATGGCAACAAGGTTTTCAAACCACAAGAAGCTTTCACCAAATTCAACGGTGAATCCAGCGGAGGTGACTGGATATTGAACGTCAAGGACGACAATCCAAGTGATGGTGGCGTGATCGATGAGTGGTCACTTCGTATTTGTACCAACATAAGTGCCAATCCTCCACAATTGGTTGTCAACGATACTTTGAAATTATTGCCTCAGACTGGAAAGAAAATCACCAATCTAAATCTTGAATGTATAGACGGCAACAATACCAACGATGAAATCAGATACACCATTGTCAGAAATGTCAGAAATGGTGTCCTCGGCAATGGATCAAAATTATTCGAAGTTGGAGATCGATTCACACAAGAAGATATCAACAACAACATAATCTCTTACACACACACTATTGCAGGTGAGCAATTTGATGACTTTATGTTTGTAGCGGAGGATGTGGACGGTGGTTGGATTCCACTTTCCATGTTTAACATCAAAACCGATAACAGCATAACAGTATCAAGTTCTGAAGCTTTCAACTCGCAACTTATGGTTTTTCCTAACCCAACCTCGGGTGTTATCAATATCAGAACATTAAATACTGATATTCAATTGAACAAAATTGAATTGATAAATGCATCAGGACAATTGGTCAAATTATGGAATACTTCATTGACCAACAACAATCAATTGGATACTGATGGATTGAGTTCAGGTTACTATATTATAAGAGCATACACTGAAGATAAATTTATTACTCTACCGTTAACATTGGTAAAGTAATCCTTCTTTTTATTCAGAAAGCACTGCTGATTGTACCATCAGCAGTGCTTTTTTTATTTAGCCCAAAATCCGCATTAGCGGATCTTGCCTCTGAGCAAAGCCTCTTGAGTTGAGGAAAATCGATGATTTTGTCGACTTTGAAGCGCTGACATTTAAAAAATCGTCAAGGGGTCTCTTCTTGCGAGTCTCCTTCGAATGAAGGAGTCGTCAGACCTGAAAAAATTTTGGAATAACCAAAAATTTCGTCGATTCATCTCCAAACGCTGAATTTGGGTTTAGCAAATTCCATTATAAATTACGGCCCATCAATTCTGGACCTTGTTGTACTTGATCAGCATATTTCAATAAAGTACTCAGTCACTAATTTAGTGCCTCCAATTACAGGGTCAAATTAGACGTAATGCCAATATTTGGCTTCCAATTCATACCTTTGCATACTGGAATATGAAAGCCATTGCATGAAAATAGGAATACTTTTTGGCGGACCATCAAGAGAGCGAGAAATCTCTTTTGCGGGAGGACGGACAGTTTATGATAACTTGGATAAAACTCTTTTTGAGCCAGTTCCCATTTTCATAGACAGTGTCGGCAACTTTATCCTGCTCAATTGGGAATATTTATACAAAGGCACAATAAGAGACTTTTATCCTCCAGTTGAATTTTTGCCAGAAAGCATCAATCAATTTCAAGTTTATGTGGAGAGTATTGGAGAAATTCCAGAGAGCTTGTTTCAAAAAGTAGGAAGAAAAATAACACTAAACGAACTGCCTGCTCTGATTGACTTCGCATTCCTAACTTTGCACGGTGCCATGGGCGAAGATGGTCAAATTCAAGGGTTACTGGATTTGTTAAAAATCCCATACACTGGCTCAGGAATAAGGGCTTCCTCCATAGGCATGGACAAGGCATTTCAAAAGAAAATGCTTAAGAATTCCGGATTCAAAGTCAAGCCATTTCATGTCATAAAACGCAATGAATGGCAAAAAGGAGTATCGGATGCTTTTTTTTACGAAGTAATCAATGAACTTAAATGGCCAGTAGTTATTAGACCCGCCAATCAGGGGTCTTCTATAGGAGTAACAATAGTTCGAGAAGATCAAGGGCTGCAAACTTTAAAAAGAGCAATTGAAAAAGCATTCTTTATTGCAGACTTAGATCCCAAAGTTTGGAAAAATAAAACCAGCGAAGAGAAGCTTGGGTTTGTTAGGTCACTGACAGATATCCGAGATAGTCTGGGATTTCCAATTGTGCTCAACGGACAGATCATTTTACATCCTGAAAATCTGTTAAAGGAATTAGATAAGGCATCAACACATTCGGATGAAAAGTTGATTCTTGAATCGCAGTATTCTGAAAACGACGTCGTTTTGGAAGGATTCATAAGTGGCAGAGAATTTTCATGTATTGTTGTCCGAAATGATGATGGAAACCCAGTTGCTCTGCCGCCAACTGAAATAGTCAAAGGCGGTGAAGTCTATGACTATCGATCAAAATATCTGCCAGGGCTTTCCCGCAAATTAACACCTATTGATCTCCCAAATCAATTGATTGAGGACATACGGAATGAATGTGAAAAACTCTATAATTTTTTCGAGTTTCAAACTTATGCAAGAATTGATGGCTTTATCAATGAGGAAGGAGAGATCTTTTTGAACGATCCGAACACCACCTCGGGAATGCTTCCCTCTTCTTTCTTTTTCCATCAAGCGGCAGAAATTGGATTGAATCCAAGTGAGTTCCTAACTTATATCATCCGAACCTCAATTATTGAGCGAACAGAAACTTCTGCACTGCCTCATAACCACAAGCATCTTCTGAAGCGATTGGACAATGAAATGGATGAGCTAAAAACCAAATCGACAAAAAAACTGAGAGTAGCTGTTTTTTTGGGAGGTTATAGCTTTGAAAGGCACATCAGTGTTGAAAGTGGCAGAAATATTTATGAAAAATTAAGTAGCAGCTCCAAATACAGTGCATTTCCCGTATTTGTTGACAAAGATGGACCCAATCATAAGTTGTACGAAATTCCGATCAATTTACTTCTTAAGGACAACGCAGATGATATTTCAGACAAAATTCACCATTTCAAAAAACATGAAATAGTTGAAACAATCAAACGCGAATGTAAATCAATAACTGAACGATTCAGCAATTCTGGAGCCTTGTTTGAACCCAAAGAAATATCGTATCAAGAACTTTCAGAAAAAGTAGATTGTGTATTCATAGCCTTACACGGAAGGCCCGGTGAAGACGGAACAGTTCAAGCAATTTTGGAAAAATATAAAATTCCTTACAACGGAAGTGGTCCAGAATCCTCCAAGTTGACTATCAACAAATATGACACTTTACAAAAATTACGGAATGCCGGATTTACAACAACGGGGCAAACAGTTTACCAAAAACCAGAATCCTCTGATAATTACCAAACATGCTTTGATGAAATCTCTTCACAATTTGGAATTCCTTTTCTCGTAAAACCTGTTGATGATGGTTGCAGTAGTGCAGTGATGATCATAAAAGATTTCAAAAAATTCAGTGCGTATTGCAATGCTATCTTCAGGCCGACAGAAACACTTAGCAATATGATGCGAGAAGATTTGGGATTAAGCTGGAACGAAGAATTTCCGGCAAAGGACAATATCTTAATAGAAGAATTGATACTGTCAAATGGTGCTGAAAATTTTCTTGAAATAACTGGTGGGCTGTTAACTTCACTAACAGCAGAGGGATTGAAGTATGAAATCTTTGAACCATCAGAGGCCTTGGCCTCCGGTGAAATACTTTCACTCGAGGAAAAATTTCTTGCAGGAGAAGGTCAAAATATCACTCCAGCCAGATTTGCAACCCCAAACGTGAATTATGAAACTATTTCTAACCAAGTGAGGAATGATTTAGAAAAAACGGCCAAAATTCTCGGTGTTGAAGGATATGCCAGGATTGATGCATTTGTCCGAATCAATGGTAAAGAAGCCCAAACAATCATTATTGAAGTAAATTCTTTACCAGGGATGACACCTGCAACATGTATATTTCACCAATGTGCAATAAATGGATACAAGCCGTACGATTTTATTGACAAGATACTAACCTATGGAATTGAGGCCAAGAAAAACAAACTTAGTTAATGGAAAATTCTAATAAAACATTTAGCAATAATTTTTGGGGATTTTTTAAGAGCAAACATTTATACATTGCTTTGCTTAAAATTATAGGTTTGGTCCTAGTCTTAAGTCTGAGCTTTTTCAGTATTCTAGGATTTTTTACCAATCACGGTGAAAGAGTCCAGATGCCAAAATTCTCAGGAATGCACCTCTCCGCTGCCAATTCACTTGCTGACCAAGGAGGATTTGAACTCAAAATAATCGATTCAATTCATGTTATAGGAACTGCTGGAGGTATGGTTCTAAAACAACAACCTTTGTCGGGCAATTTTGTAAAACGCAGCAGAACAATATACATTACAATATCAAAATACAAGCCAGATGTTGTAAAAATGGCTGTTTTGCCATTGCTATACGGTAAAGATTTCCCTGGAACACAAAAACTATTGAAACAATCATATAATATTGAATCTCAAGTACTTGGATATCAATTTGATGATGGCCCTGAAAATTGCATCTTAAAAGCAATCTATAAAAATGATACCATCGAAAGCAGCACCAAGAGAATGAATGATGCAATTATTGACAAAGGTTCAACTTTGAAGTTTATCATTTCAAAGGCTACTGACGATAAGATCAAAATGCCGGAGTTAACTTGTGAAGGATTTGACGCAGCAATGTTCTTAATTAATTCGAGTCAATTGCGCGTAGGAACAGTGCTCCCTGATAAATCTGTCATCAACCGTAGTGTTAGTTATGTATATAAGCAAAGCCCTAGTCCATCGTCAAATTTGAACAGAGATGATACGGTTACACTTTATATCACCCAAAATCAACCTCCTTCTTGCAAAACCCAGTAACAGGCTTTTAACAAGGCAACAAAGCGTAACAACTGACGTTTTTTCAATTAACAATTCACCCAGTTATATGTCTCATTCTATATTGAGGTTTTTTGTCTTAACATTGGTTTTAGTAACGACTGCTCTTCAAGCCCAAATTGTTGAGGTACCAATCATTGCAAACCCTAGCTTAAGCAATTATTCCACTCTCCCACTCAATTCAAGTACTAGTTTTCATGGAACATTTAGTAACAGAGATTTTGTTGAATGCCTAAGTGAAGGCAAAACAATGAGTTTTACCCTTGACACGCTTGATATTGGCGGTGGAAGCTTGACAATTGAAAAGCAAGGATCCACACTAATTGCTTCATTCAATGGTAATATACTCGAACTTACAACACCAATTGGATCTTCTGGAAAATTGGATACTGTAAAAATTAAAATCTGTCAAAGCGGTGATACAACATGTAGTATTCAGACCATAATCTATGCTATTTCAAGAAATGGGATTTCTACAACTTTGCCTGTGATTATTACATCCGAGGAAATTCAAAATCCTGTATTGTTGCCAGTAATTGATCTGCCATTTGAGCTTGGAGAAATTGTTATTCAGAAGAACAACAACGACGAGCAGGGAATTCCTTACATTAAGGATGGTAACACATTTGTTTATGCAGCAGGAAGAGGTTCATTCTCAGGCACTTACAGAGTTATAGCTTGTGATATTTATTGCACTTGCGATACTTTTTTTATTCCGGTAGTTGTTCAAGGAGCAGTGTTGAATTTGCCATTTTTAGACGATTTTAATACTCCTGGACCTTATTCGGATAAGACAAATTGGCTAGATGACAGAGTTTACATCAACAATGATTATAGTATGCTTCCACCGACTATAGGAGTTGCAACTTTTGATGGCCTGAACCAGCGAGGCACCAATTATGGCACGGGGCAAGGAACTTCCGATATACTTACCTCCAGAGCGATAAATGTATCCAATGCAGGTGGAACTGTCTGGTTGTCATATTGGTTGGAAGCAGGAGGACTTGGTAATGTTCCTGAGGCCGTTGATAGTTTTTATGTAGAGTTCAAAAACTCATTAGGAAGTTGGTTAATTGTAAAAGATTATGCGGGGAATTCAATTCCTACAAATAGATTCACGTTCGATTCGATTCAATTGGATCCTCAATTTCTGCACAGTAATTTTCAGTTTAGATTTCGAAACCTAAGTGGGACCAACGGAATTGTTGACATTTGGCATTTGGATTACGTTCACTTAGAACCGGGGCCTCCACTTTCGAGATTCACAACTGATGTTGCCTTTTTTGCTCAACCTTCGGGAATTTTAAAAGTCAATTCTGCCATGCCGTGGTGGCAATTTCAGGGAAATGAAGATAAAGAACTCAGATTTAATGCAGACTCACTAAAATTCGATGTTTCTCTAAGCAATTTGGACTTGATTACCCTAGTGTGTGATCCATCCACCATTTCAATTGAAGAAATAAATAAGGGATCAGTTATATTGAATAATCAAACGCTTCTAGAACTCCCTCCAATAGTTTCTAATGATCAGCGAAGTATCATTCCTGGTCATCGGACCATTAGATCTACGCGAGTCTTTGCGGGATTGAAGTCAGCTTTTGCCGCAAGTTTGGTAGGAAGCGGTCCATTCAATGTTCAAGTGGATTATACGTTTGAACAGACTGCTGAGCCAACAAACTCCACTTTAGTAATAGGAAATAACAAAGTAAAAAGTAATACTATACTTGATAATTATTTTAGCAAAGATGATGGAACGGCTGAGTCCAACATTGGCGTGGTCAAAAGTGGATCGGAAGGTGCAGTTAAATTTCACGCCAATAAACCAGATACACTGTTGGCAATCTCCTTCCATTTTCCAAGAGTTGCAAATGATATTACCAAACAATCTATGAATTTGAGGGTTTTTATCGGAAATCTTGATGATACTCCTGATTTTACTGATTTTAACGTAAAACCATTTTATGTTGATGCAATCACAGATACTTTACAAGGCTTTACAACTTACGTATTGACGGATCAAACTGGCGCACCTATTAAAATCCCAATTCCTATTGGCGATTTTTTCGTGGGATGGCAACAAGCAGTTGATATCAATCCACCTATTACCGTTGGATTTGATAAAAACTCACCAAATGCGTCAAGCGATTATTTTGTGAAAACTCAGAATAAATGGGAAACACTTAAAGAGAGTAATTTAGAAGGTGCACTAATGATACGTGCCTATATGGGAAGCATTGTTCCAACAAATACTCCAGACACCAACCAAACCAACGAGGAATCAACAACTGATATTCAAGTGTTTCCAAATCCAGTTGTCAATATAATTGAGATTCAATCCAACAAAGATTTAAAGTTTGTACTCATGGATCTACAAGGAAAAATCATTTCCCATGGGAACTATTACAAGCCAATAGATGTTAGTGGTCTGAATAATGGTCTTTATTTATTGCAAACAATTACAAAGGAAGATTTGTCTCCAAGAGTTTTTAAAATTGCAGTCATACATTAACTTTACAGCAAAATTGAGCAATGGATATTGAAGTAAAAGAATTGAAAAACAAATTAGACGCAAACGAAAAATTTATTTTTATAGATGTTCGTGAACTATATGAATACGAAGAATTCAACTTGGGTGCTGAACTGATACCAATGGGTGATGCTGCAAGAATCATTTCGGAATATGAAGACCATAAAAATGATGAAATTGTCTTGCATTGCCGTTCGGGAAAAAGAAGTGCTGCTGTCCAATCTTTGTTGCAACAAAGTGGGTTTACAAATGTGCGAAATTTGGAAGGTGGTGTTTTGGCTTGGAAAGAGGCCTTCCCTGGCTAAAACTTATTCTTCCACATCATAGATTCCACTGGTCGAATGCCTCGCTCATTGTATTTGGCTCCTGATTTTAGATTGTAAGGATTCAAAATATCTCCTTCAACTTTAAAATAGATCAGTTGACCTACTGGCATACCTGCATAAATGCGAACTGGCTGAACACATGAAATTTCTAGGGTCCAAGTATTACAAAATCCTACATCTCCCTTGCCTGCTGTAGCATGAATATCTATACCTAGTCTTCCAACGCTTGATTTGCCCTCCAAAAACGGAACAGCATGGTGTGTTTCCGTATATTCCTGAGTAACTCCCAGATAAAGTGTGCCCGGTTGAATAATGAATCCTTCTGGTCCTATTTCAAAGTGATTAATTTCATTGTGTATCTTTGCATCCAACACTCGGTCTTTGTAGGTAGCCAAATGTTTGCCTAAGTGAACATCATAAGAATTGGTACCCAAGCATGAAATATCAAAAGGTTCAATGACAATCTCCTTTGTTTCAAGAGCTGCTAAAATCTGACTATCTGTTAAAATCATAAAAATTATTAAAGGGACGCAAATATAGGAAGCCTAAATTGATTAATTAACTAATTCCCATACAATGGCGGTTTTGTCGTCCGAACAACTTATCAAATGAGCTCCACCAGGCATAACGCAGAGTTTATTGACGCTTCGTATATGGCCGTGGCCATGCAAAGCATCATAAGTAGTGACAGGATTTAAATTTAGATCCCAAATGCGAATTGAACCGTCTCTACTGCATGAAATAATGTGATTATTGACAAACACCAGATCATAAACTGAATACCAGTGTGAATCTATCATAGCAATCGATTTGTAATTGTCATCCAAATCCCATAATTGCAATTTTGCGTCTTTACCACCAGTTACTAATAATTTATCTTTAATAAAGCATAAGCTGGCAACAGTATTAGGATGAGCAATCCATTTTTGGATCAAAGTCATTTCGTCAGTATTGATCTCATAAACAATACCTGCAGCATCGCCGATATATGCCAAATTTGAAATTGGGCTGAAGGCGATAGATCTTATCAATGAATGAGAAAGTTGAATAGATTCAATCAAATTAACTCCTTGCCATTTCTTAAGCCAACCATCTCCACCTACAGTAAACACAAATCCATCATGCTCAACGATTTTGTATAAACCTTTATCATGAGCAATTAGCCTGCGTACCAGATTTTCTTTATCAATTTGATAAAAATGACCCAACAAATCTCCGGCTAGCAGCATTTCTTCATTGAATGCAAGACAAATTATTGATTGATCACATTTTGCTATTTGAAATCCTGTTTCAGCTTGGTTGATATTCCATTTCACAATACTTCCATTCCCATCACCCGTCACGAACTCATTCTTATTTAGTGCACACAATCCATAGATTGAAGCATTGTGACCAATACATTTCGCTTTGAATTTCAATTTCATGATAATGGAAGTCCTATTGTAACTTTGCAAAGTAAATGAAAGATACTCATAAATTGTTCAAAGAATTTAATCCCAATGCTAACGTCCGTGTAGGTGTTGGAAATTGTTTAGAATTGACAGGCAACTCAAAAACCAATTATCCTGAGTGTCAGCTGATACATCACCCCTCAAAACAACTTCAGTGCTGGGCTGCAAGATGCTTGCTAGACTTATTGATGGAAAAGGAATCTGAAATTGAATATGATCAATTTTGCGCTCCTAAGATAAAAAATAGTGATTTACATATTTCAATAAGTCATTCCTCCAATTTTGTTGCTATTGCCCTAAGCGAATACCCTGTTGGGATTGACATTCAAATCAAACAAGATAAAATTATCAATATTGCTAATAAATTTGTCAAAAAAGACGAATCCAGACCTGTAAATCAACAAACTTTGATCAATTGGTTGCATTGGCAATGGGGCGCCAAAGAATCCCTGTTTAAGGTTTATAAAAAAGGGAGTATCGACTTCAAATCTATGTTAAAAATCGATCAAATTATCGATGCTGATGCTTTAAATTTTGACTCCAAAGGGAGAATTGAATTAATAGACTTCAAGCTGGAATGCATGCTACATTTTGTAAAATTGGATAATTATTTTTTAGTTTGTGCTTATTAACTACACTTCATGAGAATACTGCTATTGTTAACTTTGACATTATTGATATCCTGCAAAAATTCTGCAAGAATTGATCAGCAAAATGCTGAAAAATTACCTGTGGAATTTGTGAAATTTTATGAAAAATTTCATGCTGATACGGCATATCAGTTGGCCCATTGCGTTTTTCCAATGCAAGGCTTACCTGATCAGGCTGATTCAACCGTCTCGTCCGATTTTAGATGGAACAGGAACAACTGGGAACTTCAAACCAACATTGAATTACCTCAAGGCTATGTGAGGAGTTTTTCAACATTTGGCCCTGAAATGGTTATTGAACGTATGAAGAATGAACAACAAAAATTAGGAATGGAAAGGCGTTGGGCAAAGTTGGCAGGCGAATGGGGCTTGTACTATTATGTTGGTCTAAACCAATATAATTCCACAATGGGTGAAACTCAATAATAGACTGAGTCCACCAAATAGTTCTTCACATAATCTTCAATTCCTGATTCCAGTTCAGTAAATTCTTTGCTGTAACCCGCTTTCCTCAGGTTGGATAAGTCAGCCTCAGTAAAATATTGATAGGTTTCTCTGATATCTTCCGGGGTGTCAATAAATCCAATGTTGGCTTCAGTTTGCATGGCATGAAACACTCCTTTTACCAAATCCAAAAATGATCGCGCTTTTCCAGAACCAAGATTGTAAATTCCTGAGTGTTGTTGATTTTTATAAAAATAAATCAGCACATCGATTAAATCTTTAACGTAGACAAAGTCTCTCGATTGACCTCCGTCTGTGAAATCTGCTTTGTGTGAGCGAAACAATTTCATGGTACCAGAAGCTTTTATTTGATTAAATGCATGAAAGATCACACTTGCCATTCGACCTTTGTGGTATTCATTTGGCCCATAAACGTTGAAAAATTTAAAACCTGCCCAAAACGGAGGGGATTCAGATTCGGCTAAAGCCCATACATCAAAATCTTGTTTGCTTTGACCATAGGGATTCAAAGGCTTGAGCAAGCTAATTTCTTCATTATTATCCTGATAACCATGTTCTCCTGCACCATAGGTAGCTGCACTGCTGGCATAAATCATCGGTATTCGATGTTTCGAACACAATTTCCAGACTTCCTTAGAATAATTCAGATTCAAGCTATCAAAAATATCGACATTTTGAAGTGTTGTATCGGTTCTTGCTCCAATATGAAAAACAAACGAAATTTCAGAAGCATTTTTATCCAAATACTCAAAAAAATCATCTCTATGGATCTTCAATCCAAACTTTTTGGCAGCAAAATTTGCTTCTTTTGCCTTTACGGAAAAATCATCTACCAATATTAGCTGTTCGCCATAACCCAGTTCATTGAGCTTTGAAACCAAGCAGCTGGCAATGAAGCCAGCTGCACCTGTTATAACTATTCTTTTATTTATAGACATTTTATCAAAGATTAGGCTCAAACAGTTGCATAGTCCGAAACGGGTGGACAAGTACAAATAAGATTTCGATCACCAAATGCATTGTTAACTCTACCAATGGAAGCCCAAAACTTGTAACCATGTCTTAAGTAAGGCAGAGGAAATGCAGCCTTTTCGCGGCTGTATGGATAATTCCATTCGTCGGCAGTAAGAATGGCTTGGGTGTGAGGCGCATTAGCCAATACATTATTGTGTTGGTCCGCATGGCCAGTTGCAATCTCCTCGATTTCCTTGCGTATTTCAAGCATTGCGTCACAAAATCTATCCAATTCATGCTTGCTTTCGCTTTCAGTAGGCTCAATCATTACTGTACCAGCCACAGGGAAGGACAAAGTGGGCGCATGAAATCCATAATCCATCAATCGTTTTGCTACATCTTCTGCACTTACAAACTGCTTAAATGGTCTTAGATCAAGGATTAATTCATGAGCTACGTTTCCAAATTCACCAGTATAAAGAATATCATAACCACCTTGTAATTTTCTGCGCATGTAGTTCGCATTCAATATTGCAACTTCGGTAGATTTTTTCATACCATCAGCGCCTAACAACTTGATATAAGCATAGGATATCAAAAGTATACTTGCACTACCCCATCCAGCGGCCGATACCGCTTTTATTGGTGCTTTCCCACCAGTTTTATTGTAACCATGCCCAGGGAGGAATGGTGCTAATTTTTCATTAACGCAAATAGGTCCCATTCCAGGGCCGCCTCCACCGTGTGGAATGGCAAATGTTTTGTGCAGATTCAAATGACAAACATCCGCATCAATATCTCCAGGACTTGTCAATCCGACTTGGGCATTCATATTTGCACCATCCATATAAACGAGGCCACCGTGTTCGTGTATTATACTACAAAGTTCTTTGATAGACGTTTCAAAAACTCCATGTGTTGAAGGATAAGTAACCATCAAACATGCCAAACGGTCCTTGTATAACTTGGCCTTTTCAAGAACCTCCGATACTATTATATTGCCATTCTCATCGCAATTGGTTACTACCACTTCCATTCCTGCCATTACTGCACTTGCGGGGTTGGTCCCGTGTGCGCTCGATGGAATCAAGGCAATATTTCTATGACCTTCATTGCGAGATTGATGGTATGCTCTGATGGTTAACAGACCTGCATATTCTCCTTGAGCCCCGGAATTTGGCTGCAGAGAGCAAGCGCTAAACCCAGTAGCTTGGCAAAGGAATGCTTCTAATTCTCTAAACATTTGCAAATAACCTTCAACTTGATTGGACGGCGCAAAAGGATGTATGTTCGCAAAAGCTTCCCAGCTTATTGGAATCAATTCTGTGGCCGCATTCAATTTCATGGTACATGAACCGAGCGAAATCATAGAATGTGTCAAAGATAAATCTTTGTTTTCAAGTCGTTTTATGTACCTCATCATATTTGATTCAGTATGATTGATGTTAAATACTGGATGTGTCAAGTAATTAGAGGTTCTAAGCAAATCAGATGGTAAGCAGTTTTCAAATGGAAGTTCTGCTTTAAAAATGGAATTTGAGTTATTTACTTTAGCAAAAATTCCAGCCACTTGTTCAACTTCGGAAATAGTTACCGTTTCATCTAATGCAATAGTAATCAATCCATTGCGGTAAAAGAAATTATAACCCATAGATTCGGATAAGCTTTTGATTTGGTGCGACTTTTCATTGTCCGCCTTTACAGTGATGGTATCAAACCAATTCTGACTCAACAAAACCCAACCCGAAAGTTTGAGATTCTCTGACAAACAAGAAGCTAAGTTATTTACTCTTGTGGCAATATTGCTGAGTCCTTTTGGACCGTGATATACAGCATACATACTTGCCATGATTGCGAGAAGCGCCTGAGCTGTACAAATGTTGGAAGTCGCTTTTTCACGTCGAATATGCTGTTCACGCGTCTGCAAGGCCATACGCAATGCTGGATTCTCGTGCACATCAATGGTCATTCCGATGATTCTACCTGGTATGTGACGCTTATTTTCGTCAGTAGTCGAAAAGAACGCTGCATGTGGGCCTCCAAATCCCATTGGAACTCCAAATCGTTGGCTGTTGCCAACAACAGCATCAGCGCCCCATTCACCCGGAGGCGTTATTTTAGTTAAGGCCAAAAGATCAGAGGCAACTACAATAGCAATATTCTTTGACTTCGCATCAGCGGCAAACTGCTTGTAATTATGCACTTCACCGTACTTATCTGGATACTGCAATAGTACACCGAATACTTTGTCAGACAATTCTATGTTATTAAGTGAAGCGACAATGACTTCAACTCCTATTGGTTCTGCTCTGGTCAGAATTACTTCTAAAGATTGATCGTAAACTCCTTCTTCCACATAAAATATGTGCGGAGAATCATCTTTTGACTTTTTAGCCTTTAGGCCATAAAACATTGCCATTGATTCAGCCGCTGCAGTACCTTCATCAAGTAGAGAAGCGTTGGCTATTGGAAGTCCAGTAAGATCACTGACCATGGTTTGAAAATTCAACAAGGCTTCCAATCTTCCTTGGGCAATCTCTGCTTGGTATGGTGTGTATTGGGTGTACCACCCTGGGTTTTGAAATACATTTCTCAAATTAACCGATGGAGTAATTGTTCCATAATAACCTTGACCAATGAAAGATCGCGCAACAGCATTTTTTGAAGCAAGACTTTTTAAATTCTCCAAATATTCAAACTCCGACTGAGCAGGTGGAATATCCATCGTTTTATCACGGCGAATTAAATCTGGTATGGTAGCACTAACTAACTCGTCAAGGCTTTTGTAACCCAATGCTTGAAGCATTTCATTTTGCTCCTCTTGATTTGGTCCGATGTGACGGGTTTCAAATCTATCTGTAAAATCAAAATTTTGTTTGTTGGTTGTCATTTCTTGTATATTCAGGTTGCAAATGTAATAAAACACCTATGGCACAACAAGAAAAAAGAACATATTGTTCCAATGATTTTGAGAGTTATTTCGTTGGTTCGCTATCCAATTACTAAATTCGTACTGTGATTAATAGTACCAAGTTGAACAAAATTAAAAAATGGGCACTAAATCTACTGATTGGTTGGTTTAGTGTAACTATTATTTGGGTTTTATTATTCAGATGGGTTGACCCACCAAGCACGCTTACAATGGTGCTGAAGTACCAGTTCTCTGGCAAAAACTATTGTTATGATTGGGTTGATTATGACAATATATCCAACCAAATCAAGCTTGCAGCAATTGCCTCAGAAGATCAAAATTTCCCAAATCATTTAGGTTTTGACTTTGAAGCCATTGGTAAAGCTGTTAAGTTTAATAAGGGACATAAAAAAGTAAGAGGTGCGAGTACAATTAGCCAGCAGGTCGCCAAAAATGTTTTTCTTTGGCCAGGCAGAAGTTATATTAGAAAAGCCTTCGAAGCTTATTTTACTATTCTTATTGAACTTCTATGGTCCAAAGAAAGAATTCTTGAAACTTACCTTAACATTGCAGAAATGGGTAAAGGAATATTTGGCGTAAAATGCGCTTCTTCCCACTATTTTAACAAAAAGCCAAAGACTTTAACCAACAATGAAGCGGCTAGGATTATTTCAATTCTTCCAAGTCCTCTGAAATGGAGCCCGACTCACTCTGGTCCTTTTGTGGCTAGAAGGCAGGCATGGATATCTGACCAAATGAGGGAATTGGGTGGCATCAATTATCTAAGAGAACTTTAAACCCAAATTCAGCTTTAGAAGCTGAATCGACAAAATTTTTGTTTATTCCAAAAATTGGCGGGGTTTAACCTTCAAAAAATCAAAAATTTTCGTCAACCCAAAGGGCAAAATTCGTTAATGAGGATTTTGGGTTAAAGAATATTACAACTGGAATGCTTTTTTGACTACATCAACCATATCAAGCTTTTCCCAAGTAAATAATTCAACTTCCATTTCCTTTTCAGTGCCGTCTGGTTGAACAAATGTCTTAATTACTTTTTCATTGATTCTTCCCATATGACCATAGGCTGCTGTCTCACTGTAGATGGGATTTCTCAATTTCAAACGTTGTTCAATGAAATAAGGACGCATATCGAAAATCTCCTCTATAATTTTGCTTATTGCTCCATCATTGATTGATACTTTAGAAGTGCCATAGGTATTTACATTAATAGATGTAGGTTTGGCCACACCAATTGCGTATGATACTTGAACCAAAATCTCATCACACAATTTTGCAGCTACAAGGTTCTTTGCGATATGACGTGTGGCATACGCTGCACTTCTATCAACCTTGCTTGGATCTTTTCCAGAAAATGCACCACCACCATGAGCGCCTTTTCCACCATAGGTATCAACAATAATCTTTCTTCCTGTTAAACCAGTGTCACCATGCGGTCCACCAATTACAAAAACACCAGTTGGGTTAATGTGATAAGTGATATTGTCATTAAAAAAATGTGCGTATTGAGGGTATTTTGCTTTAATTCTTGGAATTAAAATTGAAATTAAATCCGCTTTAATTTTCACTAGCATTTGAGCGTTTGCAGCCTCTTTGTCTTCTTTAGAATCTGTTTTGGGTTTTACAAAATCATCATGTTGTGTTGAAATAACAATAGCTTCAATTCTTTGAGGTTTGTTGTCATCAGAATACTCCAAAGTTACCTGCGACTTGGCATCTGGGCGAAGATATTTAATTTCATTATTCTCCCTTCTTAAATTAGCCAATTCAACTAACAAAGCATGAGATAGATCTAAAGCCAAAGGCATGTAGTTCTCTGTTTCATTAGTAGCATACCCAAACATCATTCCTTGGTCGCCTGCGCCTTGATCTTCTTTTTTTGCTCGGTCTACACCTTGATTGATGTCAGCAGATTGCTCATGAATAGCGGATAAAATGCCACAAGAATTAGCCTCAAACATGTATTCAGACTTAGTATATCCTATTTTTGCTATGACATCTCGTGCTATTTTTTGAACATCTAGGTAAGTTTTTGTTTTTACTTCACCGGCTAAAATAACCTGCCCAGTTGTCACAAGGGTTTCACATGCTACCTTTGACGAAGGATCCCAAGCTAAAAAGTTATCGATTAGTGCATCAGAAATTTGATCTGCTACTTTGTCAGGATGTCCTTCAGAAACAGATTCAGAGGTAAATAAATAGGGCATAAATATAGATTGTCTTGTTGAGTGGTGCAAAAATAGCTTTTATAATAGAATTGATAACTATTAGCTAAAATGTTTTGAGCTATCTGACTTGGCAAGTCATAACCACCTGATCACCTAAAATACCTTGATACAGATCACCGGGTGCAATGGAACCAACACCTTTAGGAGTTCCTGTAAAAATTATGTCACCTTGTTGAAGTGTGAAATATATTGACAAATGTGCAATGATTTGTTCGAAGGGAAACAAAAGCAAACTTGTATCCCCATTCTGAACAGTCACACTATTCTTTTTCAATTCATAAGTGATTGGTGCGTCTTTAAATGGTTCAAAATCCAACCATTCACCAAGAACAGCTGAATTATCAAATCCTTTTGCAATTTCCCAAGGGTGACCATTGGACTTTAATTCATCCTGTAAATCTCTTGCCGTAAAATCAAGACCAACTGTGATGTGGCTAATATATCTCAGTGCAAATTTAGGTGAAATACTTTTTCCATTCTTTCCGATTCTAAGTACCAACTCACCTTCGTAATGAATATCCTTGGAAAAATCAGGAATATAGAAATCGCGATCATGCTTGAGAACTGCTGTTGGAGGCTTCATAAAAACCAAGGGCTTCCCCGGAACAGCATTATTCAGTTCTTCAGCATGCGCAGCGTAATTTCGTCCGATGCAAAATATCTTCACTAAAAAGGATTGGCGTTAGGTGACATTATTCCAGTTATTTCAGCTACTTGGTTGTAAGTTTCAATTGCTTTTAATCGAATTTTACGGCTATTATGGATGATTCTTTCAGTTGTTTCGGCTTGATTGTCTTGAATTGCTTTGTATTTCTCCTTAAAAGGCTGAATAAATGCAAGCAGAGCTTCTGTAGTTGCTTCTTTGAGTGAAGAATACTTTAAGGTTCCACTTTCAAAATCTTTCTTCAGGCTATCATGACTTGATTGATCTCCACTTTCTTTAAGGATAGTGAAGAGGTTCTGAACGCCCGGACTCATTACGCTTGGATCACCGCCAGCATCCGTAACTGCTGTTTTTATTTGTTTGATCAAGAAATCTTGTTCCCCAAAAATATTAATGTAGTGTCTTTCACCAAGACTTTTACTCATTTTCTTCGCTGGATCAGCTGTAGAAAGAAGCTTTGGAACATCCGTCATCAAAGGTGCTGGAAGTTTAAAGAAATCTGTATTAAATTGGTGATTAAATCGCTCTGCAATATTTCTTGTCAACTCCAAATGCTGTTCTTGGTCTTTTCCAACAGGCACCAAATCGGCCTGATAAATCAATATATCAGCTGCTTGAAGAACAGGGTAAATGAACAAACCCGAAGAAGCCAAAACATCCTTGTCGCCTGAGCGCAACTGTTCCATTTTGTCTTTAAACTGTGTCATCCTACTTAATTCGCCGTAGGAACACACACAACTTAATATCCACGATAATTGTAAATGCTCGGGAACTAAGCTTTGTATAAAAAGATTTTCTTCCTCGACCCCTAAAGCCAAAAGTTGGCAAGCCATATTCCAAGTATTGGTGCGAAGTTTGTTTGCGTCATATGGCATAGTCATACCGTGACAATCTACAACACCAAAATAGCAATGGTAATCATTTTGCAGCTTTACCCAATTGGCTACGGCACCCAAATAATTACCTAAGTGGATATCTCCTGTAGGTTGGATGCAGGATAATACCGTTTTCATAAAACTGTTGGGTGGATAGCAATAGCAGAAATCTCAATATTTACGAAACGAGGCAAATTCGAAACTTCGACCAACTCACGTGCAGGTGGTTGAGGTGAATCAAAGAATTTTGCATAAATCGAGTTGATTCGGGCAAATTGATTCATGTCCTTAACAAAAACGCTACATTTAACAACGTCACTGAGCTTCATACCTGCAGACTCTATTACCGCTTTGAGATTGGACAGAACTTGGGTGGTCTCTGATTCAATATCAGAGATAACCAATTCACCATTGGCTGGATCTAAAGCTATTTGACCTGAAACGTATAAGGTTCCACTGGCTAGAATAGCTTGAGAATAGGGTCCAATAGGAGATGGAGCTGAATCAGTAAGAATTACTTTATTTTTCATTTGTCAGAAGTCTAAGCTTTGACGAATGAAATTAGGCTTCTGCAGTCTTCAACACCAAATTTCCGTTGTAGTACAAGTTGCCTTCTACTTCATAAGCGTGGTGCATGCGGTGAACTGTTCCAGTCGTTTTGCACTTGCTCAAAGTAGGAAATTCAACTTTGTCATGTGTGCGACGCTTGCGCTTGCGTTGCTTAGAAATTCTGGACTTAGGATGTGCCATTTTATTGTTTTTTTATGTCAATGTTTTTTAAAGAATCCCACAAAGGATTAGTTTCCTGCTTTTCAATTCTTGAATTATCAATCAATTTAGAAAGGACTTTCATATCACATGGCTTTGGATCCATTGATTCGCAATCAATTCTAATCGAAATAGGCAGAGAAAGACAAAGTGTTTCATGAATGTAATCAGCAACATTAAAATGATCTGTATCACGTTTTATAAAAACAATTTCATCTTCTTCCTCTTTGTCTTTGTCAGCATATTTTAACCACAAAATACTTTTACTTTCCAAAGGAAAAGAAATTGGAGTCAAACATCGATCGCAGGATAAAGTCATTGAACCTTGATATTGAAAATTTAATTCAATCAAAGTTGATTTTTTATCTAGAACGAGCTTTACTTCAAAATCCCCATCATGAATTAAAGAGTCTTCAAACTCTTGAAAAAATTCATGACCGCAACTAAAAGTATAATTATGAATTCCTTCATTCAGTCCAAGAATTGGGATTTGTAAAGGAAGAAATACCGACTTCATCAAAGATCATTTGAAATTCGGCTGCAAAATTAGGCTTATTTTATGAAATATTCAAATACTCAATCATCTAACTGCTAAAAAACTAGCAGAAAATTGGAACCATAGACTAAATATGAGTGCTCTGACCAATAATTTGATTCAGGATTTCTACGCTTTCAAAAATAATGGGTTCAACCAAACTTAGGACAACGCTTACAAGGCTTATTTTTTTTGTACTTTTTACAGCATTTCTTTTTTAATTCGCGTCCACATTCATTCACTTTCCTAAGTGTTCCCTCATTAGGTGTTTTAAAAGGTATGATTGCAATATGAATCTTCATTAAATTGTCTCATTTGTGGCTGTAAAGTTAGTAAATAATTGAGTCGTTATTTAGACTTTCTCTAAATAAAATTTATATTTTTTAATGCTGAGATAATTTAGTTTTAGTGTACAAACGTGATTAGACAAAATTATCATTGCATTATCTCAAAAATTACAATAAACCCAAAATCCGCATTAGCGGATTTTGCACTTTGGGTCGACGAAAATCCTTGATTTTTCGACTTTAAAGCCCTGATATTTAAAAAATCGTCAGGGGGTCAAACCCAGACAAATTTGGGTAATAATCAAAAATTTCGTCGATTCAGCGTCTAACGCTGAATTTGGGATAAATTCAAATACTTTGTCTTTGGGATGGATAAGCAGTGTGCCAAGATCGTAGGCTTTGTTCTATATATAAGTTTCTAAGATTCGATTGATAAAGATATGAATCACTTCAATTGGCAAAATGATATTCAAATTTTAAAATAAAGTGGAGTTAGAATTGAATGCTCAGGATCAATTGATAACGAGCCTTGATGGGGTACTCAAGCAATCTTGAATACCCCATTTTATACACAAAAATAACATTATAACTTTCCTACCATTAGTTCTGGTCGAACCCATTGATCGTATTCTTCAGATGTCAGATATCCAAGTTCCATTGCCGCTTCTTTGAGTGATTTGTGTTCCAAATGTGCTTTCTTTGCAATCTTTGCAGCTTTATCGTAACCTATTTTTGTATTTAACGCAGTCACAAGCATCAAACTATTGTTTACATGTTTGTTGATGTTGTCCTCGATTGGCTTGATTCCTATTGCGCATTTATCATTAAAACTGACACAACCCTCTCCTATTAGTTTGGCGCTATGAAGGAAATTATAAATCATCATTGGCTTGAAAACATTGAGTTCGAAATGTCCATTTGATCCGCCAATATTTATAGCAACATCATTGCCGAGCACCTGTGCTGCAATCATAGACAATGCCTCACATTGAGTGGGATTTACTTTTCCAGGCATGATTGAAGAACCCGGCTCATTATCAGGAATAAATAGTTCTCCAATACCACTTCGCGGACCGGATGATAGCATCCTGATGTCATTGGCAATTTTCATAAGGCTTACAGCGACAGTTTTCAGCGCTCCGTGAGCTTCTACTATTGCATCATGGGCAGCCAAGGCTTCGAATTTATTTTCTGCCGTAACAAAAGGCAATCCAGTTAGTACAGCAATGTGTTTAGCAACATTTACTGAGTAATCAGCCGGTGTATTGATTCCAGTTCCAACTGCTGTTCCTCCTAAAGCGAGTTCGGACAAGTGAGCCAAGGAATTTCTGATAGCTTTCAATCCAAAGTTCAGTTGACTGAAGTAGCCGCTGAATTCTTGACCTACAGTCAGTGGTGTTGCGTCCATGAAATGGGTTCTTCCAATCTTAACTAGATGCCAATATGTTTTACTTTTTTCTTGAAGGGTATCACGCAGTTTTTCAATGCCAGGAATGGTTACTTCAATGAGAATCTTGTATGCGGCAATATGCATCGCTGTTGGGAAGGTATCATTGCTTGATTGAGATTTATTTACATCATCATTGGGATGAAGAAACTTGATATCATCTGTTAATTTACCACCATTTTTTACGTGTCCCCGATATGCAACCACCTCATTGACGTTCATGTTGGACTGGGTACCACTTCCTGTTTGCCATACCACCAAAGGAAATTCAGCATCCAAACTTCCAGAAAGAATTTCATCACAAACCTCAGCAATCAATTTGGATTTCTCAGCACTGAGCACATTTGCTTCGTGATTTGTCATGGCAGCAGCCTTTTTAAGATAGGCGAAGGCCCTAATTATTTCAATTGGCATTCTGTTGGTTTCAGTGGCTATTTTGAAATTTTCTATACTCCTTTGAGTTTGCGCACCAAAGTAAGCATCGATAGGTACTTTCACCTCTCCCATGGTGTCTTTTTCTATTCTAAAGTTCATCTCTTAAAATTTATCATGTAAAACTAAGTCTTCAAAGTCAATGTTAGAAGAAACGGTATAATGAATTATGAATTATTCATTTCATGACAAAAACAATATCTACTTGCCAAGCTTCCGCTTTTCAAGCCAATCAATCAATTCATCCATGTTTCTAAATCGATCAAGTTGATGTTTACTCAACAACACCTCACCTGACTCAACATCCATGAACAATGGCAAATCAATACTTCTGAATTTTGGAAATCTTTCGAAAAATTCATCCCGATGCAGGAACTCATATTGATCTTTGTTCTGCTCTAAATATTCACTCCACTCTTTTTTGATGGCGAATGTATTGTGAGTAATATCGCAAAGGCTGCAGGGGTATGTGGAAGGAGATAGAAGCTTATGCCCCATATCAATCAATGCGTTCAAGGTCCCTGTATCGCCATTATAAACGAAAATCATTTTAGATTTCATCCGATTGGAATTTGGATTGCATTGTTACAGGATCAAAATAATCTTTAAAAAATTCATCGCACCACAGGCAAATATTTTGCAGATCTTTTGTACGTGCTTCAGCAAATTCTCGGGTAATCCCTATACTTTCGCCCATAGCTAGAGGGTCACCTGCGTCAATAGCTTGAAATATTGGCGAATTTGAAACTCTTTTTAGCACATCAGCTACTTTTTCAACCCGAGCGTCACCCATTGCTTTGTAGGTGCCTGGGCAGCAAGGATTGATTCTCCAAAGCTGGATACTAATTTCTTGAGGAATATCCTTGGCGCCTGACAAAAATCCGATACCACCGCTCAGCACTTTGCAAAAATTATGATTGGGATCCTTGAGCCAAATATTCTTTTCGGTAGCGCGACCCCTCGCCCAATTTCCACCCAACCACAAATCTTCTGTTGCGCCCCAATATCCCCATGAAATCTGTTTTTCTTCTACCAAGTAATTATCCTTTTCAATCAGGGGATCTTTATTTTCACCATTAACTCCCTTTGAATCAAAGATCTCCGCCAACTCCATCAATCGATTTCCTGAGTGTTTGTGATAGCGATCAATACTTGCAATGTCAAATCGCGTCACTCCTTTCTCAATCAATTTATCCAATATAGTCCCGGTCAAAAGATCTCCATTGGTCTGGAGCATGATCTGGGTTTGACCTTGAAACTTAATTCTAATTCTATCCAGAATTTTGTACAGTAATTTTTTATCTGCAAGAGGCTCACCACCTGACAAGATCAATCTGTCAATCCTGTCCGGCAAATTTTCAATAATTGCCATGCATTCTTCTTCACTTATGCGTGCACCTTGAGGTCCAGATAAATTATAACAATGATCGCATTTGTCATTGCACAGCTGAGTGAATACCCAGTAAACCGATTCACAGTGATTAAAATCTTTCATATTGTTTCAATTGGGGATTGAATGTATTGACTCCAGAATTTAATTTCTGAGGCGCCACCAGAATCCTGATGTTTGAGAAAGGATACAGAATCTTTAAATATCGTCAATTGACCGTTCTTCATAATCCCCCAAAGATCACCAATAGTCAGCGCTTCTTTTAGATCATGAGTAACGAATACAGCAGTCATATTTATTCTGGTTTTTATATCATTAAAGAACCCCTGCATTTTGATACGGGTGCCTGCATCTAAGCTCCCAAATGGCTCATCTAACAATAAAATTTTAGGGCTGAGTATCAATGCTCGTGCAAAAGCTACCCGCTGTTTCTGGCCGCCTGAAATTTCATTTGACATCCGTGCACCCAAGCCTTCTAGGCCAACTAAAAGCAACATATCATCCACTTTGGACTTAATTGCGTCAGGAGCTAACTTCCGAATTTTTAGTCCGAAGCCAATGTTATCGAAGACATTATAGTGTGGAAAAAGCAAGGGTGTTTGAAGCAAAGAAATTATCTCCCTGTGTTCAGGCAATACGGAAGTAATATCCAAATCGCTAACACAAACTTGACCAACTGATGGTTTTAGAAAACCGCCTAATAATCTCAAAAGTGTAGATTTTCCGCATCCAGATTGTCCTAAAATAGCTAAAGTCTTCCCGAATGGTAGTTCGAATGAAAGATCAGTCAGTATCATTTTATGATCATATCCAAAAGAGATTTTAGCACAATTCAATTTTGACATTCCTTTGCTAGTCTTGGGTTAGTACATTCATTCGTGAAATAAGCTTGCTGTTGATAATCAAAAAAATAGCGGCTGGCAAAATAATAACCAATGCCGAACAAGCTGCAATATACGGATTTGCTTCTTGAATGTATTGATACAATAGCAACATCAATGTTTTGGTCTTACCCACACCAATTACTGAAACGAACCCAAAATCGAACCATGAAAACAAAAAGGACTGTGCAAATGACAACAGCAAAACTGGTCGTGACATCGGCAAAACTACTTTAGAAAAAGCATAGCATTCTGACCCACCCATTGAGTAAACACATTCCATCAGATGCTTCATTTCTGTTGTCCAATGGTGGGCGCATAAAATCACAACAAAAGGCACGGTTATGAGTAATTGAGCCAAAAATACGCCAGACCAAGTCCCAGATATGCCTGCTTTCAAAAAATAAAACTGCAGCAAAAAAGCATAAATCACAGGCGCAAAAGAATATGGAAGGTATGCCAAGTTGATCCAACTCCTCCTATTACTTTGGAATGAAATAACATACGACAACCAAAATCCGGTTATCATAGAAATTATACCCACCAAACTACTTAATAAAACTCCATTCAATAGCGTCATCAAAATTGATTGGTTGCCAGCCAGAAAAAAATTCCAATGAAATCCAGTCAAAGCTCTAGGCAGTAACTCGGGAAAAATCCATTCGGTTGTTAAGGACAAAACTGTCAGATATAGCAGCGGAAAGACACATAAAATGAGGATTACAATTCCTCCTAATTTAAGAGACTTCATGATATGATTTTCTTGAAAAAAGATATATAAAAACCACGATCAACAAAGTATAAATAATAGAAAGAACATAAGCCTGAGGAATTGTTTGCAAATCAAATTTTCTCAATTTTTGAGCAATCAAGACAGAAACAAGGCGCGGATTCTGTCTACCTAGCAGCAACGCAGCTTCATAAGTTCCAAATAGAAAAATACCATACAGAAGCATGCTTAGTTTGGTTTCAATCCACAATATTGGCATTGCAATCCGGTACCATCCAATACTTTTCGTTCCTCCCATTGAAGTATTAATTTCAAGGAGTTCAGGAATTTTATGCTTATTGTACTTCTGTAAAACTAAAATAATAAAATAAGGCAAGGTGAACAAAATTAAACAAATGCCTAATCCTATGTGCCAATAATCATTGACCCATTCAAGAGATTGAGCAGATGAAATCAAGCCAATTTTATACAATAAACTTGCAAACAAACCACCAGACCGAAATATTTGCATCACAATAAAAGCTCCAATAAGCATGGGCAAGGTCAATGGAATCAAAAGTCCATTTTTTAAAATAGTTTTTGTCAACTCCTTTGCGTAATACCGTAATATTGTGACAGCCATCCACCAGCTTGCCAAAACAACCATAACTGAAATTAATATCGTAAGAGCAAAAGAAGACAACAATTCCTTTGAGCCCAATACATCCTTCCAATGATTCAAAGTAAAACCTGTATTCATGGCCCCTATCAATCCCAAACTATACAAAAAGGCATAAATAAATCCTGCTGTTATTGGAAACAAACATAAAATCAAATAAAAATAAAGACTAAATTTACTGAACAATTTTGTTTAATTTTCAATTACTTTGGTTCTAAAATCTCTATACAATCTGATCATATATTCTGGGTCTGGTTCTTGCAATGCAAGGGCCTCAATTTTAACCCTTTTGGGAGAGTATTTTCTTGAAGTCACATTGGCAAATTGATTGCGCCATTCCATAGGTAACTTATCAATGGTCAATATTGTACCATCGCCCCATATTTCAGGATTGTACTTCTTCAGTTGTGCTTCGGGAGAAATAAGAAAATTGATAACCATCATTGCTCCTGCTGTATTGGCTGAGCCAGCGGCGATACCCAAATAGTGTGAATTTTGTATGCTACCAAATTTCATGACATAAGCACGGGTTGATGGAGGAAAAAGCTTTTGAATGATTTTATTATCCACCTCACAATCATTGTTACTCATGGTAAAATCTATTTCATGATTTATAAATAGTTGATGAAGTTGTGAGAGATTCTCAGGGAAAGTTTTCCCATTTCTCCAAAAATTCTGCTTATTCTCGTTGATATAGTTCCACAGCTTATTCGATATATTATTGTATTTATCCTCATCAAAGGGCCCGTTCAAAAAATTCTTATCCTCAGAGAGTGCCACCATCCATGACTTGAGCATAGTCATACCCGTAAATTCGTAAGGAATGGTGAACTTCCCAGGATGCAACTTTAAATAATGGGATAACTCTGCCAAGTCTTGTGGGGGAACAGCTGTCCTGATAGAATCATAAATGGTACAATACTGAACATTGCCCCAAGGGCATTCATATCCATCCGTTTTTTGCTGAAAGTCAGTTCCAATGAATGGATTATCAAGATCTATGTACTGTGAATTTGGCAACAGTTCAACAAAAGGTCCAAACATTGTATTAAGCTGTTTCAACTGAAAAAATGTTTCCCCATTGATCCAAGCTAGGTCTATGGAACTTTTGCTCACATTTGCTTCCTTTTCAGTCATTAATTGTTTTACTATTTCAGTTCCTTGGCCAGGATTGATTTTCAAATCGATACCGTAAAGCTCCTTGACCCGAGGAATTACAAAATTCTGCATGTACGCGTTGATGAGTGGATCACCTTGCCACATCATCATTTGCACACTTGAATTTTTTCCACCAGATTCTACTGCTGCCCAACTCTTGTATACCTTTGGTTGAATGGTCTTAACATTGCTTTGATCAGAACATTTCACAAAAAGAAAAGAACACAACACAAAAAATATACTGCAATATTTCAATGATCGATTTTTCAGCTTTTCCATATCATACCATTTTCTTCGTTTTCGGGTAAATTAAAATGCATACCGCAAACTGAACTGAAATTGTCTTGGCGCACTTGAATTTCTGCGTACAATGGCATCTCCTGCTGAACCAGTTTGAATTTGATTGCTTTGAGAAGCATTATTGCTGTAACCGCTCAAGTTGGCTTGGTTGAATAAATTGAATACATCAGCTCTAAATATCAAGTTTGACTTATATTTTCCTCCAAGAGGCAAAGCGTATTCAGCGGCAAGATCAATGGTATTTGCCCAACCAAGACGGTCACTGTTTCTTGATTCTCCAGGCTGGCGATCACTATTTCCTACATAGGCATCACCAAATGATCTTCCATCACCATTGAGGTCAGTTGTACCATAGCGCAATGCATTTGGAATTCTGTTAATTGGCTGCCCACTTTGAAACAAAGCTGCCAATGTGAAGCTCAATCCTTTCCAAGGGTAAAAAGTAGCGTTACCATTAATAACGTGTGTTCTGTCATTGATACTTGGGCCCCATTCTGCTTCAAAGTCATTGTTATCCTGTGCTCGGAAGTTAATATCCTCGGTATTGTTCTCAAGGCGACTCAGGGTATAACAGAGGCGGAAGGAATAGAAATCTTCTCCCCTTTCTTTTTGCAAGTTCAAACTTAAGGCTGTGTATCTGCTCTCTCCTCCAGTCTCACTCATAATAATTCCTCTAGCAACTCCAGATATTGTATCATTTCCAATAATGGCAGTATTTCCAACAATAGGTATAACACGGTCAAGATCAGCATCAGCTTGGGTGCGCACAACAACATTCAAAGAATCATTTAATGGATAAGAACTTGGTGCGTTCAGATCCCGAACTCTAAACAAATTGAATGATCGGTTGTGAACAAGGTCAACATAAAACAGTAGATTCTTACCAATTTGATTTTGATAACCCATTGAGAATTGATGCGTATAAGAATTCTGGTATCCATTTGGATTCAAAATTCGTCTTTCATTTGAAAATGCAAGGTCCCTTTGACCTTCAAGTGTTGAACCATTTGGACCTTGTAAATAACCAACAGAAGGCAAAGATGCAGTGAAATTACCATCAGCTGTAATCAAGTCAATATTTGTGTCATTTGGAAGTATTCCTTTATCCTTTAACGCTTGAAGTTGAGCTCTAAAACCAGGAGCGGTTGTGTTTTGTTGTATGGCATCAGAATAAACAGCGTAACTTATTTTATCGTAAAATATTCCATAACCTCCGCGAATACTGCTCCTAGAGTTTAGTCTATAATTGAAACTTGTACGCGGTGCAATATTATCCAAATCATAATCTTCTCCACCACCTTTGCTCAAATTATCGACGTCATATCTGGCCCCAATGGTTAAATTTAACTTGGAACTCAATGAAATTTGATCCTCCAAATAAGCGCTGAAAACATTCTGTCTCACTCCAAAACTACCTGGCAATATTTCAACATTGTAATTCAAAACTTGAACATCAGAAGGCAAATCATTTATTGATAAATTGCCTCCCTTATTCAATACCTTAATTTCGTCCAATTGCCCTTGAGTCAACTTGACCGTATAATTTCCATTTCTATTGCCACCGCCCAAAAGACTATGATCCGCTGAAATAATTTCTCCTCCTGTTTTGATGGTGTGATTGCCGCGGTAGAAGGTAAATTTTTGTTGAGCTTGCCAAGTATTCTCTAGTGCATCAAATATATAACCGGGGTGACCAAGTACAGCAACACTCTGTTCACTTGGGTCCAAAACATTTACTTGAGGACTGGCTTCATTAACAGCTCTGCCGTAATTCCATCTAAATCTTGCATATTGCAAATTTGTTTCAGACTTGAAATTTTTGCCCAAATAGGTATTTTGTGATGCTACAAGCGTAGAGTTTCTGTCTTGAAAATTAGCAGCAGATGGGAATGCAACTCCACCAGTCAAACCTCCTGCTTGTCTGCCAATTGCTACAATTCCTTGATTGACACGCAGTGAACTGCTAAATTTGTTGGACCAAACTTGATCCAATTTCAAGCTAATGTAATTAAATTGATTAGTTCCTTGAATGGCTTCATTGATACCCAAGCCTGGAGAATTCAATAAATTATCCTTTACATCAGTGGTGTGTTCATAATTGAGGTAATAAAATGTTTTGTTAGGAATTATCGCCCCTCCTAGGCCAAAACCTGCTTGATATCGCTGAAAACCATCTTTGACTTGATTTCCAGAAAGATCCCTTTGTGCAAAAGGAGATGTAGCATCAATAACACTCCCCGGTCGGGTAACAAAGAATGCTTCGCCTGTAGTTGTGTTGCTGCCAGATTTGGAAGTTACATTTACTACCCCGTTGGCTGTTAAACCATACTCGGTGGAAAAGTTATTGGTTAAAACGTTGATATCCTTTACAAATCCTACTGGGATATTGAATTTCATGCCACCCAAAAATCGTTCGTTATTGTCCATTCCATCAATCAAATAATTGGTAAACAGAGAATTCGCTCCATTGATGCTTACATTAGGAGCTTCTGGGTAAAAACCAGTGGCCTGAACCACGTTGGGAAGCCTAAATAATGCTCGGGTAATGTCCCTGCCTTCAATGGGTAAAGCTTCTAGTTCCTTTTGGGTCAATTGCGATGAAACTTCTGCATTTGCAGCATTAATCTTAGAAGAACCAGAAACTGTAAATTCGTCGAGGCTTACTTCCTTCTTGAGCCCAACTAATATACTTACGCTTGATTTGGCGTTGCTCCTTAAATTGATCGATGACATAATATTACCATTGTAATCACCAGTCTCCAATACCTCTACTGTATAACTTCCAGAAGTAGAAAGCCCCCTAAACAAGACCTTTCCAAACTTATCTGTAGTTCCATTTTGGGTAAAACCTATTTGAGAATTCGTTAGGGATAATTCGATTTGAGCCAATGGATTATTGGTCTTGTAGTCAAGCACCAAAACCTCCATATCGGCTTGGGAAAAAACAATGCAAGTGAATGACAAACACCAAAGTGTTAATAAATATTTCATACCTGTTTTATGTAAAATTGTTAAAAGAAAAGGGCTAATTCGTCACAGACATTTTGGATGTTCCAAAGTTTGTTGGAGGGCCTCTCAACTCATTACATTTCCACAAAAAACGGATCCGAGATTTATAATTTGTAGTGTATTCGATGAATAATACTCTTAACCAACACTTGAATAAAAGTATTTTTAGATGAAGTGGCATTTCGGTATCACCAAGTATATCATTGAACGCCGATTGATTATCTATATCAGCTTTTATTTCAAGAAGAACATCATGCTTTGCTCCTCTTTTGTTTATTTCATGAAATAAGTTTTCTGATTGCCAAGGAAGATTGTTCAATACGCCTTTCAAAAAACGCTCTTTTCTTAGGCCCAGTAAATATATACCTCCGTCGGTTGCTGGTCCAAGCACCATATCTTGGCACTCCAGTAAATCTGCCGCTAAATTGATATCATGATGATTCAAAGCTGGACAATCACTGCCAATTGTTATGACTCCTTCATATCCTTTTGAGAAAATTTCAGCAATCGCATTATAGTATTTGTGGCCAAAGGTCTCGCCAACTTGATTTAATTCATTTGAAAAATAAACCGGATATGCACATTTACCAGTTATTTTTTTTACCCTTTTGACCAACAAATTAGCCAATTTGTCAACATTAACCCGATTTTGGTTGATGCTTTTTTTCAATACCAAAGCTTCTGCCTTAGCGCTGCGGCTAAAAACAAGAACAGCAATTGAATTTTTAAACTTCTTCAGACAGCTCGGCATTTAATGAATTTCAAAAGTACAACACAAAAATGAAATCAAGCTAATTAACTCTTAACTGTGTTTATGTACACGTACATTCAAATTTGATTCTTTTAATTACGATCTAAACCTAAAATCAGTTTTTAACAAATTAAAGTTTTCTTATTCAACGGATGCAAACAGATTCCATTTTTAACTGCTATCTTCGTAATAAAATATTTTAATTATGTCATTTACATTACCGGAACTACATTATGACTATGCCGCTTTAGAGCCACATATCGATGCAAAAACTATGGAAATTCACCATAGCAAACACCATAATGCTTACGTAACCAATTTAAACAACGCGATTGGGGGCACAGCAGGTGAAGGAAAAAATATCATTGAACTTCAAGAAATGATGTCTCATTTACCAGTAGCAATTAGAAACAATGGCGGAGGTCATTACAACCATTCTTTATTTTGGGAATTAATATCACCAAATGGCGGAGGTAATCCTTCAGGTGAATTAGCGCAAGCCATTGACAAGGATTTTGGAAGTTTTGATGAGTTCAAAACTGCATTTGCAAATGCTGCTACAACCAGATTTGGCAGTGGTTGGGCATGGTTGGTTTATAAGGATGGAAAACTTGCAGTTTGTAGTACTGCCAATCAGGACAATCCTCTAATGGATATTCCAGAGGCAAACGGTGGTGGTGGACGACCTCTTATGGCTTTGGATGTGTGGGAACATGCATATTATTTAAACTACCAAAACCGAAGACCTGACTACATTTCAGCATTCTGGAATGTAATAGATTGGACTGAGGTTGCTGGAAAATACAGAATGGCAAGCCACTAATCAAGTAATAATTCATAAAGCCGGAGCAATATTTCTTCGGCTTTTTTTATGAAAATAATCTCAGTTGTTCATCGAATGGTTCATCTGAAACCTCTTCAATCAGCTCAATGTCGTTTTCGCTTGCTTTGTTAATCCTATCCGAAACCCGGTAGGCTTTCATCAAATTTGAATCGTAAGGTTCAATCAACGACAATGCTTCATTTATTGATAATTTCGAACTCAGCCAACTGACTTCATCTTCAGGCTTGAGAATGGCAGGCATCCGATCATGAATTGTTGACATCAATTCGTTGGGTTCTTGAGTTATTATTGTGAATGAATGAATAAGCTGACCCTGAGGATTTACCCATTGGGTGCACAATCCAGCAACGGCAAATAAATTTTCATCATTCAGTGTGATCCTATAAGGCACCTTAATTTTTTTTCCAATTGCCTTCCATTCGTAAAAACCATCTAAGGGTACAATACACCTGTTATTTAAAAGCAACGGTTTGAAAGCATTTTTTTCTAATAATGTTTCTACCCTGGCATTGATCATGGAACTTCCAATCTTGGCATCTTGGGCCCAATGAGGAATAAGGCCCCATCTATACCACAACAACTGATGTACATTTTCTTGTGTAATAACAGGCTGAAAAGAAGTAGGAGTAATATTAAAATTGGGTAATGTATTGTAGCGGACCAAATCATCAGAATAAAAACTTGCTTGAAATCTCTCTTCGATTTCCTTTTCTGATTTTATCAAAGAAGATCTCCCACACATAAAACTGCTTTAGATATGCCTATAAATTATGTTAAAAGATAAAAATATTTCACACTAAAGGAAACTTAATTGAAATACAGATGTATATATTAATGTGAGTCGCAAAAAATATTTGTTAATTATAAATGTATTTTACACAAGTAATTGATAATCTTTCATAACTTCGCACAAGATAAAGATAGTTGGATGATTTCTTGAATGATTTTTTGCTCGTGGAATCTGAAAACAATCAAAACAGTTTAGTCAATTTTTAACTTTTTTTATAATGAACATTTACGTTTCACACTTAAGCTTTTCTGCATCAGATAAAGACTTGAGTGATTTGTTTGCTGAGTATGGTGAAGTTTCCTCAGCTAAGGTAATTTTAGATCGCGACACCGGCAGATCACGTGGTTTTGGTTTTGTTGAAATGCCAAACGACGAAGAGGCAAACAACGCAATCGGCAGTTTGAATCAAACTGACCACATGGGTAAAACCATCAATGTCAACGAGGCTAAACCTCGTGAAGACAGACCACGCAGTAATTTCGGCGGTGGCAACAGAGGCGGATACAACGATAGAAGAGGCGGAGGCGGTAACAGCTGGTAGTCTTTTCTTCTTGAAATAAGATCTCTCAACCCTGTTTTAGCAATAAAACAGGGTTTTTTATTTGTAAACTTCAAAGATATAAAGCATCAAGTTAATTTACAATCTAGATGCTTTTAGTAAAATAATTGTTGGAGCACTCACTACGACTTTATTCCAACAATGCAAAAAACAATTGCTTCTTTAGCAATTCCTCTCTTAGCATGATCAAATTCTGAAGATTTATCTTTCCTATCACGTAATTATGATTTGAGCTATAAAATCTTGTTTCAATTGAATCGAACTTTAGTTTATCCAGCTCTTGATCTGAATTAAATCTCAGATAAATGTTTACAAGTAAATCATTGCTAAATGAATGAATTTGATGTTGTAAATTCTTTTTGTATTCATACCTATAATCATAAGAAAGTGCTGATATGTCAGATAATACTGCGCTTCCTGTGGGCAAGCCACCTGCACCACGTCCCTGAAAAAACTGTTCTCCGGAAAACTTTCCTTCCACTATAACACCATTAAATTCGTCTTCAACTTTAAACAAATGATTGCTTATTGTCACCAATCTGGGCATGACAAATATGGACAATTCTTTGCCTCTAAGTTTCCGTATTATTGGAGTTAGCTTAATACTTAATGACTTTTCTCTGGCGAATATTAGATCATATTGACTCAACGTGGATATCCCAAAATTTAGCACTTCCTCAGGCCTTACAACAAAACCAAATGCATGCAAGGCAATTATAATGGCTTTGTACTTCGCATCATAACCTTCAACATCATTTGTAGGATCACTTTCTGCAAAGCCAAGTTCTTGCGCGCCTTTCAAGGCAGCATCATATGATAAACCATCATTGATGGTTCGACTGAGTATATAATTCGTTGTTCCATTAAAAATTCCAGAAACCTTTATTAAATCTTCATTGTCAAAATATTCTTCAAGCGTTCTGATTATGGGGATACTTCCACAAGCTGAACCTTCGTACAATAAACCAACATTATATTTCCTCTGCAGATCGAGCAGTTCCTGTAAATGAAATGCAACCATTTTCTTGTTGGAAGTAACAACATGTTTGTGATTTTCCATTGCACTTTTCACGATCTTAAATGCCTCATCTGCATCATCAATTAACTCAACCACTACATCTATCTCAGGATCGTCCAATATTTCATTCCTGTCAAAAGTAAATATTTCTCCGTCAATATCTCTTTTCTTATTCTTGTCCTTGACGCAAATTTTTTTAATTACTGCTTTGAAACCAGTGCTTTGATTAAGGGCTTGATACAAACCATGACCAACCACGCCAAACCCAAATAAGCCCAATCTTATATTTTTCATCTTTCCTTTTTTAAAGTGCTTGCGATAAGTCATTTATGATATCCTCGTAATGTTCCAATCCAACAGAAATTCTGATCATGCCATCATCAATCCCTACTTGCAATCTTTCCTGAGCGCTGAGTTTACAATGTGTGGAACTGGCTGGATGGGTTGCTATTGTTCTTGAATCCCCAAGATTGGCGGATATCTTGATCATATTGAGTTTATTTAAAAACTGTGCGCCCTTTTGCAATCCGCCTTCAAGTGTAAAAGCCACAATTCCTCCTCCTAATTTCATTTGTTTTTTAGCAATCGCATAATTTGGATGACTTTCCAAAAAAGGATACTTTACTTGAAGAATCCCTTTCTGCCCCTCTAAAAACCTTGCAACTTTCAGCGCATTATCACAATGTCTATCCATCCTTAATGGTAGTGTTTCCATGCTCTTGCTCAAAATCCAAGCATTGAATGGAGATAATGAGGCTCCTGTAATTCTGTTGAACAAATAGATTTCTCTAATTAAAGATTCCTTACCTACTACTACTCCACCCAATACCCTTCCTTGACCGTCCATGTATTTTGTGGCAGAGTGAATGACAATATCAGCACCGTATCCAATAGGTTTTTGTAGATAGGGAGTGGCGAAGCAGTTATCTACAATCAGTATTAAACCATGTTTCTTGACTATCGTATTTACCAACTCCAAGTCAATAACCTCAATTGCTGGATTGGTGGGTGTTTCAAGATAAACAAACTTTGTGTTTGGCTTAATCAATTTTTCAATTTCATGAACATCATTGGCATCAAAATAAGAATAAGTTACTCCTATTTTAGGAAAATACTTGGTAAAAATTGTATGGGTAGCTCCAAAGATGGATGAACAAGAAATGACATGGTCACCAGAACTCACTAGTGACATAAAAGTCGCGTAGATTGCTGCCATCCCGCTTGATGTAGCTATTCCTGCCTCCGCACCTTCCATTATGGAGACCTTTGAAACAAACTCTTCGTTATTCGGATTACCATATCGAGAATAAATGAAGGCCTCCGTCTCTTCATTGAATGCAGCTCTTAGGTCTTCGGCGCTATCAAAAACAAAGCTACTTGTCAAATACAAAGGCGCTGAATGCTCGTTGAAATGCGATCGCTGTAATTGTGTTCTTACTCCAATGGTTTCAATATTAAGATTTTGCATGAATGGTGATTTTATAGTTAATTGATGCTGTTGGAGCCAAGGTTTTGGCGACTGAACAATATTTTCCCAAAGAGAGTAAAATGGCTTTCTCAAGCTTTTCATAGCTTAAACTGCCAGCAACTTTAAAGTGTAGCGTTATATCCTTGAACAAAGAATAATCTTCAATTTGGGTCCGATGGCCTTCTATCTCAACTTCAAAAGCATCGATCTTTTGTCTTTGCTTCTTTAATATTTGCAAGACATCGATGGAAGCGCAGCCTCCAAGAGCAATAAGAAGCAGTTGCATGGGCCGAAATCCGGATTCATTTCCTCCAATATCTTTTACTGCGTCCATTTGCATGGAATGCCCTTGCTCATTCTCTGCCTTCATTTGGAAGTCTTTGTCTGTGCGAAAAATTTTTACTTTCATTTCAATTCAAAAATTTTAAAATACATTCATTAATTGATTCACCTTCAGTGAGAAATCCATCATGCCCATAAGGGGAATTAATAATCACCAATTCTGATTCAGGAATAAGCTCTGACAGATAAACCTGCTCTTTGACTGGAAATAAAATATCACTTGAGATGCCAATTATAAGGGTTCTTGCCTTTACCAAATTCAAAGCATTCACAACCCCGCCTCTATTCCTACCTACATCATGCGAATCCATTGCCTTGCTGAGAATCACATAACTTTGTGGATCGAATCGATTTTCTAATTTTAATCCTTGATGTTGTTGGTATCCAATGGCACCATAATCGCCTATTTGACCAGAATCATTGGAAGCTGTCCTTTCAAACATTTCATAATTTCTATAACTCAACATTGCTATTGCTCTCGCTGCACGCAAGCCAGATTCACCTGCCCCAATTGCCATTCTTTGCGCTTCATTGAAAGCAATTCCCCAAGCTGAATGTTTGGCACTGGTTGCCAAGAGTACCATATTTGAAATAAAATGTGGTTCTACAATTGCCCATTCCATACATTGTTGAGCTCCTTGAGACCCCCCAATCAACAATTGAATATTTTCTATTTTCAAATGCTTAGCCAAAATGCGATGCACCTCAACCATATCACGGATGGTCACTTCAAGAAGTTGGTCAAGGCCATTTTTGTTTGGTGTCTTGGACTCCAATTCAGCAATTGTGCCATAACATGAACCAAGATTATTGGCACAAACAATAAAATACTTAGCTGGGTCTAGGACCTTGCCCGGTCCGAATATCGTATGCCACCAATCGCTAGCATCAGCGTTGGCAGTGAGCGCATGACAGACCCAAATCACATTGGAACAATTCGTATCAATTGTGCCATAAGTACAAAAAGATATCTCAACAGATTTAAGCTTTTGTCCCAATTCTAACTCTATACTTCCAGAATATTTATAAGTATGATTTTGATTCATTTTGAATGATTATTGGCATAAAATAAGAAAGCCTTGTTGTTACAACAAGGCTTAATATTTTGATCTTTTATAGTGGCAGTTTATTGATCTAATAGAAAAACCTTGAGACAAAAGGACTCAGGCAACAACAGCACATCATGTTTACGCTTGTAAAGTTCATCATTAATTCTTCTATTGGTTTGTAACTAAATCAAGGACAAATGTAAGAGAAGTTATGGTAATTGCAAAATGAAACAGTTTCCAACTCACAACCCCCTACAAAATAAAGTGTATCACTTGTACTTGACATTTCATTAAGATGCGATTTCATAAGTATGAATTGGGCATTTTAGTCGTGAAATATCTAAAGTGTAAAATATTGGAAACCAGAAATAAAAAAGGCTTGCTGTTCTCACAGCAAGCCTTCCAATATATTCTTAAGCAGGAATTACATCATTCCGCCCATTCCTCCGCCGCCCATTGGAGGCATTTGAGATTCTTTCTCTTTCTTCTCGTTGATTACACATTCTGTAGTTAATACCATCCCTGCAATTGAAGCAGCATTTTCTAAAGCTACTCTTGTTACTTTGGTTGGATCAATTACACCTGCTTTCTTAAGATCTTCATATTTCTCAGTACGTGCATTGAATCCTTGTGAACCACGGCTGTTTTTCACACGATTTAACACTACGCTACCTTCAAGACCTGCATTTTCAGCAATAATACGAAGTGGAGCTTCCAGTGATTTTCTTACTATTTGAATTCCGATAGCTTGATCTTCATTTTCGCCTTTCAATTTATCCAGTGAACCCATTGCACGAATCAAAGCAACACCACCACCAACTACTATACCTTCTTCGATAGCAGCTCTAGTAGCATGTAAAGCATCATCGACACGATCCTTCTTTTCCTTCATTTCAACCTCTGTAGCTGCCCCAATATACAAGACTGCAACACCACCTGCCAATTTAGCAAGACGCTCTTGAAGTTTTTCACGATCGTAATCAGAAGAAGTTTTATCAATCTGCTGTTTGATTTGATTGATGCGGGATTTAATCAAATCCTCAGATCCGCGACCATTCACTATTGTAGTATTGTCTTTATCAACTGAAATCTTTTCAGCAACACCAAGGTGTGTCAAATCAACATTCTCCAGTTTGTATCCTTGTTCTTCAGAAATTACTGTACCTCCTGTCAATACTGCAATATCTTCAAGCATTGCTTTGCGACGATCACCAAAACCTGGCGCTTTTACAGCAATTACCTTCAAGCCTGCTCTCAAACGGTTGACGACCAATACGCCTAAAGCTTGACTTTCAATATCCTCAGCAATAATCAATAATGGTCTTCCGGAACTAATAACTTTCTCCAATACAGGAACCAAATCCTGCATATTTGAAATCTTTTTATCGTGGATCAGAATATAAGGATTCTCATATTCAGCGATCATTTCTTCGGCGTTGGTTACAAAATAAGGTGACAAATATCCTCTGTCAAACTGCATACCCATTACCTCTTCAACATAAGTGTCAGTACCTTTTGCTTCCTCAACAGTTATAACTCCTTCAGTTGAAACTCTCTTCATTGCATCAGCAATTAAAGCACCGATTTCTTCATCATTGTTGGCTGAAATAGAAGCTACTTGTTTGATTTTTTCAATATCACTACCAATTACTTCAGTTTGACGCTTTAGATCTTCAATTATAACTTTAGTTGCCTTGTCAATTCCTCTTTTCAATTCAATTGGGTTGGCACCGGCAGCCACATTTTTCATTCCTGCTGTGATCATAGCTTGGGCCAAAACTGTTGCAGTTGTCGTGCCATCACCAGCAATATCAGCAGTTTTAGACGCAACTTCTTTGATCATTTGAGCACCCATATTAGCTATTGGGTCTTCCAATTCAATTTCTTTAGCCACAGTCACACCATCTTTAGTGACTATAGGAGCTCCAAAAGACTTTTGTATGACTACGTTTCTTCCTTTAGGCCCTAGTGTCACTTTGACTGCATTGGCCAAAGCGTCTACACCACTTTTTAATTTTTCACGTGCTTCTGTATTGAAGCTAATTTCTTTAATAGGCATGTTGCTAGTATTTTCTTTTTGTTTTGGTTAATAATTAAAGAATGACCAATATGTCATCTTCGCGCATGATCAAATAGTCATGTCCTTCATAGTTCAACTCTTGGCCAGCGTATTTTCCGTAAAGAACGATATCACCTTTCTTAACAGTTGGCTTAATTCCTTCTTTGCCGGGTCCTACAGCGATTACCTCTCCTCTTTGGGGTTTTTCTTTAGCGGTGTCTGGAATAATAATTCCACCCTTTGTCTTTTCATCAGCCTCCGCAGGCTTGACCACTACTCTGTCATTAATGGGCTTCATAGATGCTTTGATTTTTAGATTTTTTAAATTTGAATGCTATTGTTATAGCCTGCCCTAGTTCACTAATTGTGCCACTTGTTTACATCTGCCACTTTAGCATGAAATACGCAAAAAATGGTTAACCGTGGTGTAAAATTGAAACCATGGTCATGAAATTTTGACAGTTGATCACCTAAAATGTCATATCGATCCCGAATTTTGAAAAATATCAAAACAAAAAAGGCTCTACCATTTCTGATAGAGCCTTTTCAATTTCATATATTCCAGATGAATTATTGTGTCATTAACTCAGTAGCAGCTCCAGAGCCACCATTAACATAAACGGCGATAATAATGCAAAGCAAAAATAATGCACCAGCTAGATACCAAGTTAACTTTTCAATAAAATCTGTTGATCTCGCAGCTCCAAAAAGCTGATTGGAAGCGTTGCCACCGAATGTAGGGTCAATTCCGCCACCTTTTGGGTTTTGTATCAATACAACAATCATTAAAAGGATGCAAACTAATGCAGTAAGAAGGACTAAAAATGTAAGCATATTTATCTTTTTGCTTTTAAGGTTTCTATTTTATCCGCAAAGTAAGCGGATTTTTCTGGTAAAGTCAAACTTAGACGTTCATAAATTTGAATTGCCTTTGATATTTTTCCCTGACTCTCCATTAATTTTGCCAATGTTTCTGTTACAATTCCATCTTCAGGAGCATCATATTTTACTTTTTCGGATGACATTGGAACTTGTTTGGCATAAGGTTCATCCTTTATTTGTGCCAAAATTCGCTCTTGAAGGCCTTCCCACTCATTTGTCAATAAGGATTCGACTTTCTTTTCTCCTCCTTGTAGTGAGTGAAGCCAATTACTATAGGTACTCAACTCAACCTTGCCTAAGATATGCTCTGGATTAAGTTCTGAATTTTCACTTACACTTACAATTGGTTCTTCCGTCAAAATAAAAGATGAATCACTTTGAACGTCAGAATCCGAAGCTTGTTCGGCTATGTGGGTAATATTATCGGTATCCTCATCTAGATCATCTCCAGTTGTTTCAGTATCTTCCTGAGGTGCCTCCTCATTAACTTTAGATTTACCTGTGTAAGTAGCAATTGCTTCATGGAGTTGCTTGAGTTGGATTCTATCGGGCACCATCAATGCATTGTCATGAAATTCATTTGGATTTCTCGGTTGGTTTTGCCATTCTGTAGCAAGACTTCTCAGCATGTAAAGATTATGGGCATAAGGATAATTTTCAATTGCTCTTTCTAATTCTTTACTGTTCAATTGCTTCAATCGATCTTGGTCTTGGGTATAAAGAGGTGTTTTCATGTTACCAATTAGTAAATGCCTTATTAAAAATATCTTCGGTCAATTGGGTATTGATCAGATTCAGTAAACTGGTCTGAACATTCAATAAGTTTTCGCTTGCCGAAAAATCGGCAAAGTGTTTGAAGGTTTGTGTCCAATTGTCCTTTTCTTGTTTATTGCTGATATACTTCACTTCAACAGAGACTTCTAATCGATTGATCGCAGCAGATTCGCCCGGTTTCACAGCAACTGGAACTACCCTGAAATTGGTGACTGCAGATTCAAATTCAATATCGGGGTTGGATTCATTGTATTTCAATCTTGATTCGTTCCTAACTTTGTCACGCAATCTTTCTGCAAACTGGACTTGATAGTCAGCAGGGGCTGCTGGATCCCGAAGTACAACAGGAGCCACATAAAATGTCGTCACATCTGGCGGAATAGAAATTCCCTTAAATGAGTAACAACCAGCTAGAGTGAGTCCAAAAATCAAAACTAAACTACAACGATATATCATACTGCTTGATTTTTCTGTACAACGTTCTTTCTGATATGCCCAATTCGTCTGCTGCTTCTTTTCTCTTTCCTTTATGTTTTTTGAGAGATTTGTTTATTAAGTCTTTTTCCATATCCTCCAAACTCAGATTTGCTTCTACCACTTCCATTTTATCAAAACCATCTAAATTCTTATCTTTTTTATCAACAATAAGCCTTGGCCGTTCATCGTAATCGTCTTGAATTTCCATCCTATTGGCCAAATTGGATTCCTTAGAAGATCCTCCATTTGTGCGAAATTCAAAATTATGTAACTCGGTATTCTGCAGGGCTACCATTGCTTTCATATCAGGCATGTGCAAATCGTTGGAATTGACAAGCTCAAATATCAAGCCTTTCAAGTCATTCAGATCCTTTTTCATTTCAAAAAGTAACTTGTACAACAATTCCCGCTCATAAAATCCAGAACCATCTGAACCTGAATCCATATGCTTGCTGATGGCTGGCAAATTTCTTGTTGATAGCACTGGTAGCAAGCCTACCAATTGCTCAGCATCTAAAATTCTGTCTTCTGCCAATATTGAAAGTTGCTCAGCAGTATTTTTAAGTTCTCTGATATTGCCTGGCCAAGGATAAGATTTCATCACCTCCATTGCTTGCTCAGTTAATTTAACTGACTGAATCCTATATTTCTCTGCAAAATCGGATGCAAACTTTCGAAAGAGCATAGGAATGTCATCTTGTCTTTCAGAAAGCGAAGGAACTTTAATAGGTACTGTATTCAAGCGGTAATATAAGTCCTCACGAAACTTACCTTGCCTAATCCTAGTTAAAAGGTCGACATTGGTAGCGGCTATTATTCTAACATTGGTCTTTAAAACTTGAGAAGAGCCTACCCGGAGGAATTCTCCGGACTCTAATATTCTAAGTAAATAAGCTTGTGTGTCAAGAGGCATTTCACCAATTTCATCAAGAAAAATAGTCCCACCGTTTACTGTTTCAAAATAACCTTTTCTTTCGCCCATCGCACCAGTAAATGAACCCTTTTCGTGTCCAAAAAGCTCAGAATTGATTGTGCCTGGAGGGATTGCTCCTGTATTGATGGCTATAAAAGGATTGTGCTTTCGGTTGCTCAATGAATGAATAATCTTCGAAAAAGCTTCTTTTCCTACTCCACTCTGTCCAGTAATTAAGACTGTCAAGTCCGTGGAAGCAACACGCAAAGCAGTCTCTAAGGCATGCTCCAACATTGGAGAATTACCCATGATACCAAACCGTTGTTTTATAGTTTGCAGTTGCTGCATTTGTTTATTGATGTTGTGATGTGATTTCTCCCAACAATGTTGCAGAGGAAACTTTTGTTACTTTTACACAAACATAATCACCAGGATTTATGCCCTCTTGTGAAGGAAAAACCAACATCTTATTCTGTGAATTTCTGCCCTTCAAATCTGTTTGCGATTTCTTTGAAAATCCTTCAACCAGCACTTCGTATGTTTTACCAATATCCCTAAGGTTGAGCTCATAGGATAATTGCCGCTGGACCTCAATCACTTCTGCCAACCTTCTTTTCTTTATTTCCAAAGGCACATCATCTTCATACTTTCTAGCTGCCAATGTACCCGGACGCTCACTATAATAATAGGTATAAGACATTGTGAATTTTGAGTATTTGATTATCTCAAGAGTATCCTTGTGATCTTCCTCATTTTCACTACAAAATCCAGTAATAATATCAGCAGAAATAGTGCAATCGGGCATAATTTCATAAATTTTATCAACCCTGTTTTTATACCAATCTGCATCATAAGTCCTATTCATCAATGCTAAAATGCGGCTGTTCCCCGATTGGACTGGAAGGTGAATATAATTGCAAATGTTGTCTGTACCTGCAATGGTTTCTATCACTTCATCCGTAATGTCTTTAGGATGAGAAGTAGAAAAACGAACTCTTAACAGTGGGCTAATTGCGGCCACCATTCTCAACAATTCTGCAAAATTTACTTTCACCGTTTTATCATCACTACTCCATTTGTAGGAATCAACATTCTGACCCAGTAAGGTAACTTCGCGGTAACCTCTCTGAAAGAGATCTGTAGCTTCAGCAACAACAGAGAATGGCTCTCTGCTACGCTCACGTCCCCTTGTATAAGGAACCACGCAAAAACTACACATATTGTCACAGCCCCGCATAATACTGATAAAAGCTAGCACTCCGCTTTCATCCAAACGAACGGGAGATATATCGGCGTATGTTTCTTCGCGGGATAAAAATACATTTACTCCCTTCTCACCATCATGTGCATTACTGATAAGGGCAGGTAGATCGCGGTAGGCGTCTGGACCTATGACCATATCGACCAGCTTTTCTTCGTCTAGAAATGTCTTTTTCAATCTTTCAGCCATGCATCCTAATACTCCAATCAAGGTACCGGGTCTTCTTCTTTTCTGTTTGTCAAATATTCTCAACCGTTTCCGTACAGTCTCCTCAGCCTTCTCCCGAATTGAGCAAGTGTTGATAAGGATTAGATCCGCGATTTCCATTTCACGTGTACTTGAATATCCAATTTCGCCCAAAATACTAGCAACTATTTCACTGTCCGCAAAGTTCATTGCACATCCATAACTTTCAATATAGAAATGCTTATCACTTTTCTCGTTAACTGCTTCTGCAGTGTAAGGGCTACCCTGAACCGAATCAGGAAGCGGAACTCTTAAATCATTGATTGTAGGGTTATTATCGTACAGCATAAGAACTCTGAGAATAAATTTACATAATAACAGAGCACAAATATAATAAGTTTTAGTTTGTAATGTGACAAAATGTCAGTTAATCCCAAATTCAGCATTAGACACTCAATCGACGAAATTTTTGATCGTCGCAAAAATTTGTCGGGTCTGACGACTCTTAAAGTCGAATCAGACTTGTAGGAGATTAACCTCCCCAAAATCAAAGATTTTCGTCTATCGAAAGGGCAAAATCCGTTAATACGGATTATGGGTTGGTAAAAAACCAAATGCATTGTTCGAAAGATTGTAATTTTGGGACATATGGAGGCAACACCAGAATCAGTTCTTAAGCAATATTGGGGATACACTGAATTTAGAAGTGTTCAAAGAGAGGTGATTCAACAAGTATTGGAGAAGAAGGATACGCTGGCTTTACTACCTACTGGGGGCGGAAAATCAATTTGTTTTCAAGTTCCTGCAATGATCATGGATGGCGTATGTCTTGTTATTTCTCCACTCATTGCACTCATGAAAGATCAGGTTGACCAACTCAAACGACGCGGCATTAGAGCTGAAGCTATTTATTCTGGTTTGCCAAAGCGTGAAATGGAGCGCATTTTAGACAATGCCATACTTGGGGATACAAAGTTTTTATATATTTCACCTGAACGCCTCAATACCAAATTTTTTCATGAAAAATTGGTTCAGCTTAGTGTATCTTTTCTCACTGTTGATGAGGCACACTGTATTTCACAATGGGGCCATGATTTTCGGCCTACTTACCTCAAAATAAAGCAAATAAGAGACTTTATTCCAGAAATATCTACCCTTGCTGTAACTGCTACTGCTACCAAAGAGGTGGTGGAAGACATGATACTGCAATTAGAACTGATACACTGTAAAGTTATCAGCACTGATTTTTCAAGACCAAATTTATCGTACACTGTGAGGTATGAACATGATAAATTCAACAAAACCAATTTTATGCTGACCAAAGTTCCCGGCAGCTCACTTGTTTATACTCGAAGCAGACGAAAAACATTAGAACTGTCAAGGTTTCTTGAACAGTGTGGCAGAAATAGTTCCTGGTTTCACGCTGGTCTTGAACAAGATGAAAGAAATCGCAAGCAAGAACAATGGATCAATAACGAAATTCAAACCATTGTTTGCACCAATGCTTTTGGAATGGGGATTGACAAACCTGATGTCAGGCTTGTTGTGCATGCAGATGTGCCACTGAGTTTAGAGGCTTATTTTCAAGAAGCAGGTAGAGCTGGTAGAGATGGACAAAAATCCTACGCAGTTATGCTATGGAATGAAGTTGATATTGAGTCATTGCAAACACAAATTGATCGTCAGTTTCCAACTATCGAAACCATCCGCAGGGTTTATCAAGCTTTGGGTAATTACTATCAGCTACCGGAGGGTACAGGTGGAGGAAACATTTTGGAATTTGATTTGGATCACTTTTGCAATAGATTTAAGCTTACCTCATATGAAGCCAGTTCTTCACTCAAGATGCTTGAAATATCCGAATACATAAACATTATTGAACGATACTTTGAACCTGCAACGGTTTCAATTGCAATGAATCAAGTTCAGCTAAAGTCTTTCTTGCTTGCAAATCCTACATTTGATGAAATAATCAAATCAATATTGAGACTGCATCAGGGAGTTTTTATTCAAGCTGTACGACTCGAGATGCCTAAAATGAGGCAATTACTAGAGCTATCAGAACTCGAAATCAACAATAAACTCAAGTATTTGGATCAAGTTGGTGTACTGAACTTTATTTCAGCTAAAAATTCACCTCAAATAAGTTGGTTGGAGAATCGAGTTGATGAACAATTGTTAAGGCTCAATAAAGATAAAATAGGCTTCCTAAAAAACAGAGCAATTAAAAATTTAGATGCGGTGACGGGGTATTTGAATAGCAATATTTGCAGAGACCGTTATATGTCGGCCTACTTTGGTCAAGCAAAATCCACAAAATGCGGCATCTGTGATATTTGTATAAAGGAAAAGCGCAAAGAATCTCATAACGAAAAGGATTTTACGGACATGATTCTCAATGAAATGGCTCCGAACTGCAAAAGAATTTCAGATTATAGATTGATTATAAAGCCTTCAGATTGGCCTAATTTCATGGAAACATTACAATTCTTGCTAGAAGAAGAACAGGTTGTACTTTCGCAGGGCGATACCATCAAGTTGAAATGAAAAAGCGGAGTGTAATATTGTGTGTTACCAATGATTTGATCAGTGATCAAAGGGTTCAAAAGGTAGCATTTTCATTGAAAAAGATCGGATTAGATGTAAGCTGTATTGGCAGAAATTATCCTTCAAGTACTCAATGTATTGATCCAGATATTCAGTTCCTTTACTTGAAGTGTAGAATCAACAAAGGGAAACTTTTTTATATTGAATACAATGTCCGTTTGTTTTTGCACTTAATTTGGCATAAGTATGATATTGTAACTGCCAATGATATGGATACACTTCCAGCGTGTAGTCTTTCAGGATTTTTTTACCCAAGACGCTATCTTGTATTTGATGCTCATGAATATTTTGAGGAAGTGCCTGAAGTTACGAATCGACATTTGGTCAAGTCTATTTGGAATTTAATAGGAAAGCTATTCATCAGGAAAGCGGATGCTTGCATGACTGTTAATGAAAGTTTGGCTAAGATTTTCGCTGAAAAATACCATAAAAAATTTTATGTCATTAGAAATACCCCAATACCAATTCTCAAAACACCTGAACCTCCTTTGATGGGACTTCCATACTTGCTATATCAAGGTGCTTTAAATGAAGGGCGTGGAGTGACAGAAATGATAATGGCAATGGAAAGATTGCCACAATTCAATCTACTCATTGCTGGGATTGGTGATATTGAAGAAGACTTAAAAAAACAAGCAGCCGCAGGAAGTGCCAAATCAAGAATCCATTTTCTTGGCAGGTTAAAACCTGAAAATTTGCGTAATATCACTGCTGGAGCATATATAGGCATTAATATTTTGGAGGCCAAAGGCCTAAATTATTATTATTCCCTTGCCAATAAATTCTTCGACTACGTTCAAGCAGGTGTACCTTCTATAAATATGGATTGGCCCGAATACAGGATCCATAATGCAGAATTTGAAGTAGCTGTGTTGATACCAGACATCAAAGCTCAAACGCTTGTAGCTGCAATTCTAGCCTTGTACAATGACCTTAATGATCATCAGAAACTTAGGATGAATTGCTTCAAAGCTGCCAAGACCTGGTCATGGGATCATGAGGAAATAAAACTAAAGTCGGTTTATGGAATTTCGAGTTCGTTAAAGCTATAACTCAGTCCAATCCCCATGTAACCACATTTCCTGCATATGTCAATCCACCTCCAAATCCAAAAAAAACCATTTTGTCACCTTTCTTAACGATATTGGATTTGAGAGCTTGATTCAAGGCCAAAGGAATTGAAGCAGAGGATGTATTTCCAAAATTCGTTATACTTTCGAGGAACTTAGACATTGGAACTTTGAGTTCACTGGAAATTCCTTCAAGAATGCGCATGTTGGCACTGTGCGGAACAAACCAGTCTATATCATCAATGGTCAAACCATCCATCGCCAAAAGCCTTGGAATCTCTTTCGAAACCGTGTTGATTGCCCATTTAAAAACTTTTTTACCGTTTTGAACGATTTTGCGGTTCCTTTTAATTTCGGTGCCATATAAGTTAGGAGCCAATCCTGACATATAAAGATCAGGCCCTCCTTCGCCATAAGAACCTGTTAAGCAAGCGCCAATATTGCCTTTTTCGCCGTTTTGTGCGGCTTCAACAATAACAACACCTGCACCGTCTCCAAATAAAATACAACTTGTGCGATCTTCAAAATCTGTTATTTTTGACAGTGTTTCTGCAGCCAACACAATTACTTTCTTGTGGGTTCCAGCAGCAATCAAACCCTTAGCTAGAGTAAGCCCGTATGCAAATCCCGCACATGCGGCAAAAATATCGATAGCACCAGTATGTGGGATATTAAATTTTAATTGCATGACACATGACATAGCAGGCATAGGCTGATCTGGAGTCACGGTAGCAACAATTATCATATCAACTGCTTCAAGCGTTACTGGATAACGGCTCAACATGTCCTTTATAGCAGCCTCACACAAATCACTTGTGAATTCAGTATCTGTGGTATGGTACCGAGTTTTTATTCCCGTTCTGCTGACAATCCATTCATCAGTAGTATCGATGAGTTCTTCATAGAAGTCATTGTCGATTCTTTTATTGGGAACATTGGTTCCGAAGGCGGTGATTTTTGCTTCGATCATTCAGTGAAAATTTCTGCAATATAGTCATAATGCCAATTGTTTTATAATTTCATGACCCGCTTCAAATCACTAAATTGTATAAAAACATTACAACTTTAAGATAAATCTGCTCCTTGGCTGGAAGTGAATGTTCACTAAAAAGGTCTTTCATTCAGGATATAAGAGATACTTCCTCCTTTTGTACTTGAACTCAATCAGCTCTTCTTGCCAAGTTTGTCTGATTTCCCAGCTTGATTTTCCTTCCATCATGAGCTTTCTAATGCTATCAGTTCCGGCGAGCTTGTCAAAAAAACCGTTTGCAAGAAAGAAGTTACTCGGGGCTTGTTTATAAAATTCAATAATTGAACTCAGATCAATGCCTGGGTTAGTTCTTAATGAGTCAATGTCTAATTGTTGATAGGAAAAACCTCGACATTCATTGTCTAAATACAAGGGTGTTTTATTTCCCCTAGTTTTCAATGGCATGAAATAATAATCTCCAATTTTTGAATCAGGATAACCTACTACCTCAAATGGTGTATCTGTTCCTCTTCCAACAGAAAGTACGGTTCCTTCAGTTAAGCATAAACTGGGATAAAGCAATATTGCTCTTAAGCTTTTCAAATTGGGTGATGGTGAAATAGGAGGAATATACTTTGTACTGTGGTTATAAGCTTGACATGAAATAATCTTTAAGTCACATTGAATTCCTTTGCCCAACCAATATTCACCATTGATCATGCCAGCCATTTCAGCCAAAGTCATTCCGTGAACAATAGGAACTGGATCGACACCTACAAATGATTTAAACTCTGGCTTCATAATAGGTCCATCAACATAGTGCCCATTTGGATTCGGCCGGTCTAGCACCAATAATGGAACAGCAGCTTTTGCACATGCACCCATAACATAATGCAATGTCGACAAATAGGTATAAAATCGACAGCCAACATCTTGAATGTCAAATACCACTATATCCAATTCCCTCAAAATGCTATCCTCAGGAGCTTTTCTATTTCCATACAATGAATAGATTGGAAGGTCTGTTTTGGGATCTTTTTCATTCAAAACATGTTCGCCTGCATCTGCATCGCCTCTGAATCCATGCTCTGGAGCAAAAATATACTTGACGTTCAAATTCAAGCTTTTCATGGTGTCAACCAAATGTGTGTAGCCAATGGTGGAGGTAGCATTGACCACGAGCCCAATTCTTTTACCTTGCAATTTGGATATCCACTTATCAGTTTGTTGAGCACCTGTTAAAATCTCATCAGTTTCCTTAAGATTGTTGATCGAGACAGGTATCTGAGCGCTTGTACATGCGCCAAAATAAATGCAAAACACAGGAATCATCAATTTTAACATCGTACCTTTGATTAAATTCATGGCTAAAGTTAACAACAAAGATATCATTTATGCTGTAGTGGATATAGAAACCACTGGAGGGAGGGCAAATCGCGACAAAATCACCGAAATAGCCATTGTGCGCACCAATGGGCGTGAAATAATTGATCATTACTCCACCTTAATCAATCCTGAAACCTTTATTCCCTATGAAATAACAAGGCTTACTGGAATAGACCAAAGCATGGTTGCTGACGCTCCAAAATTTTATGAAGTAGCAAAAGAAATAGTACAATTTACTGAGAATTGTTTGTTCATAGCGCACAATGTAAGATTCGACTATGAATTCATTCGTGAAGAATTTGATAGATTGGGTTATTCTTTTTCACGCAATAAAGCTTGTACCGTTCAGCTATCACGAAAAAGTTTTCCAGGATTGAGATCGTATAGTTTGGGTAATTTGATTGAGCACTTTGGATTCAATGCAAAAAACAGGCACCGCGCTTACGATGATGCAAAAGCGACCGCAGAACTTCTTCACTTAATTTTGGCATCGGGAACCATGATTGAGGATCCCTTTTCACTCAAAACAGCAAACAAAGAAGCGGTTCTTCCCAAGGATTGGACCAAAAAGAAAGTAGACGCAATTCCCAATGACTGTGGAGTATATTATTTTACAAATGAAAATGGCCAAATCGTTTATGTCGGAAAAAGTAAGCACATACGCACTAGAATATGGGAACACTTTGCTGGAATCAATCATAAGGGTTTAAAGTTGCAACAACATGTCAGTGATATCCATTGGAACTTAACTAGCACTGAACTTATGGCCCTGGTATGGGAATTGATTGAAATTAAGAAACATCGTCCGAGTCTGAACAAGGTAGCACGCAATTCCAAACTCAATGTTGGTGTCTATGAACAAGTTGATCAGAACGGTTTTCTTTATTTTGAAATCCGAAAAAATTGGTCAGAATCCGACCCAGGTTTTTTAAGGTCTTTTATCACTACTGCGCGCGCGAGCTCTTACATTGAAAATGTGATTCATAAGTTTGAACTTTGCACACATGTATCAACAGGTCGTAAAGCACTTGGGCAATGTTTTGATTTTGGCATTGGCCTATGCAAAGGAGTATGTAATGGTGTTGAATCCAAGGAAGACTATAATTCACGTGCCATTGCGGTCATTCAGCACATCAAGGATGCCCTAGAAGGATCTTGGATATTGTATGAAGTCACACCCAATGAAACTTGCATCTATTATTGGATCGAGAGTGGGATATTCCGAGGATTTGTTGAGCTGTCATACAATGAACAATTCAACGAAAGTAGTTTATTGGAGCAGATGAACTTGGTAGATTATCATTCCGATTACCAGAAGTTGATGAAACAGTATTTCTATAAACCTTGGATTAAAAGAATTAGAATCAGGGCAAAGGACGAAGTGGAACACGAGTTAATTTCATTGTAAATTTACCTCGGACCTAAGCTCCCCTATCACACCCATCACTAGTTATATCCTATCAGTGCAGGACCCAGGTTATTAGGATTTTTGATGTTCTCAATTTTTGAATAACCCCATAACCCCATAAACCCATAAACCCATAAACCATAAACCATTAACCATTAACCCATTAACCCATTAACAATTAACCCCTTTGTCTGAACTAAGATTCTTATAATTAAATGATTAATATGATTTCTAATGTTCTCAATTTTTGAATAACCCATAAACCCATAAACCATAAACCCATAAACCCATAAACCATAAACCCATAAACCCATAAACCCATAAACCATAAACCATAAACCCATAACCCATAACCCATAAACATATAAACCATAAACCCATAAACCATAAACCCATTAACAATTAACCATTAAACCATAAACCCATAAACCATAAACCATAACCCATAAACCCATAAACCATAAACCATAAACCATTAACCATTAACCATCAGGCTCTTATCATTGCTTTACGATCAACTGTGTTTGCAAATTCAGCTCTGGGGTTCTGAGTGTTAATACATAATTGCCTGAGGCTAAATGCCCAGTACGGAAGCTTGCTTGGCTG
>JBBQJT010000004.1:0-98220 GCA_038326165.1 Chitinophagales bacterium | reverse complement strand
ATATCTGGTTCTAACATTAGGCAGTATAATTGCTCCGTCATAAGCAAGCATAAAAGACCTAACAACCAAACAATCAACCTAGCCTACAATTAAAAAAATAAATTGAAGTAGGCACATAGCTAATAACACAAATTGTATATATTTATGTTATAAAGCAACAAATAATGGAAAAACCCTATTTGTCCCTTAGCATTTACGAATTCATGAAGGAATTCCCTGATGATCAGAGCTGTCAAAATTATCTTATAAATCTGAGATGGTTCAATGGATTTAATTGTAATCGTTGCCAACATGCTAAGTATTGTGTAGGAATAACTGCCGTACACAGACAATGCACAAAATGCAGATTTGATCACTCACCCACAAGCGGTACAGTATTCCATCACTTAAAATTTTCATTGCAAAAAGCGTTCATGATTATTTACTTGGTTAGTACCAACAAAAAGGGAATTAGTTCATGCGAATTATCCCGCAAACTACAACTTCGGCAAAAGACATGCTGGCTATTTAAGCAAAAGCTCATGAAGGCAATGGAACAAGAAATTAAGCTATCAGATCAAATAGAAGTTGATGAGACCTTTGTAGGGGGCAAAGAGACAAAGACAGGTGCGGTGGGCCGTAAAGTGCTGAAGAAGAAGATAGTAGCCGTGGCAATTCAGAAAAAGGGAAAAGGAATAGCTTTTGCAAGCTGCAAGGTAATTCAAAACACATCCACCAAAGAGTTGAGATCATTCTTTGAGCAATCAATAGAAAAAGATGCAGAAATAAGATCTGATAAGTGGAGATCCTACAAGAAACTACAAAACGATTATCCTGGACTTGTAATGGAAAAATCAGATAGCGGCAAAAACTTTAAATTACTTCACAGATTTATAATGAGTCTCAAAAGTTGGTTGCGGGGACAACACCATTATGTCAGGAATTTACAAGCTTATTTGGATGAATACGTTTGGAGATTCAACAGACATGGAGCATCAAAAGGTTTATTTTATGAATTGATAAATACGGCTATCCAAAAACCGCATTGCGGTTATATTCAAATCAAGCTAAATTATCAATAATGTGCCTACTTCAAATAATTAAAATATCCGTAATATAACTTTTGCTTATTTAATAAACGTTATTAATTCAAAAAAAATTCTTTTGAAATTGTGTATCAACAATCCAACTAAACTGACGTAAATTTAATGAATTGGGCTTTCAAATAATGAGATAATCGTACAAATTATTTTTGATGATCATAATCTACCAGATTTTAAACAAACTCTGCGCCAGACGCTAAATCGACAAATTTTTTGTTATTCCAATAATTTGTCGGGTCTGACGTCTCCTACATTAGTATCAGACTAGTAGGAGTTAACTCCTTGACGATTCATTCAAATGTCAGGGCTTTAAAATCGGCAAAATCAAAGATTTTTGTCGACTCGTGAGGCTTTGCTCAGAGGCAAACAACACAAATGCAGATTTTGGGTTTAAGAATAATTACTTTTTCTTCACCGGAATTTTCTGAGACTTTTCATCGAGAATAACTACTTTCCCTTTTTCAATCTTGAGATCATTGACCACATTGACAGAGTCCACTTTTCCGTCTTTCATGGTATTGATTTGCTTGTACCACATTGTAACCCATTCTTCTGTTTTGTCTTTCGAGATTACTGACATCCAATCTTGCATGACAATTTTCACGCTCGCATATCTTGCTCTTTCGTCAATAAAGAATTTTTCCAATGCCTTCCTGTCTAATTTTTCATTATAATCGTTAAATACCATCTCACAACTGTCAGCAAAATAAGAAAGTGTACCAGGTATATCTCCAGTCTCAAAAGCTTTAAGTCCTGACATTGCTATAACCGAATTGTTTTGGCTTCCAATTTCCCAATCACGATATGGTTTCTTGGTTGAATAAGGGTAAACAAAAGCTGTTGCGGCTGCTTCATCTGTTTTAGCTACTTCTGCTGAATGTGTTTCCGCATTTTTGCACGCAAAAACGCAGAGTGAAATAACAGCAAGTAAAAATAGATTTTTCATTTTTGTTGGTTTTATAGTGTTATTGAATTGGTTAGAATAATCCTGTAGTGAATATTTGCTAAAGTTAGTATTATATTTTAATAATCAAACAATAAATACTAAAAGACTATTGTGTGCGCACGGAACAAAAATATTCAGGAAGTTATCTTAAATATTTTATTGGATTTTTTATTCGTGAAATGCGCGATTCTGTTTATAATTTCAAGGCTGTAAACAATTAGAAGATACTGTTTAGACCAAATTCAATGCCAGGCGCTGAGCCGACAAATTTTTGAATATTCCAATAATTTTGCGGGTCTGACGTCTCCTATACTAATATGGGATTTGCAGGAGGTTTAACTTCCTGATGATTTATTCAAATGTCAGGGGCTTTGAAGTCTACAAAATCAAAGATTTTCATTGACTCATGAGGCTTTGCTGCAAGGCAAACTCCATACATGCGGTTTTTGGGTTTGATTGACTACTGTTGAGCTTGAAAGACCTTATTGCCGTTCCAACCCACTTATCATTTTTATTTGATATATGGGTTTGTACTTTACCTTGAATTGGTATCGGAATAGTTCAAATTCATTCATTACAGAAATACTTAGTCATTGCTGCGCTGTACATAGCCATAAAGTTCTTAGGTCTAAACTAAGAAAGTTTTTTAAGCCAAATTTTACTAGATAAACATCTGTTTCAGATTGGCAATTATTAGAATGTAAACCTGCCATAATTGCCACAACAGTATTAAAGTCTGGTTTGCCAAAAATAAATTTTACATTTTCCCTTTGACAAACTTGGCTTGAACTACTTCTTTGCCTCGGGAAATGACACAATCATAAACTCCAGGTGGCAAGGTTTCAATATTGATGTTGTTTTCTGTTGTCAATCTATCAAGGACAACAACGCCGTTCATATTTATAATTTGAACTTGAAGGGGAAAAAGATTTGAGCTAGTCAAATTGAAATTGAGTTGACCCTGCGCAGGATTAGGGAAAATCGACAATAATTTCATGTCAGTGACATCAGCTACTTTGTTAGGCTTGTTCTCAAAAACATACCTCATCAAATCGGCTTTGTTGCCACTTGTATCTTCACCACAGGTGAAATAAATAGAATCACCAATCACAAAGCTCCCTGGTGCCCAACGCCCTAGTCCAGGATGAGATTCCAATTGTTCCCAAGTATTCAAAGTTGGATTAAATTCCCAGAATTCTCCATCGGGTAAGTAGTTGTGTGTTTCTCCTTGACCACTTAGTACATATCCATTGCCATTATAGGCAAATTGTTGACCTGCTACACGGCCTTGAGATGGCAAGGAAGTCATAGCCTTCCATTCATCTGTTATAGGGTCATATTCATACAAATCATTGAAAATAAACTGCGCATGGTGGCCCATTCCTACGTAGGCAAGACCATTGACGCCAAAATAATAAGGGTGATGTCTTCGCAGTGCTGGAAAAGATTTTTTTTGTGTCCAGCTATCATTTTGTATGTCGTATTCCCACCAATCATCCAAATCACCGCCACTTCCGCTACCTAAGCCAACATAAATCTTGCCGTCAATTTCCAAAAATGCTGGATGGGCTCTAGCTTGACAAGGACAATCTGCCTTTTTGGTCCATTGATCTATTGCGGGGTCATATTCCCACATATCATTTTTAAAACCACTGGAAGTGTCTATACCAAATCCCAGATATCCTTTGCCTTCATAATTCAATCCGTAAGCATATCCACGCCCGTAATCTGGAAAGTCGCCCAATTTGGTCCAAGCATCATTAGTAGGATTGTAACTATAAAAATCTGTGAGATAAGAGGAAGTATCAAGACCGACTCCTACGTAGCCCAAACCATTGATTGCAAAAGTGACCGGATGATTGCGTCCTTTAGCATCTGGCGGCATAGATGACAACATTTCCCATTTTTGAGAAAAGCCATACTGAATGGAGAGTATAAGAACTATTAGAACTCTGAAGATTTGCATAAATGTGTATTGTTAAGGATCAGATTGATTTGATTGAACTGTAAAAGTAATTGGAGAATGATGAAAAACTAAACCGTACAGTCTTTTTTTAAAAAATTAAATAAAAAAGACAGTTTATTTGTTGTGAAATAAATGTGCATTCACCATTTTATTAAAAGTTCAAAATAAGTCCAAGCTAGCAATTTCAAGATATTATCATCTGAATTTTCTTGAAAAAATATGAACAAAAATAGTAACTATTTTCTAGCCAAGAAGGTTTAAGCTTTTTATGAAATAGGTGGCTTTTAGGATTTGTTTTTGGGATTGGTTTGACCGTTCCTGCTATCAAGGTAATCTTCAGTTAATCTTGCTCCACTACCACTTGTATTTCATACCAACTTGAATGCTTGGTAACAATACATTTTTATATGCGTTCCCAGTTATGCTCATTGGTGTAAAATAATAACTTGTATTCAATTGGGTAATTAAGGCTATTCGCCGAGTTATCTCGTAGCCGAGATTTAAGCCCATTCTACCACTGAATCCGACATTTGATTTGATAGAATTTGAAAAATCTAAGCGTTCATTAATTTGTGAACAATAATAGAAACCAGTTGATTTGGTTTGAAAATTAATCCCTAAACCTGTGTTGACTCCATAGCTCCACTTTCCAAGATATTTGGTATATGCCAGGCCAACTATTCCATTGAAAATATAGGATCTTTGATAGTTGTTTCGGATAGTTGCGGTGGTTTGATTGCCATAAATCTTATTTCCAATTAACATTTGCTCGCCGTTCAATTGGCGGAAAATGATGGTGCTGTCATAAGTCTCAATGGTTTTGGTTACAAAATTTTTATTTTCGGAATGGAAAAGAATGTGATTCAATTCCAAGCCAATTTGGTAGGAGAATGGAGATTTTCGTATTTGTCTTTGATATCCGATTTCAAAATTGTAGCCATATTCTGGCTTAGCACAACTCAAAAGTTCACTTTGATCTGTTTGTGCAATAACCGCGTGCATACCACCAATGGCATAAATACTTGAGCGATGTTGTTTTTTAGTGTACTCTTTATTTGTATGCACAACTAAAAAATTTGGCTGGTCTCCTGCTCTTGTTGGGAATAAATAGAGCTGCGGAATCTGCTCAAGAATTTCAGTTTTTACAGGTGCATCGGCTAATGAGAAAATCTGTTGTCGAAGCTCAGGAGTGGTTTTATCAGAATTTGTCTGACTGTTTGATATTTCATGAATTAGACCAGCAATATTTGAGGCACTATTGGCTAATTTGGATCCACTAATGACTGTTTGATTGCTTTTTGGTTGATATTTCCCTGTTTCAGTTTTACCTGTCACGGTGCTCTTTGATTTATTGTTTGAATTGTTTTGACTGTTTACTTGACCTGATTTTGCATTGGAGTACCCTTGTAAATGATTGTTTGCTTGACTTGTTTGAATTTTATTGTTTTGAATGTATTCAGCATCGGCTTTTTGGTTTCTTGAAATATTGCTTTCATTCGATGCAAAATCTTTGCTTTTGACGCTTCCATTAGAAAGTGGAGATGATTGATAGCTGTGACTTCCTAAATAAATACCTAAACCTGTCAAAGCCAATGCAGGAAATATCCACCAAAAGATGAACCTTCGCTTTTTCTTTTGATTATTGGCTTGTACACCTTCCCAAATTGAATCCATGTCAATAGGCATCTGATGGTCATCCAGCTTTTTTCTTAAATTATCTTCAAAATTTTCCATGTATAGCAGTTTCTTGCTTTTTTAGAGCATTTATTTTATCCATTAGAAGGTAGCGAGCGCGGGCATATTGCGATCTCGAGGTCCCTTCGCTGATGTTGAGCATTTTAGCAATGTTTTTGTGTTGGTATTCTTCTATTGCGTACAAGTTGAATATTTCACGACAACCATTGGGCAATTGTTGAATCATTTTATGCAACTCTTCCATTGACAATGAATTGAAAACTTCAGGATTAATTGCAAACAACTGTTCAGAGCTAATTGTAATCTCGGTAAACTTTAGCTTATTTTTTTGAAGGTTTTTAAGTGCACAGTTTACAGTAATCCTTCTGATCCAAGCTTCGAAATTTCCATCATGGATTCTGAAATCATCTAGGTATTTAAAAATTTGAATCCAGGCATCTTGAACAATATCTTGAGCAAGATTGGAATCTGGGACATAACGGAATGCAACACTCATTAACTTGCCAGAAAAATGAAATACCAGCTGCTTTTGAGCCGTGGGTTCATTCTTTAAACAAGCTGAAATGATTTCCTTTATTTCCATATTCTATAAAAAAATGCACCGAAAAAGATTTCCGATGCATTCAATGGTATTATTCTAATTTGCTTTTACTCTCCATGATCCGCTAATTGGAATGATGGTTCCGGGAACAGTCCCACTAAATGTTCCTTCTGAATATCCTCCAGGTGTAGAGTTTAAAGAAGTGCTGGTGTAAGACAAACAATTTGTGCAGGTGAAAAAATTATTTGGAAGTCCAGGGAAATTTCCTTCAATGGATATGTACGCGAAGGGTGTTGCAATATTCAGTTGATTTCCGATTTCACAAGAGAAGTACTGGCTTATATTACTGTTGTTCTGCCCAATTATTGCATAGTTGCCAAGAGCTGTTCCGAGTGAGTCATCAATAAAAACATTTTCAATTAAATAAGATATGTTTCCATCGATATTAATCACAACATATTCATCAATGTCTATGCAAGCTTCAATAACACCTATACTATTTATTTGACCATTTACTATGTTAAATTCTTGAGGTAATGAAGTTTTTGCATTTGGATAATCATATGCTGTTATGGTTACTTTTCCTGGCGGATCACAACCCAATAGTTTTGAGAACACACCGTTTGTGACACTTGCGTATTCAACTTTAAGTAAAAACTCAATCTTAACTGCTCCGTCAGGAAGATTGTTTCCACCGCAATCCTTCACAACACCACTTATTTCTGTGTTTGAAGATCCAAGCGTCACAACAATATTTCCAAAATCAGTATCAACGCTAAATGGTCCTATTTTTTGTGTTTTTAAAATTGTTTTGACACCATTACAATCAGAGGCAATTTCTAGATTAAATTCTGTATTAGCAGGAACTTTCCCTGCTACACTTCCATCCGTGCCTGACCAGGCGTATCCTACACCGGCTCCGTTCAAAGCTGCTAAGCTTACTTGGAGATTTGAAATGGCTTGTCCTCCCTGTGATACCAGTTTCGCCTTAAAATCTATATAATCATAGGGAATATCACAATTCCAAAAAGAAAAATGCGAGGCTTCAAATTCGTATGTATTGCCTGTTTTTGTTGCAACACCCTCTTCTTTCCATACTCCAGTCACTTCATCAAATGACCAAGTTGGCATAGTGGCTGGAGCTGTCGAAGCCAATTGGCCATTCAGATCCATTTTGATTTTAACAGTCTTACCAGGAGCAATTTGTAGTTTGTTGCCTGAATCATCATTCATTTCAACCGCTATCATTCCAAACGATGCTAATACTTGCGATTGTCCATTGATTCTGATGGCTCTTAAGTCACCGGGAGCCAATTGGGTAAAATTATTAGCCGTTGGGTCGATGTGCCTAACAGATACATTTACATTTGAGATAAATGCTTGGCCTTTTGAATCCACAATTGCATTGGCAGGAAATTCGAGCTTGACGCCTCCAAAATTTAGATTTCCTCCAGCTTGGCCAGGAAGATCAAGATTATTTTTTTGAACCAGCATTACCTTTAGCACTCCTGCCTCTGGATATACTCTTTTGAAGGAGTTAAAATATCCGGATTTGCTTATGGAAACAAGATGACCAGTGGTTTTGATGCCCACCTTGGACAGCAATACCGTACCGTTCTGATCAGTATTGTATGTTTTCTGATCACCAATTGTTATTTTGGCATTGGCAAGCGGTATATCAAATTCGTTAACAACTTGAACCAAAAGGAAAGACTCTATTAAAGTAGCACCTTTTTCAAAGTCATCACTTGTAAATATATCAAGCGTATCTTTTTTGCAATTGGAGAAGATGGTCAATAACAACATTCCCAACAACAGGATTCGATTTTTCATTTTATTGTTTTAGGTTAAATTAATTAATTTTAGTAGCTACCTTATGATTGATACGAAAATGTCAAAAAGTGTTGGAAGGACCCCGATAAATAATTCAACTAAAGACAAGGCAAATATGAAATTGTATTTTTAGTTCCTTTTATTTGGCTTTTATTGCTACAAAAATATTCTGATTGTTGCTGATTAGGGTTAAAACAAGTCTGATAATTTAATTGGTCTTCGTTTGGTTTCCCATTTGAAGCCTTGAAGTTTGATTTTCTCATGATTTACCTGTCCCATGGGCATAAATTTGGCATGAGGTTGATTCAGATAGTGAATGGTTTTAATTTTTCCCTCTTCAAAGCGGATAGCAATGTTGGCACTTTCCGATTTATTGACACCAATGTAAGCTTGTTGGTCGTCTAGGACGTAGTACACGGATTCTGCGTTGCCTTGAACGTCCATAAGTTCTATTTTTCTTTCTTTCATGAAAGCTGTGATGTCCCTTCCTTTTATTTGGTTGAAATACAAACTGTCTTGTTGATTGATAATCAGACTATTGGATCGTAAAAGGATTCTCTCCAACTGACCCTTGTTGAGCAATGCTTTGATGGTATCGGCTACAAATTGCGATGTATCACTCCACATGATGGGTAGATTGTAGAAGGTCATTACAGAATCTTTGCTGTTGTAAGTCAATGAGTCACAAACCACTTGAAGGTCTTTGCGCAAAATCCTTACGTCATGGTAGCCCTTAAAATACCTTGTGCTGTCTGAGCTCAATGTATCCCGATATGAAATAAGCGTATCAGCTGTCATGAAAAGTGAATCTGTCCCTTCGTAGTTGATCAAAAGCGGTCTCCGCTTCCCATAAGCTCTGACATAATCATTACTTCGGTTGAATGCTGCAGTATCAGATTGTAGAATAATCCTTTGGATCGTGTCTTGCCAAGTCACATCTCCTGTGGCCAAACCAAGTCCTAAAGTTTTTGAATAATCAATATTGTTGGCTTCAATGATTTGTGGCGGATCACTAATCCTTGATCTTCCTTTTGTAGAAAAGCTTCCATCATTGCCATCGTACTTTATTTCTGGTCCTTGCAGGGTTTGTTGATCCTTTTTGTAGTAGGCATTACCCACCAGGTCCGTTTTTTTGGTCTTGCCGGTATATTTTATTCTGTCTGCTTTGGCAAGTTCATTGGACCGTTCGAAGTACGCCTTACCAATTAACTCTATTGATTCATCTCTTGAAACGTATCGGATAGTATCTCCAGAGGCTTTAGAGGTTTTACTTTCATACTGGGCATTTTTTCTGAATTCCGCTTTTTTGTTTCCGATGTCATAAAATCCGTCCTCACAGTATATTCTCGCGGTGTCTTGCGCAATAATGGTAGGACTGAAGAAATAGGCAATTTTCTTTTCGGAATCAAACAATAAGGTATCTGATTTGAGATCAAAATCAGGGTCATTTACTCGAACATTGGTCTTGAAATATGCTTTTTTCTCATTTACGTAATAGTATCCTTTTCTACTTGATAATTTGGTTTTGCCATCCGTGAGTACTGCTCCTGTTGTATAAGTACCTATTTTTTGGTTGAGATCGTAATTGAGTTTATCTGTAAATAATTGTTGCCTACCATTGATTAAAGTGACTTTACTAAAAAGATCGGCTATTCTTGTATTTCCATTATACCACAAGGAGTCACTGAATAGTGAAATGGTATCTGTTTGCTGAATCAAAACGCGCCCGTAAGCTTTTACACTGTTATCCTGTAGCAATGCTGAGTCACATTTCATATAGACATTGCCCTGACGCATGCGAACATTACCAACCATCCATTGATATTCCTGATTGTTGATAGATCTATAAAAGAAAGTTTCAGCTTTTTCCACAATGATCAACTTGGCAGAATCCTTTTCCTGGGCACAAATAGTTGCAGTCGGCATGAAATTCATAGCCATTAAGAATATTGCCAAAAAGGAAATCCGTCTGCCTTTTAGCTTAGTTAGCTGGATTAGAATTTCCATCCTGATAATTTCTTAAAATCGTTTTCATGAAATAAACAACTTGTTGGTAAGGTTAGATTGCCACAAGCCATACCTAAATCTAATATGGAGCGCCAAGCAATATCGAAGTTTGACCTTTTGCTCTTTGGAAATGTTGATTGAAACAAACCATTGCTAATTCCTCCGACGCTTTCTGGACCAATGGTGCATTTCTGTTGTGTTTTTTCAGATTTATTTATACTAAAAAATCCAGTGATAAAGTTATTCTCAATACGTGTTTCAAATTTATGAATGGCTTCACTTTTTCCGACGAGTTCATTTGCTATATTCATTTTTGTTCTAAGCCTTGCATTTTTTTCATCAAGTAACATGCAATCCTCTGTGACTTTTGTTTGGCTTCCTCTGTTTATTTGATGTGATCCACAATTATAAGCATTCAGCTTGTTTTTTTTAAGTAGATATGGCTTGGTTGTAACCTTGATTGCTTTAACCGCAAAAGTATTGATATCGACAATTTTTAAATGTGTTGTCAGTTGCATTGTGGTAAAAATCAACAATAAACTCAAAATCAATTTCATGTTAATAGCCAAATAGAACGTCAAAGATACAACTATAAGTGTTGGTCAATCATCTCAGCTGCTTCTTTACCTACCAAACTTCCCAGTGCCACTCCCATGCCACCCATCCGCACCGCAACACTCAGTCCAGGCTGTAGGTTTTTGATTATTGGGGATTTATAGGGTCCCAGACCCAAAGTGCCGCTCCACCTGAATTCAATTTTGGGCGTTTCGTGTGGTGTAATGTATTTGAATAGAAGCTGTTCCAAATCCTGTTGTACAGATGTCGTTATGCCTTCCTCGCTGGTTTCTTCTACTTGTCCGCCATGGTGTCTTCCGCCTCCCAATAATATTCTGCCATCTATATTTCTAAAGTAATAATATCCGCGATCCAGATGAAATGCGCCATTGATTTTCAAGTTCGTACAGACTGAAGATACAAGCACTTGATTGCGGGCTGGCCGAACGTCCAACTCCGGCAAAAGTTGTCTCGCAAATCCATTGGTTGCTACCAAAGTGTGTTTGGGTTTTAAGTTTGTTCCATCTTTGAGTATTAATACTTGAGCATTTTCTGAAGTGTTCAATTGTTCGACTTCTGTTCCGAATAAAATGTCAATCTCTAGGTTGCGTGCTCTGCGTATCAATGCTAACATCATGCTTCCTGCGTCTATTTGACCTTCTATTCGGTTCTTTATGAGGTGTTTGAACGCAGTCAAGCCGAGTTCAACTAATTTTTCATCAGCTGGAACGAATATTTCATGGATACCAATGGTCTTTTCTAGTAAGCTATTGATCCTTGTTAGATTTGAAATACAGTCGAGGTAAAGCGCGTCGTCTTCTTCCCGAAACACTTCGTAACCACCCAACTCTTCGTAGTTCAATTGCTCATCGCCAACTCTGCTGCGAAGAATTTGAAGTCCAACGTACCTTCTTTTTACAAGATCTAGTGTTGCATCAAGACCAATAAAGTTGATGTCATCAAGTAATTCAGATAAACTTCCAAAACATGCAAATCCTGCATTTTTTGTACTCGCACCTGAAGGAAGGTAGCCTTTTTCAAGTATCTGTATTTTGAGTTGAGGTTTGGATTCTTTCAAAGAGATGGCTGCCGACAATCCTACAATTCCGCAACCGATTACAACCAAATCAGCATCACCCACAAAATGTTTTTTCTCCCAATATGAATGCATCAGTCTCTAAGGATTTTAGTGTTAAGACTCTCAATATTTGTTGGTCAAAGCTAAAGGTTTTATGAATGAATTCAATGGCATAAAACAAGAAAGCCCATGAATTGCTTCACGGGCTTCATCAGATTTTCTTATATTTTGCTTTGATTACATCTTGTGGAAACTCTTAACCATTCTGATCGCTTCCTCTGTAGCAATATGGTCTTGGTCAATAAATGTTATTATTACAAAAAAGTTTGTATCAGATATTGGATCAATCAAGCCCATCAGAAAAATACGAGCGCCATCAGAGACACCCTCAACATACCCACCTTTGAAATCATTCATACTTATAACATTGACATCTTCATACGAAGTTAAGTTTATTGATTTTGCAATTGAAATGGTATAAGCTGCAATGTCTGAATCATCGATGGTTTCATCTTTGAAAGGAATGATTGAAATGCTCATCATGTCACCATCCGCAGAGAACTCTTCATTATTGTTAACTTTTTCTACGAAGTCAGGAGCAAGACTAAATTTGATGCCGTATTCATCCCAGGTGTATTCATTTTGAGCAAGAAGGGGAGAACTAAGTGCAATGGTCGCAATGATCAAAAAGCTAAGGATTTTCATAGTGTTTTTTTTAGGGTGTTGGATTTAATGGAGGTAAAGTTGGGAATAAATATTTGTTTTTTGAATAAATTGCTCATTATTTTAATGTGAATAAAATTTGGGCAATTCGTTTAATTGAATTATTTCATGTTTAATTGTTTGCACCTATTAATTGCACAAGGATAGAGTTGGGACCCATAAGAATAAAAAATTACTCCGTAATATTCAGAATTGTCTTTACCTTTACCATCGGTGAGGGTCATGTGGCCAGCTCCTGCCGAACTCCCTCAGGGCAGAAATGCAGCAAGGGTAGGTGGTTGAGCGGTTCGACGTGATTTCTCACCTTATTTATTTATCCAAGAAAACTTTTACGATGAAATTTTTTATAGATACTGCAAATTTGGACCAAATTGCTGAAGCACGTGATTTAGGCATTTTGGATGGTGTAACAACCAATCCTTCATTGATGGCAAAAGAAGGTATCAAAGGCAATGATGCAATCATGAAGCATTATCGTAAAATATGTGAATTGGTTGAAGGTGATGTAAGTGCTGAAGTGATAGCAACTGATCTTGCAGGGATGATACGTGAGGGATTGATATTGTCGGAGATTGCCCCGAATATAGTTGTCAAAGTACCAATGATCAAAGAAGGAATCAAGGCTATCAAGCATTTTTCGGATAATGGTATTCGCACCAATTGTACATTGGTTTTTTCGGCTGGCCAAGCTATTCTAGCCGCAAAGGCTGGTGCTACTTATGTTTCGCCATTTGTAGGAAGAGTAGATGACATCAATTGGGATGGCATGGGATTAATCATGCAAATAGCTGAGATTTATGCAATTCAACAATATGACACTGAGATTCTTGCGGCTTCAATTCGCAGTTCGAAGCAAATAGTTGAAGCAGCTGAGTCGGGTGCTGATGTTGTAACTTGCCCCTTGTCAAGTATCTTAGGCATGTTCAATCATCCGTTGACAGATTTAGGTTTGGCACAGTTTCTTGCCGATCACAAAAAAGTTAACGGTTAATAATAACTGTCAAAACTTCCGTGATTAATTTGTCGATCGTTTTTTGTGGTTCTTTGCTGAATTCGCCAGTCGCTCTATTCGCTAATATTGCATTGCAAGACAATGACTTGTGTCCAAGTTCTCTAGCTAAGCCATAGATCCCTGCTGTTTCCATTTCGAAATTTGTTATCCTTCTATCATGAAATGAAAATGCCCGAAGCGAATTGAGATAATTTTCTTGAAATATTTTTGCGTTGATTTGTCTCCCTTGAGGCCCATAAAATCCCGGACACGTCACCGTTATTCCCTTTGCCATTTTGGAGCCAAATTCTTGCATCAGTTGCCTGTCCGCACTGGCAATATAAGGCCGCATTGGCAGCTTGAGATGAAGCTCGCAAAATGACATGAAGTGACTGTAAAGCTCCTTTTCAATTTTATGTTCATTGGTGAGGTAATAGAGCAACAATCCATCTAAACCAATTGCAAATTCACTAGCCAAAAATGAATCAACTGGAATGTCTGAATGTATGGTTCCAGAAGTTCCAATTCTGATTACTTCTAATTCATAATCGGGGTTGGTAATTTCAAGTTTTTGCAGGTCAAATTTGGCAAGAATATCAAGTTCGTTGAGGACGATATCAATGTTATCAGTACCAATTCCGGTAGATAGAACTGTCAATTGTTTGCCTTGCAGTTCACCTGTATGCGTCACAAACTCTCTGTTTTGCTTTTTAAGAGTAACTTTATCAAAATATTTGGAAACCATTGCAACTCTATCAGGATCACCAACGGTAATGATGATTTTGGCTATATCTTCAGGATGAAGTGACAGATGATAAATACTCCCATCAGGATTGGTGATAATCTCTGTATTGACCATAAAGTGAATTCATTTGATTGAATCTGCAAAATACATCAAATATCTCTTGAATGAAATGATGCCTACATTGATATTGGGATTGATTAACATTACAAACAGATGACAGCAAGAAATTTATATTGATTAATTGTGGATTTAACTTTGAGCTACCAAAAAAAAGATCAGCAATGCCAGTTAATAAAGAGACGATCAAAACCTATTTAATGGGTCTACAGGATAACATTTGTAATCAGATTGCTGACTGGGATGGCACAAAATTTCAAGAAGATCTTTGGGAGCGTCATGGTGGTGGTGGAGGCAGAACAAGAGTAATGGCAGGAAAATATATAGAAAAGGGTGGAGTAAATTTTTCGGCAGTTGAAGGAGAGTTAAGCCCTTTCGCTGCTAAATCAATCGGTATCGACGCCAAGGAATTTTTTGCTGCAGGTGTGTCTATAGTTATGCATCCCAAAAGCCCACTTCATCCCATTATACACATGAATGTTCGTTATTTTGAAGCAGAAAATGGCGCTTGGTGGTTTGGTGGAGGCATCGATCTTACTCCGCATTACGTCAATGCTGGTGAAGCTAAATTATTTCATGCCACATTAAAGACTGTTTGCGATCAGCATAATTTAGAGTACTACCCAAAATTCAAAAAGTGGGCCGATGACTATTTCTTTATTGACCATCGTCAGGAAACCAGAGGAGTTGGTGGTATATTTTATGATCACATGAACCAAGAGTCTGGGGTGAATAAAGAAGATGCTTTTGCCTTTACAAAAGGAATTGGCGATGCTTTTGCTCAATTGTATATTAAAATTTTGGATCGAGAGAAAGACAAATCGTATTCTGAGCATCAATCAACTTGGCAATATTTGAGACGCGGACGTTATGCGGAATTTAATCTTGTTTACGATAGAGGCACCAAATTTGGATTGCAAACTGACGGCCGAACTGAGAGTATATTAATGAGTTTGCCTCCACAAGCCAATTGGGAATATAACCATCAAGTAGAAGTCGATTCCCCCGAATACTACACACTCAATAAACTAAAAAAAGATATCAACTGGTTGGAAGCTTAATTACTTCGTGCAGTCCAGAAAGATCATTGGTAGGGCAAGTTGATTGCTTTTGTTTCCAGCTCGATCTTTTATCATAACGGTATAAATAACCGTGTCCTTAGGATAAACAGTTGATGGAGTGCATGGAGGTATGATATCAGGATAGTAACAACACGTACTTTCTAAAACGAAACTTATTTCACCTGAAATACCGTTTGCAGCACCTTGCTCAGCTACAAAAGGTAATTTGTACTTAGCTGCTAAAAAGTTATCTCTTGTATCAGTCACGAACAAACTCAAAGAATCATCCGTACCGATATCACCATCTCCATCAGTAAAACCAACTGTCACAAGCAATGAATCTGCATTGATTGCTCCTTGTTTCATATTGGATTTGCTCAAGCCAATAAAGCTTAATTGTGGCTCAATGGGATACTCAGGCGGGTTTGCACATTGCGAGAAAAACAGACAAAGTATAGAAGGTAGAATGAATTTCATAGTAGCATAACGCAACAAATTGAACATAAGTTGTAGTAATTTTGCCTGATGTTAAGTGAAAATTCTGACAGCTCAAAATTAATACAAGTTTCCTGGAAAGAGGAAAAAGAAATTCTGAAGTTGTTCAGGGCTCAAGTCAGATTAAATATGGTATATGCTGATTTCATGAAATATCTGCGAAAAGATCCTAATGATATCAGTCGAATTGTTGACATTCCTTTTTTGCCAGTCGGATTTTTTAAAACTCATGATATAATCTGTGGTTCTTGGGTACCTGAGTTGATCTTCCAATCTAGTGGCACAACAGGCATGATCAGAAGCAAACATTTAATCAAAAGTAAAGTGCTTTACCATCACAATACCAAACTAATATTTGAACAGGTTTTTGGAAGCTTGGAAGAATGGATTATTGTTGCATATCTGCCAGGCTACACCGAGAATCCTGAATCATCGTTGATATCAATGGTCCAATATTTTATCACTGAAACGCAGAATCAGAAAAGCCAGTTCATTTCTTTTGATTCAGAGCACCTTAAACTTAAACTTGAAGGATTGCCTCCATGCGGAAAGAAAATATTACTAATAGGTGTTAGCCATGCACTGTACGATTTTGGCATGAAACATAAGCTAAATTTACCAGAATTGACAGTTATGGAGACAGGCGGAATGAAATTATCTGGTCAGGTTGTGCCTAGGAGCGTGCTGCATGAAATGATTAAATCTGGATTCGGAACTTCAATAATAGTAGGAGAGTATGGAATGACGGAACTGCTTTCGCAATCCTATTCGACTGAAGAAGGATTGTATCAAATGAATGATCGTTTTAAAGTATTGATAGCTGATCCTACCGATCCGTTTTGTTTTTTTCCCATGGGAAGGTTGGGTGTACTTAATATTATTGATCTGGCAAATGAATCAAGCTGTTCATTTATTGCTACGCAAGATATAGGGCGAACAGTAAGTCCAGGCGTTTTTGAAGTTATTGGGAGGGTAGAAGGAGCTGAAGCTCGAGGATGTAATATGCTTTATGCATAAAACGCCAATAAAATTTCTTCACATTGTTCATAATGATATATGAATTGTTTTTTGGCTTGATTTTGGTTGTACTGTTCATTGCTTATTAGATAGATAAAACAGACCGACAAATTCCCACAAAAAGTTATTTCCTAAACAAGTTTAGTCCTGGTTATTTTTCTCATCCCTCAACCGAGATGACCAAAGCGTAACCATGAACACCTATGAAAAGAATAAAAGTCAAATACTGATTGGAGCAGTGTTTGACTTTTGTTTTTATGCCAATTTGCTAAATTATTTCCATTTCATGGCACTAACGGGAGTCAATCTCCTTACCATGAAAGAAGGGATGATCAATACGATCAAGGTAATCAATAGTGTTTGTCCATTGATTAATGCAATTTTACCCCAGTCAAATGATACAGGTGCATAACTGAGATAATAATCCTTTTCAGGTAGTTTAATAAATTTGAACTTGTCTTCCAAATAACACAATCCCAATCCTATTGCATTTCCAAGCAAGAGGCCCCAAAGTAGGATTCTTCCAGCAAAAAACATAAATAAAACTTGAATGTTGTTGTTGGAGCTACCAAGAGCTTTTAAAATACCAACCATATTTGTTCGTTCTACAATCAAGATTAAAAGAGCGGTACTCATATTTACGATTGCTACAAGTATCATCAAGAGGTTGATGACCTGTTCGTTTGTAGTTTGCAATTCAAGCCATTCAAATATGTTTGGGAGTTTCTGCCTAATTGTTTCGGTGTACAATGAATCCGATAACACATTTTCGTATAAGTATGCAGCCATGATTTCCATATCGGCTTGATCTTCTAGAATTATTTCAAGCCCAGTTATTTGGTTTTGGTTCCAACCCTGTAATTCTTGAAGAAAGCGCATGTCCACCAAAGCAAATTTTGTGTCGTATTCTTCGAGCCCCGTTCTGAAGATTCCTTTGACTTTAAGTTTTCTACTAATTTGACTGCCTTCTTGAACAAAATGGAGGAGTATTGAATTACCGATTGTCACTTGCAATCGGTTAGCAGTTTGCTCAGACAGTATGATTTCACGAGCGGGATCTTCAGAATTAAGATCGAGCCTATTGCCTAATTTTATGAATGGTTCAAGCAAAGGCCAAGAGAAATCTTTACCTAATCCTTTGAGTAAAATACCTTCTATTTGAGTTTTGCTGCCGATGATGCCTGGCTTAAAAAGGTAACTTTGGACATGTTTTATGCCGCCCTTTGTTTTAAAAGATTCACCTTCGAAAATATAGTTTACAGCTTTTGTGTTGTTAAGTTTATCTCGCATTTCATTTGAAATAATTAAAGGTGCGGACTCGTAACTATTCAAGCTTGAATTATGTAAAACTTGAATGTGTCCCCAAAAGCCGAAAACCTTTTCACTAATTGTTTCACGAAAGCCACTGATCAAACATGTGGCAATAATCATTACTGCTACACTAACTCCTGTGGCAATTGCAGCAATCTTAGTTATAATTGCCGAAAGATTCCCTTCCTTAAAAGCTGATAGTCTGGATCCTACTAAAAATACCCAATTCCATCTTTTCATAACCCGAAAGTACGGCAAAGCCTTTAATTTCATGCATTAGTAAATGCCTCATGTGCTGAAAACGCTTACTTTTGTGTCCAGAACTGATAATTTTCATGAAAAATTTTATTGAAGAGCTTAAGTGGAGAGGCATGTTGCAAGATATCATGCCCGGTACGGAGGAGAAGTTAGCTAAAGGAATTACCACAGCATATATTGGATTTGATCCCACCGCTGACTCGTTGGGTGTTGGGAACATGGTTCAAATCATGACATTGGTTCATTATCAGCGTTGCGGTCACAGACCTATGGCGCTTGTAGGAGGTGCAACTGGTATGGTAGGCGATCCGAGTGGCAAAAGTGAAGAACGGAATTTGTTGGATGAAGAGGTGATACAACACAACCTTGCATGTCAACAAAAACAGTTGGAAAAATTTTTGGATTTTGATTGTGCTCCCAACCGTGCAACCATAGTAAACAATCATGATTGGTTTCGTGAAATGGGTTTTCTCGAATTTATAAGAGATGTTGGGAAACATATAACGGTCAACTACATGATGGCTAAGGATAGTGTAAAACGTAGACTAGAAGGGGAAACCGGAATGTCATTCACAGAATTCACTTACCAATTGGTTCAAGGCTATGATTTTTACTACTTATGGAAAAACAAAGGTGTTGATTTGCAGATGGGTGGCTCTGATCAATGGGGTAATATCGTAACAGGGACTGAGTTGATCAGAAGAATGGATGGTGGACAAGCTTTTGGTTTGACGACACCATTGATTAAGAAAAGTGATGGAACCAAGTTTGGGAAGAGTGAAAGTGGCAATATATGGTTGGATAAAAATCGGACCTCCGCTTATCAGTTTTACCAGTTCTGGCTCAATGCAGCTGATGAGGATGTTCTCAATTATTCTAATATTTTTTCATTAAAAGAACGCGAAGAATTGCAGGCTTTGGCTCTTGAACACCAAAAATCACCGCATCTGCGCTTGTCGCAAAGAATATTGGGAGAAGAGCTCACAAGCAGAGTACATTCTAAGGAAGAATTTGCATCTGTGTTGAAAGTTACAGATTTGCTGTTTGGACAAAATCAAAGTGCTCTTGATGATATTAGTTCAAATGAATGGGAGTCAGTCGGTAAGGAAATACCATCATTTCAAGTCAATCAAGACGTATTTGCAAAAGGAATACCAATAGATGAATTGTTGTCAGGACATACCAGTGTATTGGCTTCTAAGAGTGAAGTGCGTCGCGCAATTCAAGGAAATGCACTATCGATCAACAAGCAAAAAACTGCTGAAGTTTCAACAATAATAAGCAATGATTCCCTTATTCATAGCAGGTTCTTATTCGTTGAAAATGGCAAGAAGAACAAGTTCTTGATTGAAGTAAAATAAACCAATTGGATGAGTTTACATGCCACCTCTAAACATTCTTCCCATATTCTTCATACCTGGAGGCATTTTGGTCTCCTGCTTGTTGAGAAAATACCTGCCGGTCAACATGAAGTAGTTTCTTATGGTCAGCGCATTGGTATCTTCAATGGCGCTGGAAGTAGTGGTTCTGTTGTTGTAATCGTTTTGATTTAATAGATCAAATCCACTTAAGCTTACTTCAAGGCGATCCTTTGGCAAAAATGTTCTGGTGATGGCTCCATTCCATAAAGTGAATACTCTATTAAATCCATCAGCAAGACCGGTCCGCTGTGAAATGGTTAGCTCTGAATTGATTCTGAATCTCCAAGGTAATCTGATCAAAGTACTGATTTCACCGTTTAAATTGTTGATTCGATTGTTCAGCACTTCTTGTAAGCTATATGAAGTGTTTGTAGTTCCTGCTGATCCACCAAAAGTCAATTCGGCCTTCTCTGTTATTTGCCAAGTTGCTCTTAAATCAATATTGTAGCTGATTACGTCACCTTTATTTTCAGCACCATTGATAAAACTGATATCTCTTCTGTAATTTGACCAAACGTTGGTATTGATATTGAATTTACGAAAGGGAAAACCAATTGTGCCAAATACATTTGCATTCCATACTCCGTTGGCATTGACTTTCTTTGTCTCCTCAATTCCGAATGAGTTGATTTCAGTGCTGTTTACTATTCTATTTTGATTGTATTCACCTCTTGCATTGATCATGAAAAATCTATTCTTTCCCATATCAAATGCTCTCAAATTAGAACTCAGGTTGTGTGTAAATTCTTGACCTAAGTTTGGATTTCCTACACGAATACGCAAGGGATCAGATAAATCGGGAACAGGTTGAATATCAGAAATATCAGGTTGACGGGTGCTTGTCCGGTAATTAATTCTCATGGTTTTACCTTTTGGCAGTGTGATTTGTGCCAAAAATCCAGGAAGATAGTTGTAGAAATCTCTTTTGAAGGAACTTCCGTCAGTCCTTGAAGTACTATTCAGGGAAGCAATTTGGAATGTGTTATTTAGTGTAATGGTATATTTCAGCTTTTTGAATTGCAAGTTTTCTGATATCCTGTGGGTTCCATAGACATTTTCAAAGGCATTTGTCAATTCCGTATTGGGCGTGTCAAATTCACCTGTGATTGCATTAAAATCAAATGCATCACGTGTTCTGACACTTTCGTCTGTACTATAATTATATGCGCTTTCTAGGTTGAATTTTTTGGATAAAGGTTCTGTATAGCTGACATTAGCACTCCACCCATTGCCGTCCGATACATTGCTGATACGTTGGTCGATTGAATCCACTATTGTAGCAGTTTGATCATTGGGTATAAGACTAAAAGTAGATTGATTCGATTCTGTTCCGTTTGAGCCAGATAACCTTGGATTGGCATTAACACTCAAAGTTCGGCCTTCTGCTGCAAACTTGTGTCTGAACAAAATATTGGATCTGAAGCGCCAATTGTCGGTATTAGATAATGCCCTTGCAAAACCTTTATTGGATACCATAGCGTCACCTCTTGAGGTTGTTGTCAAGCTCAAACTTGAGTTGTCATTTTCGGTAAAACTTAGGGTTGGCTCTATTTTTAATGAACTGCGCCCATTTATTTTGTAGTCAAAACTTGTATTTACTCTGTGTGTAAGTGCTGTATTGTCTGTTGTTGAATTTCGGAGAGAATTAAACACATTATTGGGTAGGATGGATTCACGTGCCACATCATTTACATTGTATGCATCACTGTATCCAAGCAGGTAAGAACCTACCACTTCCAACTTCTTTCCCCAACTGTCACGGTAATTAATTCCTGTATTACCAGTAGTGTTGATCCCTGTATTTTGTCCACTTAAGAGACTAAAAGCGTCCCCACCAAAAAAACTGGAGCCACCGCCGCCGCCGTTCATCATTGATCTCATACCTCCGCCTCCTTGGCCACCACCGCTGCTATTGACAAATTGCATTGCGTCCTCTGATGAAAATCCTGACTGGTTTATGTTATTTAAAGAACCGAGGACAGCTATTTGTTGTGGTCCCCGAAAATCGAAGTAGGTGAAAGAAGAGGCATGTCTTTCATTTGTGCCGTACCCAGCTTCAACCCTACCAAACTTGCCCTTTTTGTGTCCGGGTTTGAGTTGAAAATTGATTGATTTTTCCGTATTGCCATCATCAAATCCTGAAAAAGTTGCTTGGTCTGATTTTCTGTCAAATATTTGAACTTTATCGATTGCATCAGCTGGTATGTTTTTTGTGGCCAATTTGGGATCATCCCCAAAAAATGGCTTCCCATCAATTGTAATTCTGGTAACATTTTCACCTTGAGCTTTAACTGTTCCATCAGCCCCAACTTGAACACCGGGTAATTTTTTTAGCAATTCTTCAGCCATCGCATTTGGTGGAACATTGAATGAAGATCCATTGAATTCTAGTGTATCTTTCTTTAATGAAATAGCTGATTTGTCGCCCAAAATTTCAATATCATTTAGTTTTAGTGCTCTTTTTTTAAGTGTAAATACCTTGGGAATTTGATCTTCCTCATCAATTTTTGCCCAATAGTCTTCGTATCCAAGGAAACTAATTTTTATCAGGAAAGGAAAAGCTGGCAATTGTTTCCAGGTTATTGTTCCACTTTGATTTGCTTGAATTCCTTTAATAAAGCTGGAATCAGGAACTGACAATAGTACAACGTTTGTGTACGATAATGATTCACCAGTATCAGAATCTTTTATAACGGTGGTTTTTTGACCAAAAACTAAAGAAGACCAAAGGAGCAAAAAGCTCAACACTATTTTATACATGAAATTATTTTCTATAAAGTAGACAGGTAGAACTATTTACCTGGATTAAAGTTTCTAAATGCTGTTTTACGAGCGCTCATTAATTCTTCTTGAGTAATCAAAGTTCCTTGATTGACTGAACTAAATTGAATGTTTGCTGGAATAACAGGATCCATTTTTATAGCTGAAAAAGCAATATTAGTTCCTTCAATTTTAACGACAAGTCCTTTATCAGGTGTTAGTGCTAAAATTGGTGAAAAATTAAATGGGCTGTCTTTGGCTACCCACACAGTATAGGTATCTTTAGGAGTTGTTACAGTTGCTTTGGTGCAAGACAGACCCATGAATTTCTTAGTTTTATCACTCCATTTCCAATCCGTTTCGGGACTGGATTTTTCTTCTGTCCTATAATAAATATCTCCGTCATCCCCATGCATGGTAACATAATTGGTTTCAGTTCTTGTGTTGATATTATAGATTACCAGCTCTTCAAAAGGAGGCTTAAAATTTTTACCTGTTATTTCAGGCCTTCTCATCAACCTTGCCTTCGCTCCTAATTTTTCATAAGTAACCAAACTGTCTTTGAAGAAAACATCCCTATCATCCGCAATAGTTTGCAAACCATTCCCACTTTCAGATTGCTGATCGTCAGTATTTCTGAAATTTCCTGCAGGAACCTGACGCAATATTTCGTAGTTAATTGTTAATTCTTGTGCGGAGAGTATTGTAGTTATCGACAATAATATTCCCAAGATATAAAATCTAATCATGTGTGATATTTAAGGACAGCGAAGGTCTTACAATTTTGGTTACATAACATTACAAAACCAGTTTTGTCATGTTAATGTCAGGTTAAATCTACCAATCGATTGATTTAATGGACTATTTTTCAGCAATTATAATGTATTGATAATCTAGGCTTGAATTATCAAGAACGATATTTTTATAGCCTGCCTTCTTCAACTCCTCAACTACTATGTATCCGGGGACCTTGATTTGCTTAGCAGGACCAACTGGCATTTGCAATTCCTTAAAATCTACGACTGCAATTTTCCCGTTGGGTTTAATGGACTGTTTCAACTTTGTGAAATAAGATATTCTGTTTCGAATGTAGATATAGGTATTTACAACGAGGATGGCATCAACTTCTTCTTTGCCCAAATGTGGATTGTTCGCTTCTCCCAATCTTGCTTCAAAACGCAACTGTATATCTTTAGGCAAGTTTCGAAGCTTATTGTTGATAAAATTGATAAACCGCTCGTCAATATCAATGGCTATTACCTTTTCAGCATTCTCAATTAATTTGAAAGAAAAGTATCCTGTTCCTGCCCCTAAATCGGCAACAGTCTTTCCCCTTAAGTCACCAAGTCGATCAATAATAAGTTGCGGATTCTGCCAAATATCTCTTTCTGGTTGCACATAATCGCTGTCTTGAACCAAAGGCTCAGGTGCGGGCATGTTATAAATTATTTTGGTTCGTTCTGTTTGGGGGCCTTGACATGACAGCATGAATCCTAGCACCCAAAAGAATAAAAAATACTGTACCATTATTTTCATAATACAAAGATAGAATTCTCAATCAACCATTTTTCCAAAGTGTCAATAACAACTCACTTGTTTTTCTTTTTATTTCACTTCCACTGCAAGTAAAATTATTGGCTACCACAGCAAATGTGTACCATTTCCCCTTAGAAGATCGCATATAACCAACGTAGCTTTTTATTCTACGCATACTGCCACTTTTGGCATGCACTGCTCCAGAAGCATCGGACTTGTCCAAAAGCCCTCTAACTGTGCCCTCAGATCCTGCTTCGGGCAAAGAAGCATAAAAAGTTTCAAAATTTACTCGGTCTTTGAATGCTATTCCTAACGCTTTGGCAAAACAACTTGACGAGACTCCGTTGCGTGGAGATAATCCAGACGCATCCTCGATCCATAGTCCGTTAACATCTAGTCCTTTGTCTTTCCAAAAATCACGGAGTAATTTTCCCGCTTGATCAGGACCTGCTTCATTATTTAATGCTTTGGCAGTGTGCCTCATTAAAGTTTCAGCATAAAGATTGACACTTCTATGATTGGTTTCTTTTATAATTGATCTTGTAGGAATTGAATTGTGGGTATAAAATATTTTTGAAATGGAAGGTATGGATTCTGAATTTTTCCAAGTAGTAAAATCTAAAGGCTGATTCGTTATAAAAAAGGCACTGTCAACAATTTGCTGCATCATCATATCTGCCAGAGCTAAACCAGGATTGTTCATGGATCCTCTTACCGTAAAGGAACTATTTCCAGCAGGGATTGTCCCGATTACTTTTTGAATATCTGACTCTGGATCTCCAAATATAATGGAGTTATCTCCGGTGCCTGAACCAGCTGTAATTACTTTGTTTATTATTTTCCAATTTCTTTGTGGAGGATATGATTTTAAAATTGATGGACTATCTCCAATTCTAATGGATTGTTTGAAGTAGAGTGTGTATTCATTGTCATGAAAGCTCAAACCATGTATCCCTGCCCCATAATAATTGCCTATGTCGTCCCATTGCCAGGTTGAGGGGATAGGGTTCCCTTTAAAATAAGTGTCATCATAGATCAATCCACCATTGATTCCCTTAATTCCCAAAGCTTTTATTTTTGAGACAAATAATTTAACTAAATCATTTGTATTCAATGCTCCCTCAGATCGCTGTGATCCTAAGGTAGGATCTCCTCCTCCTTTTATGATGATGTTTCCATTCAGAATTGAATCAGCAATAGTTCCTGTTAATTCTAATTGTGTTTGAAAATTTGCATCAGGACCTAAGGTCACAAGTGCGGCATAAGTTGTCAACACTTTCATGGTTGATGCGGGCACCAAACTTGTGTATGGTTGGTACGAACCAATGATGCTGTCTTTGTCTGCATCCAAAATACAAATACTCAAACTTCCATAACGCAAATCTTCATCAGTAGCCATTTTCATGACTGCATCAGCAATGGGATTTTGACTTTTTGCTGTTGTGTAAAAGATCAAAAGCGAACAAAAAATTCCATATTTTATGGAGTGGATCAATTGGAAGGGAGGATTTTAGCAGAACAATCACCAAATCCAATTTTATGTCCATCAGGAGATTCAGCCCATGCTTTCATAATTACTGTATCACCGTCAGCAATAAAATTTCGTGTGGTCCCGTCTGGCAATGCAACAGGCTTAGTGCCTTTCCAAGCAATTTCTAACATGCTTCCATAACTATCAGGGCTAGGCCCACTGATTGTGCCACTTGCACACAGGTCTCCCACTCTCATATTGCATCCATTGACTGTGTGATGTGCCAATTGTTGTGCCATGCTCCAGTACAAAAATTTTGTATTTGAATGACAGATTTTATGAGGTGCTTGTGATTCTGGTTGAATATAAACTTCGAGTTCAATATTGTAATTATTAGCCTCAGTTTGCTGCAAGTAGGGCAGAAGTGCAACAGTTGGTTCAGGCCCTTGAACTTTAAAAGCGTTCAGGGCTTCCAAGCTGACAATCCAAGGAGATATTGTTGAAGCAAAGTTTTTGGCTAGGAAAGGTCCTAGAGGTACATATTCCCATTTTTGCAGATCTCGAGCGCTCCAGTCATTAAATAACATCAAGCCGAATATGTGTGATTCAGCATCATCAATAGCTATTTGATCACCCATATTATTTCCTTTTCCAATTACAAAACCCATCTCAAGTTCAAAATCGAGTTGCTTGGTTGGTCCAAATACAGGAGGCTGACCTTCAACAGGCATTTGCTGTCCCTTTGGTCTTTTAAAAGGAATTCCAGAAGGTATTATTGAAGAGCTCCGGCCATGGTAACCAACAGGTAGATGCAGCCAGTTTGGTAAAAGTGCATTTGCTGGATCTCTGAACATTGTGCCCACATTGGTGGCATGTTCTCTGCTGGAATAAAAGTCCGTATAATCACCAATTTGAATTGGTAACATCATTTCAACCTCGGTTATTGGAATAAGAAATTGCGCTGACTTGGAAGCAATATTATAGGAATCCGCAATGTCGAATATCATTTGAATTCTGTTGCGAACTGCGGATGTTGTTGATTTTCCCAAAGCGATAAAATCATTGAGGTATCTGTTGGTCAACGCATCTATTGGTAGTTGCAGTCCTTCTAAGCAATTCAATTGATGCAATGATTTAATACGAATGACTTGATCACCTATAGCACTTACGGCCTCAAAATGATCTTTAATTTTGGCTATCCCAAAGGGAATATTGTAAATACTAAAATCTGAATTTTTATCTGTGTTCAACCAGGATTGTCTGGCATGAAATATTTCAGGCATAAGTCTAAAAAATTTGTTCAATTATTTTGGTTACGGTTTTTGCATCCCCCATTGTATAATAATGAATACAAGGTGCTCCTGCTTTGATCAGATCCTTACTTTGTTGAACGCACCATTCAATTCCGACTTCTTTTACTGCTGCATCATCCTTACATTTCATGACAGCATCAACCAAATCATGTGGCATATTTATGAAAAACTGTCTTGGAATAGAGGTGAGCTGATCTTTCTTAGTTAATGGCTTGATGCCAGGAACAATTGGAACAGCAATTCCAATTAATTTGCATTTTTCAACATAGTCGATGTAAACCTGCGAATTGAAAAACATTTGAGTGACAATGTAATGTCCTCCTGCATCAATTTTTGCCTTGGTAAATTGAAGGTCAAAATCTATGCTTGGTGCTTCAAAGTGTTTTTCAGGATAACCAGCTACACCAATACAAAAATCAGTGGGATTGCCGTTTACAATATTGCTATCCAAATAGGTTCCAGCATTCATTGCTGTAATTTGTTTAACCAATTCTAATGCAGAGTGATTGCCATCAGGTTCAGGAAGAAATTTTATTTCAAATTTTCTTGGGTCACCTCTTAGGGCGAGGACATTGCTGATGTTCAAAAATTTCAAATCGATTAATACGTCTTCTGTTTCAGATTTTGTAAAACCTCCACAAATTAGATGAGGAACTGCATCCACGCCATATCTATGAACTATTGATGCACATATTCCGACAGTTCCAGGGCGTTTACGGATGCTGGTTTTTTCATAAAATCCTTGGGCATTTTCTTTGTACAAGTATTCTTCCCTATGATATGTTACATCAACAAAAGGTGGCTTGAATTCCATGAGGGGATCCAACACTTTAAAGATATCGTTCATACTACCTCCTTTTAAAGGTGGTAAAACTTCAAACGACACCAAAGTTTTGCCTCTGGCATTATCAAAATAATCTGTTACTCTCATGAATAGATTTTGGTACGATTTATTACAATCGCAAAGTTAAGACAAGTACCTATTATCCTTCTACATGTTTCGGCGATATTGACCACCTACCTCATAAAGTGCATTGGTTATTTGCCCTAGACTGCAACTCTTAGTAGCTAACATTAATTCTTCAAATAAGTTATCATTGAGAAGTGCTTTGGTTTGTAATTGTTTAAGGATACTTGGTCGTTTTTCATCATTGGCGATCGATAATTTTTCTAATGTTGCGATTTGATTTTCTTTTTCTTCATTGGTTGCACGAATTACTTCTGCAGGAATGATGGTTGGCGAACCAGTGCGTGACAAGAACATATTTACCCCAACAATTGGATATTCCCCAGTGTGTTTGAGGGTTTCATAGTACAAACTTTCTTCTTGAATTCGGCTTCTTTGGAACATAGTTTCCATTGCGCCCAATACACCTCCTCTGTCATTTATTTCATCGAAAGTTTTATAAACTGCCTCTTCCACAAGATCAGTCAATTCTTCAATAATGAATGAACCTTGAAGTGGATTTTCATTTTTTGCTAGTCCCAATTCATTATTGATGATCATTTGTATTGCAACTGCTCTCCTCACACTGTCTTCTGTTGGAGTTGTGATTGCTTCATCATATGCGTTGGTGTGCAATGAGTTGCAATTGTCGTAAATGGCGTACAATGCTTGCAGGGTGGTTCGAATATCGTTGAAATCTATTTCTTGAGCATGCAATGAACGTCCTGAAGTTTGGATATGGTATTTCAATTTCTGACTGCGGTCATTTGCGCCATATTTTTCACGCATTGCTTTGGCCCAAATTTTACGTGAAACTCTTCCGATTACTGAATACTCAGGATCTACGCCATTGGAGAAAAAGAAAGAAAAATTAGCTGCAAAGTCATCAATATTCATTCCTCTGCTCAAGTAGTATTCTACAAAAGTAAATCCATTGGATAGGGTGAATGCCAATTGAGTGATTGGGTTGGCACCAGCTTCGGCAATGTGATAACCTGATATAGATACTGAATAAAAGTTTCGAATCTTATTGTCTATAAAAAACTGCTGGACATCGCCCATGAGTTTTAAACTAAACTCAGTTGAGAATATACAAGTATTTTGAGCTTGGTCTTCCTTAAGGATATCCGCTTGGACAGTTCCTCTCACTGAGGACAAAGCTTTGGATCTAATGGTATCATACACATCTTGGGGCAGGACTTCATCACCTGTCAGGCCAAGTAACATCAAGCCTAAACCATTGTTGCCATCTGGTAGCTCACCCCAATATTTAGGTCGAGGCATATTTTTGGAATCGTATTTTGCTTTGAGTTGCTTTTCAACTTCTACTTCAAGTCCATTTGCTTTAATGTATAGCTCACATTGCTGATCTATTGCAGCATTCATAAAGAAGGCGCAAATGGTAGCAGCAGGTCCATTAATAGTCATTGAGACAGAAGTAGAAGGGTTGCAAAGATCAAAACCGGAATAGAGTTTCTTCGCATCATCTAGACAACATACAGAAACACCTGAGTTACCAATTTTGCCATAAATATCTGGACGGTGATTCGGGTCCTCGCCATAGAGGGTAACACTATCAAATGCTGTAGAAAGTCTGTTTGCAGGCATCCCGAAACTTAGGTAGTGAAATCTTCTATTGGTTCTTTCCGGTCCACCTTCACCAGCAAACATCCTAGTAGGATCCTCACCTTCGCGCTTGAAGGGGAATACGCCTGCAGTGTATGGGAATTCTCCTGGCACGTTCTCTTCTAAACACCAATACAAGATGTCCCCCCAGTCATTGTATTTGGGAAGAATTACTTTTGGTATTTTAGTTCGAGCAAGTGATTGGGTGTAAATTGGAAGCTTAAATTCTTTGTCTCTAACTGTATAAATAAAATCATCTTGAATATAACTCTCTTTGAGCTTTGGCCATTCTTCCAATATTTTACGACAACGACCATCCAATAGGAGTTCAGTATCAGCTTTCAGTTTTTTGAGAGAGTCAATTTGATTTGAATCAGGATTTATTTGGTTTTTCAGGAGTTCTAAGGTCGATTCAATGCCTCCCAACTGTCTCGCAATTGCAGCCTGTTTCTTTGCCCATTTGGTATAATTCCTGTTATTTTCAGTGATTTCAGACAGGTATCTTACTCTTGCAGGAGGTATGATAAAAATCTTTTCACTCATTCCTTTAGCCAGTTCACGATCGGTATTAAGTTTGACGCCGGTTCGTTCTTCAAGGATTACCATCAATTCGTGGTAAAGCGTATTCATCCCAGGATCATTGAATTGGGATGCAATAGTTCCTATCACGGGCATTTCATCCAACGGCTTGTTCCACAATTGATGATTGCGTTGATATTGTTTACGCACATCACGTTGGGCATCCATAGCACCTTTCTTATCAAATTTATTGATCGCTATGATGTCAGCAAAATCGAGCATATCGATTTTTTCAAGTTGGGTTGCAGCTCCATACTCTGGAGTCATGACATAAAGTGAGACATCAGAATGGTCAATAATTTCGGTATCAGATTGGCCTATTCCTGATGTTTCGAGGAGTATTAAGTCAAAATTGGCTGCTTGTAGGATATCGATGCTTGATTGCACATGTTTGGACAGTGCCAGATTAGATTGTCTAGTTGCCAAACTGCGCATATAAACTCTTGGGTTGTTGATGGCATTCATTCGGATTCTATCTCCCAATAATGCGCCACCGGTTTTTCTTTTTGAAGGATCAACAGACAGGATAGCAATATTTTTATCAGGTTGATCCATGATGAATCTGCGCACGAGTTCATCAACCAAGCTTGATTTTCCAGCACCACCAGTGCCAGTTATTCCCAGAATTGGAACTTTTTTTGTAGCGTTTCCTTCTTTTAAGGTTTTTAGTAAGGCAGCGTGTACCTCAGGGTAATTCTCGGCGGCTGTAATCATTCGACCCAATGCTTGAGGGTTTCTTTGAGCCATTGACTTGACCTCACCATTCAGATTTTCGCCCAACGGGAAATCACATTGACGCAAAACATCGTTGATCATGCCTTGCAGACCAAGAGTTCGTCCATCATCGGGTGAATAAATGCGAGTTATGCCGTAATCTTGAAGTTCCTTGATTTCGGTAGGTAAAATAGTGCCACCTCCACCTCCAAATATTTTGATGTGTCCAGCTCCTTTTTCTTTCAAGAGGTCAAACATGTACTTAAAAAATTCATTGTGACCACCCTGATAGGAGGTTAAAGCAATGCCTTGAACATCTTCTTGAATGGCGCAATTCACGATGTCTTGAACACTTCTATTGTGACCTAAATGAATTATTTCAGCTCCACTTGATTGCATAATACGTCGCATGATATTTATTGCAGCATCATGGCCGTCAAACAATGAAGCAGCGGTAACCAGCCTGACTTTATTTATTGGGTGGTAAGGTGTATTTTCCATATTCTCTGTATTCGTGAAAAAGCAAAATTAAATCAAACATACTTAGCAAGTACCATTCTGAACTCATTTAAAATCATCGCAGTTGCTCCCCAAACAATATGTTCAGAAATATTGAAAAAAGGAACCTCTTTGAGCACTAGTTCTGAACTGACTTTTATATCGGTTTGTTGTAAATTATTTTGGTCTAAAAGTTGGGTAATAGGCATTTCGATAATGTACTCAACCTCTGATTCTTGGACTTTGAAGCTTGGTCGATAATCTGCTACTCCTATAAATGGTTCCACCAAGAATTTGCTAACAGGAATGTATAAGGAGGTAAGATTTCCAATTAGCTTGATATCATTTTTTGGTATACCTATTTCTTCTTCTGTTTCCCTAATGGCAGTAAATGATAAATCTGCATCTGCAATATCATGACTTCCACCGGGGAGGCTGACTTGGCCGCTGTGCACATCACTCGGATATCTGCTGGTTCTTTTTACAAGAACAATATTAAAATCATTATTTGCGGGATAGATCAGAATAAGTACTGCTGCTCTTCGCGCGTTGTGAGGCGCATCCATTGGTCTTCCAAAACGTGACATTTCATAATGGGCCCCTCTTCCTGGAAGTTCATTTTGCAAAGAGGACTCTAAATGCTTTGTAAATTTTGAAATATTTCCATGCAACATACTATCAGTAACCAAAATTTCCGATAATAGGTTTAACAAAAACTATGCATTATCTGCATTTGATTGTTGTAAATATTTTAAAATAGCCATCTGGATAGAAGGCGTTTCTGGATCGGGCGCTTTAAGATTGAGGTAAAGTCCTCTCTCTTCCATTGCTTGGATGGTACTATTCCCATAAGCAGCGATCCTAGTCTCATTTTGTTTGAATTCAGGAAAATTGTCAAACAATGACTTAACCGCTAAAGGGCTGAAAAATACTAGCATGTCATAAGTGATATGTGCTAAATCAGACAAATCACTGGAAACGGTGTTGCTGATTAAAACCTCTTGATATTTTACTTTAATGGAATCTAGAAACAGCAAAACATCTTTGGCTCCAAGATTGGAAGTAGGGACCAAATAGGGTTCTAAGCTGCGGTGTTTGATCAGATAGGATTTTAAATCCATAATTGATTTATCTCCCGCAAAAACCTTACGCTTGCGGAAAAGTATGAATTTTTGTAGATAGTTCGCTACAGCATCTGACACGCAAAAATATTTGGTCTCAGGAGACATTTTAGCTCTATTTTCTTCACAAAGTCTGAAGAAGTGTTCAATAGCGTTTCTACTGGTAAAAATTACTGCTTTAAATTCGTCAAATTTAATACGTTGTCTGCGAAATTCTTTAATGTCTAATTCATCAACTTGGGTGAATTCGCGCCAATCAACTGATAGTCCGTATTTTTCAATCATTTCAGCATAAGGATTCTTTTGCTGAGGAAAAGGCTGGGTAATCAGGATAGTTTTGACAGACTTATAGGTCTCTTTTACCTGATTTTCGTTTTCAGTCAGATTCATTCCTGGTTAGTTAGCTTAGGCCTAAAATTCTTAAAACGCAAGTCGAAACAATGATCACTGGCGTTATTTCGAGAACGCAAAGGTACAACATAATCTCTAAAAAGTTATCATTAAGTTCTTTTAGCGCTGAAGCCCCAGCAAACAGTATAAAATGTCCTGTCATCGTGGCAAGTAAAATTATTCCCATCATCCATAATGCATAACTGAATTGTGGTCCCGAATAAACCAATAAGATGTTCAATCCGAAAAAGATTATACCCGCTACAATATTTCCAATACTGAATATTGTCGCATCTCTTCGCAATATTTTTTCAAGATTATAAACTTTGATGAATATTTCCCAGATCAAATATTTCAAGCCAAAAATCAATAGGACCCAGGGAAGAATTGCGATAAATATTCGAACTGGATGCTGAATGCTGAATCCATAAAAATAAACACCTAATGCAAGAAATATGCTCAAATTAACCAACCAAAAAAGGTAAAGTACCAAAGTATTTGTAACAAAATTCAAAGGAGCTTCTTTCATGAAATGTTTCAAGGCCATTTCGCTGTAAAGTGATGAAAATATCTTTTGATAAATACTGCGGTTGGCAAAGCTCAGTCCTGACAGACAAGCCAACAATATTGAAAATAGGGTAAAATAGGGTCTAGATACTATTGGTTTAGCTTCAAAGTGATATTCGATTTTCTCGTCAGTTTTGGGACGGCTGTTACCAATAAGGTTGCGATTTATTACCCTTGTGCCTCTTATGTCGAAGGAATTTTTAATTTGATTTGCACTTGACGTGTCTGGGTGCATTCTTGACCAACGGTCAACAAGATCAAATGAACTTGCGCTTTGCGCGTGCACCAATGTCTGGAGTGGCAAAGCAAATAGTATTAATACTATCCAATGGATTGATAAGTGCCTATTCATATTCTGCTGCAAAGTTAGTCAAATGAATGATTAGGTAAGCCCTTGCTTGATATTGTTCTACCCAAGAAATAAAATTCGATATTCTATAACTATGTCTAACTTAGTGCTAAATTTTACTGCTTTAAATCTCAATGAGTAATCGAAAGCTTGCATATTTAATAGTACTTAGTACCCTCTCCTTGTTGGGTATATTGGCTATGCAAATTTATTGGTTCAACAGCAGTTTAGAGCTGCGGCAGCAAGAATTCAAGCAAAGCACTAAAATTGCGCTGATTCAAGTTGTCAGAAATCTTGCCAAAGCCAGGAAAGTTAAGTTGCCAGCATATATAACCATCAAACAGGAAGCAAGATTCAATTTTATAGTTTATACCAATGATCCCATTGATGTAGGAGTTTTGGAGTATAATTTGCGCAGAGAGTTTTTAGCTAAAGAAATATTTGCGCCCTTTGAGTATGCTATATACGATGTTAAGACAAATGAAATGGTTTACGGCAACACAATTACAAAGGAGCAAATTCAATATCCTCCTGCTAAGCCACGTAAACTGCCCAAGTATAAAGTATCTAATTACTATTTTGCACTGAAGTTCAAAAACACAAGTGATTACATTCTGGCAAGCCTGACACTGCCTATTGTCTTTACCCTTTTGCTCTCTTTCGTATTGATCGTCTTCTCATACAGTTTGTTGACGATTTTACGCCAAAGGAGACTTTCGGAAATCCAGAAGGATTTTATTAATAATATGACACATGAGTTTAAAACTCCAATCAGCACAATTAGGATTTCGGCTGAGTTTTTAATGAATACGCCACAAATTAAAAGTGAACGTCGTTTGGAAAGATACGCTGAAATAATATTGGAGCAGAATAAAAGACTTAATGAGCAGGTTGAAAAGGTTTTGCAGGTAGCAAAATTGGATACCCAAGAGGTTAAAATGGATACGCAATATGTCAACTTATGCAACTTAATTGATTCGTCGGCCGAGGCATTTGAACTCCGTATCAATGAGTTCAAGGGCACAATTACTTCCGAGTGTAATATCAAAGATCCATTGGTGCTCGCTGATCCAATTCATTTAGTGAATGTATTGAATTCTTTGATCGATAATGCCATAAAATACAGCAAAAAGGCACCGCAAATTAACTTAAAAATACACGAGCAAAACGAATTTGCTTTCATAACGGTATGCGACTCAGGTATAGGGATTAATCAATCAGACATCAAAAATATTTTTAAAAAATTCTATCGAATCCCAACTGGAAATATTCACAATGTAAAAGGATTTGGACTCGGTCTTTATTATGTTTACAATATTTGTAAATCTCATGGCTGGTTGATTAAAGTTGAGAGTGAAATAGGTAAGGGAACCCAATTTATCATACGAATTAAAAGAACAACAAAATCATGAAGGCGCACTTATTTTATGTCGAAGATGACCCAAGTTTGAGCTTTGTGACTAAGGACAATCTTGAAATGAATGGTTTTTTAGTCAGTTATTTCTCTGATGGAATATCTGCATTAAACGCTTTTCGGGAGGGTCAATTTGACTTATGTATTTTGGATGTGATGCTCCCTGAAATGGATGGATTCGAGCTGGCAGCTCAAATCCGAAAACGAAATTCCGATATCCCAATTATTTTTTTGACTGCCAAATCTTTGAAGGAAGATAAGCTTCAAGGTTTGCGTTTAGGGGCTGACGATTACATCACTAAGCCATTCAGTATCGAAGAACTTCTGCTTAAAATAGAGATATTTTTGCGAAGAAGTAAAATCATGGGGGAGACCAACAAAGCCACCATTTTTACGCTAGGGGCGTATCAATTTGATTACACCAACTTGGCCTTGATACATGAAAATGATGAGCCGAGGATTTTAACTCAAAAAGAAGCTGATGTATTGCTTTATTTTATCAATCACAAGAATCAGGTTGTAAAACGTTCGGCAATATTGGAAAATGTTTGGGGCGAAGACGATTACTTTCTTGGTCGAAGCCTAGATGTATTTATCAGCCGATTGCGTAAATATTTGATGCAAGATTCAAAAATTCAGCTGGAGAATATACATGGGGTCGGATTTAAGTTAAAAGTATAAACACATTTTATAAAGTCTCAAGCTTTAACATGGAGTGCAATTAGTTGAATTTCATATGATTGAAACTTCCTTTCCGTATATTTATTTGAAAGTCAACCCCTTATTAATCCTACGTTTTGGGAAGTTGATACCTGCTTGGTATATTTTTGCGTTTTCAAAAAACAAATGATAATACCAATGGGAAGATTGAAAGATAAAGTTGCAATTGTAACTGGTGGTGCGAGTGGAATAGGAAAAGCAACAGTGATTAAGTTTTTAGAAGAAGGTGCTCAAGTAATCATTTGGGATGTTAATGAGTCAAAAGCCAATGAATTTGTAGCAGAGCAAACTGCTTTTTCAGGTTTATTGAGTTTCATGAAAGTGAACACAGTCAACTCTGCTGAGGTAAAAGACGCAGCCGCAAAGGTCAATACTCAATTTGGCAAGATCGATATTCTGATCAACAATGCTGGTATCACCAGAGATGCTTCATTAAAAAACATGACCGAGGATCAATGGGATTCGGTTATCGATGTAAATTTGAAAGGTGTATTCAACTGCACACAGGCAGTTTCCGCCTACATGGTGGAGAAGCAATATGGCAGAATTGTCAATGCTGCTTCCGTTGTAGCACTTTATGGCAATTTCGGTCAAACTAATTATGTGGCAACTAAAGCTGGAGTTATTGGAATGACTAAAACATGGGGCAGAGAATTGGGCCGAAAAGGAATAACAGTAAATGCTATAGCACCTGGTTTTATAGCCACTGAAATGATGCTTACTATTCCTGAGAATGTCCTCAAAGGGTTTACGGATAAAACACCTCTTGGACGCTTGGGACTTCCTCAAGAGATAGCCAACACCTACGCATTTTTAGCCAGTGATGAAGCTTCATTCATCAATGGAACTGTGATCAGCGTTGATGGAGGTTTGGTGTTATAATCTGAGACTACAACAACTCATAGATTCCAGCTATCCCTTGTCCTCCTCCTACGCAGGCTGTTACCATGCCGTATTTTTTGTTTCGGCGACGAAGTTCTCCAAGTAATTGTGCGGTCAGTTTGGCTCCGGTACACCCTAGCGGATGTCCAAGTGCAATAGCTCCCCCGTTTACATTAACGACATCTGGATTTAATCCTGATTCTTTGATTACTGCAAGTGCTTGAGCGGCAAATGCTTCATTCAGCTCAATTAAATCTATATCATTCAACTTTAAACCAGCTTTTGATAGGGCTTTAGGAATTGCTGCACATGGACCAATACCCATGTAGATAGGCTCTACCCCTGCAACTGCGCATGAAACCAATCTTGCTTTTGGTTGTAGATTGTGCATTTTTACAAAATCTTCACTGACTACCAAAGCAAAAGCTGCACCATCACTGGTTTGGCTGCTGTTTCCAGCGGTCACAGTTCCTTTAGTAGAAAAAGCAGGACGCAGTGCATTCAAGCCTTCGATTGATGTATCTCTGCGTATTCCGTCATCTGATGATATCAATTGCTGGCTTTCCTTTCGTTTGTTGTTTTCAACCCATACTTGGGTTACATCGACTGGTAATATTTCAGAACTAAAAAAGCCCGCATCTTGTGCAGCAGCTGCCTTTAAGTGTGAGTTGTATGAAAAAATATCTTGTGCTTCTCGTGAAATATCCCATTTTTTGGATACGGCTTCGGCAGTCAAACCCATACCTACAACATAATCGGGTGTATGTATTGCTACTTCATAGCTCGGGGCTAATTTGTAGCCCTCCATTGGAATCATGCTCATGCTTTCTGTTCCGCCAGCTATGTAGCAGTCACCCATTCCAGCTTTTATTTTTGCTACGGCTATACTAATGGCTTCCAGTCCAGAAGCACAATACCTATTGATGATGAAGCCAGGCACTTCTTTTCCTAAAGCTCTCAACGAAATTTGCCTACCCATTTGTAGACCTTGTTCGCCCTCAGGATTCGCACAGCCAACTATTAAGTCATCGACAGTTTTTGGATCCAATCCAGCTACATGGTCAACCAACTGCTTGATGATTGAAACTGCTAAATCATCTGATCTCATATTTCTGAATCCGCCCTTTCCAGCTTTGGTTACTGGACTTCTGTATGCTTCTATTATGTATGCTTCCATTGTTTTTTTATTCTATTTCGTAAAATATTAATTGCGAAGAGGTTTGTTGGTGGTAAGAATCGATTGGATTCTCTCTAGTGACTTTGGTTCTGAACAAAGACTCAAGAAAGCTTCCCGTTCAATATCCAGTAGATAGGATTCTGACACTTTTTGGGAGGATGTTAAGTCTCCACCGCACAATACATATGCTATTTTCTTCGCAATTTTCACATCGTGTTCAGAGGCATATCCCCCCAATTGTAGACTGTGAGCTGCAACATACAAAGTTGCCAATCCTCCTCTTCCCAAAACCATTATGTCTTCTCTTTCGATTGGACGAATATAATTTTCACCTAAATAGAGAACTTGTTGTTTTGCTGCATAGATATTGCTCTTGGAATCCAAAACCACTTTATCTTTTTGATTCAAATATCCCAATCCATAAGCCTCATAAGCTGAGGTTGCTACGGACGCCATCGCAATAGTTTTGAACTTTTCAATCAAGGTTGGCATCATAACATCACCTTTGTGGAATGCATCTGATGCTCTTAAAGCAAATTCTTTGGTTCCCCCTCCACCTGGTATTAGGCCAACACCAACTTCTACCAAGCCAATATAAGATTCGGCAGAAGCGATCACTGAATCACAATGCATTGATATTTCACAACCACCGCCAAAAACATAACCTTGTGTTGCTGCAACCACGGGAATACTGCTGTATCTGCAACGCATACTGGTTTGCTGGAATAGTTTAACAGCCATATCCAGTTCATCCCATTCCTGTTGATAAGCCAACATGGCAACCATCATGAGGTTTGCACCTACTGTAAAATTGGTAGCATTGTTTCCTATTACCAAGCCTTTCCAACCTTCATCTTCGGCTTTCTGTATGGACTGTTGAATTCCTCTTAAAATACCTTCACCTATTGCATTGCTCTTGCTTCTAAATTCTAAACATAGTACTCCGTCACCAATATCGTGGAGAATCATCTCTGGATTCTCAAGCACAGGTGTGTTTTGACGATATGCATCAAGATTGATTGATTTTTCGGTACCAGGTACATCTTTGTAACTTTGGCTTGCAATATCATAAAATTGTCGCTTGCCACCATTCCAGCGGTAAAAAACGGTATGACCCAAAGCGATCATTTGTTCAACCCAATCAGCCGCTTGCTCCCCATGTTGTTTGCAGAGAGCCAAACCTTCATTGAGACCAACAGCATCCCAATATTCAAATGGACCAATTTCCCAAGCGAATCCTGCCTGCAAAGCTGCATCTATGCTGTGTAGTTGATCAGAAATCTCAGGAATTCTATTAGATACGTAAGCGAAAAGTCCTGCAAATGACCTTCTCAGAAGTTCTGCACCTTTATCTTTTTCCTTGAGGATTGCTCTCAAACGCTGGGGAAGTTCATCTATTTGTTTTGCAACCGTCAAACATGCAAAGTTTGCAGATTTTGAAGGGATGTATTCGCAGGTTTTCAGGTCGAGTTCTAAAATAACGGGTCTGCCTTTGTCATCCTTTTGATCCGTTTTTTTATAAAAACCTTGTCCAGTTTTATTTCCCAAAAACTTGTTATCAAGTAGAAATTGAAAATATTTAGGTATTGTAAAAGTTGAAGCTTGTTCGTCTTTTGGACAGTTTTCTTTGATACCTTGGATAACCTTTGCTGCTGTATCGTGTCCTACTAAATCGCCCAATCTGAAGGTTCCTGTCTTGGGTCGACCGATGGCTGGCCCAGTTAATTTGTCAACGTCTCCAATTGATATTTCCATTTCCTCGGACAACTGGAAAATTTTAGCCATTGCGTAAACACCTACGCGGTTGGCTATGAAAGCAGGAGTATCCTTGCACAATACAGTTTGCTTGCCCAAACGACTTTGCCCAAAGTGCATCAAAAATTCAACCAATTCAGGATTGGTATCCGCGGTAGGTATTATTTCAAGCAACCTCAAGTAGCGAGGTGGATTGAAAAAGTGCGTACCTAGGAAATTTTTCTTAAAAGTATCGCTTCGTCCCTCAGTCATAAAGTGAATCGGAATTCCTGAAGTATTTGAACTTACAATAGTTTCAGGGCGAATCAGCGCATCTACTTTGGCGAAAATGGATTGTTTGATGTCAAGTTTTTCTACAACAACCTCAAGTACCCATTCGCAGTCTTTTATTTTTGACAGGTCATCATCAAAGTTTCCAGTCGAAATCCTGCTTGCGAAAGCTGCATCCATTAATGGTGCGGGCTTGGATTTTATGGTTTTGGATAGAGCGTCATTGACCAATTTGTCTTTTAGATTTTTATTTTTTAACTGGTCTTCAGTCAGGTTAGGGGAAACAATGTCCAGCAGTAAAACCTGAAAACCTGCATTGGCTAAATGGCAAGCTATGGATGAACCCATAACTCCAGAACCCAACACAGCTACTTTATTGATGTTTCTAAAATGCATAGATTTTGATTAAGCGAATTTTCGCTAAAGGTAACGAATATTTTTGAATAATGTTATGAACAAATTACATGTGTAAAAAAGTAAAAATACATAATTTGTGCATAATGAGAAAATAAGATAGATTTCTTTCTCAATGAAAAGTTAATTTTCATTAAATTTGCCACGACAAACCATAACTCAGGACAAATAATCGTTATCAATTACAAATTACCTATCTACATGAGCTCATTTCCTCTTATCTCTGTTCCAGCTGACAGCACCGCCACACAAGGTGTAGGCACCCAAAGTATTATGGATTTAGTATTCTCTGGTGGAATATCTTCAGTTTTAATCTTGGGAATACTATTGGTCCTATCCTTTATCGGAATTATCATCTTTGTTGAAAGATGGCTGACCATCAAAAAGGCAGGAAAAATTGATGAAAATTTCATGAATAACATTCGAACCAATGTTCAGAACGGCAATCTTCAAGGCGCCAAACAACTGTGTCAACAAACCGATTCTCCCGTAGCTAGAATGATTGAAAAAGGATTGAACAGGATTGGGAAACCACTGCGAGATATTGATGCAGCAATTGAGAACGTTGGAAATGTTGAGTTGTTGAAACTTGAAAAGAATTTACCTTTTTTGGCATCTATATCTGGTATTTCTCCGATGGTTGGATTATTGGGAACTGTTTCTGGGATGATTTTGGCCTTCTATAGTATGGCTACAGCCCAGAATGTAACTCCTGATGTTTTGGCTGGAGGTATTTATCAAGCATTGTTTGCGACTGCATTTGGATTGTTCAACGGAATTTTCTCTCTTTTGGGATATAACTTACTGGTGGCCAATATTGACAAAGTGGTCTATAAGATGCAACTTTACTCTATGGAATTCATGGATCTTTTGCAAGAACCTTCTAAATAATAGGATCATGGGAATCAAAAAACGCAATAAAGCCAATCCTGATTTTAGTTTGGCATCGCTTACTGACGTAGTATTCTTGCTCTTGATATTTTTCATGTTGACTTCAACTTTGGTAACTCAAAACGCATTGAACTTGAAGTTACCAAGCGCTACCAACAAATTGGTTGCCTCTCCATCTCTTGCCGTTAGTGTAAAGAAGGAAGGTCAATATTTTCTCGGGGGTGAGCCGTCTGATTTGACATCTATTGAATCATATATTAAGCAGAAGGCTTCTGCAAGTTCTGATCCTAAGGAAACAACTGTTACCATTCTTGCCGAAAAAGAGTGTCCAATTGAATATGTAGTCAATGTAATGGATATAGCAAACAGACTGAGAGTTGGAGCAATTTTAGCTACTGCACCTAAAGAGAATTGATTTATGTCAACATTAGCACAAATTGAACAACAAGCTGAAACTAAGAACAGGAACATTGGATTCATTGTATCTATAGTTGCCCATTTACTAATGGTTCTTTGTTTTTTCTTGCCACTTTTAACATTTCCAGACCCACCCCCTCCAAAAGAAGGGATATTAATAGCGTTGGGAAGACCTGATGAAGGAATGGGTGACGATAGACCTATGGCAGGAAGGCCTGATGGTGATTTAGAGGAGAAAGTGATCCGTGATAACCCTCCGCCAGCTCAACCAAAATCAACTCCTCCGCCTCCTTCAAGCAAACCTCTTCCAAAGGCAACAAATCAGCCAAAGGTTATGACTACCGAAGATCCTGAAGCAGTTGCCATCGCACAATCCAAAATACGCGAACAAAAGAGAGCAAAAGATGAAGCCATTAGGATTGAGCAAGATCAGAAACGACAACGCGATGCTGTAGATAAGGAAAGACAACGCGTTGCAAATGAAGAGTCAGCAAGGAATAAAGCTAAATCTAAGTATGGCGATTTGTATAAGAATGGTGGTACTGGAAGAGGAAATACCAATAAACCAGGAAACCAAGGTGATCCTAGTGGTGATCCGAATTCCGATATCCTCACAGGTAAAAGTACAGGAACTGGAAAGGTAGGAGGTGACTTAGCCAAAAGAGGCGGTAAAGGTCCTTCAATAAACACCAGCATTCAAGAGGAAGGCATCGTCGTAATCAAAGTTTGTATTGATGCAAATGGTAAGGTTATCTCTGCCGACTATACCCAGTCTGGATCTACTACCACCAATGCGCAATTGATCACACTTGCCAAGGACAACGCCCGTCGTCGGGTTTTCAATCAGGACAAGGAAGACAAGCAATGTGGTCCTATTACTTACTCATTTATATTGCGATAAATATATACTTAGACACCTATTCATGAGCAAAATGACATATTCCCAGACATTGGAATACATGATGTCAAAGTTGCCTATGTATCAAAGAATAGGCGCTGCAGCTTACAAAAAGGATCTGACCAATATTCAAGAGTTATGCAATTTTCTCGGTAACCCGCAGTCAAATTTCAAGTCCATCCATATTGCAGGAACAAATGGCAAGGGAACCACAAGTCATATAATTTCTGCTTTATTTCAAACCACCGGCAAAAAAACAGGTTTATATACTTCACCACATTACAAGGATCTGCGGGAGCGAATTCGTATCAACGGACAAATGGTTTCCAAAAAATTTGTAGTTGACTTTATTGATCGGTTGAAATTTGAAATTGACCGCATCCAACCTTCTTTTTTTGAAATCAATGTTGCAATGGCATTTGAATGGTTTTCTATCAATCAAGTCGATATTGCAATTATAGAAACTGGATTGGGTGGACGTCTTGATTCTACTAATATAATCATACCTGAAGTTTCAATCATAACCAATATCAGTTACGACCACATGAATCTTTTAGGGGAAACACTTCCAGCTATAGCGGCAGAGAAAGCAGGTATCATCAAATATTCAGTTCCGGTAATTATTTCTGAAACCCAAGAAACAACCTCGGAGGTTTTTCAAGTATTTGCTTCCCAGAGGAAAAGTGAAATAAGATTTGCTGACCAGGAGTTTGAAGTAATAATAAAGGAATCTGGACTTGAATTTTCTAAGTTTCAAGTCATCGAAAGCGGTAAGCCATGGAATGAAGTTATTGAAACACCACTGCATGGGGCATTTCAGCTCAAAAATATAGCAGGCGTAATTGCTTTCATGAAATTGTACAATGAGCTGCACCCTTCAACTTTTGATAGATCGAACTTATTATTTGGCTTAAAGGAGATAAAAGTACTTACGGATTATCAAGGCAGATGGCAAATTTTAAATCACAAACCGCTAACTATATGTGACAGCGGACACAATGAAGGAGGGATACGATATATTGTCAATGAGTTGAGTCAGATAAAACATCAGAGATTGCATATCGTATTCGGCGCGGTCAACGACAAGGATTTGAATAAAATCATCTCTCTGTTGCCTTCAAATGCCAAATATTACTTCGCCAAAGCCAAAATACCCAGAGGTTTACCTGCCAAGGAACTTCTTGAGCTTGGCCGTGAAAATGGCTTGAAAGGCAAAGCCTATACTAGCGTTGCCAAGGCATATTCAGCTGCAAGACTTTCGGCGCAAAAAGAGGATTTAATCTTTATTGGAGGGAGTATTTTTGTAGTAGCTGAAGTGCTTTAACTGCTTGTTAGCCCTACTTTTTATCTTGCTTGGAGAACACGTCTTTTAATATTTGTGTGGTTCTGTTGACAGGATCTTTTCTGATTTTCAACTCTTCAGATGCCACCATGCCAAACATTCCATCTAAAGCTTTATTGGAAACATAGACTTCCATATCTGGATTCATTTTTTTGGTTAATGGTAGTTGGTTGTATGCCTTTGCCGCTTTTTTCCAAAGAGCTAGGGCTCCGGAGGTGTTTAGAGAGTTTACCACAACTGGTTTAAATTCGTTGAATAATGCTGTTCTGGTTGAACTTTCGAGATAAGTGGTAGCAGAATTATCAGAACCCATTAAGATATTCATTGCATCTGTGATTGTCATAGATGTAATTGCTTTTGAAAAGATGGGTTTGGCCTTGGTTGCTGCATCCTCTGCTGCTCGATTGAATTTTTCAATCAAGTCATTTTCAATGTTTGTAAATCCAGGAACTTGCTTCAACTTGGACGTCATTTGTTGTACTTCATTTGGCAGCAATATTTTATATGCTCCTTTTAGATATCCATCTTTTAGGCTTAGTGCGTCAGCGCCTTTGCTAACTCCTTGGTCTAAAGCCTGTCTCAATCCAGTTGCAATATCTGAATTTTTAGATGTTCCAATGCTTCCAGCGCCTTTTTTGATTTTATTAAAAAGTTTATCGGCTTGAGCGTTTGCTGACAATACTGTGCAAGTAAGAAATGCAAACAAGATAATTGACTTGAAATTCATTTTATAAGTTTTATTAGTAGACGCAAATATCAGTTCAAAATCACTCAATAAAGTAAAGATTAAGAAAGCTTTAACCATTTCTAGTAAAATAGCCTACTTTTTCAAGCAGGCTAGGTAGTAAATCTTATGAATGTATAAACAAGTTTCTGTGTTATCTTTCGACCAATGTGTTAGGCTTAAGGGCAATTGTTCCATCAAAGTACTTCTGGATTACATTATTCCAAAGGTATTCGGCAACACTTCTGCCCATTTTGAGGCCTTCTATGTTATCTGATTGGATATGATATCCACCAATTACTCTTGATAGACCCGCCAAATCAGCTGTTGCTGTGAATGTTGGAAGTGGTAGGCTGATTGGATCACCAGGAGTTTCAGTGATAATGCCTGGTCTTCTTGTTTCAGTTTCTCCAAACTTATCGCTTCCAGTAAATAACTCAAGTACTTTGCCGCAAGCACCACTTACAGCGCTGTGTCCTGATACATAAGCAGGGAATGGAGGAGATACAAAATCAGCAGGTGAGTAAGGGTGCCAATTTTCAGCTGGCATATTTATAGTTCCTTTGTCGGGTCCTCCCCAACCTTTAATGGTCTCACCTCTTTTGTAAACTCTCACCAATGTCCAAGGTCGTGCACTGTCATAGTATCTTTTTGTTTCCCATGAAGCAATAAAAGCATCCATTGCTGTATTACCAACTGCAAAGAACATTTTTACGTCGGTATCAAGATCTTGCTTGTCTCTTATGGAAACCAATTGGGCAAATTTTAGCCAGTGACCTGCCTGTCCTGTACTTCTTGGGCCATCGCGCATGAACTCAACAATAGCTTTACGCTGCGGAGTAAGGTTGGCATTTAGGTCTATGACTTCGTTGACTTCTTTTTCCAATTGAGATGATCCATATTTAGGATACTCAGGTGCTCTGAACTGGGCAGGATCTTTTAATCCAAATGGTTTTACCCGGTACCAATGAGGCGTTAAGAAATTAACAAAGAATGTTTCTCCTTTTTTATTAAGAAATGGTAGTGGATGCCATTTATCAGCATTTATGATGTGGTTGGTCTCATTTACTGGTTTGTAATAAGTATAGTCTGAGTAGGGTTTGCCGTCACATCCAATTTCAGTACCCAATTGATTTGCACCGTCATTGTGACGGTATTCAATGATTGATTTGGCAACAAGATTTCCAATACCCTCTGGCTTGGTTTTATCTTGTGTTAAGTTGTTGGGATTGAATCCAAACTTAACAAACTGATCTGTTAAATAACTTTTGTCTGCGGGATACAGGTCAAGGGCAATGCGGAATATCGCATAACTTATAGCTATTTCTTTGTTTTTGATCGTGTGTTCTTTAGCTGGTCTTCTTAAGTTTCCAACATATTGAGTTCCTACTGCCTTGGAATCATAAGCTGCCCAAGCATCATACATTCCAGTTACACATATACCCAAAGCCCGGGATTGAACGGTTGGTTTTGCTCCAATGCGATCAACATCATTGGCAGTTACTTCCAGAGCCATATCAAGCCATTGAAAAGCCATTGATTTATCTGCTTTTAAAGTTTGAGCATTGGTCGAAGAAAATGCAAACATTAAGTACACAAGAATAAATTGAAATCTTGCTAATACACGGACACGGTTGATCATTAGTGGCTAATTTTAGATTTAATATTACAAGAATATCGTACTTTCGTCATCTCTGAAGACTATGCAAAGTTCAGGTTTGAAGAACTTTCTTCCCAAGATTGTGGACGATAGGACTCAAAGAGCTGACGAATCATTTGTTTTAATTGATCAAATGTGTTTTGAGATTAGATTTAGTAACTAAGAATTATGCAATGAAATGTTTAATCATTGATGATGACCCACTTATTGGTGATTTGATCAGTCATTTTTGTAGCAAAATTGATCAGATTGAGTATTGTGTTACAGCTTACACAGGCACTGATGGATTGAAATTATTGACTTCAGATGCTTTTGATTTATTGTTTCTTGATTTTGATCTTCCTGACATGAAAGGTCAAACCATACTTGAACTCAAACAAAATGGCATACCAGTTATCATGGTTACTTCGCATGATGAATTTGCTGCTAAATCCTACGAGTACGACAATGTAGTAGATTTTCTGGTCAAACCAGTAAGTTTTGCACGCTTCGAAAAGGCCATCCAAAAATTAAGTCAACGATCTGATATCGTCCCAAATAAGGGAAACGATCCCAGGGATTTTTTATTTGTAAAGTCTGGAAACAAATGGATCAAAGTTAACAAAGCAGATCTTTTGTATATCAAAGCTGAAGAGAATTATGTGTCATTTGTTACAAAAGATAAGTCAGTTTTGAGTTTGATTACGATGAAAGAAATTGAATTGAAACTACCTTCAAATTTCATGAGAATTCATCGTTCTTTTATCGTAAATGTCAGTAAAATCGAATCATTGGTGCAGGACGAGGTTTTGATCAACGGTAAGCAGTTGCCAGTTGGAATGAAATACAAAAAGGATTTGTTGGCTGTAATTAATCAATAGTCTTTGACTGCAATTCCCATTTTTTCAATTCGAAGACTATGTGCTTGAGGTGATATTGCATTATCCTTTCCAAGTATAACTTGTTGGATATTGAATTGATCTTTTCATTAGCAATATTTGCTCCCAAAAAATTGCAAAATTTAATCAACTGGTTCAATTCAAATCTTCGGAAGCTACTCAAAGCCTTATGAAATACTTCTGCAAATCCATTTGGATCTTTTAATGTTAATGTACTTATTAATTCAGTTTCAAAGCCTTTCCATTCAGTTTTTAAAATGCTCAATGCTTTAATGACCTTGGCTTCGTCAAAGTCATAATCCTCATATAGATTGTTTAAATTGGCAGTTTGGTAGTTCTTCTCTGCGAGTGTTTGTTTCAAATCCTCTAGGAAGGTTTTTGTAGGAATAGGTTTTTGAAAGAACATGTCGAATAATTCCAATTGATCTCCCATCAATTCCTCTGGGTTTGCAGATGCGCCAGTTACTAAAATACAGATTCCTGTGGGATTTAATATCTTAAGCAATTCTTCAGTGTACGCTGTAATCTTGTCTTTATTGATCCAATAATCACAAATAATAATATCATAAAAGAGCCCTTCTGGAATCGTTTTTAGGTCTGCTGAGCTTTTCAGATTAATAAAATGATCAGCTATTGGTTCGAGAAGATGTTCGTAAAGTGAATGGCTTTGAATATCATCATCGAAAATCAGGATATTTAATTTTTCTGATATCGTTTCTTCTCTTGGAATGCTTCCTTTGGGGATTTGAGTTGATGGGTTTTTAGCCTTTTTCATATTTAGATAGAACTTAAATTCAGAGCCTTTTCCAGGAATTGAATGGATGTTGAGCTGTGAATTAAATAGATCCAATAATTGAATGATGATAGGCAGTCCTAAGCCAGCTCCGTGCCTGTTGTGGTGAATTTGAGGGGAATCGGCTTTTTTAAAGCGCTCAAGTATGTGATTGTAGTTTTCATATTTGATTCCTACTCCTGTATCTTTTACTACAATTTCGATCGAAAATTCTGCTTCATTTTGCTTAATTAAATTTGCAAATATCCATACTGAGCCATGCTCGGGCGTGAATTTGATGGCATTGGAGAGTAGGTTGGTTACAATTTGTGTTAATCTTAAAAAGTCTGTAGAGAATTCAGTATCTTCTAATGCAGGATCAATATTCAGCTGAAGTTTTATTTGTTTTTTGACTGCCTGATAAGCATAGCTTTTTATAATTTGTTTGAGCAATTGATCCAATTTGGTATTGGTTTCTACCAATTCCAGTTCTCCAACTTTCAGTTTGGAATAATCCAAAACGTCATTTACCAAGGTATGCAGATTGGTTGTACTAAATTTGAGTGTATCCAATAATGGCAATTGTTCAGTTTTGGGCTCGTTCCTGATTAGCAACTCGGTCATTCCCAAGATACTCTGGAGTGGATTACGGATTTCATGACTCATATTTTCCAGAAATTCTTCCTTCTCCTTTGTTGCCAATTCTGCTTTTTCCTTAGCATTTTCTAATGTGCTTATGTTCTGGGTAATGGTGTCAGACATGGTTTTAAAGGTCCGAGCCAAAATCCCAATTTCATCATTTCTGTTCACAGGCAAGTCCGAATGGTCTTGATCATTTGCAAGTGAAGTCATCGATCGGGTGATTGACTTCAATCCTATTGTTTGTCGTCTCATCCACCAAATGGCAAGACCCATGAAAACTAATGTCAGCAACAAGGTGATCATAATACTTGTGTCACGCCATTCTAATAATGGGGATAATATTTCTGCGGAACTTGCTCCAATTGACAAAAACAGTATGTAATCTTTTCGTGGATAGGGGATATGTTTTACCTGAAATATCTCCTCAGCTGTATATAAGTCTTGTGCATTTTGAAATGAATTGCGAATTTTAGCCAAACTGATAGGAATGTACTCATATAAAGTTGGAGGGCGATTGTATTCAAAGCCAAACGTTTCAGCTGAATCAGGATGAATTAAAAAATGGCCAACATCATTGAACAAATATAGCTGGTAGTTGGTATTGGCAATCGATTTGATTTGACCAAAGAATTGCCTTAGGTCAACATTGAGGACTAAAATACCGAATACTGTATCAGCCCGGTAAATCGGGCATGCGGCTCGAAGTGTCGGAATAATAGGTTGACTTATTTTTCCGTATTCTTTATTCAAATCAATTCTTGAGAAATAGATTGAATCAGCCGCCATTTTAATTGTTTCGCGATAGTAATCTCTATCTCCCTTATTTTGAAGTTGATCCTCTGTTACAATTTTTAATTGATTGTCACTGCGTTCAACTCTTATTACTTCTTTGCCATTTCCCTTTATGGAAATAAACCTGAGCTGAAAATAGTCAGGTTTTTTACTCAGAAATGCAAAGTATTCTTTGTTGATTTTTTCTTTTTGGGAAAGATTATCAACAGAATTCTGATGTGAGACATAATCCATCAGGTAAGGATTGGAGCTTAAAAAAGAAATGTCTTGCTTGATGTTTTGGATAAAACTTCCAAATTTTACATCTCCAATATTGACACTGTTTTTTAATTCTTGTTGTGAGAGGCCTTTAATTATTGTTCCACTTTTGGAATACAAAATGTAGCCTATCAAAAAAGATGATACCACAATCAATAGCATGTAAACTAATGCATTTTTTAAAGCAAGTGAAATAAATCTACTTCTTGGCATAAAATGCTGTAATAGGTTATATTACATCTACTTACGTGTAATTTTTATGTTTGGCTGTATTTGAAAAGCAAATAATTATCAAATCATTCATTATTTGCATACGCTGAAGCTGCAACGGACATTCGCATTTACACTGCCAAAAGCTGGGTTGAATTTGGTAACTTGTACAGTTATTTTTCCGATTTTGGCTATTGCCATCAATCTGTTTGCTATTTCAATTGCCAATGTTTCAATCAGTGACGCGGAGGACCCATTCACTTCTCGACATACTGAAACAATAGATTCGTAATTGAAGGTACGATCCAACGAATCCATCAAATAGTCAGAGTCAATATTCCCTTCATAAAAGACAGAATATTCGTACCACGTTCCCAATATTCGTTCCTCGACATAATAGCCATGATAGCCATAAAGTTTGAGGTGACTTACTTCGATCTTTAACATTCAAACAAGATTTTGCAACAAAGATGATAAGAACAATTGACACAAGCGTGACATCAGGTATTTAACCAAAACTAATAAGTTTTGTACTTTTGTGTCATGAAAAAATTATTGGTCCTCGGTCTAACTATTATGTCTTGTATCTTAGTTTGTTCGGTCACGGCTCAAGAGAGTAAACATTTGACCAATATTCGTCAATTAACATTTGGTGGAGACAACGCGGAGGCATATTTCAGTCCCAATAGCAAGTATTTGAGTTGTCAAATTACAAATCCCAAATGGGGCGTGGAGTGTGACCAAATTTATAAAATTGATATTAAGAAAGCTGCAAATAACGCTACTTATCTTCCTTCAATGATGAGCACTGGCAAAGGAAGAACTACTTGCTCTTATTTTATGCCAAATGGCAAGGATATCTTGTACGCATCCACACACGCAGGCGATGCGGGTTGCCCACCGCCAGTTCCTAGAGGGGCAAAGTATTTATGGGCTATTTATGCTGATTTTGATATTTATGTTGCCAATCCCAAAGGTAAAATCATCAAACAATTAACCAATCAGCCTGGTTATGATGCGGAAGCAACTGTATCACCTGATGGCAAAATGATCGTTTTTACATCAACACGTAATGGTGACTTGGATTTATATACCATGAATATTGATGGAAGTAATGTAAAGCAAGTTACATTTGGACTTGGTTATGACGGAGGTGCTTTCTTCAGTCCTGATAGCAAGAAGTTAGTTTTTCGAGCATCACGTCCTACTGAAGAAGCTGAGGTTAAAGAGTATAAAGAGTATCTCGCAAAAAACATGGTCGCCCCAACCAACATGGAAATATATACTAGCAATGTGGATGGCTCAGGTCTAAAGCAAATAACAAAGCTTGGTAAAGCCAACTGGGCACCATACTACCATCCTTCAGGGAATAAAATTGTGTTTTCTTCCAACCATGCATCCCAGAAAGGTTGGGATTTCAATCTGTATATGATCAATGAGGATGGTTCAGATTTACAGCAAATAACAACTGAAAGTGTTTTCAACGCTTTTCCTATGTTTTCACCAAATGGTAAGCACCTTGTGTTCTCTTCAAACAGAAACAACGGTGGAACCAGAGACACCAATTTATTCATTGCCGACTGGAAAGACTAAATCATGAAATATTTATCCCTTTTGCTTTTATTTTGTTCTGTTTCAGTGTTTGGACAAGATTATTTTAATACTGAAACAATTAAAACGCATATTTCCTATTTGGCATCTGATAAGTTAAAAGGCAGAGCACCCGGTTCCAAAGGTGAGAAACTCGCTCAGAAATACATCATCAAGGAATTTCAATCATTGGGCATTGAGCCAAAAGGTTCCAAAGGATATTTACAAGAATTTACCTATAAAACTCCCAAAAATCCCCATGAAGCCGATCTAGGTGGAGCTGAGGAAAATAGAGGTTCTAATGTGATAGGATTTTTAAACAATGGGATGCCCAATACCATCATCATAGGTGCGCATTATGATCATTTGGGTACAGATGGACGTGGTTCCAGTTTGGATCCCAATCCCAAAGGCAAAATACACAATGGCGCAGATGACAACGCATCAGGAGTAGCTGGAGTTATAGAATTTGCAAGATATTATTCACAGAATGGCATAACCGAAAAATACAACTTTCTTTTTATTTGCTTTTCTGCCGAAGAGGCTGGGCTTATTGGGTCTAAGTATTTTACGAACAATACGATCCTAGATTTTGAAAAGGTTGATTTTATGCTCAATATGGATATGGTTGGCCGTTTAGATGAGGATCGACACTTGATGGTGTACGGTGTGGGCACTAGTCCTTCATTTGCACCTTTATTGGCTAAGGATAATGGAGGTTTTCGAATAGTTATTGATTCTTCAGGTGTTGGTCCAAGTGATCACACTTCATTTTATTTAAAAAACCTTCCCGTTTTGCACTTTTTTACGGGTTCACACAGTGACTACCACAAGCCAAGTGATGACGTTGATAAAATCAATCTTCAAGGTGAGCGCGATGTTTTGAAATATATTTCGAGCCTCATTGATCAACTAGCATCTGAGCCAAAATTGGTTTTTACGCCTGTCGCAACCAAGGAAAGAGAAGCAGTGGCTTTCAAAGTGACATTGGGTGTCCTTCCAGACTACAGTTACACAGACAAAGGTATGCGCATAGACGGAGTAACCGCCGGAAAACCAGCGTCAAAGGCAGGTCTTGAAGGAGGTGATATCATCATCAAAATGGGAGATTTGGACATAAAAGATATTTATGATTATATGGATGGTTTGGCAAAGCACAAAAAAGGAGATACAACTTCCTTGCAGTATTTGCGAAAGGGAGAGCTTAAAGAAACTAAAGTCGAGTTTTAATTTTTCATAGAATTGGACTTTGTAATTTTTTTACATCTCGTATATTTTTAAGGCAGCAATATGCCTGAGGTTTTTATCTTTGCCTCAATATGAAATACTTAATACCTCAATTATTTTTGGTTATGCTGTTTGTAATTTCTTGTAAACAGAAGGAAACTACAACTGCCACTGAAAATAAAATTGACCCCAAAGATGCTTTGGTTCGCGCTCAATTTGACACATTAGTTGCAAAGAGCAATCCATATTTTAAAATCAAAAATGCCGAAATAGTCCAAACAAGTAAGAATGGAATGCGATATAGCATGAAAACACTTGGCAAAGGTTTGAATCCGAAGGAAGGTGATGTTGTGCTCGTTAATTATACGGGTCGATTCCTCAATGATTCAGTTTTTGATTCATCCACTTTGCTGGGAGAGCCACTCAAGTTTAAAATTGGGAGTATGATTCCCGGGTTCAATGAGGCCGTTACGATGTTGAGTACGGGCGGAAGTGGGACCTTCATTATTCCGCCATATCTTGGTTATGGGGATCGAACTGTTAAAGGCCCAGGCGGCAAAGTGCTTATTCCAGCTAATTCCTATTTGGTTTTTGATCTCGATTTGATTAAAGTTTTTCCCAAGGAAAATAAGTAATATTCAAAACTATGAAATTTACACAGCTGACATTACTCCTACTGCTAGGCACAATGATACTATCATGCAAAGCAAAAATAGAAGAAACCAATGGGCTTAAAGGTGAGGCAGCTATCCCTGATTCCTTATTTCAATGGAAAACTGAGTCATTTGCTGATATACAGATATTGAGATACCGTGTACCTGGTTTCGAACAACTTGCCCCTAAGCAAAGGCTGCTAGTCTATTATCTTGTACAAGCTGGTTTAGCGGGAAGAGATATTATTTGGGATCAGAATTATAGGCACAATCTATCAATTCGACATGCTTTGAATAAGATAGTGGATAAGTATTCAGGTGACCGAAACAATCCGGATTGGCGAAATTTTGTTGATTACACCAAGCAAGTGTGGTTCGCCAATGGTATTCATCATCATTACAGTTCTGAGAAAATTTTGCCAAGATTCACGCAAAGTTATTTTAAGGATTTGATGGTAGATTCTGGAACTGAATTGGACGATATGATAATCCAATGCATGTTCGATCCTAAAATTGATTCGAAGAAAGTTAGTTTGGACCCGACGAAAGACATAGTGAGCGCTTCAGCCGTGAATTTTTATGACATAGGACTTACTGACATAGAAGTAGAGGCTTTCTACAATGATCTGAAAGCTGCTACTATTGACACATTGCTATCTTATGGATTAAACAGCAAGTTGGTATTGGGTGATGATGGTAAGATAGAGGAAAAGGTGTGGCGTTTGAATGGCATGTATGGAGCAGCGATCAAGAAAATTATTTATTGGCTTGAAATGGCAGTGGAGGTTGCAGAAAACCCAGAACAAGCTAAATCTATTCAACTTTTAATCGAATATTACAAAACTGGTGATCTTAAGAAATGGGATGAATTCAACATTGCTTGGGTTGAAAATAAGTCAGGTGACGTAGATTTTATTCATGGTTTTGTTGAAGTTTACAATGATCCAAAAGGTATGAAGGGCAGCTACGAAAGTATCGTGCAAATTACGGATTTTGAATCATCTGCCAGGATGAAAGCCTTATCGGATCATGCGCAATGGTTTGAAGATAATTCACCTATATTGTCACAGCATAAGAAAAAAAATGTCACGGGAGTTAGCTATAAAGTAGTTAATGTTGCTGGTGAGTCTGGAGATGCTGCACCACTTTCATCCATAGGCGTTAATCTGCCCAACGCAGACTGGATCAAGGAAAAGCATGGATCAAAGTCTGTAAGCTTGGGGAATATTTCCAATGCCATTGGATTTGCTTTAGGATCAGGCGTTTATGATGAATTTGCAAGCACAGCTGAGGATATCAGTCGTCACTTGAAATACGGATCGTTGGCGGATAAGATGATGACTGCTTTGCATGAAGTAATAGGACATGCCAGCGGGAAATTAGAACCTAATATTAAAGATCCAGCGTCAACTTTAAAAAATTATTCCTCTGCCATTGAAGAAGCTCGCGCTGATATTGTTGCGCTCTATTATGTCATTGATCCAAAATTGGTAGAATTGAAATTGCTTCCCTCAACGGATGCAGGAAAAGCTGCTTATGATAATTATATCAGCAATGGTTTGTTGAAGCAATTGCGCAGAATGGAGCCTGGCAGAAATATAGAAGAATCGCACATGCGGAACCGGCAAATGATTGCAGCTTGGGCTTTTGAACAAGGCAAAAAGGAAAATGTAATCAGTAAAATTTCACGTCTGGGGAAAACATATTTTCAGATCAATGACTACACCAAGTTGAGGGCTATTTTCGGTAATTTATTGCGTGAAATTCAAAGAATTAAAAGTCAAGGTGACTACACAGCAGCTAGGAACTTGATTGAAAATTATGGAGTCATAGTTGATCAGAGATTGCTGGCAGAAGTAAAGGATCGAGCCTCTAAATTAAATATTCCTCCTTATTCAGGTTTCATTCAACCCGAATATAACTTAGTTTATGATAAAAAGGGTAAAGCCATTGATGTAGAAGTTAGATACCCAAAAGATTTTACCATTCAAATGCTTGGCTACAGCAAGATGTTTGGATATTTGCCTCCGCGCAACTAGCCATACCTGTATGCAAATAGCAATACTTTCAAGAGGAGAACAGTTGTACTCAACTCAGCGATTACTTCACACTGCTGTAGATAGAGGGCATGAAATTCGGGTTTTGGATGTTACCAAGTTTGATTTGATAACTGGTGATCCAACATATAAGTTATGGTATGATGGAGCACCTTTGGATAGATTAGATGGGATTTTGCCGAGGATTGGCAATACCATCACCTATCAGGGAGCAGCAGTTATTAGGCAATTTGAAGGAATGAACATCTTTACTACAACTTCATCCGAAGCATTGCTTCACAGTCGTGACAAATTGATTACCCTTCAATACCTATCCGCTTTAGGATTTCCAGTTCCCCGCAGTTTCTACCCAACTCCCAATTCACAATTTGAAGATATTGCTAAGGTGTTTGGTGGGTACCCCATTGTCATTAAAACGCTTACTTCTACCCATGGAGAAGGTGTTGCTTTGATTCAAAATTATGAGGAATTGAATGAACTTGCTTGGCATTACTTCCGTACTGGTACCCGTTTTATGATTCAAGAATTTATTGGAGAATGCAATGGAGAAGATATTCGTATTTTTATAGTGGATGGAAAAGTTGTGGCAAGTATGAAAAGAAAGGCTGCCATGGGAGATTTTCGATCAAACCTGCACATGGGTGGAACTGCATCCACTTGCAATCTGGATCCAAAAACTATTGAAATGGCAGTATCTGCAGTAAATAGTTTGGGTTTGAAGGTGGCAGGAGTTGATATAATTGAATCCAAAAAAGGCCCATTGATTTTGGAAATCAACGCCAGTCCGGGGCTTGAGGGTATAGAAAACACAACCCAAATTGATGTTGCAGGGAGCATTATAGATTATATGGAAAGCTTTATCTTACAAGGTTCAATCAATTGATTATGACAAAAACCTTGAATTTGTTTGGTCAGTTTGTAGAGGCAGGTGAATACTGCTTAGTAAAGAAGTCTATTGGTTTGTTGCCATCTGGTAATCATTTGGACATACAGGCGCATGTATACAGAGCCAAGTCGGATGGTCCAGTATTGTTGCTTACAGCGGGGATGCATGGTGATGAAGTGAATGGCATTGAATTATTGCGTCGGGCTGTAATTGACGGCTTATTTCATGATTTGCAAATTGGTTCAGTTATTCTGATTCCCATTATCAATGTTTTTGGCTTTATCAATTTTAATCGGGATGTGCCAGATGGGAAAGATATCAATCGAAGCTTCCCTGGTTCAAAGACTGGGTCTTTGGCGTCTAGGGTAGCGCATGAAATCACTGCCAATGTAATACCAATTATAGACTATGGAATTGATTTTCATACGGGAGGCGCGACCAGATACAATTATCCACAAGTCCGCTACCAAGATGGATTGTTTGAAAATGATCGTCTTGTTGAGGCATTTGGTGCAGAAATAAATATCCATTCAAAGATGATACCCAAGTCTTTTCGAAAAACTGCCTCAGATCGAGGGAAAAGTATTATCGTATTTGAGGGGGGTGAGTCATTAAGGTATGATCAAGCTTCAATTGATGTTGGGCTCAAAGGGATTGCTAATATTTTATCCCATTTTGGGATGAAATCAGGAAATGTTCACCAAGGCACAAAGCGCTTGACAGTTAAGGAATCAGGATGGATCCGCGCATCGCGTTCAGGTTTGTTTTTATGGGTGAGGTCATCTGGTCAACATGTGCAAATTGGTGATATTCTAGGATATATCAACGATGCAATGGGGCAACATTCATTGCCTATAAAATCAGATAAAACTGGCATTATACTCGGTCACAATAATGTGTCAGTCGTCATTGAAGGTGACGCATTGTTTCACATTGGCTTGCTTGATTAATACCGTAACGCAGCATTTATAAAGGAGAACGAATTTATAATTTTAATATTTAATTATATTATATTTATGAAATGTGGTTGGTCTGGAATTATCTTTACTAATAGATAAAATCAACAAGCTATTTTATGAAAAAAAGTATCATTCTCCTAGTCTTTTACTGCTTGAGCAATTTTTTGCTTATGGCACAAAACAATCCGATGTTTGATTTACAAAAGCCAGCACCTTCCGTTGATATGCCGGAATGGGCAAACAAATTGTACATGGATCCCATCAACGTTTTTGAAGTTGATCAGGCATACACTGATTATTATAATTCACATCCATACAAGAAGGATCACTACGTGCGCTACTATCGAAGATGGAGAAAATGGGTTCAACCTTACATTTCCGAATCAGGAAAGATTGAGGATTGGTCTGCTCAAAAGTGGGAGACACTGCGAACTTCTGGTGAGCAATTTCATGTCAACAACAAAAGTGCGAATGATTGGAAAGATATAGGTCCACGTTCAACACAATGGATAGGTAATGATAATGCTTTGGACACATTCTGTCCGTGGCAATCAAATATATATGCATTTGATGTTTCGAGTTCCAATCCTTCAGTTTTGTATTGTATCACCGAAACAGGTTCATTATTCAGAACCGATGACAAAGGTAAAAACTGGGAATTGAAAGCTGCGGGATATGACCTTGGGTCCGAAGCATTGGCCGTACATCCAGCCGATCCAAATACCATGTTGATCGGAGTAAACGGTGGCGTCCGAAAAACTGTAGATGGTGGAACTACATTTTCTACCGTTTTGACAAACTCTGGAATGTGGGTTACGGACATAGGTTACAATGCCTCTAATCCTAATACAGTGATGATTGCAACTTCCAAAGGTTTATGGCGCACAGTAGATGGTGGTACAAACTGGACCAATATCATTAGCAATGAGTGCCTTGATCTAGAATACCATCCCAATAATAGCTTGATTGTTTATGTGCTTCGCAAGAATAATTCAGGGACATTTTATGAAGTATGGCGCTCAGGTGATGGCGGCTTAACATTTCAAGCCAAAACTTCGGGGTGGCCCACTGGATTAACCAATGGAGTTGGCAGGTTGGCAGTTACACCAGCAGCTCCTGACCGAGTTTATGCAGTATTATTGACAAGTGATAGGCCTCGAATCATGAAAACAGATAATCAAGGAAATAATTGGACCGTAACCGCTCAAGGCGAAACAACTGCGCTTGAAATGGATAACTGGCAAGGATTTTATGATTTAGATATTGTTGCTTCACCTTTGAATGCCAATTGGTTAATAGTAGGTACTGCCAGCGCTTATAAAAGTACCGATGGAGGATTGAATTTTAGCAACTTAGGAGGTTATGGTGGCAAGTGGAATCTTCATCCTGATATTCAAGAGATGAAAGCCATTGGTAACGACGTCTATATCTCCACTGATGGTGGAATGAATTATTCCAATGATTTCTTTGATAAAAACTACAGCTATCGAACTTTTGGAATTACTTCAACTGATATGTGGGGTTTTGGCAGTGGTTGGAATGAAGACATATTGGTGGGTGGAAGATATCATAATGGAAATACCGTGTGGCATGAAAATTATGGTCCCCAAACCTATTTGAGAATGGGCGGAGCAGAATCACCAACTGGCTATGTCAATCCAATCAATAATAAGCAGACTTATTTTTCTGATATTGGAAGTTACATCGTGCCTGATACCAAGGAAGGGAAGGTTTTGAATCAGCCTATGAGCTTGTGGCCGAATGAGAGTTATTTCAATATGGAATACAGTGAACTGGAATGGGATCCGAGATGTTGGAATACCTTTTACTTGGGCAACGGTGCTTCACTTTACAGAACTGAAAACAACGGTGTATCATTTGCCAATATATTTACAAGTCCTGATCAAGACGCGAGCGTGCAACACATTGAAGTATGCCGTTCCAATTCAGATGTGATTTATTTTTCACAACGGTCCAACAACCCTGGTGATGGAAGAATACGAAAGTCCATTGATGGTGGAAAGACTTGGCAGTTATTGACCAATTTGCCAGTATCTGCTGGACAAAGACGAGTCATGGACATCTCAGTAGGAGGCTTAAATGACAAAGAATTGTGGGCTGCATTGCTGACAGGCTCCGATGGAGGAAAGGTATTTCATACTGCCGATGGAGGGATTTCATGGATCAACTGGACAACTCCCAAGCTGAATGGTGTTCGTTTATTGAGTATTTCGCATCAACTCGGTACCAATGGAGGTGTTTACATAGCAGGTGATAATGGCCGAATCTATTACAGAGACAAGTCAATGAATGAGTGGCAGTTGTACAATGACAATCTGCCTTTTAACCACTATTGCAGACAATTGAGACCATTTTACAGAGATCAGAAGATGCGATCAGCCGCTGGAAATGGAATTTGGGAAGTCGGATTTGTGAATCCGTCTATGCCTATGGCACAGCCATCTGTCGATAAGAGACTGTCAGCTTGCGAACGCGATACCTTTTATTTTGACGATTACTCAGTTTTGCCTTATGACGGCAGCCAGGCCTGGGAATGGAGTTTTCCAGGTGCCATATATGTCAGTTCGACTAATGTTAGAAATCCTAAGGTGGCTTATGCAGCGGTTGGAGACTATGACGTTACACTGACAGTCAGTAATGCCAGTGGTTCAAATACACGCACTATCGCCAAAATGGTCAAAATTGAATCAGGAGAATGCGGATTGGAGCCACGCCCAGGCAGAGCGTTATCCATGAATGGCACCAATAAAGTTGCAAGTATTCCTGTTAATCCTCGATTGCAAGATGCCAAGGGCTTAACAATTATGACTTGGATTAAAATAAGCGACCAACAACAATGGTTCACCCAATTGATTAGCAACTGGGGCAGTGAATCACAATTGGGATTTGGTTTTGCATTTCAAGGGTATGTGCCAACTACCAATTTAACTTTCAGCTGGAAGGATGTTCCATATTGGTTAACCACTGCGCATGAAGTGCCAATTAATGTGTGGACCCATGTAGCCCTCACCATTGAGCCTACATTGGCAACAGTTTATATGGATGGAAAAGCTTGGACTCGACCGGGAAATTATATCATTGATCTGGATAAAACACCTTTTGTTATAGGGAACGGCGTGCCAGGTCAAGGTGGGACTTTTAATGGTTCAATGGATGAATTTAAAATTTTCAAGCGTGCATTGTCCCAAAATGAAATTAGAGAACAGATGCACTTGATACCCGATGTTTTGGATTCTGATATAGTGATGTATTATCAATTCAATGAAAAAAATCCTGCTAGAATTTATGACAAATCAGGTACAAACCATGCCACGAATGGTGATTCGCCATTTATCAAATCCACCGCCGCAATTGGTCCTGGTACCAGTGATCGCTTGACGATATCGACTGTAGGAACCTATCCAATGGTTAATACCAAATCTGAACTCGTTTTTGCTACTTCTGCTGCTCCTATCACACCTGGCGGTGAAGTTGTACTCTATCGAATCAAGCATGGACCAGATACAATTCCTTCAAGTGCTATAGGAATTTCTCCACATTATTGGGTGTTCCGTAATTGGGGAACGAATGCAAGTTTTAATGGATTGAAAGAAATGTCTCTTCTCAATACGGGAATAATGAGTACCAATTCGCAACTCAAGATCAGAAACACAGCTCAGGCTGAGGGAGCTATTTGGTCAACCAATGTGATTTTTGGCTCTCCTATCCCAGCTAAACCTGATGGCGACACCAAATTTTTAAACGGTGCTTTGCTCATAAAAAATTCAATTCAATGGATTATTCAAGGCAATAAGATTCCTTTGGTCATAACCGCAAGTCCAAATCAGACTATTTGCGATGGCGAATCTGTTACTTTAACAGCAACTGGAGGTGATATCTATTTGTGGACGGATCCCAATGGAATCATTATTGGCAACACTGCAGATATCAATTTTTCACCAAGTACTTCAGGTAAATACACCGTTTCAGTCACCGATGTTTCCGGAAATAGTGATACCGTTCAGATCAACATTTTGATAAACTTGTTACCTGTAATTGATTTAGGACCTGAGTTTGCTACAGTTTGTCCAGGGTCATTTTATACAACTGTTCAATTACCATCAGATTACAATTACACTGTGAATGCAGGTTGCAGTAACACGGACATTGGCAATCAATTTCAGATTAATGTATTTGGACCTTGTACCTTCATTCTAACTGCCACCACCAATAAGCTCTGTTCTTTGAACGACACCATCTACCTGAATAATTTTACAGTGGCACCTACCGAAATTGCAGCAGGATTGTTGACGCCAGGAGAGGATCTGATAATGAATTTGACATTGATATTCAGTTCCTATTTGTGGAATGATGGAAGTTTAGGTTCAGAAATTTCCATCAACAATGTTGGAAATTATTCGGTCACTACTACTGATGCTAATGGATGTATCGGAGTTGATAATTTTTTGGTGGAACTAGATAGTACAGCACTTCCGTTTATTTTGCCATCGCTTCCTAATCCCGTTTTGGGCTTGGACAACATCAATAATTCTGTAAGCTATCAGTGGTACTATAACGGTGTACTAATATCAGGTGCTAAAGACAGCACTTACCTGCCAACACTTACGGGTGCTTACACCTGTTTTGTGACCTATAGCAATGGCTTTGCAGCATTTACTCCTCCATATAACTACATCAAAGTATCGGTCACAGATTGGAATTCTGGTGAGTGGACTGTCCTGCCAAACCCAACAAAGGACGTGATTACCATCAAATCAAATCATTTGTCTTCAACAAAAGATGAGTTCCAATATCTTATTTATGACACAAATGGAAAAATTGTTTTCATGAAAAAAGCTGCGCGTAACACAGAGTTGGATTTGCTAAATTTGAGTGCAGGAAGTTACTATTTGCTCATTAAAACCAAACAGAAAACCGAAGCGTTGATCAATATAATCAAACTATAAAGGAAGGATTATAAAATGTAACGCCGACCATTTTTGCTCAATTTTAAATTAGTTTTAAACCATAATATAAAATCTTGGGGTCCTAGGCCCCCAAGATTTTTTTTATTTATTAGTTGCCTGAACCATTGGAGATCAGTCTTTTAGTATGAAGGCTACCAATATTTGCAGTAGCAAGAATATTTCATTGAAACCATGTTGTCAACCAGATGGTACGGATTAAGAGAAATTAAGTCCAGAAAGCAATTGAAATTTTTATCGTCCTTTTGCAAATCATTTTAACCATTTTATTGTTTATTATATTGCTGAATCGTGCATACTTATGGCAAACATAAACCGAGTTTATCATTTTATGAATATTAGATAAGGTTAAAATGTCTATTGGTGACTTTTAGACTATTCTCTTGGTGGGTGTGTAAAAAGCTACGAACAGAAATTGGTTTGATCTAAAAATAATTGAAATGGAAAATATCAAAATGCTAAGCAACTCAATGGATGATGGTAAAATAAATTTTCAGGATTAAGATGACAGAAACTTTTCTAACTGCTGATTGGGAAAACTTGATCATGGCAAATTATGAAGTCAGCCCAGAGCTGTTAACGCCTTATCTGCCTCATGGAGTTGAGTTGGATTTTCACAACAACAAGGCTTATGTGAGTCTCGTGGGTTTCATGTTCAAGCATACCAGCCTTTTCAAGATACCGATCCCGTTTTTAGGAACATTTGAAGAAATTAATCTGCGCTTTTATGTAAAGAGAGTTGAAGGAGAAAGCATAAAAAGAGGGGTGGTATTTGTCAATGAAACGGTGCCATACAAATCAGTAGCATGGCTTGCTAACAAACTCTACAAAGAACATTACATAACCATACCTACCAAAAGCTCAATAGTCAGTGGTGACTCTCTAAAGAGTGTAAAGTATGAATGGAAAATATGCAATAGGTGGAATCATATTGGGTTAAATGCTCAAAGGGAAAATGAAGAAATGTTGCCCGACAGTGTTGAGGAATTCATTTATGAGCACTATTATGGATATACAAAAATCAATGAAAATCTTTCGCAAGAATACAGAGTGAACCATTCGAGGTGGCAGGTCAATAAAGTATTGGATTACACGATTGACTGTGATTTTGGATCCATGTATGGGGATGATTTTTCCTTTTTAAGTGATCAAAGAGCTCATTCAGTAATGATAGCTGAGGGCTCAGCAGTTAGCATCAATTGGAAGCGTATTTCCTTCTAAAATATTACTTATGGAACAAATCGACATTGACAGGATTATCGAAATGGCATGGGAAGATAGAACACCATTTGAAGCCATAGCAATACAATTTGGCTTCTCGGAAGCAAATGTTATTGCACTTATGCGCAGAGAGTTAAAGCGGAGTAGCTTTAATTTGTGGAGGAAGAGAGTAAACAGTGGCGTTAGTCAAAAACATGCCCAAAAGAGAAACTCTGATATATCCAGGTTCAAGTGCAGTCTTCAGAAGACTATTTCATTGAATAAAATAAGTAAGCGTTAGATTAAAATGAAAATCTTGAGCAGATTTTGAACGGTTGTATTTACCAGTTGCTATTGCAAAATAACTTTTTGAAATGGTTTTGAAATTTTACAACTCATGAGTTTTAAGAATTAACTTGCAAAACAATGTTGTGCTAAAAGACTCAGAAATACACAGCATATTGATTCAAGAAAAAGATATCCGATTCCGCTGAGTGTGTTTCCTTGAATCATTTGGTAAATAGTTCAGGCAGAGTTAAACTTGATTAATTTTTTTTATCAATAAATTGAAGGTGTGATTTTAGGAAAAGACAGTATTGAACAATTAGAACAGCATTATAGAACTGCCTTTGTTAATTCATTGGCTGGTTTTCGTCAGGCCGTATTGGTTGGAACCAAGTCATTAAAAGGTAATAACAATCTTTCAATTTTTAATTCTCTCATACATTTGGGAGCGAATCCTGCATTGTTTGGATTGATAAGTAGGCCAGACAGTGTTCCTAGAGACACCTTGCAAAATATTCTGGATACCAAGGAGTATACATTGAACTATGTGCAGTCTTCACATTTTATAATGGCTCATCAAACATCAGCCAGGTATGGTATTGGTGTTTCAGAGTTTGAAAAAGTTGGTTTTATTGAAGCGTATCATCCGCCTTTTTTTCCTCCATTTGTATCAGAAGCAGTGGTAAAGATTGCAATGAAATATGAACAAAGTATTCCGATTCCTCTGAATGGTACCATACTGATTATTGGAAGTATAATGCATGTCGATATAGAGGCATCACTTGTTGGTGAAGACGGATTTGTTGCCTTATCCGAAGCAGATATACTGATCAGCCAAGGACTTGATGCTTATTTTGTTCCCAAATCAATTGGACGGCTCCCATACGCCAAACCATAAAATTAAAATTCAATCAAAAATGCCCTCTTGCAAAATATAGCTAAGCAGGATATTGCCATTGTGTGGTTCAAAAGAGACTTGCGCTTTATTGATCATGAACCTCTATACTTTGCACAGAAGCAAGATCTACCTATTCTGCTTATCTATTGCTTTGAACCTTCCATAATGAACTACCCGGACAGCGATGTTCGGCATTGGCGTTTTGTGTACCAAGCCTTGCAGGAAATGCAATCAAAACTGATTAAATTTAATGCGCAGGTGTATATATTTCAAGCTGAGGCGATTTCAGTTTTCGAAAAACTTAATGAAGTGTACCACATTAAAAATATTTTTTCGCATCAGGAAATTGGAAACAAAATAAGCTTTGACCGAGATTTAGCTGTTAAGCAATTCTGCTTGGATCATAAAATAAAATGGAGGGAGTATCAACACAATGGTGTGATCAGACGGCTCAAATCAAGGAAAGATTGGGAGACCCGCTGGAAACAAAAAATGCAAGAGTCAGCAAAGTTGGTGGATGATCAAAATTGGCATTTGTTATCCCTTGATTCTGATTTTTATGAAGCGACAAAAGGTCCTGAACTTGATACTGAAATAAGATCTGGGAATACTAATTTTCAGCCAGGAGGGGAGTCTTTTGCTTGGAAATACTTACAAAGTTTTTTGAAGGAGCGATATGTAAATTATTCCAAACATATTTCAAAACCAGCATTGAGTCGCAAAGGATGCAGTAGAATTTCACCTTATCTAAGTTACGGAAATATAAGCATGCGCATGGTATACCAGTACACCATGCAACATTATCCATCATCTTACAACAAAAGAGCGCTGTCCAACTTCGTATCACGCTTGCATTGGCACTGCCATTTCATGCAAAAATTTGAAGACGAGTGCAGTATGGAATTTGAAAATGTAAACAAGGCTTATGACGCTGTAATAAAACTTAAAAACGAAGTCTATATCTCGGCTTGGCAAGAAGGAAAAACAGGTGTACCACTTATAGATGCTTGCATGAGGTGTTTAAAGCATACAGGGTATATAAATTTTAGAATGCGCGCTATGGTTGTTTCTTTTTTTGTTTTTAATCTGTGGCAAGATTGGCGTGAATTGCATTTTTTGGCCAGGCAATTTTTAGATTATGAACCAGGTATCCATTACCCCCAACTGCAAATGCAATCCGGTGTCACTGGTATCAATACCATTCGAATATATAACCCAGTCAAAAATTCACAGCAGCACGATGAAGAAGGTGTTTTTATCAAGACATGGCTCCCAGAATTGAAAGATGTCCCTGCTTCTCAGATTCACGAACCATGGAAAATGACAATTTTGGAACAAAATTTATACAAAGCAGTCATTGGGATAAATTATCCTTTCCCAATTGTTGATATAGAAGCCACCCGGAAGACTGCCAGTGAAGTGGTGTGGAGCTTTCGGAAATCAGCAGCAGTAAAAAAGGAAGGAGGCAGAATCTTAAAAAAGCATGTAAATCCGAGCAAAACGTTCATGCCCAAAAGTAAAAGTGTAAAAAACTCATGAAACAGATTAAAAAATCCGATTTGCCTGTCAAGATTTGCAAGGTGTGTAATCGCGCTTTCACTTGGAGAAAGAAATGGGAAAAGGTTTGGGAAGATGTCAAATATTGCAGCGAAAAATGTAGGATAAAACCAACTTCAGACTTAAGAGCTGAATCGATGAAATCTTCGATTTTTCCAGAAAATCATCCAAGTAATTTACATCAAAATGGAAAATTTTTGTTGAGGAACAGGGCAAAATCTGCAAATACGGATCTTGGGTTTAAAAATAAAACATCATGATTACCGGAATTATTTTTCCACACCAATTATTTGAACAAAATATTGTGGTTGATGCGTGTGATAGCATATACCTCGTGGAGGAACAATTGTTTTTTAAGCAATATAATTTTCACAAAAAGAAAATCGCTTTTCACCGGGCGAGTATGAAATTTTATGAAAGTCATCTTCTTTCCTTAAATAAAAAAGTGGTTTATGTGGATTCATTCCACGAATTGGCTGATATCAGAAAACTAATTCCGCATTTAGGGTCCATTGGAGTTGGTTCTTTTGAGTATATTGATACAATTGATTATTGGCTTGAACAAAGGATTGGTCGGTCCACAGAGGAATGCCACATGGAGGCAAAAAAACACAACTCGCCTTTATTCTTAAATTCATCCAATGAAAATGCAATGTTTTTTTCAGGAAAGAAGCGCATGTTTCAAACCGATTTTTACAAATATCAAAGAAAGAAGAATAATATTCTAATCGATTCTAAGCAAGAACCCTTTGGCGGAAAATGGACTTACGATGATGAGAATCGACTAAAGTATCCTAAGGGAAAGTTGCCTCCTACCCTTGAATTATTGTCGATCAATGAATTTTATCAAGAAGCAATCGAGTACACACAAAAACATTTTTCCAAGAATTATGGCCAAGTAATAGGTGATTTTATCTTGCCAACAAACTTCGAAGAAAGCAAAAAGTGGTTGCATGATTTTTTTGAAACACGATTTTCTGCATTTGGAGCTTATGAAGATTCCATTGTCAAAGATCAGACTGTATTGCATCATAGTATTTTGACACCTATGCTCAACGTGGGTTTGCTAACACCTGTTTTTATCATTGAAGAGACACTAAAATATGTAAGGAATCATGAAATTCCAATTAATTCTTTAGAAGGCTTTATCAGGCAAATTATTGGCTGGAGAGAATTTATCAGGGCGGTTTATGAGCTGAAGGGCAATGAAGAAAGAACAAAGAATTACTGGGGATTTACGCGTAAAATTCCAGATTCATTTTGGAATGGAACAACAGGAATTGAACCCATTGACAGTACAATTAAAAAAGTATTGGAAACCGGATACTGCCACCACATTGAACGCTTGATGGTACTGGGTAACTTTATGCTTTTGTGCGAATTTGACCCAGATGAAGTTTACCGCTGGTTTATGGAACTCTTTGTTGACGCCTATGACTGGGTGATGGTTCCTAATATTTATGGTATGAGTCAATATGCTGATGGAGGTTTGATGTCCACCAAACCTTACATAAGCGGAAGCAATTATTTAATGAAAATGAGTGATTACAAGAAAGGGCCTTGGCAAAATACATGGGATGGATTATTCTGGAGATTTATGCATGTTCATAGAGATTTCTTTTTAAGAAATCCGAGATTGGGAATGTTGGTTAAGACATTTGATAAAATGACCGATGAGAAGCAGCAATTTCATTTAAAAAACGCAGATCAATTTTTGGAGACACTTCCTCCAACATAAAAGAAAGACATCAGCTAATAGCACCTATAAAAAACTGGCGGTTTCCTGAAGAGTCGGGATTAAATGAAGCTTTGTGTGTAGGCAATAATCGGGATTTTGTGGTGGCAGACAGTTTGGCACTTATTAAAGCTTCGGTCAAAACAAGTCGAAATCGCTAACTTCTTGTGGCTGCAATTAAATAGACTTAGATATTTTCGTTTAAATGTTTAATACGCAATGATAGAATTGACACCTCAACATTCGCCAATCAAGTGCAATTTACGAAAGGTTTGTTTGTTTTCTTCCATTACCAATAATGATTTTAGCAAGTTCAAGTGATTACGTGAAATTCATGAATTTATGATTGATGTTAAAGTCTTGAAAAAATTTTATGATAAGAAAATTTGGAATCTGATTTGACGGGATTCCTGCATGAAGATTTTTGCTTAAGTTATAAAGCTCAGAGTTAAGAAACTGTTCATCAATTTGTAATGAGTTGGGTAGTATTTTTTTGGATTTATTTCAAAGTCAGTTTGTTTAAGTATATATCAATGTAGCGCATCTACTGTCCTTCGGTGAAAGTCTTTAAATTGGAGTTTTTAGCTCATTGATGAGACTTTATTCCTTTACATTCGATCTTTATTCCTTAACTTGTGGCCTGATATTTATACAAGTATTTATAAATAAGACATATAAATTGGTTTATTTTTTGCATATTATTGATTTATACTTAAATTGAACTTATTGATTGCCGCAACTAAGAGAGTTCCATTGATACGCTTGTTGTTTATTGTGCATTTGTTGTTTGCCTCGATGTGTATTCAGGGGCAGAATACTGTGACATTGTTCGGTTCAGTCGCTGATGCTGAAACCGGGGAAATGCTTTCATATGTCACCATAACAGTTAAATCAAAAATGCTGGGTAGCTCGACTGATTCAACTGGTAGATTTAGGTTTAAACTTAATTTTGAAAGAGGCGATTCACTTCAATTCAGTTATGTCGGTTATTATAACCAGGTTATTGTCATATCTGAAAAGTCTGCACAAGAATTTATCATAAAATTGAAGCCAAGCGTTTCAGCAATTCAAGAAGTATTGATCAGTTCAGATCCTGATCCTGGTAAGACGTTTATGAAAAAAGTGCTTGCGCGCAACAAAGAAAATGATCCTTCCCGTTTCAAAAAAATTAACGCCAAAAGGTGGCTTCGTTCGGAAGTAGCAGCCTTTGATCCTAAATTAGCACTTGATGCCACTGGAAAATTGGCTTTGAAAGATAAAGGAGTTTTCGGATCACGAACAAGAGCGTTTCAAAGGAATAAAATAGAATCAGATACCATTCAAGGTGAAATACCCTGGTATTATTCTGAAAAACTATCTTCCTACTCACTTGCCAACCGGCCATATGGCGAAAGTGAAGAAATAATTGCAATTAAATCTACAAGATTATTGACTGATAAAATTTTGGAACCGCTTGCACGCTGGGATGCTGGCTTACTAAATCTATATGATCCCTTGGTGTTGTTGTTTGGAAAGGCATTTGCAAGTCCATTTGCTCCAAATGCACTGACATACTATGATTTTTTCATTATTGACAGTGTGACTGTCGGTCCAAGCTATCATCACATTAGGCTGCAAGCAATCCCAAAGCAATGGCGTGGCAATGTTTTCTCAGGATTCGTGACAGTCGAAGATAGTTCCTACGCATTGGTATCAGCAGATTTGAATTTGAGTAAAACTGCAAATCTTAACTTCATACAAAATTTGAATTTGCACCAGGATTTTGTTTCAGTATTGGATATGGAAACTGGTAAAAATGTGTTTGCTGTCCATGAAAGTTCTTTGGTTCTCAGATATGAGGCAGGCTTGGACTTAATGGGAATTCCCATTCCTGCAAACGCAAAAAGTAAAAGGCTACTTGCCAGGGTAAGCTCAATTTATGATAATATTCGAATAAACGATCCCAATGGCCGCGTTCCTCCGGCTGGTGGAATGGTGCAAAATATACCAAGTTTTGATTCAGATTCTTCGGCGGCATTTTGGGAACAAAACAGACCTGGCCGATTATCCGATCATGAAAAAGCCATTTATGGAATGGCCAATGATATCCGTAAAGATAAAAAGCAACAGATATTTGATAGAACTTTGTCCACCATTGCCGACGGTACCTTTACGGTTGCACGTAAGTTTAGATTTGGTCCAGTTGGCGCAATGGTAAGCACCAATAGGATAGAAGGAACCCGATACAGACTTGGATTCCGTACTACAGAACAACTTTTCAGGAAAGTCAGCGTTTTTGGCCATGCAGCTTATGGTACCCGTGATCAAGCATGGAAAGGTAGTCTCGGGTTGAGACATTTGTCTTCCATTCAGCCTTATTTGAAAACAGAAATACTGGGAAGTCGGGACATACAAGCACTGTCCGATTGGAATGATGATTTAGATAGTGATAATCTTATGAATTCATTTTTACGAAAAAAAGTACCTTTCTTTCGTACCAATATTTCAAAATTATCTTTGACACAGGATCGACAGATTGCTGGAAATTTTTTTATTCATGCTGGCTTTTCAGTTTTTAATATTGATCCTGCATTTAGATATTATTTTCAAAACCCTTTTTATGAAAATGATATTTCAACTCCAGGCATTATACGTAATATTCATACTGTTTATTCATCGGAAGCTACACTAGGCTTGAGATTTGCATGGCAAGAGACTTCCAAAATTGTGTTTTTTCAAAGAGAACCAATCTTTAGTAAGTATCCAACAGTTTCGTTTACATTTACCCAAGGCTTGAAAACCAAAATATCTGGATTTGATTACAACAAGTATGAATTGACTGTTGCTCATAAAACTAGAATTTCACCCAAAACCAGATATCTTTGGGTTCTTGATGCAGGGCAAGTATTTGGCACTTTGCCTTCACTTTTGTTGCATATACCCAATGGAAATGATGCATTCGTCATGTCAAGCAATGCATTCAATACCATGACTCCCTATGAATTCACTGCTGACAGATACATCAGTTACAGATCTAGGCTCTCACTTGGTGGAACAATATTTGATTTGATACCAATAATTCAAAAACTAGGTTGGAGGGAGCGATTTACCTTCAATGCTTTTTGGGGCGATTTGACTCCTGCCAACAGAGCATTCAACAAGGCTATCAATCCTGTCACTGCTGACAAAGATCCCTTTATTGAAGCAGGGGTTGGCATTGAAAATATTCTGCATTTATTCTCACTTGATCTTGTCCGTAGATTCAATTATTTGGATTCACCTGGCGCTGTGGGAAATAGAATTGGTGTCTATTTTGGATTGAAAACTTTCTTTTAAGGTTTACATTATCATTTAAGTTTTCATTAGTTTAATATAATAAAGTCAGGTCGCTTTGTCAATTGGCTGGAATACCTGAACCGCAAATTGGATACGAATTCTATTTTAAATCTGACGTTCTCAACACTCATTCTTGGAAAAAAATAGCCTTTCAATTGCATGGTGCCAAACACGAGGTTTTCATTTCTACTTCTAACGCCAGCTCCAAAACTCGAGTATCCTAAAGTTTTATCCAGTGGCTGAAATCTGGGTGTCAAAGCCGTAAAGCCTGTTAAAATTAATGGTGCAAACTTAAAACCATACAATGACCAATTGTTGAAAAAAACCATCTCTGCTCTTACAGTTGCCCTCAAATCAGCCTGAAAGTTTGGGTTGGCCAACTCTTGAAGTCCAAAGCTGCTTGAAAGATTCAAGGGCTCAGCCAATACAGTTTTTGAAATTCTGGCAAAACTGGCATTGATGAAAGTGCGTTGGCTCCAGTTTTTGGCTACTTTGCTGAGTTTTGTAAAGTAATCAACATTGACCAAGCAAATTATATCCTCGATTCTGTTCTTGTAGAGAAAAGTTGAAAATTTAAGGCCAACATTATAGAAATGGCCAGTTTTTGTAAATTGACTTCTTTCGGCCTCGAATGCCAAATAGCCGCGTACTCTTTGCGCTTTGTCTGTGTAGCCTGTAATGATTGAAATATTATAGCCCTCAGGAATATCTTCATTTCTCCCAAAACCATATACAAATCGCGATTTGTAAAAGTCCTGTCTGGCTATTGTATAGGAGCTTAGAATGCCCGAAATATCAGCAAATTGCAATGAATATGTCGATTCAAAATCCAATGGAACACGCTGAAAATTTTGCATGAAAACTCTAGCTGCAACATAATTTCTCGATCTGTTTCTTGGATCATTTCTATTGATGTTTTTTGATAAACCTACATTGTAGGCGGCCCAAGTATCAAGGTTCCAATATTGGTATCTATTCTGAGTTTGATAAGATGAATCTGTGTGGTATTGGTTGCGTGTAGTGTGTTGTTGGATAATAAATGAATAGGTAAAGGGCATATATGGGCTTACCAATGGCTTGCTGAAGCTTGCAAATATAAACATTTCTTCCTTTTTACCACCATTCAAAGCAGGTCTAAAACTTAGAACTCCAAAATTAATATCGTTCAAGCTTCCTTTGATATTTCGCAATGTAAAATCTGCACCGAAGCCTACTTTTTGATCTCTAGTGTCGTCATAAAAAATCTGGGTACTTACCTTGTTCCCATTTCCATTTAAATTATCGTCTTGCAATTTTAGTCTGCCACTTTTGGTATCGGAAAGTTCAAAATCTCCTCCCAGTGATAGTACATCTTTGGTAATGACATACACGTCAACTGTGCTGCAATCCTCGTTCAATACGATTTCAATTCTTGCATCCTGTAGAAATACCTGCTCCCTAAGGTGTCTTTCATTGTCAGCTATCAAAAATGGATAAACCTCATCACCTTCCTTAAAAAACAGATTATTCCTTATGGTTTTCTCTTTGGTTTTGGTATGAAGTTTATCTGCAAATTTTGTTGTAAAATTTTTAATGTTCCAAATTGTATCATTCAAGGCAACCCCTAATGAAAGTTGTTCAACGTAAATATTCTTTATTATGCTGCCTTTGAAAAGACTGTAAGGCTGGTCGTTTTTGATAAAAGTATCCGCTGGAAAATTGTTAATACTGATTGATTTTCCTAATTTCCCAATAAGCCCTCTTTTGAATGAAAGGAAAAAGGTATCTTGGTCATTGGATATTGTATCCACTTGAGCATTAGAAGGTGTTCCTTGCAAAATGCACAATGTCAATAACATAGACCTTAATAAAATGAGAAATATTTTGTCAGGCAATAGTTCTTAGATGTTTGATGTATCCAACAAGATGAATGTTTTTCAGCAATTAAACAAGGAAGTGTAGTTAGGCAGTTTTGTTTAAAGGCTTTTATTACTTAATTATACGATTTTGATTCAGTCTTATAATTTCATGAAATGAACTTCTCTATTCTAATTCAATCATCTATACACCTCGAACCAAATGTTTATTTTTGATACGTGAATTTTGTTATAGGGGATCAATATACATACATCAAGTAGAAGCCCACGAAATATCTTTTATTTCTTTTTGGATAAACTGTCATAAAAATCCCTCATGATATCGAAGGTCTGTTGCGGTTCTTCCACAAAAGGAAAATGACCTGCTTTTTCAAGCAGAATTATTTTGCCTTTTTTATTGTGATCTCTTATCGCTTCCGAAGCCTCTATTGGCATAGGATCGAACTTACCATGAAGTACTAAAATTGGACATTTGATCTTTTTCAGCCTAGGATACAAATCAAATGCTTGCATCTCTTTATACATATTGGTCAGTAAAATTTGAGAGAAAAAGTAATTCGAGTTAAAATTAAATTCAAGCTTATATACTTTCTTTGGGTCGTAAAAGCTGGGTTTGAAAGTAGCCCACCACAATTTCTCTATTGCACTGAGTTCACCATTTTTGTAATTCTGTGAGTTCAATATTTTACGGATATATAGCTTATCCTCACTCGTCATTGAATTTTTATTTATTTCAAGCATCACATCTCTCAAATGACTGCTCAAAGGAGAACTGTCCATAAATACTAGAGAATTGAGATGTTTTGAGAATTTTATACCATATGACGCTGCCAAAAAGCCACCCCAAGAATGTCCTACAACATTCATTTTTTTGAGTTTAAAATGCTTGCGAATTGCTTCTAAGTCCAAAACAAACTGATTAACTGTCATTGAGTTCGAATCTACAGTAATTACGTCAGATTTTCCTGTTCCCCTTTGATCGTAAAGTATTACCCTGTAATGTTTTGCAAGTGGTAAAATATGTGGAAGAAAATAATCATGGCTCATACCTGGCCCACCGTGAATAAATAGAATTGCTTCACCATTTCCTGCTTCTTGAACAAATAGTCTCGTACCATTCACATCAACTGAATCCACTTTCCATATTGGACTTGCCTCTTGTGCTTCAAGCTTATTGAGCATAAAAAGGGCTAACAATAATATTGGGACGTTTAAAATATTTTTCAATTTAATAATTTTCATGTTGTGAAATTAATACTTCAATCTGTATCTTAGCCAATACTTTCACTATGACTACAGATAAAAAACAAGCCGCCTATTTTAAACTGATGCTATTGGCTATCGGTATCGTTGCCTTACTTGCGCTCAGATGGTGTCAAAATCGACAAGCTGACACCAAATCCCAAAAGACTTCAACCGCAAAATCCAATCCTCAAACCCAAAATACAAGAGGTTCGACAGTCAAGAAATTACCAGCAGATATCCCAGAAAAGGCATTCAAAACGCTTGAATATGCACAACAAAATGATGGTGCAACCAGAAAGGGATATAAAGGAAATGTGCGATTTAGTAACAGAGAGAATAAGCTACCACGTGCATCCGCTCCATTTAAGGAGTATGACATAAACCGTTGGGTTAAAGGAAAAAATAGAGGCCCGCAACGCATAGTAATTGGTGCAGATGGAAAAGCTTGGTATTCACATGATCATTACAAAACATTTCAAGCCCTTAACTGATGCCTACTTACGAATTTCATGATAATAAAATTGAAACACCAGAAGATTGCCTAATGGTAAAACTAGACGGTGACAAACTTGGAACTATTGCTTCCTTCTATAAAAAGATCCAAAAGAAATTGAAATTGCCTGAATATTTTGGGCAAAACCTCGATGCATTGGAAGAGTCCATGAATGATTTGGCTTGGATTAATGATACACTTGTTTTTATAAACATCAAAAATGGTTCTAAAATTGGTATTGATGATGATCCTGATTTTAACATTCGATTGAAGACTCTTTTTCAAGATGTGATTGACGATGAAAATGCATCGGTTGGAATTATTATTTGTTGGAGGCCGTAAATCTTATCTTATAACCAATTTTCCAACCTTTCTTTTTCCAGAGTTTTTATTGATCATTTCAACCAAATAAATCCCTGGTGTCAAAGTGTTATTTTGACTCCTCCAAGAACCTAAACCTTGACCCGACCGAGTATAGATATTGGCCTTAATATCAGTTTTTGAATTTAGGAATTGTTCCAAACTTTGTGGATTGAAACTCAAGTTTTGTTCTTTAGAATCAACTGAAACTACTGTTTGAAAAAATTTCGTTTCAATCAATTGATTGTTCATATAATATTCCACTTTACAGTTGTCGCACAAGCCTGTAGTTGTTGGAAAAATATAAGAATTGAAATAATAGAACCAATAGTCTTTGTCATAAGTTAGCTCGTATGTAAAGACATCTGTCGAATCATTGTGCCATTTTATGGTAGTCACATCCCCTTTTCTTAATCCATATTGAAGATTCCAATAGGTGGTGTATTCATCAATATCAAGCAGGATCTGTGTTCTGTCCAAAAGTCCAAAACGCATCTCATTAAGGCTGGGGTTGAGTCCGGAAAGGCTTGATTTCCATATAGCAAAACTTGTATCGTAATTGATTGGATTCATCCAATTGGTGGTAGGATTGCCGCAATCACCCTCGAAGGGATCAACCAGTTGCAAACTATCGTACCACAACTCAAAATGCAGGTGAGGATCTGTTGAATTGCCACTGCTTCCCACTTGAGCTAATACTTGTCCATCTACAACCTCGTCGCCTGATTGGACTTTGATAGAACCTGATTTTAGGTGTGCGTAATAACTGTAATATAAATTTGGATGTTTGATGCATATATAGTTACCAAATAGTTTTGAAACATCACCTCCTGTCTCTTGGTCAAATAAGCCATCCTGAACAAAGGTTACAACTCCTCCTGCAGCAGCTTTGACGTTTACACCTGTTGCCATTTCCTCAAATCCAGCAATTACGAAATCGGTCCCTTCATGACCATTATATGTTTTGGTACCACAATTGGCATCTTGTATGGAATCAAAACTCCAATCAACATAGTTAACAATTATATAATCCTTGCCATATTCACCAGCGATGGGAGTGGATAAAAACGCTTGCTGTCCATGAACACCAAAAGTCAGAAGACAAAATGATGTTAGAAAACCAATTAGAATTTTCATGAAAATTTGGATTTTGAATAAACATTAAAAAGCCCTTTAGAAAAATCGATTTCTAAAGAGCTTTTCAACATATAGCTTGCAATCAATATTTTACTTGGGCATTCGTATTGTAGAAGAAAAATGACAAAATATCTGCTTGCTCTTCAATAATTTTTGAAGTAGGCTTTCCTGCACCATGTCCAGCATCGGTTTCCACTCTGATCAATACAGGTTTAGGGCCTTTTTGATTTGCTTGAAGTGTTGCTGCGTATTTGAAACTATGTCCGGGCACAACGCGATCATCGTGATCACCAGTAGTTACCAAAGTTGCAGGATAACTTACACCTTTTTTAATATTGTGCAAAGGTGAATATTTATACAAATAAGCAAAATCACCTGGTTTGTCACTTGTGCCATATTCAGGTACCCAAGCCCAACCGATAGTAAATTTTTGATATCGCAACATATCCATTACACCTACAGCTGGCAAAGCGACTGCGAAGAGTTCGGGGCGTTGCGTCATACAAGCACCTATTAAGAGTCCACCATTTGAGCCACCTGCGATTCCTAGCTTCGCAGCACTGGTATATTTGCGCGCTATAAGGTATTCAGCAGCTGCAATAAAATCATTGAAAACATTTTGCTTTTTGTCAAGCATTCCACCTTGGTGCCAAGCTTCACCATATTCTCCACCACCTCTGATATTAGGAAGGGCAAATACTCCACCGTTTTCTAGCAATACCATCCTTGATGGACTGTAAGTAGGTAGCATTGAAGTATTGAATCCTCCGTAACCATAAAGGAAACAAGGATTTTGTCCATCCAATTTTACACTTTTTTTATGTACCAAAAACATAGATATCTTTTTGCCATCCTTGGTATTGTAAAAGACTTGTTTTGAAACATAGTCCTTAGGATTAAATTTTAATTCTGCAGCGAAGTATGGAGCAGATTTTTTGCCAGTGATATCATACTTAAAAATAGTAGGTGGATACAAGAATGAAGAAAAAGAATAATATACATCTGTATCGTCTTTATTGCCTTCAAATCCTGAAGCAGTTCCCAGTTCTGGAAGTTTTATTTCTGTGGCATCATAACCTTGTCTGTCATATTGAAATATTTTATTAGTCGAATTACTCAAATAGGTACCATATAATTTGTTTCCTGCAGTGGTGACGCTTTGAAGTACATCCTTTGACTGAGGTATTATGGTTGCCCAGCTTTTTTTATCTGGATAGGCAGGGTCAAATTGCATTAATTTGTAGTTGGGGGCATCGATATTGGTATGAATCAGGAAGAAGTCTTCCACATTGTCAATCACAGTACTTTTGTTGTCAAATCCTTCAAAAATTCGAGTAAACTTAGAATCAGGCTGCGTTAAGTTTTTGGTCCAAGTTTCAAATCCATCAGTTCCTCTTGCAGCATAAACTACTAAATATCTTTCGTCCTCAGTAACTTGTGCGTAGTGATTGAGAAGTTTTTCTTTTTCATTGTTAAAAATTAATTTATCGGAAGACTGTTGGTCGCCAAGTTTATGAAAGTACACAGCGTGAAATTGGTTGGATTCCGTTTTTTCGCTAGCATTTGAAGGTTCAGGGTATCTACTGTAATAGAATCCATCACCCTGCCAAGATGCATCACTGAATTTAACCCATTTGATTACGTCAGGGAGTTCTTTTCGGTTTTCAAGATCAAAAACTCTAATTTCGGACCAATCAGAACCACTTTTAGATTTTGAAAAAGCCAGATACTTTTTGTCTTTTGATTGACCCATCAAGTTGATGGTAACTGTTCCGTCAGTTGAAAGCTTATTGGGGTCAATGAGTACTTCTGGTTCCCCCTTTTCGCCTTCTTGCATATAAATTACTGATTGATTCTGCAATCCATCGTTTTTACTAAATATAAAAAATTTACCAATTTTACGAGGAGATGTTAATTTGACGTAGTCAAATAGCTCCTGATACCTTGTAACAATCTGGCTTCTAAAAGGGACCTTTTCCATGTAAGAAGCTGTGATCATATTTTGATCTTTTACCCATTGCATGGTCACAGGTGACTTATCATCTTCCAGCCATCGATAGGGATCATTCACTTTTGTGCCATGATAATCATCCACTTGATTAACTGTAGCAGTTTTCAAGTATTTAATTTTAATTGGCGGATAAGGCTTTACTTGTGCATTGATAGTAAAAACTAGAACAAACTGAAACAGGATAACAAAAAATTTGGTCATAGCGCATTGATTTATTGGTCAAACAATCTAGGGTTTCATACTAATTACAGAGGCCTTGGGAAGATATTTTCGCTGCATCAACGCCTCTTGTTCCAAAAATACAAATATATGTATTACCAAGTATTTATTGAATGAAATTTATTAGAAAGTATAAGCTTTTTTGAGTTTAAGGAAGCACTGATAGTGGGTTTAATGTTTCTGAATTGCTTTTATTTTAATAAATTGATAAGCGTAATTTCTATACCTGAAACGCAAATTCTATAATGAAAGATTTCCTTATCACGGAACAAATCCACATATCTTTGGGCTATAATATTTATTGAGTTGAACCCAAATTCAGCGTTAGACGCTGAATCGACTAAATTTTTGGTTATTCCAAAAATTTGTCGGGTTTTAACCCCCTGACGATTTTTTAAATATCAGGGTTTTAAAGTCGAAAAATCAAAGATTTTCGTCAACCCAAAGGGCAAAATCCGCTAATGCGGATTTTGGGTTGAACATGTTTTTATAAGGATGACGAACCAAAGCAAATCCAAGTGTTGTGGCTTGAGGTAATATAAATGAAATTCGATTCTCAACCTTTCACGTCATAGAATGTTGATAACAACTGACGTTTTTAGAGCAACAATTGCACTTAAATGTCACGATATGTTCTAAATTTGCATCACGTTAATTTAGAGGTGAGCCTAAAAAATTTAACCCAACAATTTCAAAGAACTTTAGATAATTTTTCACTTTAATCTCTGCAATATTTTATAACGAATGGAAAATAATAATTCTGGCAATTCTTACAATATCAATTCCGAAAGCAAATGTCCCTTTAGTGGTGGAGCTGTCAAACAAAGAGCAGGTGGTGAAACGCGCAGCAATGATTGGTGGCCAAATCAGCTAAAGCTAAACATTCTACGGCAACGATCATCTTTGTCCAATCCAATGGACCCGACATTCAACTATGCTGAAGCATTTAATTCTCTTGATTTGAGTGCACTTAAGAAGGATATTGTTGAGTTAATGACTACTTCTCAGAGCTGGTGGCCTGCAGATTATGGTCACTATGGTCCATTTTTTATCAGGATGGCTTGGCACAGTGCAGGAACCTACCGTATCTATGATGGTCGCGGTGGTGGTGGTTCTGGTGCACAACGCTTTGCCCCACTTAACAGTTGGCCAGACAATGCCAATCTGGATAAAGCAAGACTGCTCCTATGGCCTATTAAGCAAAAATATGGAAATAAGATATCATGGGCTGATTTGATGATTCTTACTGGCAATTGCGCTTATGAATCAATGGGATTTCAAACATTTGGATTTGCTGGTGGACGCGAAGACGTCTGGGAAGCAGAAGATTATATTTACTGGGGTTCAGAGAAGGAATGGTTGGGAGATGAACGCTACACTGGAAATAGAGATTTAGAAAATCCATTAGCCGCTGTTCAAATGGGCTTGATTTATGTCAACCCAGAAGGACCAAACGGTAACCCGGACCCAATCGCTTCAGCGCGTGACATACGTGAAACTTTTAGTCGAATGGCTATGAACGATGAAGAAACTGTAGCCTTAATTGCAGGAGGCCACACTCTCGGAAAAACGCACGGCGCTGCTGATGCAAGTAAATATATTGGAGCAGAGCCTGCTGCAGCAAGTATCGAAGAGCAAGGTATGGGATGGAAAAATACATTTGGAAGCGGTAATGCCGGTGATACAATAACCAGTGGCTTGGAAGGTGCATGGTCTAAAACTCCAACTCAATGGAGTTACAACTATTTCGAGAACCTATTTGGCTTTGAATGGGAACTTACAAAAAGTCCTGCTGGCGCGCATCAATGGACGCCTAAGGGTGGATTGGGAGCATCTATGGTACCTGATGCCCATGACCCCAATAAGAGACATGCCCCAATAATGCTGACAACTGATCTTGCCTTGAGATTGGACCCAATTTATGGACCAATTTCGAAGCGATTCTTTGAGAATCCGGAGGAATTCAATGATGCATTTGCGCGAGCATGGTTCAAGCTTACCCACCGTGATATGGGCCCCATTGTACGCTACTTAGGACCAGAAGTGCCAAAGGAAGTATTGATATGGCAAGATCCTATACCTACGGTTGAGCATCAATTGGTTGACGAAAGTGACATAACTATTTTAAAGCATAAAATTCTTGAAACCGGATTAACGGTTTCCCAGCTCGTTTCAACAGCTTGGGCATCTGCTTCTACTTTCAGAGGATCAGATAAACGAGGAGGAGCTAATGGTTCCCGTATTCGATTGGCACCGCAGAAATATTGGGAAATCAATAATCCTTCCCAACTATCTAAAGTGTTAAACACTCTGGAAGGAATTCAAAATGATTTCAACACCCAGTCTGGAGCGAAACAAGTCTCTCTTGCAGATTTAATTGTAATTGGTGGCAATGCTGGTGTTGAATTGGCAGCAAAAAATGCTGGTCATGATCTGAAAGTTTCTTTTAGCCCTGGTCGTGGAGATACTTCTCAAGAACAAACTGATATTGATTCCTTTGCGGTACTAGAGCCTGCAGCTGATGGATTCCGCAATTATCTAAAGTCAATAAATATTGCTTCAGCCGAAGAACTCTTGATTGACAAAGCTCAATTACTAACATTGACAGCACCTGAAATGACGGTGCTTTTGGGAGGAATGCGTGTACTTAATACGAATTTTGGAGATGTAAAGCATGGTGTGTTCACCAATCGTCCTGAAACCTTGACCAATGACTTTTTTGTTAACTTACTTGATATGGGTTTAGCTTGGAAACCAAGTGCTGATTCAAAAGAAGTGTTTGAAGGACATGATCGCAACACCGGAGAACTTAAATACACGGGGACTAGAGTTGATCTCATCTTTGGATCGAATTCTGAATTGAGAGCAATTGCCGAAGTATATGGTTGTAAGGATTCCGAAGCAAAGTTTGTACGTGATTTTGCGACAGCATGGAATAAAGTAATGAATCTGGATCGATTTGATCTGGCTTAGTTAGATATTGATTTCATAAAATTATTGGAAGAGACGAACTGTTTACAGTGCGTCTCTTTTCGTTGGTTGGTTGCATGAAGGTTTGAGATATCCATAATTATATTTGCCCTTTGGGTCGATGAAAATGTTTAATTTTTCGACTTTAAAGCTCTCATCTTTAAAAAATCGTCAGGGGTTTAAACCCTGACAAATTTTTGGAACAACCAAAAATTTCGTCGATTCAGCGCTAGGCGCTGCATTTGGGTTGAACTTTAAAATAGCTTAATAATAAAGGATTTAAACTCTTAGTAAACCGCGAAAACCTCTCGCTGCATAATAGGAATCGGCACCATTGTGGTAAATAAATATTTGCGTGTACCTAAAATCTCCAAAAATTGCTCCTCCTAAATTTCTAATTTCATTAGTTGTTTTCAACCAACTTGAAGTTTTTGTGTCAAAATTACCTATTTGATGCAAGGCACAATATTGTTGTTCTGTCAGTATTTCAATTCCCATTTCATCTGCCATGCGAATTACGCTGTTAATGGGTTTATTTTCTTTTCTTGACTCTAGTGCTGCATGGTCATAACAAAGGCTTCTGCGTCCTTTTGGACTTTCCGGGACACAATCATAAAAATGATATTCGTTTGATTGCGGATCATAGTTGACAACATCAGGTTCACCTCCAGAAGCTCCCATTTCATGTAGAGACCAAATTTTCTGACTATTGGCTTCAAGTTTCAATTGAATTTTGCTTCATACCATGCCTGTGTGTCGATTCATATTTTTTTCGAAGCGATCTCTAAGTACATATAAGAAAGTAATCTGTTCAGCTTCCGAAAACTCTTCCTTATTTTTCGTCTCCATTTGTCTATTTTGTTAAGTCGTTGGATTCAATAATTGTTCTTACAAATCTAATGGTTTTTAGAGAATTTTTTTTTTGGATTGCAAATGATGTTTGGCGTATTCATATTTAGGAATTGGGTTGTTGAGCCTTGTTGTAAAAGAATTTAGCTTCAATTTTTTCAAATGTTCAGAATTCTAATGCAGAATCAGCATATTTTCAATTCAAAAAAGCCATTGGTTGTAAAATTTCAACTATAAAATCCTAAAAAATCAAGTATTTATTGGTGCTGTAAGTCAATAAAAATTGGATTTCAGAAATCTTGTCTGTGATATTTCATGAAATAAAATCAAGTGACAATAGGGTGCCGCTTCTATTTAATCTTAAAAACGCTATGACAAGTGAAAGCTACGATATCCAATTGCATAAAAAAATTATCCAAAATGCCCGCCTATATAATTTTTTGTTAGCTCTTTTTCAGGGTGGTTGAAAATATTGTCACAAGAGCTGAATTCTATCAATTCACCCAAATACATGAAGGCTACTTTTTCTGAAATTCTCTGAGCTTGTTGCATATTATGGGTAACAATAACTATTGTATAATCTTCCTTCAGTTTTAAAATCAGGTCTTCAATTTTCCTAGTACTAATAGGGTCTAAAGCGGAACAAGGCTCGTCCATCAATATTACTTCTGGTCTGAGAACTACAGTTCGTGCAATACACAATCTTTGTTGTTGTCCACCAGATAATTTTACGGCTGGTTTTTTTAGATCGTCCTTTACTTCATCCCACAGAAAACTTTCCTTCAAAGCATTTTCGATAAGATCAGGAATTTCGGACTTTGAAAAATTATGGATGCGTAAGGCGTAGGCTAAATTTTCAAAGATGCTTTTGGGCAATGGATTTGGTTTTTGAAAAACCATCCCTATTCTTTTTCTGATCTCGGTGACTGAAAATCTTTTATCGTAGAGGTTCAAACCATCTATTTCTAATTTACCATCAATTTTTACATCTGATGACAAGTCATGCATTCGGTTGAATGAACGGAGTAGGGTAGACTTGCCACAGCCTGAAGGTCCTATCAAGGAGGTCACTTGATTTGCAGGAAAATCAATACTTACTTTATTGAGAATTTGCTTGTTCCCAAAGGATAGGTTCAAGTTATTTGCAGATAGCTTTATTTGGTCCATTTTTTTAATCCTGAGTTCTGTATTTAAATCGAATGACAAAGGCAATAATATTTAATAGAAAAACCAAGGTAATCAGAACAACCGCTGTTCCATAAGCCAACGGCCTTACCTGTTCTATTGAAGAATGTTGAGTAGCTAGCATGTACAAATGATATGGCAAGGCCATAAATTCATTGTTGATTGAGGTGGAAATGCCATTGATATAGAATGCAACACCAGTGAACAAGATGGGTGCAGTTTCTCCAGCAGCTCTTGAAAGGGTAAGTATGATTCCAGTCAAAATACCAGGAAGTGCTTTTGGCAATACGACATCTTTAATTGTTTCAAATTGGGTAACACCTAATGCCAATGTTGCTTCGCGCATGCTATTGGGTATTCTTTTCAAAGCTTCTTCTGTTGTAGTAATAATGTAGGGCAATGAAAGCAGCCCCAAAGTAAGCCCTGCTGATAAAACGGAGGTTCCAAGTTTTAGAGCCTGAACAAACAAGGCCAGTCCAAAAAGCCCATAAATAATAGAAGGAATACCTGCTAGGTTTCTGATTGATGCCCTGATGATATTGGTTAATAAGGATGGTTTTGCGTATTCGTTCAAATATACAGCACAAGCCACACCAAAAGGTACAGCAAACAGTGTAGTGATAAAAGTCAATAATACCGTACCAACAATAGCAGGCAAAACTCCCCCTTTGGTCATCCCCTTGGTTGGGTATTCATGGATAAAAGTCCAGGATATGGCAGGAAGACCTTTTGAAAAAATATCCCATAAGATGATTCCCAGAAAAATGCAAACCATTAAAGTACTGCCAAGCAAGGTGATCCAACTAATTGTGGATAGTATCTTCTTGTTCATGCGTGAAACTTTCTTAAGTTATTTGCAAAATATTCCCCTAAAAAATTGATTGCTAAGGAGATTATAAACAGAATTCCTGCTATGGCAAATAATGCAAAATAATGAGTGGTCTGATAAGGTACTTCCCCCATCTCAATTGCAATGGTAGCGGTAATGGTGCGCACGGAATCCAAAAATCCTTTAGGAATGGCAGAGGCATTCCCAGTTGCCATCAATACAGTCATGGTTTCTCCTAATGCTCTTCCTAAGCCCAACATTACGGCTGCAATCAAACCGGGGAATGCGGCTGGTATTGTGATTTTAAACAAGGTTTCCCATTTATTTGCACCCAATGCCAAGGAAGCTTCACGGTGGCTTTTAGGCACCGCATTTATCGCATCTTCACTTATAGTTATTATGGTTGGCAAGGCCATGATAGCTAACAAAATTGAACCGTTTAAAGCATTTAGTCCATTTTGGATTCCAAACAATTTTGATATTCCTGGCCCCAGTAGAACTATTCCCAAAAAACCTATTGCTACAGATGGGATTGCTGCCAACATTTCAATTAATGGTTTTAATATCATTTGTAATTTATTAGGTGCCACCTCAGACAAAAAAGCTGCCGTGAGAATACCTAAAGGAACAGCAATTATCATGGAACCAACTGCCACTAAAAATGTACTAACAAGTAATGGCAAAATACTGTATTTCGTGTCAGGATCCCATTGATTGCCTGTGAAAAAGTCAATTGGATCTATTTTTTGAAAAAATGAGATTCCGTTGTAAAACAACATAAAAAATATTCCAGCTAAGAGGGCAATGGTGATGAAGCCTGTTCCTTTGAAAACTTGTTTAAAAATCCAATCTATTCGCTCCCTTTTTTTGGTCCTCATTTTATTTTCTTAACAGGATAATAACCTGATGAATGGATAATATTTACGCCAGTTTTAGTTTTTTCAAAATCCAAAAATGGCTTTACTTTTTCATAATCACCGGCCTTGTAATATTGAAAAAGAGGTCTTTGAAAGAAATATTCACCAGAAGCAATTTTTGAAGCATCTAATGGAGAAACTGCGGCATTGTTGTCGGAATATATTTTCAGAACTTTTAATCCCTTGCTTTTTCCTTTCATGACATACCCGGCACCAACATAACCCATACCAGAGTTATCAGCTTTAATGGCCTCGAGAATTTGAGCATTGCCATTCATTTGTTTGGCATATGGTGAAAAGCGGATGTTGAGGATGTGTTTTACAAATTCGTAGGTTCCCGAATTACTTTGTCGGCCGTATATATTAATAGGAAGATCTTTATTTATCAAAAATGACCAATTGTTTTGCTGGCCGCTCAACAGTTTAGATAAGTTATCAATGCTTATCGAATCAATTGGAATATTATCAGAGACCACAAAAGCAATAGCATCCTGAGCAAAGATGAAAGAGTCAAGCTCTATCTTTTTTTCATGAAATAATGCTAATTCTTCACTATTAATACTTCGTGACGAATTCGCAATATCAGCATTTCCATTTAACAAGGAAGCAATACCTAAACCCGAACCTCCCCCGGATATGGATACCAATAGTTCATTGTTTTCCTTGTAAAATGCTTCAGCCAGTTGAACTGATAAATTTACCTCGGTGTCCGAACCTTTAACTTTGATTGTATTGTTTCTATAGGAACAGGATAGAAGACAAATCAAACAAAAAAGGAGAATAAAAAATCGCATCTGCGAAGGTGATTATTTTAGGTTTGCTCAAAGTAAATTGATTATTAAGTAATTGTTATTTATTTAATCTAGAATTCTGGATTATTGAATATCTGCTGATGGGCCAATTTTAAAAATTGCTAAAAAATCGGCCAATGTGGTTAATTCATTTCATGCTGTGAGAAAAGAGATAGAGGATTTGAGAAGCTTTTTTAGCTGATGTTTTTATTTGATTTTCAGGTTTAAACATAGTCACAAATGGCAGTCTTGACAGTACTTCTACCAGTAATTCATTGGATAATTAATGAACAAAATAACCGGAATTAATTTACCAATTGTAGTACTAGTCATACGGATAAAAACAACCGAACAATTCCATCCTAATACAGATATCAGTTTGAATTGAGTTCGCCATAAAAGCAGGCAGAGAAGTTGCTCATGCGCTACCTGCAAACTGATTTAAAATATCCCGAGTCTACATTTTTACAACTTTTAAGGTCTTTTCAAAATTCTTTCCTACTACCCTCAAGTAATACATACCCGGTGGTAAATGAGCGATATTGAATGTAGCTTGGTACTCGTCTTTAGCTGTCAATTTTCTGTTCATTTTAACCATACCGCTGACATCTATCAGCATTATATCTGAAATTGCAAGTTTGCTGTTGATTTGTAAAATATCAGTGGTAGGGTTGGGGAGGACAGATATATTTCCCAAATTACTCAGATCAACACTACTGGTAATCATTGACACAATGATGGTGTCAGAACTTGTGCAGCCTGCTGAATTGGTTATTACTACAAAATAGGTTCCGGCAGTATCCACGAGAATTGTGGACGTTGTTTTACCCGTAGACCACAAATACATTTGTTGATTGGTGCCAGCATCGAGTAATATATTTTGCCCAGTAGATATAGTTTTATCAGGTCCTAAATCTACTACGGGCAGGCTATTTACGGTAATTGTGACATCTATAGAATCGCTGCAACCGAGGCTCGTTCCTGTGACAAAAAGTGTGACTGTGCTATCTGGATTGATTGAAATGATGTCTCCAGTTTGACCAGTATTCCAAAAATATTCCAATGCCCCATTAGCGGTTAAAGTTGCGGTATCTCCTTTGCAAATAACAGCATCACCAGCTGTAATGATCGGGATGGGATTAACCGTTACCAATGCTGATACAGGCGCTGATGAATACCCTGCAGTCTTTCCAATAACTGTATAGGAGCTTGTTGTGTTGGGACTTACGGTGATACTTTGATCTGTTGAGCCATTACTCCATTGGTAATAAGTTGCACCATTTGCAATTATGGTAACCGTATCACCTGCACAAATAACTGGATTGTTAATTGTTACTATTGGTATTTCTAAATCACTAGGACATCCTTGAGGAAAATAAGTTTCTATGATCTCTTGCATGGCATTTGTAGCAGCAATACCATGACTTTCATTGTATAATGGCAACCAAACATTGTACCAGCCTGAACCATAATCCGGATCACCTCCAGATGGAACACTGCCTCCAAAAAAAGCAGCTGCATGTGTAGCAAATTCTGCGTTGTTTTTCGGAATGATGGATTGGTAATGTTTCAATCGATCACAGATCAGTTTGGATGGCTTTAAATTTTTAGCATCCAATTGGGTTTGCAGTGTGGTATTATTTACAGGATGAATGCCCCAAAAATGAATAAGCGGTCGGACATCTGCGCCACAACTTTGCGCAAATCTGAAAATTCTGCTATCTACTCCATTTAGACCATCGGAAGGGGCTTGATTGATATAGTCGATATTTTCCTTTCTATAAAATGAGTCAATAGCTTCCCAGCCAAATATATTGGCCATTTCAATATATTTCCCCCAGCCACGGTGCTGATATCTCACTTCATCTTTGGTGGTATTCGAAATATCCATAGGTTTTCCTGCTCTGAAATTGGGTGTAACCATCCAATTGAGCGCTGCTTGGTCGCGACTAATATGTGGCTGATTGAAAAAAGATTTCCCGAAGGAAGTGTCAATCCCATAATTATATAACCTGCTATATAACGCTGCTGCTAAAAGGTTAACCAAAGCTTCCGTTTCGCCAGGAAATTTGCTGAATAATTGTGCGTGCCCCATTTCATGAAATTCAACATCAAAAAAACCATTTCCTGGTCTCAGTATCCAATTGTTGTTGTTGCCATTTTCAGTTGCATGTGGGTTATATGTATTATTGATTTGAGGATTGCCAATGCCATAAAACCCATTGTGCATGATGTCAACATCAACCATTAAGTAAAGCGGTGGATGATTTCTTTCCAAAGGATACCCCAAGAGTTTTGATATAACATCCATTCGGTTGTCCCAGTCTTGCATCAAGGTTGTTGGGTCATCATAATTATATATCCACGAAGTAGGCACTTGCATCATGTACTTGTCTGATTCAAAATCAGCCCAAGGTGCTTTGTTATTCCTTTGTTTGCTTTCCCACATTTCATTTGTGGTTTTATCAAAGGATTTGAAGGAGAAAAAAGGTGCAGGAACTACGTTGGTCAGTTGGATTTCCTGAATTCCGTGGTCCGCTTCATAGGGTGTTATGATGTAAATTCCCCCTCCGAATGGGTTGTATATTTCTGTGGTGGTCTGTGTAATTGGGAAGGTATTACTGACTCTGAAGAATCGTTTGCCATTGAAGTTGTTTTTTCTGTCAAAGCTATGGGCGCCAACGAGCACTTCATATCCTTGGTTAACCATAGATGTTGGAACTGTTATTTTGCCTAAGGTACCTGGCGCCAGATAATAGCCAGTCGGTCTTCTGACTGGAGTTGAAGACCAAGCTGTCCGGTTGCCGTATTCCTTCATCATATTTGCATTGATTTTAGCAGTGTAAACTATTGTTGAGTCTTCAGGCAATGGACAATATCCAGGGAAATAATCTGAGGTTTTAAATTTTCTTCCGATCAGGAGTTGTTTGTATTTTTCAAAATTAGCTGCTGTAAATACAAAATCGTGAATGCCTTGCTGAATGATGAATATGGCTCTTGCTAATTCGTATCCGTCAGTGGCATTGAAATTCATGCTGAATCCGTTCTTGGTCAACGCATTGATAAAAATGGGTCCCACAATTGAATCATAACAATCAACGAGATCAAAAGCCTCTAGCAAAGTACTGCTGGTATCACCAATTACAAATATCGTTTGTCGGACGCTATCTGATATTTCATTGATTTTACTCCCGGTTAAGATATTGATACCCTTAATATGACTTTTGATTTTACCTAGATTTGAAGCAAGCTGCATGCTTATTTCACCTAAATCTACCAGTTTATAATACCCTGATTTAGGAACACCTTGTGCTGGATCGCCAAAAGTGCCATTGTTAAAAGTGATGGTTCCTGATTGATTATACAGATAAGCATATTTACCTTGTGCACCGTAGGCAACATTACTCAAGGCAGGCAAGGTAAAAGTGCCACCTTCATCTGCACAGTATGTATATCCTGGAGGGGTTTGCGCTGAGCACATTTGACTCAAACACACTAAAATCAAAAAATATGTGGAAGTTTTTAATCCTTGTTTGAAGCTTGAAATCTGCTTACAGATTTGTGAATATGCTTTGAAACTCATTGTATTTGAAGTTTATGTAGCACAAGATATTCATACTTTTGAAAAATTTTATACATCATAAAAATTAGGGTTTTAATCCTTACCAAAGCCGTAGAATTTAATCAGTTCGTCCATTGAATAAAGGCGCAGAATATTTGGAGAGGCTGGTTGAGTGCTTCCAAGGGTTTTGCTAATAACACTTACAGAAAGGTCTTTATTTTTCCTTAAGTTTCATTTCAAGTGTTGGCAGGTCTTTTTTATAATGTTCAACATCCCATTTTATTTGCCAACGACTTATCTGTTCAGCTTATTTAACAAGATATGCTGTCGAAAATTGAGACTCATCATCACAACAAATGTCAGGATAAATGTTGTTTCTCATTTTCTTAGATTAGCAATTGTCATTACAGCATTAAGTTTAACTAAGTGCAAAGACAAAAAAGTGGGTAATTTCACTCAAATATTGACTAGAAGACTTAGGCTCGTTACTTTCACCTCATCTGCTTTTTATTTATTGCTTTATTAAGAATCTTGATTTATTCTTCGAGCCACCTGAACCATGTTTTTTGGTCAATAATTGGAATGTTGTTTTGTTCGCAAACTTTCATGGTATGGCCAGTTCCGCCTGCTTTGGGTTTATTTAAATCATCGTAAAATATCCCAAATGTTGCCGGCTTAATCACTTCAGTGCCTAATGCTTTTATGGTGTCCCGAATGATATAAGCAGCTTTAATTGAATATTGGTCCCTTGCCCCGGACATATACTGGTCCACTAACTTTCCAATTTTATTATTGGCTTTAGATTGATATATAACTTCTGATTCAGCAGCGAGATGAATTTCGTCCAAAGCAATTGTTTCATGCGCTTGATTCGTTTTTTGTCTGTGGCCAGAATAGGGTGTTATTACTTGTAGTCTGGATTTATCAACTGAAGCAACGCCCATTGAAAAATAATGATCAGAACCATTGGCATTTCCACTTCTAAACTTCATCTTTTTTGTCTTAGTCGCTAAGGTTTTGCCGAGTTGGATGAGTAAATCAGAATCATTTGAAGAGACCTCCCGCTTACCTTCGAGCAAAACTATTGAGTTTTCTACGTCAAATTGGTTGATGAAATTTGTTAATGTCATTATTTGTGCGTTTTAGAATTCCAGTTTATGTTTGGGGTCTGATGCATTTCATGAAATATACCAAATATACGACGAAATATTTTACTATGCAAACTACCAGCTATTTGAGACGCTGTCTTCAAATATAGGAGCAATTTAATTGCAAGGAGCATATTTAAAGTTTCTGTCAGCCTTCAATTGACAGCTAATGAATCCATCGCTTTCTAATCAAAATTAGCAAGAACATTAATAGCGTATTTATAATGAAAAATGGAGCTGTGGATTCAATCAATCCTATGGTCTGCATGATTGCTATGATTAATAAGTAAAAGCCCAATCCATAGCCTGAAAGTAACATTACGAAACAATTGGTTATGACTTAATATCTGACAAATCCTGATTCGCTTGTTGAGCTTGCGTCAAAGACTTTATTGGCAGATTTAATTTCATCTATATAGGTCAACAATTCCATTGAATTGATTAGAGGTATCCATTCCTTTCCGCTAAAAATCAACTTAAACCAACTTTTGTCTCGGTTCTCGTATTTGATATTTAGGAAAAGCCAAAATGCTATATAAGTAAAGGAGAAGGTAACAATGCCCTGGATAATCCAAAGAAACCAATTTCCATTTTCTAGCATACTTTCATTCCAATAAAAGCATGTCCAAACTGGAAGCTGCAGAAAAAGAACACGGGTAACCCAAAGCGTTGTTGTTTTCAGGCTTGCTACTTTTTCCTGTGTTTTTAAAATGGGTTCAGTAATATCTACCTGAAAAAGAGTGATTAACTGGTAAAGGTAAATAATCAATGCAATTGCTGTCAGAACCACTTGAATAGCTGCTGAAAACAGGAAAAAGGGATTCGCTGTTGAGAAAGAAAAAAGGAATAGATTGACAACGGCTGTCCCAAGAATACCTACCCACAACGCACCTGCCAAAATGGTAAATATTTTAATGGGTTTCATTGTGGAAAGTAAAGATTGTGTCTTCATTTTGATAATTTCTTCTGCATTTTTGCGATTTAGTAACATCATTTGATCGATTTTTTGATCATTTGATTTCCATAGATTGATAATTTCTATGTCTTCCATTTTATTGGTTTTTAATTTGTGAAAATTTTGCCTTTAGTTTTAATTTGATTCTGCCAATTCTCGTTGCCACATTGGTTTCTGAATAGCCGATCATTTCGGCAATTTCTTTATAGCTTTTTTCTTCCAAATACAGCAATATGATGGCTTTGTCAAACTCTTTGAGTTCAGCAATAAATTGCTGAAGTATCATGAAATTTGTTTCTTTTTCGTCAGTATTACTCGTGTCAGAGAAATCAAAAACTTCACTTCTGAATGGATTTCCTATTTCCGTTCTTCTATTTTCTTTTCTGTAAAATGAAATAGCTACATTGAGCGATATCCGGTAGATCCAAGTTGAATATTGGTAGTCGTCATTATAGCTTTCAAACGATTTCCACAATTGGATATATATTTCTTGAAGGAGATCTTTTCTGTTTTCATTGTCCTTACAGTAAGCATTCGCAACTTTGAATAGAATGCCTTTATGAGTATTTATAACTGAAATGAATATGTTGTTTTTATCTTGAATATTCATTTACCATCTGAGTAGAGCAATAGCCCTGGATATGCTGTATGAAAGAATAACTGAATTTGCTTGATCCATTTTATTGCCTTTTTATTTGTTTGAAGTAATATAGCATTGCTGTTTGCTTAATTATTCGCAGGAAGGCCAAAAAAATCACAATTGGCAGGAAATATTTTTTGGACATGTTTTTAATGGCTGAATGATTTTAGCAATAGTTGTTTGCTTGACAGCATTGGTAGTCACTTATTTTAACCCAAATTCAGGGTTAGGCCCTGAGTCGACGAAATTTTTGGTTATTCCAAAAATTTGTCTGGATTTAACCCCCTGAGGATTTTTTAAATATCAGGGCTTTGAAGTCGAAAAATCAAAGATTTTCGTCTATCCAAAGTGCAAAATCCGCTAATGCGGATTTTGGGTTTAACAGAAATGGAGCATTAAAAGGTTTATTTTATGAATTGTTAAACACGTCTATCCAAAAACAGCATTGAGGTTATCTTTAAAGCAAGCTAAATTTTTAATAATATGCCTACTCCAAAAGAACAGAATTGTATCATCTCTCATAGACTAAACCTACTGAAAAATAAGGCGCAGCGTATATATTTCGAAATGGTGCGATCCAGTTGCCTCCGCTTAAATAAGTGGCCGTTAAACCCCATTGCGGGGTGATTTTATAAAATCCTTCTACACTTATTAGCGTATAGGTAGTACCATCTCCTCTTACAAAACCTAATTCTGGATGTTCGCTTTTGCCGTCGCTAAACTGTGCTCTGATTTTTGTATTTAGCCAAAGTGGTCGCCAAGGATTAAATCCGATTTCGGCACCAAATTGATAAAGATTTCGAAATTTTTTATCTTGATACTCTCCCCTAAAGTTATAGGCCGTAAAAGCTGATACATAAATCTTACCTAATGATTTCGAAGCAGCTAAGGTTGTCCAAACATTGAACTCGCCGTCGCCAGTGGGTAGATTGATGCGATCATCTGGGAAAGTTTTATTGGCTGCAAATGCGTTAGCACGACCGGTAGGGATTTCAGGAGCTACACTTACAGATACCGGGAATTGATTACCTGTTAAGCGATATTTAGCCTCCATGCGTAAATCGCCGATACCTGCTACAACTTCAGTTGTTTCAAAACTATTTAGTCGCAGCAAAGGTGCTTGTATAATAAAAGTCAATCGAGGCCGGAAGCCATACTCTCCATAAAAGTTGTAAGAAGTTTGTCTAAAAATGCTGGTTTTTATTTGATCACCATTCGGGTTATAGTAATTGTCTGTAGCTAGGTACGAAGCATCCAACTTCAAAAACAAAGACTTGTGTGCTCGAGTCCAGCCGCTTTGTGCAAATAAAAAATATGGACAAAGAAAAAGCCCGAAAAAGAGTGCTTTTTTCAATTTTGATTGAAATTAATTGGTTGATAATTAGACTTGAATAAGTGCAAGATACAACTAAACTAAATTGGGTAGAGCAATCGGATCGAATAAATTCAGTCTTAATAATTAAACTGATTTAACTGTTACTTCAGCTCTACCCTGCAGGTTTTTCCTTTTAGTAAACCACATTAATAGTAATGGCTTAAAAACTACAATAGCTTGCAACTATCAGTAGCAGTCAGAAAATGGCTTACTTGCGTGGCTTTATATAAAAGAGAATTGATGATTATTAACCCAAAATCTTATCCTATAAGTTATACCTGCTTTTTTCAGAATTGCCGAATCAGAAGAAACTATTTGCTCACTATTTGATACAGAATGTGGTGCCAATTTACTGCAGCTGAGCATAGCCAAATGGCACATTTGCCGAGCCGCGCCACAAGATTACATGTGTGAATTTGGAATCAGCTGTAGGACTCAATCGGAAAAAGTTCTCCCCTGCTTTTGAAACTGGTCCCACAAGCCTTTAAAATGGATTGCCATTGGCGGGATCGGCAGTGAGTGTCATGGAGGTACTCCACCATACCTGACGGCAAATCTCCATGCCACTTAAGCCGGGCAGCATCCGGTCATGCACCATAAAATCATATCGTCTGCTCAACGCTTCGTCTAATCCCTGCCAACCCTGTGACCGGATTGACACTGTCGCTTGCAAATCGCGTAAGTGAATAGCCAATAATTCAGCAATATAAGGATCGTCTTCAACAACCAAAATATTCATTAGGATTTGCTTTTAATATTCACGACCTTTCTTCGTCCAAAAATGCAAATATTTGTGTCAAACTATCACGAATTTATCACTTTTATTTGTGCTCGTGAAAAAATATTGTCCTTCACTTTTAATACCTAACCGATATCACATGGAATTTACCACTTTACGCGCTTAATTTAAGAAAATTCGTCTTTGGGTTATGTGTTGTTGATGATGATTGACTTCCATCCCGTAGATGGTTCGGTATGTGTTTGGCAAAGATTTGTCAATTAAGAGATTTATTCAAAAAACTTTACTAAGGCAATCGTTAAGTCAGCAAAGTGGTTTTAAAAATACTAATTGAACAGTTTATTATTTTTTCTAAGGCAGGAGAAATAGAGGTTCTATTTATTTTGGTTCTAAAGCTGGCTTCTAGTGTTTTTTTAAGAATTTTATTTTTTAGGAAGCACTTTATCACTTGACAATTTTTATGGCAATATTTCTGTCGTATCCTTGCATCATTGCAAGATTTATCCAACATAGTGCAGCTCGTTTTGCAAAGGCTATTGCAGTTGCTTTGCCAATATCAAAACTTCCTCCGGTAACAGTGACTATTTTGTCTTTGAATTTTTTTTCCATGATTGTTTGATTTTAGTTAATGTAAACTTATTTATTAATTTCATGATAATTTATAATCGGTATCATTTACAAAACTGATATTCATCATCCTTTAACGGTACCGTATTTTGGAACAAAAAAAAGTCAATGCGACAATAAAAATACAGGATGGTAGTAGTCAAGAAAACTAAAACATATAAATTAAATGGGCAGAACCAGCAATCAAAAAACCTTCATTTTACTTAAGCCTAATTTTTAAATAGCATTATTTCTGTTTATTCTTAAAATTTCTAATGCTTGCAACAATGATTTTTTGCATGACAACATTTCACGATGGACATTCATAATGGTTGATGCTTCAAGTTCGTTCAAATGATTGTTTTTCAACTGGCGCATCACTTCCAATTTAACTTCTTCGTCCTGCTCCAAAACATTATGCATCGCAATGTCGAATTCCAAAGGTAATTTGTTATTATCTGAATGATTCAGTATTTGGTTTAGTTGATTATCAAATGCGAGCCACTCACTGCGGATAGTGGCACATTGCTCATGTAAAAGATCATTCACGGAAGCATCAAATTCTTTAAGATTATGTTCAATATCTCTTATTGCTTTTGCTGCAAAAATACTCTGTCTTATTGCACTTAGATAAAGCAGCAATAAAGTTGTTTGTTTTTTACTTAAATTATTTTCCTGAATGTTGGAATAGTAAACCAAAAGGTCACCTTCAGTTTGTTTTAAACGTTGGTATTCATCTTCACTGCTCGTGTAGCTTTGAGTAAGTGATTTCAAATTGTCTATCCATCCTGGTGTTTCAAGTTCCACCAGACACAAAATGGTTTTATTGAACTGTAAGGTTTTATGAAATAAATTTTCTGCTTGCATGCGCATAGCATCCATAGCAAGCACAGGCAATAAAGGCAAATCTAGACCAGCGTAGGAATTTGTAATGCCCTTCTTTGCTAAAAATTTATTTTCTAACCATTTTGCAAAAATATTTAGGAAGGGTATAAACAAAACAATGGAAATCAAATTGATAGAGGATTGGAATAGAACCAAACCGACGAGTGGGTCATTTATTTGAACAACGTTTTCAATAAAATAAATAATCCAGTGCATGGTAATATAGGCAAGCAAGGCAGTGAAAATATTGTAAATGAAATTCCCCCAAGCGACTCTCTTTTTGTCGGCAGAGCCTTTCATGCCCCAAAATAAAATTTTAATAGTTGTGCCCACTTCTGAACCGATGACGATTGCTACTGCAGAAGGGAAATCTACAACTCCTGAATAAATAGCTGTAAGTGTAATGGCTACAGTTGCCGAACTGGATTGAATGATGGTGGTGAGAATAAAACCGATAATGACAAATACAAAAGTTCCATAGCTAGAGTAGGCGGCTAAATCAAAATCTTTTGCATAAGCCAAAGCGCCCTCCTTCATATAACTCAATCCCAGAAATAATACACCAAGAGCAAAAAAAATAGCAAACAGATTATGTAGTTTTTTTCTTTGTTGAAAAAAGAAAACACCGATGGCGGAAATGGCAATAACTGGAAATGAATAACTTAAAATGTTGAGTTTAAAACCAATTGTTGCTACTATCCAACTGTCTAATGTAGTTCCAAGATTGGTTCCAAGAATCACTCCGAGCGCATTTCGAAAAGAAATCACACCTGCTTCTACAAAAGCAAGCGTAATAAGCGACACCACTGAGCTGCTTTGAACAATACCCGTAATGATAGCGCTTCCAACTATCGCTTTGAATAAATTCTGTGTATTGCGTTTAAGAAATAATTTCAGTGAACGACCAGAAATATTTTTCATAATATTTTCTAATTGGCTCATTCCAAAAAGGAAAAACCCTAGTCCTGCCAAAAATTTCCAAATTTCCAAATTCAGCTTGTTTTATTCCTCCAAGTTACACATTTTTAATCCTTCTTGCAAAACATATTTTAATCTTAAGTCTTTTACTTCAGCCTTTCGGAGCATATCTTCATTGTTGTAAATATTATTTGCCAGCACAAAGTTATTTTGGAGCTGCCATTGCTTTTCGAGTTGAGTCAATGTTGTAAGATAAGTGAGGGGATACAAAGCTAATTTGTCAATCAAGTCTTTTAACGAATTGTTTAAAGGATAATTCCAACTCAATAATTTAAGTTCTTTGCATTTTCCATATTGAATAGCATCTGTTGAATTTTTGCATTGGCAACAACCCATCCAACAAAAACATCTTGTATGCTTTTTAACAAAGCTGTGTACAACAGATCCTGAAATATAGATTGTATGTAACGGGGAGTTACATTCCAACAGAAATACCAGACTGATCTCGGTACTTGCATACAATCAACATAAATTGATTTACTTTCTTTGCCAACACATCTATTTCATGTATGATACATAGGCCTTGCATGATTATTCATATTTCAACAGCACAACCCTAGTGTTTGAAAAGCCCACCAGTATATTGATCAAATAGATAACCCGAAGCTCCCAATTCCATCATTCCTTTTTTCAAATCATACCTTGCCGAGCAATGCTTGGAGTGACCGCGCAAGGTACGAAAAACTTCGCTTTATATTTTTTTGATACTTATGCCTTGGTACAACTTGAGCAAGAACATTTCTATGATAACGTCAATGGATTCCGGGCTTGCTTTTGCTTTTGCCAGAGATTTTCTCAATTTCAATATTGAAAACGGCTCGGTTACTCCTGAAGCTTTGGCAACTACAAGATTGTTGTTCATCGCATTCTAATTCTTTATAAGTTTCCCTGATATTCTTAGCTCCAACTAATTTGCGAATTTATCCTGATCATTATATTTTTGAAAATAAGGTTTAATTTAATGCAATCCCCACAATAAATCCGAGGTAAGGTTTATTCTTGTAGATCCAAGTCTTCCTGTCACGATTTACCATATAATCCAATCCGACAGCTATTCCAAAACCGGCTGTACCTGTTTTAAAGAATACGGAGGACAAATAGCCCATTTCTCTTTATTCTTCCATTATTGTCGATAAATATATTTTATTAAAAGGTTCAGTATATGGGTCAAACAAATATTTTTTCGATTTATAAAGATTTATTGCTTCGTTTTTTAAATTCATATAAATGTCAGTTTCCCCTTTTATTTGAGCTATTTTTGATAAGTAGTATTTATTCTCTGCAATATCATAAAT
>JBBQJT010000003.1:0-110189 GCA_038326165.1 Chitinophagales bacterium | reverse complement strand
CATATTTTTGCCAATAAGTGAGCAAAAAGTATATTATTTGCAGCAATTGATCACCGTTGAAAATAACATAATTACCTATTTTAGAGATTTATTATGTGCTGAAATCAGTTTTGATCAAATGGGTCCGGGACAGGTCGTCAGTAACAATCAAAGACAGGTAACTGGAAATTTTGAATCAAGTTCTATGAATGCATGCAGACATGCAAATGGTAGAGAGTGGTGGATATTGTTAAAGAAAACTAAGTCTGGCCAATTTTATTCTTGTCTTTTGGATCCAGATGGGCTCAAACTGGCATACGAGTATGAATACACTATCCCTAATTTTTTATCTTTTGCAGGTGGATTTATTTTTTCACCAAACGGCAAGAAATGTATAAAATTAGGTGATACTTATGGAGCTGTACTGTTTGATTTTGACCGCCAGACTGGAGTTTTGAGCGATATGATTGATTTGAAAACCGAGTTTAAACCAATTTCATATAGTGATGCTGCTTTCTCAAGTAATAATCGATTTCTCTATACTTTCAACAATGGATTTGTTTTACAATATGACCTCATTAACCCTGACAGTGTTGCTTTCTGGGAATCGAGAGATACCATAGCTAAGTACGACCCTATCCGTTTTCCTTATACCAATTTTGTTCAGGGCAATCTGGCTCCTGATGGCAAGATATACATTGCTGCTTCAAGTGGTTGGGATACACTATCGGTGATCAATTATCCAGATCGGAAGGGTAAGGCATGTGGTTTTGATTATGATGGTTTTGCATTACCAACTTACAATGAATCTGGATGCATGCCCAACTTTCCGCAATATAGGATGGGTCCAATCGACGGAAGTGAATCAGATAGTTTGGGCATTAATAATATACCAATAGCTAAGTTCAGAGTAGATAATGATTCAAGTTTTTACAACAAGCGAGAATTTATTGATTTGAGCTTCTTGGAACCAACATCCTGGAGTTGGGACTTTGGTGATGGAAGTTTTTCGAGTGATACGAGTCCAGTGCACTGGTTCCCCAGCAATGGCACGTATGGAGTTTGCTTAACGGTAGGAAATATCAATGGAAGCGATACCCATTGCAGAGTAATCAATATTGGTCCGGTCAGTGCAAGCAATTTGCTAGAAGATTATGGTTTGACCCTTTCACCCAATCCATGTAGGGATTTTGTAATACTGAATGTAAAGGAAAAGTTTGCAAAGACCTTAAAAATGACCATCACTGATGTCAATGGCAAGAGTCTCCAATCAGGACAGTTGAATCTGGACAATGGATTTACCACCATAGACGTCACGAATATCCCAGCAGGAAGTTATTTTATGACATTGAAGGATGCTGAAGGAGGTCAGGGGGTGGTTCAATTTGTGAAGATGTAATTTTAGGGTGGGTATGGTGGCTATTAGCTGTTGGCCTTAACCCATCAACCATCAACTAAGAGCAAACCACAGCCCAATGAATTCATAAACCATAAACAGAGCTAAATGTCTAAACGACTAAACAAATAGGCTGAAGTTAAGGCTAAGGTTAAGTTCGTTTTCCGTTTTCCGGTTAACGAGAGACCAAAGACGATAAACGAAAGACGAAAGACGGAGAGCGAAAGAAGCATTTTAACAAAAATAACCCTGCAGGAATTCAATCCTACAGGGTTATTGTATTTTGGTACTTGTAAAAAGCTTTATTTACCTACCTGCTTACTTTGCATAGGACACGGCTCGTTTTTCACGGATTACTGTTACCTTGATTTGGCCAGGGTATTGCATCTCTTCTTGTATACGTTGGGAAATAACAAAGCTTAGTTCATCTGACTGATCATCAGTTACTTTTTCAGCCTCCACAATTACACGAAGTTCGCGTCCTGCTTGCATAGCGAATGCCTTGGATACACCACTATACGACATGGCCAATTCTTCCAGTTCACCAATTCTTTTCAAATAACTTTCTAGTATTTCACGTCTTGCGCCTGGTCTTGCTCCAGATATAGAGTCACATGCCTGAACGATAGGGGAAATGATGTTGTTCATCTCTACCTCATCGTGGTGAGCTCCAACTGCGTTGATGATAGCGGGATGCTCTTTGTATTTTTCACACAGCTGCATACCTAATATTGCGTGGCTCAATTCTGTTTCTTCTTCTGAAACTTTGCCTATATCATGCAGTAAGCCTGCTCGCTTTGCCATTTTAGCTTGTTTGGCAGATAATCCAAGTTCTGCTGCCATTACTCCGCATAGGTGCGCTGTTTCTATAGAGTGCTTTAAGAGGTTTTGGCCATAGGATGATCTGTATCTCATTCTACCTACCATCTTTACAAGGTATGGATCCAATCCATGTACATCCAAATCAATTACAGTACGTTCACCGATTTCGATGATTTGCTCTTCAAGTTGCTTGCGGGTTTTTGCCACTACCTCTTCGATACGAGCTGGGTGAATCCTTCCGTCTGCTACCAACTTTTTAAGGGCAAGACGACATATTTCACGACGTATAGGATCAAAACTGCTGATTACGATTGCTTCTGGAGTATCATCTACCACTATCTCAGCTCCAGTTGCAGCTTCTAGCGCTCTAATATTTCTACCTTCTCGTCCAATGATCTGACCTTTAAGTTCATCTGAATCAAGATTGAATACTGATACTGTATTTTCGATTGTGAATTCTGAGGCCATCCTTTGGATGGTTTGGATCACAATTTTCTTCGCTTCTTTGTTTGCTTCCAATTTGGCATTTTGAATACCTTCTTTGATAATGGAAAGTGCGTCGTTTTCAGTTTTGGCTTTTACGGCCTCCAATATTTGTTCCTTTGCCTGTGCCTCAGATAATTTCGCAATCTGTTCCAATGCCTTGATGCGTTGCTCGTTGGCTGCGTCTAAGTCATCTTTTTTCTTTTGAACAATGGTCAATTGGCGGTCAAGATTTTCACGAATTGCGGTTATTTCGCCTTCTCTTTGATCAAGTTCGTCTTTTTGTTTAACAAGATCTTCTTGTTTGGAGCTAATTTCCTTTTTGATGGAATTCACTTGCAACTCAAGTTCTTTCAATTCAATTCTTTGATTGGCGGTGTTTTCATCGAATTCTAGCTTCATAGCAGAATAGCGTTCACGTGCCTCCTTGATTTTGTCTTGCTTTATTTTTTCATTGGTAGCTTCTGCTTTTGAAGTCACTTTTGCTGAATTGAGTTCAGCTTCGTCAGTGAGCCTTTTGGCAGTGAGTCGTGCTTCCTGAATGACTAAATCTGCTTGCCTGTTGAGGCCTTCTACCTTTTTGCCGTATGCTGTTTTTGCCAGCATATTATTGATCGCATAGCCTATGCCAAGGCATACGATTCCAACTATTATACTTATTAACATTTTTAATGATTTATGATGAATGAATTATTTTTGTGTTCATCCACCTTCATTATTTCATGAAATAAAACACGCTGTTTGTGAGTTCAAACGAGCGAGTTACTTGAATCAAATATTTCGTCCAATTTGGAATTGAGCACTTCCAATGATGGCAATAAATCAAATTGAGCTAACGATGATGAGTTTTTACTCAGTTCCAGTCCATAAGTTAATACAGTCATGGCAAGGTTATCTTGGGCTGTATTATTGGGAAAATGGCTCTGAAAATCCCTTAGATCTTTCTCCAATCTTGTCAATGTTTGAACCAATATTGGATTTTCATCCTCAAAGGTTTCAACTGGATAGGATCTGCCGGCTATATTGACTTTTTTAATTATTGCTTTCATATTAACTAAGCCCAATTCAGTATTTACTCATCCAATCTAGGCAGTCATCAATACATTTGATGGCTTGTTCAATGTCCTTTTTGACTTGTTTCAACTTAAAAGGTTTTAGACTTTCAGCTGATTCAGTACTGCGATTTATTGATGATTCTTGATTATTTTCTGAAATGATGTTGGTGGTTTTTGTTGTATTGTGATTTTGGATTTTTTGTTTTAGTGATATGTTTTCTGTTTTCAAATGATGAAACTGCTCTACTAATTTTAGAACTTTCTGTTCAGTCTGTTGCCATTTTGCTACTAATGGGTCCATAATTGCTTATTGTTTGCATCATTTTCGAACTTGCGCACCTAATTGTTTTTCACATTCGTTAACTAATTTTGTCATCAATTGATCTATTTCATCATCTTTGAAAGAGCCTGAATCTTGTTCCATTATGATACTTATGGCATAAGATTTTTTTCCTTCTCCCAAACGACTTACATCAGTAAAGACATCAAATAAACGAATATCTTGCACAAAGGGTTTTAGAGTCTTTTGTACAATTTTCGCAATATCGGTATATTTTACGGATTCATCTACAATTAATGCCAAATCTCTTGTCAAAGATTGAAATTTATTTAGTTCTGTAGTATGAACTTTATTGTTGTTAATGGCATGAAATAGGTTTACCCAGTTGATTTCTCCGTACCAAACGTCCATTTTTATGTCAAAAGCAGCTAAGATTTTAGATTTTATTTTTCCAGCTTTGGCAATCTGGACTTGTCCTCTCCGCCATTCTATTGCATCGGCCAAAAATGCATCATCAAGTTCAGATTCTTGTCGACTGTTGAGCCCACAACGATCTAAAAGACGATCAATATAGGATTTCATGTCATAAAATCCTGACTTGATTCCTTTACCAGCAATCCAATTGTCAGCATACCTTTGTCCTGATAATGCCAATGATAGGTATTCCGTTTCTACGATCTTTTCTTCTTGACGGAGGTATGATTTTCCCCATTCAAAAAGCTTCAAATCTATTTGTCTTCTGTTAAAATTTGTTAAAACATTTTCCAATGCCGAAACCAACAGATTTGGACGCATAACATCCATCTGCATATTGCCTGTATTATTTATGAGTATCAAATTTTCCTTAGGTACAGGAATTGTTTTTTCAAAATGTTTGGATTCGGTGATAGATACTGACATGGCTTCATAAAATCCCTGTGCGACCAATTGGTTGGATAATGTTTCTTTTAGGGCAAATTGTTTACCCAAAACATCATTTACATAAGCATAGCTAAGTTTTTCTGCTTCGGGAAGTCTATTGATTCCATAAATTCGCAATATTTCTTCAATCAAGTCAATGGGACGAACTACATCTGTTTTGTTACTTGGTATTTGAACGATGATTTGTTTGTCATCCATATCATCTATAAGCATATCCATTGCCTCAACGATTCTTTTGACATCGTTGCTGTGTATTTTTGAGCCAGCCACTTGGTTTAAATGCTCAAATTCGAGTGATATTACTGATGGAATTTGTGCCACCGGGTAAATATCAAATATTGCTGACCCCAATTTGGCTCCTGCTTCTTGAATCAGCAATGAAATAGCTTGATGTAGGGCTGGCAAGGTGGCATTGATGTCCGCACCTTTTTCGAAAATACGACCTGCATCTGTATGCAATTTGTGTCTTGCACCCGTTTTACGAATGCTTGAAGCACTGAAGTAAGCCGACTCAAGGAATATATTTGTTGTGGTCTCGGACACTCCGCTTCCTTCGCCTCCAAATACCCCGGCTATACACAAAGGATTTCCTTTGCCGTCACAGATCATCAAATCATCGTGGTGCAGTTTTCTTACCACACCATCTAGGGTAATGAAATCAGGTTGATCGGAAAGTGTCCTAACTATGATGCCATTGCCACTAATTTTATCCAGATCAAAAGCATGTAATGGTTGCCCCATGTCGTGGAGTATGTAGTTGGTGATGTCCACAACATTATTGATGGATCTGATTCCTATAGTATTGAGTTTTTCTTTTAGCCAACTTGGTGATTCTGTAACGTGAATGTTGTTGAGTATTACTCCAGAATATCTTTTGCAAGCATCTGTATTTTCAACATTGACTTGAAAATCTGACTTCAACTCTTTAGCATCCAATGGTTCAGCAAGCTTGAAATTAATGGAAGTATCCCCCAGGCCACGAAATTTCAAAGCCGCGTACAGGTCTCTTGCTACACCTCGGTGGTTGGTTGCATCGGATCTGTTGGGAGTAAGTCCTATTTCAATAAGCGTATCTTCTGTTATGTTCAGGTAAGATTGGGCTAGTGCACCTACTGGAGCATCATTTGCTAAAACCAATATACCATCGTGACTACTGCCCAGACCAATTTCGTCTTCAGCGCATATCATTCCCTCAGAACTTGCTCCTCTAATTTTTCCCTTTTTGATCAAAAATGTTGATCCATCTTTTCCAATAACTTGTGCACCTTCAAGTGCTATGAGGACTTTTTGCCCAGCTGCCACATTTGGGGCACCGCAAACAATTTGTAATGGTTCACCAGCATTGACATCAACACTAGTCAAGCTCAATCTATCAGCCTCGGGGTGTTTTTCACAAGTCAAGACGTGACCGACCACGATTTTGTCAAGGCCGTTGCCTCTGGAATAAACGCATTCTGTACCTTCCACTTCTAGGCCAATATCGGTAAGAATTTCACACAATTCTTCGGTTGATAAGCCAGTTTTTATATAGTCAAAAAGCCAGTTCTTGGATATTTTCATCTTACGGGTACAGCTATGCTCATTAAATTAATCAGTTGCAAAAGTAAAACTCTTTCGTGAAATGAGCATCTATTCCGCGAATTAACACTTTTCAAAATGGCTTATCTACGAACTAGTCAGCAAGATTTTCTTCGTCGGCCTGTAGAATTTCACCTTTGTTGGCATAACTTACATAAGCCACGATGCTACAATTGCCAGCAACCCATTGATTGGGCAACTGATAAGAGTAGTTTTTTTCAAAAGTTTCACCTGATGTGAAGCTGTCTTTTATTTTGTCTCCAGCAAATGGGGTGATTAATTTGCGCAGCACGTGGTTGTGTTCATAATCTGTTATGTGTCCTTCAGCGTTTGGATATTTTTGCCAATCGATAATTTTAGATTCGGTCACCAATAAATGGATATATAGAGGAGATTCTATTGCCTTTTTTGCTACACCGCTCACTTGTGCATTGAGTTGGCGGGTATCAGGATTGTAGCTGATTTGTAGATCCAAACCTGCTTCTGCCGTTCCGTTCACGATTTCTTGCACCAAACCCGCCCAACTTTCCTGCTTGTAAATAAGATCAGATCCATTGAAATTCCTACGGTTAAATGTAGCACTTGGATAAAAATTTGCTGGACCTAATAAATTGAAAATGTAATCTCCGTCTGGAGTTCTGAAATCATATTTACTGTCTTTATAAGGAGTCGCAAAAAAACCTGAATGGACACCTATGGTTATCACTTTTCCCGGATAAAATGCACTCAAAGACTTAAGTTCGTCTGAACCCAATGGACAATTGACACATATCACTCCTGTAAATTCCTCAGCTATCACTTTTCTATCACCAGTTACGTTGGGTGGGCCGTAGCTGATTGGAATCGGTTCATCCTCACAACTTGATATAAATAATGGGAGCAGAAGAATCAGTAAATATTTCATGTCTTGAAATTTTTTAAATGAGTGCCTTAATTAAAAATTGGATAAAATATTGAACCTGACACCGCTAAAAGCAGGTTCATAGCGGCATACCCCACCAGAGCATACAATTCCATCAACTTGTTTAACGAAATTTAAGGCAAAACGGTTTGATTTCTCGGTATAAGTTATTCCACCTGATAGGAAGTGTCCCAATGATTTTAAGTCAGGTCTTTTTAAGAGAACATTATCTGATGCAAGGTTCAGCATATCACTGACAGTAAAAAACCATTTTGGCGCAATGCCATATTCAACAAGTGCAAAAGCCCAATTACCTCTGTCTTGTTCAGTAAACATAAATTGACCTTCCACGCGCAAAGATTTTTTCTTATCTATCTTCCAAAGAACGTCAAAGTAGGGTGTGATAGTATTTACGTCAGGTTCACCAGGTTTAGTAAGGTAGATGTCAATATTGTATCGCTGATATTGGATACCGGTGACGATATTATATTTTTTGGCTTTTTTGATGGTTACTTCGGTGAATATTTCACGATATAAGGGATCACCTTTGAGGTCATCGATATAACTTCCATTGATTAATAAGCCGATATTCTTTTTGAGTGCGTATGTAATTTCGCCTTGAAAAGCTTGTTCTGACAATTCTTGAGTAACAGGACTGTAGAAAGCTGTCAAACGATAGGTGTTTTGACGTGCCATCGGAGGGATAAAATTCAGGAAGGCTAGGTTTCCAGTAGCAAAAGGATCAGAACGATATCTGAAATTTTCAGTTCGTTTGGTTTCCAGTGAAATCCCAAATTTAGACCATGACCACGACAAACTTCCTAGAAAGCAAGTTCCTGCTTTGTCCACAAATCGGCCAATGGTTTTTTCACCGCTCCACAGATTCAACTTTGCAAATGGATCACGGTACACATCATGCCATTTGTATGCACCTTCTGTATAGAGCGTAACACCTTTCCAAGTCAGCGTATTGAAGACAGAGTAAGCATAATTGTTGTTGTAAAGTTGAATCCCTTCGGATGGAAGGTAGGTAGCCACAGAGGCAACAATGTTTTGGATAGTTTCATCATCTAGTGTTTGATTAACAAAGCCAATGCCTGGGGCCATTGAGAAATCAGATCCTTCCTTGCCTTTGATAAAGCCGTTCAGTTGCCCCCCTTTCATAATAGGATTAAATAGATTGAGTTGGTTTTTTACTTTACCAGCAAATACTTTTATGTTCCAATCGGGGTTGATATCATAACCAACTCGCACACCGTACAAAGCATTGTCTATGGCCAGTGGTCGATCTTCAAATGCTCTGTAAATAATGCCACTACCTATTTGGTCATAGATGTAACCACCGCTCAAATTAATTTTTCCTAATTTTTTATGGACCCACCACGCACCGATACCTTGGGCCGTAAAAGCGCCTGTAGGATTCAGTAAGTTGGAGTTGTTAAACATATCGAATCGCACACCCATATCGAGTGTTCCTTTCGTATAGTTCACATTCAACCATGCTTCACCGCCATATTTTTTATCTTCATATTGGGGAGTATTGGCTGCACCAATGGCTGAATCCTTGATGAACCAGTTGGCAGTGGCTTGAAAACTACCTGAGAATCTACCCTTTTCCTCTACTTCTTGACCGAAAGCCGGCAGACTGATGAACAAGCCCAATATCAAAAATAGACTGTATTTGGACGATACAAATGAACGAATGATCATACTATTTCCAATGTTATTGTTGTTTGAGGGTACAAGATATTTTATTTTTATGAAAGTATGAAATTGCAAAAACCAAACGGCGGTATTTTTTTCGATTTAACCACATTTCGCTTTAGAAGCAAATCAAAGGCCAAACTCTGCATTAACGAATTTTGGGTTTAATATCAGTAAGTGTTGCAACTGAATATCATAGGCGCATTGTTTGCTTAGATTCAGATGCGAATGTTTGGCGCCTGTTGTTGATTGCAAATAGATATGTAGGAAAGCTAAGCCTAAAAAATTGTAGGAGCTTGTTCTTGCAAACTGAACATTGGATATTTGGAAGTCAGAGAGAATAATAACAGATTAGAAAGTTTGATTGCGATAACTGTGATGGTTTTTTGATTGAGTAAAAATGAAAAAGTCAAATTAGAAATTCGGCAAAGCTTAGACTTAGCCTCATTTTGGAACTAATGAATTAGTAATATTGTTCAGAACTACAGGCAACGATTTTTATTTTATGTCGATCTATTGAATATAAACCTCCCAAATATGAAGTACTTTTTCTTAGCATCTTTGTTATCAATAGCGTGCGGGCTGAATGGCCAAAACGCAACTATCTCTATCAATTCGGCTGAGCGATTTCAAGTTATTGATGGCTTCGGTGCGCATCAAGGCAGCTCGGAAACCAATCAGGCATGGTGGCTCCAATTATTTTATGATGATATGGCCTGTTCCATTTATCGAGTGGATCTGACTCCGCGCTTGGTTTCCCCATATTCGGATCTCAGGTACCATTCTCCTTGGTTCATGGGTAGTCAAACCAATAGCATTTTTAACCTGGAAGATCCTGATAATCCCAATGGGCCAGAAAACAATAGAGTGCGCACCTACACTGGTCCTAATGATTACAGCAGAACTTTTGGTGGGCTTAAGGCCCCTATAGCAATCATGGGTCCTGACGCCTACGATAATGTAGGCAAATTCGTTTATTCGGATGATCAAGCAATTACAGTAGGGAAAGCAAAGAAAGAGGAACTTGGGGATTTTAAATTGATTGGTTCGTTGTGGTCACCTGTTCCTTGGGTTAAAGTTTCAACTGGAAAATCTTGGGATCAAAACTGGTGGCCGGGTCCCGTGCAGGGTGCAGCATGGCCTTTCATTTGGGGCGGAAATTTTGCAGGTGGCAAATTAGATGTTTCAGGAATCCCCTTGGCTGTATTTGATGATACCACAGTTGGAGGTACTGGACCTACAAGTTCGTTGACACAATTTGCAAGAAGTTCTGCTGCATATATTTTAGGTTATCAGGAATTTCATGACATGAAATTTTATGCCATCAGTATTCAGAACGAATTGAACTTTGAACAATTTTATAACAGTGCTTTTTATCCTCTTTCATCTCAATACATCACTGCCGTTAAAGCAATCAAAGACGAATTTGCGAAGTATCCTGAATTGGCAGATATATTGATTATGGGCCCAGAAGATCTATTGGGTGGTGATCCTTATGGCATGTGGGAATACGGTTCCAGTGTTGGGCTTATCCATAAAAATTTGCAGTACCTAAAAAATATTGAGGCTGATGCTGTTGCCAGTGAGGCAGTGGATTTTTATTGCATTCATGGCTACGGTAGTGACGGTGTCAATAGTGCAGGGCTCAATTCTGAGGTCTGGGACCAATGGGCCAATGGCTGGGCAGCCTCACCTGCTCCAGGTATTCCGGGCAATATTAAAGGTTTTATGGATTTTGGCAAAAAATCTTGGATGACTGAAACCTCGGGTGAATTGGAACCCTGGTTGATTCCTGCGGCTGGATTTCCAAGCAATGGCGGATGGAGTATTGCACTTAAAATGCACCAAGCATTGACCACTGGCATGGAGAGTGCCTGGGTTTATTGGACTTTTACTGGATTAAACAACGGCCAGTTGTCTGACCAGGCTTTGACTTCAGAAGCACTAGGTGCCAATTCTCCCAAATATGTTGCCGCTAAGCATTTTTTCAAGTGGATTCGTCCCAATGCCCAGCGAACAGCATGCGTTGTCACCAATACAAATACTGTTCAGGCCAGCAGCTATATTCATGATGCTGATGGCACGATGACAATAGTATTAATTAACTCCAGCAACCAATCTCAAACTGCTAATTTGCAAATAGCTGAACTTGCAAATAAAATAATCAGTTTTGACAGCTATACAAGTAGCAATAATTCATATTGGAAAACAGGCAATTTAACTTTGGATCAGGGTGCCAGTGATGTATTCATACCAGCTTATGGTGTAATAACTTTGGTTGGCAATATATCAACTTCAACCGCTGCTTCGGATCCTATAATGGCATTAGCTGACATGAAATGTTTACCCAATCCAACACAAGGAAAGACCCGTCTGATGTTCACACTCTCGAAATCAGAAACTGTTCAAGTTAATCTTACTGACCTGAACGGAAAGATTGTTTGGAGTACCAATGACATTGAGTTACCAGCTGGCAAGCAGCAAATAAATTTGGACACTGAAACTCTTGAAGTTGGAGTTTATTTTGTTAGATTAATACAAGAGGGTAAGACCCAAAGTATCAAACTCGTTGTTTCACGATAACCCAAAATCCGCATTAGAGAATTTTGCGCTTTGGGTCGACGAAAATCTTTAATTTTGGCGAGGTTGACAACGACAAATTTTGGGACAATTAAAAATTTCGTTGATTCAGAACCCAACGCTGTATTTAGGTTAATAGAAAAAGCCCTTCGATGATTCGAAGGGCTTTCTTTTTATAATGACTTGGATAAGTTACATCTTTTTGATTATTTCATCTGCAAATTCTGAGCATTTAACCAAAGTTGCGCCTTCCATTTGTCGGTGAAAGTCATAGGTCACTCGCTTAGAAATAATTGCTGCATTAAGTCCTTTCAAAATCAAATCGGCGGCTTTACCCCATCCCATGTAGCGCAACATCATTTCGGCACTCAATATAACAGAGCCAGGATTAACTTTATCTTGATTAGCATATTTGGGAGCTGTGCCGTGAGTTGCTTCAAATATTGCGTGGCCAGTAACATAATTGATATTAGCGCCAGGTGCTATCCCAATTCCTCCAACTTGTGCAGCCAATGCATCAGAAAGATAATCGCCATTGAGGTTCAATGTAGCAATCACATCAAAGTCTTCAGGTCTAGTTAATACTTGTTGCAATGCGATATCAGCTATGGCGTCTTTGATGAGAATTTTGCCCTTAGCAAGTGCATCAGTTTGTTCTTTATTAGCAGCTTCCTCACCTTTTTCTTTCTTGGTTACTTCCCATTCTGCCCAAGTATAAACTTTGTCACCGAATGCTTTTTGGGCGTATGCATACCCCCAATCGCGGAATCCGCCAGAAGTGAATTTCATGATATTGCCTTTGTGTACAATTGTCAAAGATTTTCTTTTTTCGGCCAAAACAAATTCGATGGCCGCTTTCATCAATCTCTCAGTACCTTGGCGGCTTACTGCCTTAACCCCAAGACCAACTTCAACAACTGCAGGTTCGTTGATTTTTGCAGCCTTGTTCCAAGCTTTGATTGCAGCTTTGTTACCGAATCGAATTTTGCCAAAAAACTTAGGAAAATTCTTGCTCAAGAACTTCATTACTTTTTCGTTTTCGCTGGATCCTGCTTTGAATTCGATTCCTGCATAGATGTCTTCAGTGTTTTCTCGGAAGATGACCATATCTACCTTTTCGGGGTATTTTACTGGACTTGGCACACCTTTGAAGTATTGAACTGGACGCAGGCAAACATATAAGTCAAGAATTTGACGAAGAGCTACGTTTAAGCTGGTAATTCCTCCACCAACTGGGGTAGTAAGCGGGCCTTTGATCGCAACCAAGTGCTGATCAATTACTTTTAAAGTTTCATCTGGCAACCAATTGCCAGTTTTTTTGAAGGCTTTTTCGCCAGCCAATACCTCTAGCCATTCAATTTTTTTCTTTCCTTTGAATGCTTTTTCAACTGCGGCATCTATAACCCTTACCGAGGCTTTCCAGATGTCGGGACCCGTACCATCTCCTTCAATGAAAGGGATAATGGGTTGATCGGGAACTTTTAATTTGCCTTTGCTGATTGTAATTTTAGAACCTGTCATTTTAAAATAATGCTTTTATGTTTGATATGAGAATAAATGAGGATGCAAAAGAAACACTTTTACGGATGAAAACGGTCATTGTTTTATGAAATATTGCAGCTTGGAAATGCAATATTAAGTTAATGTTAATTTTACAGCCAAAGTCTTAACTTAAACGTAAAGTCTATATTGATCGAAGTGATGTTTGATGCCCATAATTTTGCATAAAATTTGTAAGAATATGAGAATCCTAATTGCACTAAGCATCTTGATGTGCAGTGTTTTTTTAAATGCCCAAACTGTCATATCAGGCCAACTAACCGACAAAGAGAACGGTGAATTACTTATGGGGGCAACTGTTTTACTACAAGGAACTCAAATGGGTTCAGTTGCTGATTTTGACGGAAATTTTCAAATATCCAGTATTCCCAATGGCAACTATACCTTAGAGGTAAAGTATCTTGGATATAAGGCTATAACAATGCCGATAACTGCCAACGGCATTCCAATTGCATTAAACTTTCAAATGGAAAGTGACACCAAAGTTTTGGAAGGTGTCATGATCGTTGGCAAGGCTGATCGAAATACCATCAGCGCCATGACCAAATTACAACAGAAGAGCATTTCAATGCTTACAGGTATTACTAGCCAAGATATACAACGCACTCCAGACAGAAATACCAGCGATGTTTTAAAGCGTGTTAGTGGTACAACAGTTCAAGACAACAAATTTGTTGTCATTCGTGGATTGGCAGATCGCTATAACGTTGCGTTAATGAACGGTTTGACTTTGCCATCTTCAGAGCCAGATCGACGAGCATTTTCTTTTGATATCTTTCCAGCGAGTATGATGTCCAATCTGGTAATTTACAAAACTGCAACACCTGATTTGCCGGGAGAATTTGCTGGAGGTGTTATTGAACTCAATACAAAGGATGTGCCTGATGAGCCATTTTTTCAAGTTTCATTGGGAAGTATCTATAATTCAATTTCTACCTTCCAGCCGTATTCATTTTATGAGGGATCCAATACAGATGTTTTGGGTTTTGACAGATCTGCTCGCCCACTTCAGGATGGGGTAACAAAGGCTGCATTAAATGGTCCTGATAGATTTGCGGTTTCCAAATTGGTTCCCAATGACTGGAATGTTTCCCAACACAGCAGTATGCGACCTAATTACAACGTCAATTTTTCAGGTGGAACCACCACGAAACTGTTTGGCAATGATTTGGGTATGGTTGGAGCTTTGACTTATTCTAATAATTTCAAGTATTTCAATCAGCAACGCGCTGAGTACAATGTTGACACTACGCGTTTGTTCACATACAATGATGCATCATATCAGAATGATGTATCTGTAGGTGGTTTGTTGAACTTAGCCTACAAGATCGGAGAGAACAGCAAAATCACTCTAAACAATATTGTCAACCAAAGAGGTGAGGACTTATTTATTTTAAGAGATGGAATAGAAATTGAGCAAGAGCGTTTCAATACCAGTTATGCAATGTGGTACAAAAGTACACGTTTGTTGAGTACACAATTGCGTGGTGAGCATGCATTGGGTTCCAACGGAATTGTATTGAAATGGGGAGGTTCGGTAAACAGCATTGACAGAACTACGCCAAGTTTCCGCAGGATGACTTACTACAAGAACTTCGATGCCCAAGAGGGTGATCCGTACTTTGCAGTAATTCCGGTTGGAGCACCGTCACCAAATTTTGCTGGTCGTTTTTACAGTGACCAAAATGAATTGATGTACAATGCCAATACTGATTTGAGCATCCCTTACAAATTATTCAAGAAGCAGAACAGTTTGAAGGCTGGTTCATTCTTCGAAATGCGTGATCGTAGTTTTGATGCAAGGGTTTTCGGTTATACAGTAACAAATTTCAGCAAGTTCGATCAAAATATTCCAACTCAGGGAATTAATTCTATTTTTGATCCTAGCAATATTGGTGACAATGGTATGGTATTAAAAGAATCTACCAACCCCAATGATTCATATACCGCTGGTTCAACTTTGAGTGGAGGATTTTTGATGTTTGACCAATGGTTGACTTCAAAATTAAAAGTAATAGTAGGGGCAAGAGCTGAGAACTTCATTCAAAAGCTTGAAACTCAGACTTTTGGTGGCAAGCCAGTAAACATTGACCAAGCAACTCTTGACATCTTGCCGTCAGCCAATTTCATTTATAGTGTATCTGAGAATTCGAATATTAGGCTTTCAGGCTCTCAAACAGTAATTCGTCCAAACTTCCGAGAATTAGCACCTTTTAGTTTTTATGACTTCCAGTTGTCAGCCGCTATAGTTGGTAACCCAGAACTTCTACGTACAAAAATTACAAATTTTGACTTGAAATATGAAATTTTCCCTGGTGCAAACGAAAATATTTCGATTACTGGATTTTTCAAGAACTTCGATAAGCCTATTGAGCAATTTTATGAAACGCTTGGTGCTGGAACAAGAAACTTCAACTTCAAGAATGCCACTAGTGCTCAGAATTTTGGAGCAGAATTTGAATACCGTTTAAGATTGAGCCGAATATCTCAGTATTTGAGCCAGTTCAGTCTATTTGGTAACTTGGCTTACATTCGTTCAACGGTGGATGTGAGCGTTGATGCTGCCTCTGCAGCTAATGCCTCTGATCGTGCACTGCAAGGACAATCTCCATACATCATCAATACAGGAATCAGCTTCACCTCTAATGATACAAAGTGGGGCGCCTCAATATTGTACAACCGCATTGGTAGAAGAATATTCTTGGTTGGATCTAACCAATATCTGGACACTTATGAAGCACCAAGAAATGTGTTAGATTTCCAGTTGACATATAAAATATTCAAGGATGGTGAAATCAAGTTGAACGTTCAAGACGTATTCAACAATGCATTTGTATTCTATCAAGATCAAAATAACTCTGGAGACTTGGATAAGCCCGATACCAAGATTATCACTTTTAACCCAGGTACCAATGTAGGAATTTTCTTTACTTACAAATTTTAGTTGTAGTTTACACTACAACGAAATGTTCAGTCCCAGTCAAGTTTTGCTTAACTGGGATTTTTTTTATTATCATTTTTCATGAAACTTATATCAAGGAGAATGAATAGATCCGTAAATTTTATATTTCAGTTGATTTTAACCCATAGTCAATTGAATTAACAGCAACATCACGACCACTTAACATATACTTAATATTGGATTCGGACTTTTGAGCATCTAAAAAAAATAGAACTTATGAGAAAATTATTACTCGTATTATTATTCAGTTGGTTTGTTGGGACGATAATTGCCCAAACAACTGTGAATGTGAATGCTGATATTACCAGCAACACGACATGGACTGCAGACAAGATTTATATCTTGACGGGCCCACAATTTGTTTACGTTACCAATAACGTAACTCTTACTATTGAGCCAGGTACGTTGATCAAAGGAGATCAAACAGGTTTGGTAGTTACAAGAGGAAGTAAGATTATTGCAGATGGTACAGTTGCCAAGCCAATCGTATTTACATCCAGTAAGCCAGCAGGACAGCGTGGTGCTGGCGACTGGGGTGCTTTGGCAATCTTAGGTGGTGCACCTGTTAACTGTCCGGGTGGTGAGTGTTTGCTAGAAGGTGGTGTTGATCCACTTTTAGGCAAATATGGAGGTACTGATGCAGCTGACAATAGCGGAAGCCTTAAGTATGTTCGTATTGAGTTTGGCGGTATCGCTTTTCAGCCAAACAATGAAACCAACTCATTGACTTTAGCTGGTGTTGGATCTGGAACTACAATTCAAAATGTTCAGACTAGCTTTGGTGGTGATGATGGTATAGAGTGGTTTGGAGGAACAGTAGATGGTAAATATCTGATTGTTTATAAGACCCTTGATGATATGTTTGATACAGATTTTGGTTATTCTGGAAATAATCAATATGTATTGGGAGTGAGCGAGCCTGCAATTGCCGACGTATCAGGATCAAATGCATTTGAAAGTGATAATGATGCTCAAGGCACGTTAAATACTCCGATCACTAACTCAACGTTTTCAAATGTAACCATTTTAGGCCCATTGTCAGATGCACCTGCTACAATTAATAACAATTACCGTAGAGGAATGCACATACGAAGAAGCAGCCGTCAGGATGTATTAAATAGCGTCATCATTGGATTTCCTACTGGAGCTAGAATTGAAAGCGCGAATTCTGAAGCTGCATTTTTGACTGATGGTACCTTGAATGTTAGAACAAACGTTTTTGCTGGTAACACCAAATATGTTGATTCAACGAGCACTAATTTTAGTGCTGTTAGAGATTCAGTGGTTAAAAGAAATACTTTATTGAGTATTATTGACTTGAAATTGGTTTCATTGGGAAATACAGATCCTAAGCCTTGGCCAGATAGTGGTTCACCGTTGTTAACTGGTGGTATTTATACAGGCTTACCTGCGTTCTTTGAAAAGCCGGCATACCGTGGTGCATTTGGAACTTCAAATTGGACAGCTTGTTGGGCTGAATTTGATCCAATCAATGCGGATTATTCCACTGGTAATTTTGATTATACGGCTGGTATTGGAAACATAACAGCTACAGTTAATGGTGCTAAAGTAGATTTTACTGCGCCTGTTGGAACTGGATTTACTTATGCATGGGATTTTGGTGTAGTTACAACTGGAACAGATGTATCAATTGCTCCAAACCCAAGTTACACGTATAGTAATTCAGGTACGTTTAATGTAAAATGTACAATTACAACAAATCGTGGTTGCACAAGTACGTTAACAACAACTGTTACTATCCTTATTGCAGCCAACGAAGTTATTGTAAGCCAAGACATACTTACAAATACAACTTGGACCAACAACAGTATATATGTTCTTTCTGGTCCAGCTTTCGTTTATGTGCGTAACAATGCTACTTTGACGATTCAACCAGGTACCATTGTAAAAGGAAACGGCACTGGTTTGATTATAACTAGAGGCAGCAAAATAATTGCAGATGGAACGGTTACTCAACCTATCGTATTCACATCAAGTAAACCAGCGGGACAGAGAGCTGCAGGTGACTGGGGCTCTTTGAGCTTATTGGGATTGGCACCTGTTAATTGCCCGGGCGGCGAATGTTTATTGGAAGGTGGTTTGGATCCATTATTTGGAAAATATGGTGGAACAGATGGTGCAGACAACAGTGGTATTCTTAGATATGTACGTATTGAATTTGGTGGTATCGCTTTCCAACCCAACAATGAAACCAATTCACTTACAATGGGTGGAATTGGTTCAGGTACTATTATTGAACACGTACAAGTCAGCTTTGGTGGTGACGATGGTTTTGAATGGTTTGGTGGTACAGTTAATGGTAAATACCTTATTACTTATAAGACATTGGATGATATGTTTGACACTGACTTCGGTTATGTGGGTAACAATCAATTTGTACTTGGTGTGAGTGAGCCTACAATTGCTGACGTATCAGGATCAAATGGATTTGAAAGTGATAATGATGCACAAGGAACTACTAATATCCCAATTACAAACTCTACCTTCTCTAACGTTACCATATTGGGCCCAAGAGTTGATCCGATGGCTACAATCAATACCAACTACAGACGTGGTATGCACATACGCAGAAGCAGCCGTCAAGACGTGGTTAACAGTTTGATCATCGGTTTCCCTACAGCAGTGCGCATTGAAAGTGCAAATTCTGAAACTGCATTTTTAACAAATGGAACTTTGAATGTTGAGAATAATGTTTTTGCAGGAAATACGAAGGCAGTGGACTCAACAAGTATTAATTTCATAGCTGTTAAAGCTTTGGTTGAGTCTAACAATGAATTTGTAGCTTTAGCTGGACTGGGCATTCAGTCACTTTCTATATCTCAGCCTAATCCATTGTTGAATGCGAATTCTATTTTGAGCACTGGTGCTGACTTTACAGATTTACCAGCTAGCTTTGAAAAGGTAAATTATCAAGGCGCATTTGATAAGAACAACTGGACTAATTGTTGGTCTGAATGGGATCCAAACAATGCTGACTACGTTTCTGCTCCATTACAATTATTCCAAGATCCAGGAGAATTTACTGCAACCTTGGGTGCAAACAATGTACTTCAAGCTTTTGCGCCAGCAGGTGCAGGTTTGACATACCGTTGGGATTTTGGTTTAGCTGGCACTACCGCAGATACTTCTGTTGTTGCTAATCCTAGCTTTAAATATTCAAATATCGGTATTTATACCATTACACTTGTTCTTACAAATGCAAGAGGTTGCTCATTGACTAAGTCTAAAACAGTTGATGTTACCGTAAGTACAAATACAATTACAGAATTGGCTGGCTTGAAATTGTTCCCTAATCCTGTTGCTAACGAACTTCAAGTTCAATTGAATTCGACAGAATCATTTGAAGCAACTATTAGAATCACTGATGCAAACGGAAAAGTTTTATCATCAGCTGTTCGCAATATCCAATCTGGTTCTCAACAATTACCATTAGATGTATCTAATATGCCTACTGGAAATTATTTCTTACAAATTACTACTGACAAAGGAGCAGCAGTGGCTCGCTTCGCAGTACAACGATAGTTTTTTAAGATCATACGTGTTGTTTAGATCCGGGTACTTCTTAATTGGGGTACCTGGATTTTTTGTTTGGATTGAATTGGTCAAGTGAAACAATTAAAAAAAATATTACTGTGTAAGTGTAATATAATCAATAAATTAAATCTATTTGGTAGGCAATGACCCTACAGAATATTTCATGACAACTGCAACAGAGGGATAAAATATACGTATATGAAAAATATAAATATTAATCCCCCTCACTAGAATACAATATGGCAAAGATTTTAATAGCAGATGACGAACAAAGTATTCGAAGAACGCTAAGGGAAATACTGGAATTTGAAAATTACCTTGTAGAAGAAGCTGTAGATGGATTGGATTGTCTGATCAAATTGAAGCAAGATAAATACGATGTAATCATTCTCGATATCAAAATGCCCAAAATGGATGGCATGGATGCTCTGGATAAAATAATGGAATTGGCTCCTGATGTTCCAGTAATTATGATATCAGGACATGCTACCATCGATACTGCAGTAGAAAGTGTTAAGAAAGGTGCATTCGATTTTATATCAAAACCACCTGATTTGAATAGGTTATTGATTATGGTCCGAAATGCAATGGATAGATCCAGCTTTCCCACGGAGAATCGAACAACGAAACGAAGAAATGGTAAAGCTAATATCCAAGAGATCATAGGAGAGTCGAAGTCAATAACACGAGTTAAGCAAACAATAGATCGAATAGCAACCACGGAGGCAAGAGTTCTTGTAACAGGTCCCAACGGAACTGGGAAGGAGCTTGTAGCCAGATGGATACATGAAAAGAGCAACAGAGTTGACAACCCGATTGTTGAGGTTAACTGTGCAGCTATTCCCAGCGAATTAATAGAAAGTGAGTTATTTGGACATGAAAAAGGTTCATTTACCTCTGCTATCAAGCAACGTATTGGAAAGTTTGAACTCGCCAATGGCGGAACCTTATTCCTTGATGAAATAGGAGATATGAGCCTAAGCGCTCAAGCTAAAGTATTGCGTGCTCTTCAAGAAAATCAAATTACCCGTGTAGGTGGTGAAAAAATGATCTCAGTTGATGTAAGGGTGATTGCAGCAACCAATAAAGACTTGAGAGCTGAAATAGCAAAAGGTAGATTCAGAGAGGATTTATACCACAGGCTTGCAGTATTGATTGTTGATGTTCCAGCACTGAATGATAGGCTGGAAGATATTCCATTGTTGGTTAATCATTTTAAAAACTTGGTGTGTGAAGAATACAACATGCCAATGAAGGCCATAGATTCAGGTGCAATGGAAGCATTAAAAAAGCACAATTGGTCAGGCAATATCAGAGAATTGCGTAACGTGGTTGAACGTTTGATCATCTTGAGCAATGAGAAAGTAACCACTGAAGACGTGTTCAATTACGTAATTCCCAAAGAACACTTTAATCAGAATCAACACATCCGCGAGATGTTTGAACAATTCGAATCGGTCGATGATATGAAAAAATTCATAGATAAAGAGTTTGATTCTTACAAAGCAGTTTCATAATTGATTGATAATATCTATCTTAGCGCACAGCCCGTCTACCCCAGATGGGCTTTGTTTTGTTAATAGCTAAATTAACTAAAATGAGCAAACAAGAAATATCTCAAAAATCAATGCGTGGATGGACGAAACTAAAAGGCGAAAACAGTTGGACCATGTTTAAAGTCTTGGCTGAGTTCGTTGAAGGTTTTGAACGGTTGAATGAAATAGGGCCGTGTATTTCCATATTTGGTTCTGCCAGAACCCAAGCTGATCATGCACATTACAGATTGGCCAGTGATATTGCTGCCAAACTAACTGAAGAGGGTTTTGGAGTAATAACTGGTGGTGGTCCCGGTATCATGGAGGCGGGAAATAAGGGAGCGTTTACAGCTGGTGGAGTATCAGTAGGTCTGAATATTGATTTGCCATTTGAACAACATCATAATCCCTACATTGCGCCTGCTCAAAATCTCAAGCACCGTTTCTTTTTTATTCGCAAAGTGATGTTTGTAAAGTATGCACAAGGCTTTGTAGTGTTACCTGGTGGATTTGGAACAATGGATGAATTATTTGAAGTGTTGACCTTAATTCAGACCAAAAAGATTAGCAAAGTGCCAGTAGTGTTGGTTGGAGTAGATTACTGGAGTGGCTTAAAATCATGGATACAAAAAACCGTGTTGGAGCAATACAACAACGTAAATGCTGAAGATATGAACTTGTTTCAAATAACTGATAGCCCTGAGGAAGTTGTGGATATCATTACTGATTTTTATGCTTCGGATAATGAAAGTGAATTGACTCCCAATTACGAATTGTAAACCGAAGCTAAACAATATAAAAAGGGCTTGAGTTGACTCAAGCCCTTTTGTAGTTATATCCAAATTTGTGGCAGATTAGGCTCTGTTCACTGCATCCTTGAGAAATCTTGTCAACTCAGGACCTTTAAGCATTTGTTGCGACAACAAAGCTAAATCCATTAGATAAGCAGCTGATTTTTGAGCATCTTCATCGCTTTCAGTCGTTAATCTATCAGTTACAATTGGATGGTTTGTATTAATAATGAACTTGACACTATCTGGGAAATCACCAAAGCTCATGCCTTGCATTGCCTGCATTTCCTTCATTCTGCGCATGAATTCTGGTTTCACAATGGTCACTGGCATATCATCTTGTCCCAGTGCACTTGTTGCAACTTCAGCCCCAGGCAATTTAACTGCTTGAGTAAAAATATCCTTAATCTTTGTGATTTGTTCTTCATTGAGTACGGATTCTTTTTTGGCTTCCTTTTCTATCAGATCTTCTATCACATCAGAATCAACCCTTTTGAATCGCAAGTCAGGAAATTTACTTTCAAGTTGTTGGATATAGTGATTGTCCAGTACTTGGTCCAAAACCAAAACGTCATAACCATAATTGGTGACAGATTGAATATAGGCGTCATGCTCAAGCACATTGGTTGTGTAGAGTACAATGATCTTATTGTTTTTGTCTGTTTGCTGAGCTTTTATTTTTTCCTGGTATTCAGATATTGTAAAATAAGCATTTGCTGTGTTTTTGACAAGGCAGAAGCTGACTCCTTTTTCATAAAATTTGTCATCAGTTACCATACCGTATTTTACGAAATTGCCAACATCACTCCATTTGTCTTGAAATTCTTCTCTCTGATTATCAAAGATATTTTGCAATTTTTCAGCAACTTTCTTAGTGATGTAGCCTGTAATTTTTTTGACATTTTGATCAGCTTGAAGGTAACTTCTGGATACGTTTAGCGGAATATCAGGTGAGTCAATAACACCATGAAGCAGTGTGAGGAATTCTGGCATGATTTCCTTAACGTCTTCTGTTACAAATACTTGATTAGAGTAAAGTTGAATTTTGTTTTTTTGTAACTCCAAATTGTTGCTCAATTTAGGAAAGTACAATACGCCAGTAAGGTTGAATGGATAGTCGATATTAAGGTGAATCCAGAACAACGGTGCCGAACTGTATGGATACAATTCATTGTAGAAGTTTTTGTAATCTTCATCACCCAGTTCATTCGGCTGTTTTTTCCAAAGTGGATTTGGGTTGTTGATGATATTGTCAACTTCAACTTCTTCTGATTTTCCACCTTCTTCTGCAGCAGGCAAGTATTTTTTCTTAGTCCCAAAACGAATTTCTACTGGTAGGAATTTACAGTATTTGTCAAGTAATTCTTGAATTCGGTTGTTTTCTAGGAATTCCAAAGAGTCATCGGTAATATGTAACACGATATCGGTACCCCGTTCTTCTTTTGTAATGTCCTCAATGGTATATTCAGGTTCACCGGTACAACTCCATTTCACTGCTGTTGCATCTTTTTTCCAGGATAAAGTTTGAACATCAACTTTACCAGCTACCATAAAGGCAGAATAGAATCCTAAGCCAAAATGTCCGATGATTGCTGCATCATCTTTGTATTTGTCAATAAATTCCTGAGCGCTTGAAAAAGCTACTTGGTTCAAATATTTTTCAACTTCTTCCAAAGTCATGCCAATTCCACGATCACGGATAGTCAATGTTTTTGCATCTTTATCAATGATGATGTCAATGGTAATGTTACTTATGTCGCCCACTGGCTCGCCTTTGGCCGAATAGACTCGTAACTTAGTAGTGGCATCTACAGCATTCGATACCAACTCACGTAAGAAAATTTCATGATCCGAATAAAGGAATTTCTTAATAATTGGAAAGATGTTCTCAGTTTGAACAGAGATGGATCCTTTTTGAATTGACATAGTTTGTTTTCATTTGGTATAGTGTGTTACTATCAAATGAAATGCCATGCCTTAAATACTGACAATTTGTCGGATTCTTATAAGGTATAATTGTAAATTGAGATTAAATAATAACTGGACAATTTCGACTTTCGGGGTCTGCCGATCCAAAGGCCATTTGTTTCTAAGCAAATTATTATGAGTTGATGAAAAACTTCAATTGGGTTTTGCCATCATCCTCGACATTTTTATAAATTGACTCATTAACTTTATTGATTTTGCGCTGATGGTGATTCGCGGTTGAACGAAGTATTTATTTTGGTCAGGATAATTATTAAAAGGACTTCGACGCTGATGCTCAAATTTGTTGTTCAATTTTACAATCTTTTTCCTGCTAAATTGCTCTTGTTTAAGTGATTTTTACAATACTTTGATCCAATATCAGTTTTATATGCAGCTTGCGGATATTGTGTTAACTTTGCGTATATGCATCTTTTTAAAAATAGGTACTTATTTTTGCTTAGCTTATTATTGGTTTCTGCTGGTAGCCTAATGGCAACGCACAATAGGGCAGGTGAGATCAGTGTTCAGCAAATTGGAAATTGTAACGACTTGACTGTTCGTGCCACCATTACAACATATACCAAAGCTTCCAGTTCTGCTGCGGACAGAGATAGTTTGATCATTTCATGGGGTGATGGTAGCTTTCAGATATTGGCACGTGTCAATGGTTTTCCGGGTGGTCCAAATGGTGTTCCACAAGGGGAGTTTATCGGTAATGACACCAAGGTCAACCTATACGTAGCGGTGCATACCTATCCCGGCAGGGCGCGCTATGTTATCTCAATGACTGACCCCAACAGAAATGGCAGCATTCTGAATGTAAATCCACCTAATTCAATCGTGGTGCCATTTCACCTACAGACCACTTATACCTTTCTAAATTCACAATTTCAAGGATGTAACAGCACTCCTATCCTGCTCCAACCTCCTATAGATTTTGGATGTGTAGGTCAGATTTTTAAGCACAATCCTAACGCTTATGATTCTGATGGCGACAGCCTCAGTTATCGATTGACAGTGCCACTTCAGGGAGTTGCAAGCAATGTTCCCAATTATTTTTTTCCAGATCAGATCAATCAAGGCCCTACAAATAATATCAGCCTGAATCCTGTAACTGGAGATTTTGTTTGGAATACACCTAAGCTTGAAGGGGAATACAATATCGCAATAATGATTATTGAGTACCGCCAAGGTATTGCAATTGATACCATGATTAGGGATATGCAAATCTACATAACGGTTTGTGATAACAAGCCACCCGATATTGTTGCCATCCCTGATATATGTGTTATCGCAGGCGATACTATAAATTTTAATGTTACTGCAACAGATAGTGATGTTCCATTTTTGCAGAAAATAAAGTTAACTGCTTTGGGTGGACCTTTTGTAGTTCCATTCAGTCCTGCGTCTTTTACAGTGTCATCGGGATTTGCTGTTCCGCCAGTCATCGGGGTTTTCAATTGGGCGACTAAATGTGAGCATATCTCCAATCAAGCTTATTCAGTTGTGTTTAAAGCGGAGGACAATTACTTATCCAGCACAAGTGGTTTTTCAAATCTTAGGACAGTTTTTATAAAAGTAGTGGGTCCGCCTCCATTGGGCCTAGAAGTTTCTGCTCCTGATGATAAGGCTACTTTGACATGGGACAGTCCATATGCTTGCGAGCAAATCCAAAATGATTACTTTCTCGGTTTTTCGGTGTGGCGTAGAGAAGGAAGCAATCCATTTATTCCTGATACATGTGAAACTGGCCTTTCTGGCAGAGGATATACCAAAATTGGTTTCAAACAGAAGACTATCGTCAATGGTAAATATCAATTTGAAGATATCAAGGTAGAGCCAGGTAAAAATTATTGTTACCGAATTCTGGCAGAATTTGCAAGAAAGTCAGAGGGTGGCAATCCATATAATATTGTTGAAAGTATTCCATCAACTGAAGTTTGTGTTCAAATCAATAGGAAGTTGCCTTTGATGACACGAGTAAGTGTTGACATAACTAATACTACAAACGGGGAAATATACATAGAATGGTCGAAGCCAAACTCTGAAGGCCTTGACACCATCAAAGCTCCTCCGCCCTACAGATACCGTTTGCAACGTTCTGTAGGAACAGGAACTACCAATTTTTCGAGTGTGGCAGGTGCTGATTTTACTTACGACGCTTTTTGGAAGGCCAATGATACGGTGTTCTTGGACATCAATTCATTGAATACTACCGACAATCCTTATACATATCGATTGGAATTTTATACAGGATTGAGCCAAAGTATTCCTTTGGGAGCAACGCCCGTGGCGAGTAGCGTCTATTTGCGGATAAAATCTACGGATGAACAAAATACCTTAAGCTGGTCTGAAGTTGTGCCATGGCAAAATATCAAATATGCAATTTTTAGACAAAATCCTGGCACCTCACTTTTTGACAGTATCGGAGTAACAAGTAATAAATTTTATGATGATTTTAGTTTGGTTAATGGAATCAACTATTGCTACAAGGTAAAAGCAATTGGTTCTTATGGCATCAAAGATATTTTATCCCCTTTAATCAATTGGAGTCAGGAAGCTTGTGGTATTCCAATTGATACAATGCCACCATGTCCTGTGGTTCTTGAAGTAAAAAATCAATGTGAAGAAGAGTCAGTGACCGCCGAAGATTTAATAAATATGCTTACTTGGAGCGTTTCAGCTAACTGTGGTGGACAAGATGATATAGTAAGTTATGAGATATTTGAACGGAACGGAACTTTAATAAACTTACTTGCGAGCCAGGATAGAAATCAAGCAGCGGAATATTTGCATAAACCTTTGGCGGGTTTGAAGGATTGCTATTTCATTATAGCAATTGATTCCTTTGGCAATCGCAGTTTGAGTTCCAATGAAGTGTGTGTGGAAGATTGTCCACTATATGTTTTGCCCAATGCTTTTACGCCAAATTCTGATGGAACCAATGAATTGTTCGTTCCACGTTTCAAAAGATTTATCGATCGTATTGACATGAAAATATACAATAGATGGGGAGGATTGGTATTTCAAACCACTGAGTTAAATATCAATTGGTCTGGTAGAGACCTACAGAACAAAGATTTGCCAGAAGGTGTTTACTATTATGTGTGTGATGTTTTCAAGCCACTTGCCAATGGCAAAACCTTGATTGAAGGCTACATTGAATTGATAAAAGGAAATCGTTAGTTTATGTTTACAGGTATAATTGAAGCAACTGGATTGGTCAATCAAGTTATAAAGGAAAGTGGAAATATTCATTTTTGGATCCAATCAGATATCAGTAATTCCTTAAAAGTCGACCAGAGCGTAGCCCATGACGGTGTATGTTTGACTGTGACCGATTTAAAAGATGGCCAGCACTGTGTAACTGCAATACATGAAACTTTACAACGAACCAATTTGGGAACTTGGGAGGTTGGAAAAAGTATAAATCTTGAAAGATGTATGCGCTTGGATCAAAGATTAGATGGGCATTTGGTACAAGGACATGTGGATACGATAGCTTATTGTCAGGAAGTTCAAACAGAGCATGGAAGTTGGAGGTATAGTTTTACGATAGATACCAAATATGCCGCTTATTTGGTTGATAAAGGTTCGATCTGTGTCAATGGAGTGAGTTTGACGGCCATCAATCCAAAACTTGATGGATTTGAGGTGGCAATCATACCCTATACCTTTGAACACACCAATTTCCAATTCCTCAGATCTGGTCAGCAAGTGAACCTTGAGTTTGATATCATTGGGAAATACATTTTGCGCAATTTGACCATTACTAAAGAGTTGTAGCGGCTAGATGAGTTCGACTTTGAAGAACTCATAAAGTAGGTTTGTACCAATTTCAAGTAAACCGAATCCTGATAAAAAGGCATTTTGGTTTGTAAAGTGAGGGAATTCCAATTGACACTGTTCAATTAATGTTTTTCACTTCCAAAGTTTGTACTAGAAAAGTTGAACCAAAAAAATATATTATAATTTTGATTTTTTATGAAATACAATATGAGAATATTTTGTGTATTCTTCAAAGATAGCCTGTAATAGGATCTGGGATTCAAGGATTCAACACTGATTATTGAAACGGAATTATACCGGGCTGCCCAATTAAAAAATCATTGAATAAGATATCATAATTTTGAAATGTATTGGTTTTTAAAATATTGCTGCCAACTACGGGAAGCGATGGGTAATAAGACAAGGAAAATTGAAAGGTATTGAAAACCAAATATTTATTGTAGACGAGAACTCCAATACCAATTTGAGAATACATTTTTCCATCAAATATTCTATAAATCTCATCACCTAGAAACCCTGCTGTAAAATTTATATACGGGCTAAAAGAGAATCCGTAAAAACTCTTTGGATTATAGGATTGCGTTTGAAATGACGTGACAAATTTTCTGGTTCCAGAAACCTGGGAATTTATAAACCCAGGGATTCCGTTGAAGTCGGTTAGAGTCAAACGGTCCTTTGGATTGTCAAATCTATTGTTACCTATTACCAAAACTGGTTTGATGAATTGCCGAAATTTCCATTTATGAATAGTTATTAAATCAGTAAAATAAGTTGCTGAGAATTTGATAGTTGTTTGTTCGGTATTGCCATTATTAAAGAAAGTTCCAAAATCAATAGTACCAGATAAGTAGCCAAAATTCAGATATGCACCATAAGAAGAGTGGGTACCAAGATAAGCTCTGTTGGAGTTATTTCTATTCTCTGTTCCGCCAGAAATTGAGAATACCTTTCCGTAAGGTATGTCTTCTTCAATTCCAAACCGAAAGAGGTATGTGTCTTTGTAAAATCTTTGACTTGAAATACCAATTGTTCCCAATACCAAATTCGATGAGCTGAAGTATTGGATCGGATCAATAATTAAATTAGGCCTTTCTAAATAGGTCTTATTCGTAACTCCTAGAGTCATTATTAGATTCGTGGTTTTGGCAAATATTGATTCTCCAGGGAATATTTTAACAGAATGCCCAGCCCACAAGCTATAATCCTTTATTTTAAAATTTTGAATTGGTGCCATAGGATCTGATTGATCTAAACGCTCTGAGTAGGATTTGTAATCATAGTAAATGCCACCAGCCCAACGAGTAAATGTGGAATAAAATGAACGATCAATTTTTAACCCTCTGTTGGTATTATTGTTAAGGTCGGTCTTGGTAAAAACCGATGACGAAATATAGGTATTTTTAAAATTGGGGACATTATAAATAACACCATAGCCGAAGGAGTTATTTGTGAAACTTTTAGCATAATCCAATTCGAATTGGTGTCCACTTCCAAGAATATTTTGATCAATAAGCTCAAGATTGGCTTTCGAATTGGAAATAGCACCGGTTGGTATTATGCTCCAAGAATCCAATACCCTTATATAGATATCAATGGAATCTTTCGTTCCCTTTATTGAGATTGGTTGGATAATAACACTGCTAATATAAGTTTGACGTCTGATCAAACGTTCAGATTCTGCGACTACCAGAGAATCTAACTTCTCATTTCTTTTAAACAGAAGCAAATTCCTTATTGCCCAATGGCTCGTCTTTATGTGTGTAGAATTCCCAAATCGTTCAATTTTATGTTTAGGTTGATCTTCACTATTAATAGTAGAATAACCAAAAGGGTCTAAGGTCTCAATATTGATATTTCTGATTATTCTATTTTGGAATAAATCAAATGATTTTTGAATAGCGGTTTTACCAAGCTTCTTCTTCTTCTTTTTAACTACTGCCACTTCAACATCCTTGAACAAGACATTATAAAAGAATTTGTAAAACTTTTTGTGTTTTGAAAAATCATCAATTTTTTGGTAAACTGTATCCGATTTTGTAGGCATTACTTTTTGAGCAGTCACAAAATGACAGTTGGATAAAAGAAATAAAAAGCAGAACCAATAACGCAAAATAGTGTGTAAAACTGGTTTGAAAGCAATGTAATATACAACATTTTTGACTTCCAAGTTAAACCAAGGGACAGTAAAAGCTAAGGCATAGTCAAGAAAATAAATGCGGAGAGAATTGTAAGCGGATTATGAGTTAAGGTTTTTAAAATAACTTGAATGAAGGCATTGACTAAAATCAAGGGATTGGATCAAGTGTCAGTGGTGATTTTTAATTGCGCCAGAGGTTTGACTAATTGTAAATGTGTAAATTTTTTATACAATTATTTTATGGCAGCATGTCCGAGTCTTAGATTTTACGCCATAGAAACGTTATTTGTGGACAATTATACTTTTGCTAAACAGATATTAGGAAGAAATTATTTCAGTCATAAAAAAAGCCTGAAACGAATGATCGGATCAGGCTTTTATTTATGCTTACAAAGAAAAAATTAGTTCTTTTCTGGCTTTGGCAGCAATACTTTGCTTGAAAGACGGAATTTTCCAGTTTTCTTATCTTGTTCGATAACGCGAATTCTTACTTTATCACCTTCTTTATACACATCCTCAACATTGTCAATTCTGTTGTAAGACATTTCTGAAACGTGAAGCAAGCCACTTGATCCATTGAAGTCAACAAATACGCCATAAGGCATAACTGTTGCAACTACTGCATCATAATCTTCTCCAACTTTAGGAACGAAAGTGATTTTATCAATACGAGCAAGAGCTTTTTTGATTCCTTCCTGATTGTTACTCACAATCTGAATGTATCCTTTTTCATCTCTTTCTTCGATGGTAATAACTGCTCCAGATTCTTTTTGGATATCTTGAATGATTTTTCCTCCAGGGCCGATAACAGCTCCTATGAAGCTTTTCTCAATTACCACCTCAATGATACGAGGAGCATGAGGCTTCAAATCATCAGCAGGCTTGGCAATTGATTCAGCCATTTTGCTTAAGATGTGAATTCTGCCAGCTTTGGCTTGTTCCAATGCTTTTTGAAGTTGTTCGTATGGAAGTCCGTCAATTTTGATGTCCATTTGACAGCCACAGATTCCTTTTTCGGTACCTGTTAGCTTGAAATCCATATCTCCTAATGCATCTTCATCACCAAGAATATCGCTCAATATTGCGTGTTTTCCATCAGCAGCAATCATTCCCATTGCGATACCTGCTACTGGCGCTTTCAATTGAACTCCTGCATCCATCAGTGCCATACTTCCAGCACACACAGTAGCCATGGAAGAAGAACCATTGGATTCAAGAATGTCAGATATTATTCGGATTGTGTATGCTAAATCATCTGGGAACATTCGGCGCAACGAACGAGCCGCTAGGTTAGCGTGACCGATTTCACGACGTCCAGGACCTCTATTCGGCTTTACTTCACCTGTAGAGTAAGCTGGAAAGTTGTAATGTAAAATAAAGCGTTCCATTGTAGTTTGGATAGCAGTGTCTAACATCAACTCATCCAATTTGCCACCTAAAGTTACTGAAGCAAGTGCTTGAGTTTCGCCGCGGTTGAACAAAGCTGAACCGTGTGTGGCTGGTAAATAATTCACTTCAGACCAAATTGGACGAACTTCATCAAGTTTTCTTCCATCCAAGCGGATCGAAGTGTCGAGCACCATTTTACGAATGGTTTCTTTCTTGAGTTTGTCGAAATAAGATAATATAAGTCCAGTGTTTGCAGCGAGATATTCTACTCCCTTTTCTTCTAAGAATGTCTCTTTAAGGCTTACTTTGATTGCATCAAATCCTGCTTTGCGTGTATCCTTGTTTAGGCCTGCGCTCGCAATTTCTAGAATTTTAGATTCGGCGAGTTCTCTAACCTTCGCAGCTATTTCTTCATCAGCTGGAGCTTCAGGAACTTCACGCTTGGCGTGTTCGCCGCCATGAAATTTCTTGGCAAGTTCTAATTGAGCGTGGCATTGTGTTTTGATGGCCTCGTGTCCAAATTTGATAGCATCTACCAAATCAGCTTCACTACATTCATTCGCTTCACCTTCAACCATCATGATATTATCAAGAGATGCGGCTACAATAATTTGTAGATCAGCTTTTGCTAGTTCTGTTCGAATAGGGTTGACATGAAATACTCCATCGATCCTTGCAACTCTTACTTCTGAAATAGGTCCTTGGAAAGGAATGTTTGAAACAGTCAACGCAGCTGAGGCAGCCAATGCAGCGTAAGCATCAGGAAGAGTTTCTTTGTCAGAAGAAAGCAAGGTGATGATTATTTGAGTTTCGCTCTTGTATGTTTTTGCAAACAAAGGCCTGATGGCTCTATCAACTAGACGGCAAATAAGTATTTCGTAGTCATTCAGTCTTGACTCACGCCTGAAAAAGTTGCCTGGAATTCTTCCAGCCGAAGCAAATTTTTCTTGATAGTCAACTGAAAGGGGAAAGAAGTCAAGATCTGGCTTCATCTCTTTATTAGAAACCGCGGTAGCTAACATCATAGTATCGCCAATGCGTACTAAAACTGATCCATGTGCCTGAGTTGCTAATTTTCCCGTTTCTAGGGTTACATTCTGACCATTGGGTAGCTGGAAAGAGTGCGTAGTAGGAATCTGATGTCCCATTTTTTGTTAATGTGTTATAAAGGTTCGCAATGGCTAATACACAATCAGTGAAGCTAAATTAAAGGCAAAACAAACCTTTGGCCTAAAATATTAAACCTACAGAACTGTAAAACACTATAATTTTGATTCCTAAATATCGAAGAGTCCAAATTACTTACGTAGACCCAATCTTTCGATAAGGGAACGGTAACCAGCAAGATCTTTTGATTGCAAATACATCAACATACGCTTTCTTTTACCTACTAATGTAAGCAAAGTGCGACGACAGCTGTGGTCTTTTGCATGAAGTTTCAAGTGGTCTGATAGACTCTGAATACGATAAGTGAAAAGAGCAATTTGAGATTCTGTAGATCCACTGTTGGTAGCAGAACCACCATAAGTTGTAAAGATCTCTTGTTGCTTTTCGTTAGTTAAATAAACTGGCATTGGTTGTGATAGCTTTTTTCTATTAATTCTTATTCGGCCGCAAAATTATGGATTTTCCTGCATATAATCAAATAAGATTGTAATCTATTTTATTAATTTTAATAGTGATAGATGTCGAAACTGACACCTTCTGTTGAAATATCCTTGTTTTTTACACTTGAACAGCTGCCAAAAAGCTTGATATTATTACTTGTATGGATATAGTAGTAGAACTTCTTAAGGTTTGAATTTGGTGCGGCAATCTCAAATCCTTGTCCATCTGTAAAATTGATTGATTCTATATTTTCAGTATCCCCAATACCTAACCCAGTAAAATAAATGATTGCCCCTTCAAATAATTGATCTTTAGTTAAAAGACTATCTTCAACTGTTTCTATTGCTGCTGCAAAGCTGCACAACCATCCTTCTCCTTTGATTTGAATGTTATTTGTTGTGCTTTTTTCGATAATGGCATCAATTGGCAGGTCAATAACCAACTTTTGTTCTTGCCAATACACAGGATTGAAGTGTGTTGATAAATCAGATTGTGCAAAGCTTATACCTGACGAGCACGTATAAGTAAAAATTAGAATCCTGAGTAGTGAAATCCATTTCATGCAGCAAAAGTACTTAAAATTATTTTATGCCAATTTTTTTCACGGATCAAGTATTTTTCTTAGTTTCACCTTACTAAACAACCAAAACAGTATGAAAAAGCACCAATTTATTTTATTTTTATTGCTCGCAGCTTTTGGAATGCCCATTAGTGCTCAGAATATTACCGGCAAAGTTATAGATGCTGATGGCGGAGGCCCCTTAATAGGTGTCACCGTCAAGAACTTATCCAACAATAATGGAACCTTATCTGATGATGAAGGAAACTTTTCGTTAACCGGAAAAGATGGCAATCAACTTGAAGTTAGTTATGTGGGTTATACAACCCAAATTGTTGCCGCTGCTCAGAATTTCCAGATCACTTTAACCCAAGTAGCAACTAATTTGGATCAAGTGGTAGTGGTGGGAAGTAGAGGTCGTGGACGAGTAGCAATTGAAACTCCGGTGCCAGTTGATGTGATTAATTTACAACAAATTGCCTCTAATACGGGTAGAGCTGATTTGACTTCGATGCTCAATTATGCTGCTCCTTCATTCAACTATAATAGACAAAGTGGCTCCGATGGCGCAGATCACGTGGATTTGGCCACTTTGCGAGGCTTAGGACCTGACCAATCTTTAGTATTGATCAACGGAAAACGTAGGCATCAAACTGCTTTTGTATCGGTTTTTGGAACAAGAGGCCGGGGAAATTCTGGTACTGATATGAATGCTTTACCGGTAGCAGCAATTGACCGTGTAGAGATACTGCGAGATGGTGCAGCCGCGCAGTATGGTTCAGATGCTATTGCTGGAGTAATAAACCTTATTTTGAAAAAGAATACAGGTGAGCTTTCTGTCAATGCAGGGTATAGCGCTTATTATGATCAAAAATTCAATCCAGCTTTTAGCAATGAACTCAAAAATTATTTTGTTTCTGAGAATAAATTGGATGGACAGATTTTTAATGCAGATATGAATTACGGGATAGGTTTGGGCAAACGTGGTGGATTTGTCAACTTAACTTTAAACTATCAAAAAGTGGGTAAAACATTCAGACAGAGTTTGGATACTTCCGAGCTTTTGACCAACCCTGATGCGATGTACATAAATAATGTCAGGCGCGCCCATGGAGATGCCTCAGTGGATATCTTTGGAGGATTTGTCAATGCTGAACTTCCTTTGAATGATAACGGATTGACCCTTTACGGTTTTGGTGGTTACAACGCTAAGAACTCTGACGCGTATGCATTCAGTCGCAATTTTTCTTCAAAACCAGGTAGATTTCCAACAGATGCAGGTGGTAATTTGATTCAAGTTCCAGACATTATTGCACAAGATCCTGCTGGCGAGTACTTCTATAATCCCAAAATCGCAACAGAAATACGCGATGCCAGCGCCTCAATAGGCATAAAAGGAATTCTTGCCAATGATTGGAATTGGGATTTAAGCAATACGATCGGCAGAAATAGTTTTCATTTCTTCGGTGAAAAGACATTCAATGCTTCTTTGGGTGATGTTACGAAGAATAGCTTTGACGATGGTGGATTTACTTTTTTACAGAATACAGTCAATTTGAATTTTAATAAAGTGTATGATTGGATGGAAGGTTTTTCACTTGGAGCAGGTGCTGAATATAGAATCGAACAGTACACCATATTTGCTGGAGAAGAGGCTTCGTACAGAAATTATGATACCTCTGGAGTAAAGGCTACTGGTTCACAGGGATTTCCGGGCTATCAGCCAGCTGATGAAGTAAACGCAAACCGATCGGCCACTGGTATTTATCTGGATGGTGAATTGGATGTGACAAAAAGATGGTTGGTAGGATTGGCTGTAAGGGGAGAAAATTACAGTGATTTTGGATTTACAACCAATGTCAAAGCTGCAACACGTTATAAATTGACGGATAATTTTAATTTTAGGGCATCAGCAAGTACAGGATTTCGTGCTCCTTCATTGCAGCAAATTAATTTTAGTTCAACTTTTACTACTGTTCAAGGTGGTGAAATATCAGAAGTTAAGATTGCTCCAAATGATAATGCAATCACAAAAGCTGCAGGAATTGCAAGCTTAAAACAAGAAACGTCTGTAAATCTAAGTGCAGGTTTTACTTGGAAGCCTATTAGTAGCCTGAGCATAACTGCCGATGTGTATCAAGTGCAAATCAAAGACCGAGTGGTTTTATCAGGTCAGTTCTCGGCTGAGGATACTACACTGAATAGCTCATTGACCAATACGCTGAAGCAACTGGATGTAGGACTTGCACAGTTTTTTGCCAACGCAGTTAATACAACCAATCAAGGTTTGGATATCGTAGTAGATTATAATCATAGGATGAAAAGCTCAAGTTTGCGATTTTTGCTGGCAGCAAATTTCCAAACTATGACCATCGATAAAATTAATGTGCCCGCATCCTTGAACAGTACGGAGGATCTGCGCAAAACCTTTTTGAGTGACAGAGAACAGAAATTTATTCTGGCCTCAGCGCCTCCAATGAAATTAAGCCTGAATATTGAGTATCGCAAGAATAAATTCAATATTGGAACTCGATTAACACATTTCGGTGAAATCAATTTATTGGGATATGGAGAAGATGGTTTGGGTATAGATCCAATGGTTCCTAAAGATGATGGAAATGGTACAGTACCAGATTCATATACCTATGGAGCAAAATTGGTTACAGATATATATATGGGCTACCAAATATCCAAGGCAATCAGCTTCACATTGGGTGTAGATAATATACTCAATGTGCATCCTGATTTGGGCCAAGTGAATACTGCTAAATATTGGGCTTATAACAACGAAACAGGTGGTCCGTGGGACGCTGTTCAAATGGGCGGCAATGGCACACGTATGTTTGTGCGCTTGAGCGGTAGATTTTAATATTATAAAAACCAAAAAGAAGGGTCATTTTTTGACCCTTCTTTTTGATGAAATAAAAATCGGATAGAAGTAAATATAGAGACATCCGATAAAAGAAGTGCTTTTTGGGATGGAATATTTAGACCTTAAGAATACCCAAGAATTACAGCCCTTTATCTATAGGCTCTATGATAAAAAATCAAAGCTTGATGCCATCTGCCCGTTGAGCTAAAGTGTGCAATCCGCATTAGACAAGACATTTCCCTTCAATGGACCTACAACAGCAATGGAATTGAAGGAAATTCGATGACTTTGGTAGAGACAAAAGTTGTTTTGCAAGATGGAATGACCGTCAAGGGAAAGTCTTTGCGAGAACATTTCGAGCATTTCAATCATGAAAAATGTATTGACCTGCTTTATCAATTGGTTGGAAAAAAGCTAAAATTGACTGCTCATGAAATATTAACCATCCATAGCTTGGTATCGCGGAATGTTGAGGAAGAGATAGCTGGTAGGTATAGAACTGGAGGAGTTCAAATTGTAGGTGCTAATTTTAATGTCCCCAACCACTTGAAAGTCAATGAGCTTGTAGATGAATTGGTTCAATTTGTGAATGACAATCCATTGAACTTGGATTTGATTGTTTTAACCACAGTATTTCACCATCGATTTGTTTGGATACATCCATTTTTTGATGGAAACGGAAGAACTGTTCGCTTGATTATGAATTTGTTGTTAATGCGCGCTGGTTTTCCGCCTGCTATTATCCTCAAAACGGACAGAAAAAAGTATTATCAGGCCCTACAACTTGCCAATAACGGTGATTACTCTATGCTCTGTTTGATGATGATTCAAGCTATTGAACGCAGTCTGAATCTGTATTTAAATGCCGTTCCGCAGTACGAAGCTGATTTTGAATCCATTTCAAGTATTGTCGAGGATCCTCAAGTGCCTTACAGTCAAGAATATGATAGCCTGTTGGCCAAGCAAGGTAAAATCAATGCCTATAAGGAGGGGCGCAATTGGGTAACAACCAAGCAGGCTGTCTTAGATTATATTAGGAGGAACTGATTCTGATTTTCGTTGTTCGATTATTTTCTCGATATTGATTCGATCTTCTTGGGTATTGGCGTTCATTAATAAGTCTGGAACAACTGGATCAATAATATTTATTGGGTTGTTGATCAATACTTTGCGTGGACATGAAATTCCTTGGCTTAAGTATTGAAGTAGAAAAGGATACGCCTTAGGTTCCCAAATGGTCAATAATGGATCTGGAAAATTAGTTTCACTGTTAAAGTAGCACGTTGCAATTCTTGAAGAATCTCGATTTTTAATCAAGGTTTCAATAGCATTTGAATCAACTAATGGCAAGTCACAAGCAACAACCAACCAAGCTGCATTGGGGTCAGTCCTAAACCCGGTTAATATTGCTCCAAAGGGTCCTAAATCTAAAAATTGGTCTTCAAGCACTTTGTAATCGGAATCGATTGAATGAATATTGCCTGCTTGGCATGAAATGTAAACATCATTGCAATACTTTGTCAATAGGTCTGCTACATGATATTTTTGTGCCTTATTGTGCCAGCAGAGTTCACTTTTATCTTCTCCCATTCTGGTGCTTTTGCCTCCTGCTAAAACCAATCCTTTTAAGGGTGGAATTTGGTTTTTAATTTTATGAAAAATGAACTCAGCTATTTGCTCTTTTTGGTTGATGTGCACTAATTGAATCGTCTGCCAATTGGGAATCAATTCTTTGACATACTCTGGCAACTGATTTTCGGAGGTTTGGATCAATAATTCTACATTGGTCAATTGTGCAGCTCTCTTTTTGAGTGATTGTTCTTTTAGCTGATCTATTATCACTATCTGGTTTTGTGCAGTATAATGATTGCCATTGATTAAAAGATAATCTTGTGAAGCCCAGTCGGTAAAAGGAATTGATGGATTATTTTTGGAAGTCTTTATTTCACGACAAGCATTGCTGTGTTCAATAATTAGCTTGCCGCAATATTCTTCCTGGTTTTCTTCTTCATGCTTCATATCCAAGAAACCACCAAAAAACTGCTCTTGAAGTTTCATCAGGATAAAATTGGCAAGTTCTTGGATAGTTGAGCAGTTTGATCCCAGTATTGCCCATTCGCACCTATGAAAATTGCCTATTTCAGGGCGAACCAATTTGCTGTGTTTATTGTGCGTTGTATTCACTTTTTCCTCCAGATTTGTGAATTAAGCGGGTTTGCTGAATCAATATTTCATGACTCATAGCTTTACACATATCGTAAACGGTTAAGGCTGCAATGGTACATCCTGTCAATGCTTCCATTTCCACACCGGTTTTTGAAGTTGTAGTTACTTTGCATGAAATTGTGAGTGTATTGTCATCGAATTGCATATCTATGTCACAGTTATCAAGTGGAATTTGATGGCAGAGTGGAATCAAATTGCTTGTGTTTTTAGCACCCATTATTCCTGCTATGGTTGCAGTTTGAATGACTCCTCCTTTTTTGGTCATGATGTCACCATTTTCAAAAACCAAACTAATATCTGCTGGAAAGCTGAGCTTGCATTCTGCAATAGCAATACGTTTTGTGTTCAGTTTGTCACTCACATCGACCATGTTGGCAATGCCAGATTCATTTAGGTGAGTCAAGTCTTTCATTTGGTCCTTTTTTGGTCTAACTTATTCTTCTAAAGATACTAGAATACTTTAAGTGTTTAAAAAATGAGGTCAATTAGTTTGTCAATATGCCCAAACTTGAAATAATTTTCCTTTTTCAAAGGGTTTATCGTCAGGCGAAAGTTCTAAAAACGCGTTTGATGTTGCAAGGCTGATAAAATCACCCGACCCATTTCCTTTATTAAGTTGGGCATAGCTCATTCCGTCAGTTCTGTGTTCCAGATTTACCAATGCAAAGTAGCTCAAATCTTTGTCGAAATCAATTGCTTCGTCCAATTTCGCATAGACTGGAGCAGGGTTTTGATCCAAAGATTTATTCAGCCAAGGTATAAAATATCTTAGCATACACAAAGCAGTCGAAACCGGATTGCCAGGAAATCCAAAAACCAAACAACTGGATTTTGCCTTGCCAAACCAAAATGGCTTACCGGGACGCTGTTGAATTTTATGAAAAATCTTGGATACTCCCAGTTCTTCTAAGATGCCGGGTAAATAATCAAATTTACCCATTGATACTCCTCCTGTTAGAATGATAGAATCATATTCTGCCAAATGTTTCTTGAGACTGATTTCTATTTCCTGAATTGAATCTCTGAGGTGAAAATGATCTGCTTGCAGTTGATGTTGAAATAGAATACTGCGAATGTAGCTATCGTTGCTTTGACGAATTTCGTGCTGGAGTGGTATCAATTCGGGGGAAATTGCTTCATCTCCTGTAGTAATAATGGCTATTTTTGGAAGTTGCTTCAAGCTTATTTGAGTCAAACCAACTGATGCTGCGAGTTGGACAATACCAGAATTAATGCGTTTTCCAGAATTTAGGAGGACATCATCTTTTGAGGCATCTTTGGCTTTATTATGAATGTTTTGCCCTGTATTAACTTGAATACGTGATTTGAGTGCAGCCACCCCATTTTCTATTGTTAGGTGCTCATAAGGGATAACCGTGTCGCAATTTGAAGGAAGCGAAGCTCCAGTCATAATTTCAATACAATAAGTGGTATTCAATAATTTCAATGGTGCTTGTCCTGCAGCTTGGGTAGCTTGAATGGACCAAAGTTGATGAACCAAAGAATGCTTGTTATATTGTACAGCAATCCCATCCATAGCCACTCGGTGGAAAGCAGGTATATCCCTATCGGCAACAATATCTTGAGCTAGGACTCTGCCCAAGGCCTCTTGTAAATCAATTGTCTCATTGCCAAAATTTCTTGCTTCATTCAGCACCAATTCAGTTGCTTCCTGTACAGTAATAAAATCTCTTGTTGGCATTTTATCCACCAATTTTAGCCATTGAGGAATGAGATGGAAACATGGTTAAGGCTTCCTTTTCAGCCTCCCATCCATCTTTGTGTCTATTATTGACTGCAGATTTGATTGCGTTTTCTATTGCCTCATCAGGCCACCCTTCTCTTAACATAGCTTTCAAGTCAATTCCTCCATGCGAGTAAAGGCAAGTTTGAAGCAGTCCTTGCGTTGTAAGCCTCAATCTATTGCAAGTCCCACAAAAGTTTCTTGAGTAAGCTGCAATAATGCCTATTTTTCCTTTAAATCCTGGTACTTGGTAGTGAATCGCTGTTGAATAATCTGGGTCTTTTAATTTTGTTAATTGAGGATATTTACGTTTTATTTCAAATAGAATTTGTTTGTCGTTCCAGTGGCTTGAATGTGTGATTCCTTGACCGTTGAAGGGCATTTCTTCTATAAACCGAACGTCAATATTCAGATCTTTGGTTAAGCTGACAAAGGAATTGACCTCATCAGTATTGATGCCATCAATTACTACCACATTGAGTTTGACATGAAATCCAAAATCCAGCATTTCATTCATAGCATTCCAAACGGTTTCAAAATCATCTCTTCTGGTAATTGCGTAAAATCGATCTCGTTTGAGGCTATCCAAACTCAAATTTATATCCTTGACTCCAATTTGTTTGAGCATTGGAAGATGTGGAGAAATTATGGTCCCGTTGGTAGTTAATGTTAATTTTTGAAGTTCGGTGTAGCAGGCTATTTGGGTCATAAAATGGATCAAATCCCTACGGACGAATGGCTCACCGCCAGTAATTCTTATTTTATTGACTCCTAATTTTAAGAAAATGCATACAATTCGTTGAAGCTCCTCATAGCTCAAAAGATCTTGTCTTTTAATCCAGTCCAGGCCTTCCTCAGGCATGCAGTACGTGCACCGCAGATTACAACGATCTGTAACTGCAATGCGAACATAATTGATTGGTCTTCCGTGGTTGTCTATGAGCATTTTATCACAATTACAATGAGCAAAGATGCTGATAGTTCAGGGAATGGCAATTTGTTTTGCTTATAATTTTTATGAAGCCTAGAAAATATCGCAAATGAAGAGATACTTATTTCATGAAATAAGGTACTGAAATGATCTATCTCGTTATTCAGACCTCAAGTACTAGATTGGCATTGCCGGCTCAAAAGCCTACAGATTATTCGACAGGAGGCTTCGCTGTTTTTCTTTTGGCAAAATCCAATTGTAGGCTGAAAATATTAGAGTACAACAAAGCCGAACTGTTGCCAATATCCGTTTGAGCATAATCGATATGGAATCGCCCCAATTTAAGACCGACACCAAAGGTAGGTAATACACTCAAGGTTTTTTTATTGACATCGATGTCATCCGTTTGTCTTTGAAACTTACCGACCCCTCCACGCAAGAAAACGAGGTTTTTGTAGGAGAATTCTAGACCAACCCGTGGATCGATATTGATGGTTTTGCTGCTGATTAATACGTTGCGTTGACCATCAGTATTGATCCAAGCATCCACACTGGTTAACAAGCTATATGTTTGGTTGAAATTCCAACGATAAGCTCCTCCTAGGATCAGAGTAGGCCTTGTAGTTTCAATTGAGCTTTCGGGTACCAAGTTGCCAGTTGCCTGCAGGGTTGCCCTCTCTGCGTCAGTAAAGTTAAAACTCCACGCGTTGAAAGTGCCAGTGGCATCGCGAAGTAAAGCACCAGCCATCCAATTGTTCTTTTGATAACGTAAGCCAATATCAAGGCCAAATCCCCAAGACTGCGCAAATTCGCCTACGTTTCGGTTGATGATTTTCACGTTACCACCTATGCTGTATGGACTTCCTTTTTTGCCAAGTCTTTGAGCATAGCTCAAAAGCACCGCATAATCTGCGGCTGAAAACGAATATACATTGTCATAATTGATACTGCCATCCGCATTTACCAGATTGAGAGTATTGGGAATATTGTCAATACCGAAGCGTACTACAGATATTCCACCTACTGATTCTTTCTCAGCATTGAGGGTTTTGGAAATCCCAATAAAGTCATATTTCGCTATTCCTGCAAACCATTCAGCGTGCATTCCAGCTATTGACAAAGGACTTTCTTGACCACTCAAGCCGGCAGGATTCCAATAGCTTGCTGAAACATCACGTGCTGTTGCTGATACAGCTCCGGATAGGGCTTGTGCTCTTGCACCGTAACCGATATTTAGGAAATCGTTGCTGAATACTTGAGCTTCCGACGCATAAAAACTTAAAAGACATAAAATGAATGAGAGGTAAGCTGTTTTTTTCATTGGAATGCGCTGATTAAAATTGGTGACACGAAGCTATAACGTATATTTTGGCAATGCATTACTTTGTGCAAAAAAAAAGTGTCACCTGAAGGATCAGATGACACAAAACATAACCATGAAAATAACTAGACAAACGAGTTAATCAATTACAGAGCAAATCGTTAACGTTGACTACAGCAATCTCGCATTGGGAAATTGCAATTGTCCTGTAATAATTGTTGTTTATTAACCTGGGATAATCCCTAACCTTCTTTTGTGAAGAGGTATAGCCAACATTGAACGACTTTAGTCACCAAAAGCATTACTTTTGGCGCATCCAGTTAAGGATGTCATTCAAGGGATTATATTTGATACTAATTGTTGTTATCGAATGAATCGATCGTACATAAATTAAACCAAATACCGTACCAAAAAGCCAAATTTTATTAAATAGATGAAAAATAAATATTTTTATATTTTAATTATTTTAAGCTTGTTCTTAAATGGGTCTTGTGCCAAAAAAGCAAGTAGATTTATCAACTATACATCTGAAAAACAAGGAATTGGATCGAAGGGAATAGTTGTAACTGCTCATCCCTTAGCTTCAGCAGTAGGCGCTGAAATTCTTGAACTGGGTGGCAATGCAATAGATGCTGCCATAGCAGTTCAATATGCGCTCACCGTTGTTTATCCTATTGCGGGCAATATTGGCGGAGGTGGTTTTATGGTTTATAAGCCTGCGAATGGGGAAGCTATTGCACTTGATTTTCGAGAAAAAGCCCCAATTGCGGCTCGAAAAGATATGTATTTGGATAGTTTGGGCAATGTTGTTCAAAATACTTCAATCGATGGATCTCTGGCAATTGGTGTTCCAGGTACAGTAGATGGAATATACGAGATGTATTCAAAGTTTAGTCGATTGAGGAAGATGTCTATATTGGTTGAGCCATCCATAAAGCTAGCTAGAAGAGGGTTTGCAATCACCGCCACAGAAGCCCAAGATCTGAATGAAGCAAAATCTACATTCTTAAATGTGAATGACCGCGCCGTGGAGTTTACGAAGGAAGGGGATTGGAAGGAAGGTGATATACTTCAGCAGAAAAAATTGGCAGCAACATTTTCCAATATAGTAAGAGGTGGAAGGCATGTTTTTTATGAAGGTGCTTTGGGTCATCAGTTGTGTAATCAAATTCAACGACATGGTGGGATAATTACCCTAGAGGACTTAAAAACTTATAAATCTGTCTGGCGTAAACCGATTAAAGGGACTTGGAAAGATTATTCCTATTATTCAATTCCACTGCCCAGTAGCGGTGGTTTGATCATGCGACAAGTTTTGGGAATGATCGAGGATTTTCCGATTGCGGAGTGGGGACAGCACGATGAAAGGACCATCCATTTAATAACTGAGGCAGAAAGACGCGCATTTGCTGATCGATCAAAATATATGGGCGATCCGGATTATATAAAAGATCGAACAAGTGAACTGACTTCCGAATCCTATTTGAAAGACCGAATATCGAATTTTAGTTTTGAGCAAGCAACCCCGATTGATTCCATCTTGCCAGGTGTATGGGAATCGTCGAAAGAATCGGATGAAACAACCCATTTCAGTATTATTGATCAATGGGGAAATGCAGTAAGTATTACAACAACATTAAATGGGGCCTATGGAAGTAAGGTAGTAGCTGATGGCGGTTATCTGCTCAATAATGAAATGGATGACTTTAGTATCAAGCCAGGTACTCCTAATTCTTATGGCTTGATTGGTTCGCGTGCAAATGCGATTGAACCCGGCAAAAGGATGTTGAGTAGTATGACTCCAATCATTGTTACAAAAGATAGTGTCGTTCATGCAATCATTGGATCACCGGGAGGATCAACAATACCATCGACAGTATTACAAGTGTTTTTAAACTTTACAAGTTTTTCAATGTCCCCTTTTGATTGTGTTCAATCTTATCGTTATCACCATCAATGGAAGCCAGATCAATTGGTACTTGAAAAAAATGGATTTTCGGATGAAATGATGAAAGCTTTGAAAGTCAAAGGATACCAGATTAAAATTAGAGAGGAGTTGGGAAAAGTAGAGGCCATATTTCGGACAAAAGAAGGCAAGTATATAGGTGTTGCAGACAGAAGGGGAGATGATGATGTGGAAATATGCAAGTGATAAAATGTTCTATTTGTAAATTGAATTCAGTAGGTGTGATTTTAAGCCAAAATCCGATTTAGTAAATTTAGCCACTGGGCAAGCCTTATAAGTAAAGAAAATCTTTAATTATGTTGACTCATCACACCCAATAAATTTTAGGAATAACCAAAAATTTCGTCGATTCAGCGTATGGTGCTGACTTTGGGTTAAAAAGGATAGTAGCCTTGGGGACTTACTCAAAAAATATCATCTTTGGGTCCACTCCGAAAATACCAACTGTTTGATAATCAGCTGTTTTTCACCCTTTATCCGATGCTCTAAATGGGCGGCGACTCCCGGCACCTAAAGGAGTGACTGCCTGAAGGGGTGGACTTTGACGGGAAGTATTTGATTAACAATACAATACAAATCTTAATCTTTTAACCTTAGTGTTAAATTTACTTTTCGGAAGGGACTCAATAATACAGCTTTGAATTTATTCTCTGCCAATACAATACCAAGTTTGATACCTATAGAAAGCAAATTGGTGAAAATTGACTGTAATGTTCCAACCAATATTCCCTTAGGAACGGAGGTTTACTTCAGAGATAGTTGTACACATGTTTTACCTATGGTCAATTGGTTGACAGATTACAGTCCTTGGGATAATGTGGGTCAGCGATACGAAACAATTATAGGTTCTTACGATCCTAATTTTATTCAAGTTTCTCCACAAGGTCTAATAGAGAAAGGATTTATAAGTGTCAAAGATTCAGTTTTGAAGTACATGGTACATTTTCAAAATTACAGAACTTATTTTGCCACCAATGTTGTGGTAGAGTGTCAGTTGGATCCCAAATTGAATTGGAAGACCTTACAGCCAGTATTTAGTTCAGAACCTTCAACAGTAAGATTAACAGAAAATGGTCTCCTAACTTTTACCTTTGAAAATATTCAATTGTATCCTAAATCGTGGAATTAGAATTGAGCAAAGGATTTTTTTCGTTCACAACACATACAGTAGTTGGATTGATTCCCAATGATGAAATTAACAGTTATGCTGATATATTCTTTGATTTTAATGAGCCAATCAGAATCAATACTGCCCTAAGCACCATCGAAAATAAATTAAATGACACATCTGATCCAGAGCAACTCAGTATATCCAAGATTTATCCAAATCCAACAAAGAGAGATTTTACTGTTGAGATAATTGCGGTAGGAAACGGAATCGTTAAAATGAGTATTGTTGATTTGTATGTTAGGACAATGCAAGAAAATCAATATAATCTAGTGGAAGGTATTCAGAAATTAGACATCCAAACCGATGCATTGAGCAATGGAATGTATTTGGTTTCCTTTGCTGGCAATCTAGGCAAAAGTCAATCTTTCAAATTGATCATCATGAATGAATAATAGAAATTAATGAGATATTTAGGCCTTTTAGTTGAAATAACGGCCCATTTAGTAATTTTATCCAAGGCATTCCATTTTTATGGAGTGCCTTTTTTATTAAATCATTTTGAACAGTTTAGTAAAAAAACAATGTCAAAAATACCAACTCATAGGTATAGCATTAGAGTTGATTCGTATAGCATGTTTGCAGCATGATTTGGAGTTGATCCAAACATAACCATGAAAGAACTAAAGAACTAAACTGCCCTCTGGCAAATGTATTGGGATTTTTCCCCTAAGTGAGAATTTATTGAACCTATGACATTCACTTCCTTAAAAAGAAGTGTCTAAGGCGTTATTTTTTCACTCAAACATACATCCCATGCTGAGGACTTTAACTCAAAAACCGACTTATTTCTTCCGATCCTTGCTGATCGGTTCTACACGTTCCCTTCATTTGGGCTTTGCCCTTTTTCTACTTGTATTTCACGTTCATTCTACTCTTGCTCAAAAGGATTGTGCATTGGTATGTGCAGGCAATTTGAATGTATCACTCGACTTCAAATGCGAGGCAAACATTACTTCCGACCTAGTTCTACAGAATCAATGGAACCCTGCTTGTTCTCCCAATGGACCACAGGCTTTTACCATCAATGTTATGAAAAATGGCCAGACTATCCCTACTTCACCTAAAGTGACTGGGGACTATATTGGTCAAACATTACAAGTTAAAGTAACGCATAAAAATTCGGGTAATAGCTGTTGGACTAATATCAATATTGAAGATAAGCAGCCTCCTAAGTTTACAGTTATGGTTCCTGATGTCACAGTCTGCTGCACATCTCCAACGGACCCTTCAAAGACTGGAACTCCTACCGTTACAGATTGTTCTGGATTTACTCTCAGCTATACTGACCAGTTTATCAATTACAATTGTGGCAATCCGGCCGCAAAAATTATCAGAACCTGGTTGGCAGTTGATGGCAAAGGAAACAAACAAACTTGTATTCAGAATATCATCATCAAGAAATCAACGGTCGATGATGTTGTTTTTCCTAAGAATATAGTGGTAGACTGTAAGAATCCCAATATCAATCCTTCTGTAACTGGATTTCCTACAATTGACGGGTTGCCGATATTAACTGGAGGTTTGTGCATGATATCAGTTACATCTACTGATCAAGAGTTGATTATTTGCAGTGGAACAAAGAAAATTTTACGCACTTGGACCGCGGTGGACTGGTGTACGAGCAAGATCAAAACAAGTGTCCAGATCATTGAAATAAAGGACATGACGCCACCAATAATTTCATGCCCTGGTACTATTATTGGATCGAGTTACTCCGACCAATGCAAAGGCTCAGCTATTATTCCGGCAGCCACTATTACGGATGATTGTTCTAATTTTTCAGTAGTAATTACGGGTTCTTGGATTGCGTCAATTCCGGGAAATGGTGGAATATTTCACGATATACCGCTTGGCAATCATGTCGTAACTTATACAGCTACAGATGGTTGTGGTAATTTTAGCAAATGTACTGCCACTTTAATTCTAAAGGATAATACTCCTCCTACTGTAGTTTGCGATGACCAATTGAATGTATCAATTCCATCGAACGGTAAGGCCACAGTTCCGGCCAAAACATTTGATGATGGCTCCATAGATAATTGTTGCATCAACAAGTATGATGTTAAGCGAATGAATGAATCTGACTCTCTGTTCCGGGCAAATATTATGTTTACTTGTGCTGATTTGGGTACAGATGTCATGGTAATACTTAGAGTAACCGACTGTAGTGGAAATACCAATATTTGCATGATTACTGTTAAGGTTCAGGATAAACTTCCACCTTCCATAGTCTGTCCAGCTGATGTTACAGTTTTTTGCCCGGTTGATTTAGACAAATTGGACCAGTATGGCAACGCAGCAGGAATTGACAATTGTGGTAATGTTACAGTAAAAGTTACCAATAATGTTCAATTGAGCAGCTGCGGAACAGGTTTAATCAAACGTGTTTTTACAGTTACAGGATCAGATGGCAATACAGCAGCGTGTACCCAACTGGTAGTTGTTCAGAATAATAAGCCATTCACAGGAAATGATATTGTATGGCCCAAAGATTATGATGCCAATGCATGCACTGCGATATCTGACTTGGAACCCGATAAGCTTCCAGCTGGCTTTAATACTCCTCAATTCAATAATTCCTTGTGCAGTTTCGCAGGAGTTAGTCACAATGATGAAGTATTTACTATTGCAGGTCCAGCTTGCTTCAAAATACTTAGAAAATGGGTCGTATTGGACTGGTGTCAATACAATCCTAATATACCAAATTCTCCAGGCCGCTGGGAATATACACAGCTCATTAAGGTTTATGACAATGACAAACCTGTGATGAAATGTCCACTTGATTTGACGGTAAGTAGTACTGACCAAAATTGTACAGGCGCAGATGTGATCCTTCCTGCGGTCACGGCAACAGATTGTAATCCCAATGTAATCATCACCAACAGCTACAACAATGGTGGCGCCAATGCCAGCGGCTTTTATCCTTTAGGTACTACTTCTGTCATTTTTTCAGCTTCAGATGGCTGTAAAAACACTGCTACTTGCCTTGTAAAAGTATCAGTTGTTGATGCTAAGAAGCCTACTCCTGTGTGCATCAATGGCTTATCTCTTCCTATTATGCCCAGCACTTTAATGGTTACCATCTGGGCCAAGGACTTTGACAACAAGAGTTTTGATAACTGCACTGCCAATGCCAATTTGGTATTCCGGATTCGTAAGCACTTGCAGGCACCTTCAGGCCCCCCTGCGGATGCGAGTATAATATTTACTTGCGATGATATCGGTGTTCAACAAGTGCAAGTATGGGTAATGGATGAATCAGGAAACTGGGATTATTGCCTTACAAATATTACAATCACTGATAATGACAAGTTGTGTCCTCCTACCTTCAACAAAATCGCTTTGGGAGGATGGATTTCAACTGAGAATGCTCAGCCGGTCAAGGATGTTCAACTTACTTTAAATGCTAAAAATTTGACGACAGGCACAGATGGTTTCTGGAAATTTGTGGGATTGAATAAAGGTGAAAATTTCACGATAACTCCGCTAAAAGATGGCAATGACCTCAATGGAGTTTCTACCATTGACATTCTTAAAATTCAGAAACATATACTCGGTGCCGAAAAATTGGCCAATCCATATCGTTACATAGCTGCAGATGTAGATAAAAGTGGCGTGATTACAACAAAGGATATGGTGGATATTCGTAAAATGATCTTGCAGATTAGCGATCAATTTGAAAGCAACACAAGTTGGAGATTTATTGATGCTGAATACGTTTTCCCAACAGGTATCAACCCATTGAAAGCCAATTGGACGGAAACTATTCAGTACAGCAATGTGACCAGCACAATGAACAACCTAAAATTTATTGGGATCAAAATTGGTGATGTCGATGGAAACGCTTCAGGTACACTAGCAAATGGTAACAATGAAACAAGGTCTAGAAATACCGTCTTGAGCATCGAAAACAGAAGTTTTCTGGCAGGTGAAGTGGTTGAAATTCAATTGAATAGTGAATCAGCAATAGAAGTGCTTCAAATGGGCTTGAAATACCGACCAAGTGTATTAGAATTCATTGACATGAAATCTGAAAGTTTAATCGGGTTCAGCACTGAGAGCTTTACCAACAAAGAGGATGGTAGCATTTTGTGTTCTTGGAACGGTGACAAACAATTAGAAAATGAACCGATAGTTGTGCTAAGCTTCCTTGCACGAAAATCGGGGCAGTTGGCCAACGAGTTGCACTTAATCAAAAATGATTTTGAGCAATTGACATACACAGAATCAAATGGCGAACAAGGACTTGAAATCAATTGGGAAGGAGTCGTGTCCCATGAAGAGAATTCATTGAAGCTTGAACTATATCCTAATCCAATCAATTCATCGACACGCTTAGAAGTTTACAACGCAATTTCCGAAGAAGTTAATTTGATAGTTTTCGACCAGTTTGGCAGACTTGTCTATACTTCAACCGAGCAACTTGTGTCAGGTTGGCAGAATTTACCAATATTAGGTTTGTTTGACATACCAACTGGGTCATACACAATACAATTAAAAACAGGAAGTAATACGGTGAACGCCAAGTTCATTGTAGTCAAGCCTTAAAAATATTTAAATGGTTTTGGGGTGTACGCCGCTTTGTCTGAAAAGACAGAGCGGCTTTTTTATGTCTTGAAAAATTGAAAATCTGAATTATTCGTATCTGTCTCAAAAGGGATTTTACGCCTTCTGTACCACTATAATACCCGGAATAACTTTTTGTATATCTAAAGTAAGAAAGAATAGAAATCATCTTGAAGGTTCATTTCAAGTCCGATTTCATTATTGGAATATTTCACCCTCCAAAAAATTATCCAACGCTTGAGGCGCATTTTTTTTGGGTTTAGCTATTTATGAAATAAAATGGAATTTCCTACTTTGATACTTCAAAGGTTCTAGTAAAACTTGATTTATTTTCGTTCTGATCCTCAGCTTTGATTTCAAGCCTTAAATTTTGTTTACCTATGATACCAGGAGGAACAACCGATTGGGTGTATTTGAAGGTATTTTTATTGTGAACCGGAAAGTCCTTACCAAAAAGCACCTCATTGGCTTCATTGAATAATTTTAAAGAAGCTTCATGCATTGAGTGATCATCGCTAATCTCAAGATCGATGACTATTGCAGAGTCGAGCAACAGATTGATGATTGCGCCTTCCGTAGGCGAATTGATTTGGATAACTGGTGGCAGCTTGCTTGTTTCGTCCTTCTTACATGAAATCAATACAAGAAGTAAAACACCAAGAAAAATGGAAGAGTTGATTGATTTCATGTCGACAAGAATATAATTCAAAGGTAAAGCAGATTTTGAATTTTATGAGTAAAAATACATTTTCCAATCAAGGCCATAAAATAGGAAGTAAGAAAAGATTGACTTGAAATAAGGTTAGTGAAATTGATATAAATTAGTCAATATCATAATATAAAGAAAATCAATTACTTATGACGTTTTAAGAATAACACATTAAAATAATTCATATTTTATTTAGCCTTTGTGTAACCTCTACACATATAATTAGTATATATATGTACAAACATCGAGAGAATCATTTCAGGTAATAACTAAAACACAGGCGGCAGTGAAAACTGCTTTAGCCGGACATCCCAAAGTCCTTCCAAAAACAAAAAAAATGACGACTTCGTCATCTACCCAAAACCGATATTACAGTGCGTTAATCTGTAAGGTTTTGACCTGATTCCCACTAAAACAAAAAATTTATTTACCAAGGCAGCTTGACGAAAGATCGTTGTTGTTATGCACCCCCCACTTTTGGCATTGCTACGACTGATTGATCTTTATGGCTACCATACCGTACTGAAGAATTGTGCTATGTAGTTCCGCATGGTTGAGCCAATGGTTTGCCATGTTGGACGGGTTCATCGTCCTTTTTTACCCTAGAGACTCAGAGAACGTCATTCTCCTGCTAGTGCTTGCACTTGGTGGGCTGGGAGTTCTCTGTCTCTAGGTTTTTGGTACCACTTTGAAATGTGTTTTTAATTTATTTTATAACTAAACCTCTTTACAATGAAATGTGATTTCATTACCCCCCAGCTCACAAAAGTTTGGAGGAAACAACCTTCTCACGGAATCCGTGACAAAGGCTCTGGTAGTTTGTCCACTAGGAAAAATTCGTTCAACCGAGCGTTTTTGACCATGGGGGCTATTTTATTTTTAGGATTAAGTCAATCCTTCTCTCAAAACTGGGATGCCGGTGGGGGAGATGGAAACTGGTTGAATCCAATCAACTACGCAGGTAACGTTCTGCCAATGGCAGGCGGAATTGTTATTGTGCCGAATGGTGCTACTCCATATCCAGCAAATGGACTTGGAGCACTGAGCTTTTTACGGCTGGACATAGCCCCAGGTGCAGTAGCAACAGTGCCATCTGGTTTGACTTTGACTCTAGTTGGAACGGGTGCTTCATTTGCTTTGCGGGTACAGGAAGGTTCAATATTTACAAATTTGAACGTGATTAACATTACCAATTATGTCAATGGAATCCTTGTAAGAGGAGGGACATTGAATAACAATGATGAAATCAGGATCAATGATGTATCTGCCAACGGGATTTTAAATTCGCCTACAGCAATTGGTTCGCCACCATCAATCATCAACAATACCAATCAGATTACAATTGGAAATGTGGGTGCAGGTGGTCAAAATGGAATCAATAATGCAGGAGCAAATGGAATTGCAGCTACTTTTGTCAATTCCCCATCAGGGATGATCACAATTGGTAATGTTCAAGATAACGGAATTAGAAATAGTGCGTTAAATGGTCCAGCTACTCTAACCAATAGTGCAGTAATATTTGTGAATGCAAATGATGCTGCTTCCATCAATTTGACAATAGGCATACTAAACGTTAATGATGCTGTATTTAGCAATACCAGCTCAACTGGTTCAGTTCAAGTTGAAAATGCCAGTTCTGGGATAGTTAATAATAATGCAAGTTTTACGAGTACAAATAATGCTCAGATTTTCATCAATTCGCTCTTTCCTGATGATGTGCGAATTGGTATTTTCAATAATAATGATGGATTTTTTGTGAATTCATCTGGAGCAGATATTAGCATACAAAATACGGTATTAGCTGGTATTCGAAATGCAAATGCAAGTTTCACCAACAGAGACTTGGGAACGACAATCAATACTACGAATACTGGCAACGAAGGTATCAACAACGTTTCGCCAGCTGCCTTGCCTATAACAAGTTTCTTCAACTTGGATCGTGCAGTAATAAATATTTGTCAAGGTGGAATTAACAACACCATGTCAGCAATCTACAATGAAGCCAATTCATATTTTCAAAATGGAAATATTGGTTCAGGAACAGGTGCTACTATTAATATTGCTTCAAGTGGTAGACATGGGGTTGAGAATGCTGGAGACTTTGTAAACACAAGTTTTGCTGCTCCATTATCTCAATTGAACATTGGGGTAGCAATAGGTCCATGTGTTGGAAATATACCTATTGATGGTATCAACAACTCAGGACAATTTACCAATAATACAGACAGCAGAATTTCAATCAGGAATTTTGCTCAAGATGGAATTGAAAATACAGAGATTTTTACCAACAACAATCCTTTGGATCCGAATACCATAAACAGAAGTCAAATTCTGATTACGGGTTCTGGTGGTATCAATGGAGTTAACAATGACGGAAGCGGTACTGTTTTTACAGTGGCAGACAATCAATCATTTTTGAGAATTGATGGTGACCTTACAAATGGATTTTTGAATAACAACTCAGCTAGTTTGATCAATGATAATTTTGGTAGAGTTGAAATATATGCTGGAACAAGCAATGGATTTGTTAATGCAAACCTTTCGATAGTTACCCAAACATTAAGTAGTGATCTGGCTATCGAATTTCCAGCACCATTTCCCATTGGATTCTTAAATGACAATTCAGCATTCAATAATTTTGGTGGTTCCTCACTTGTAGTTATTGGTAGCAATTCTGTAGGATTCCTTCAAACTGCTGGTGCTGTTGTCAATAATGGTAATGGTACAGGAACAGGCTCAATCTTTATCAACTTTTTGGTTGGTGGAGCTGCTTATGTTTCGAACCCTTTGAGTTTCTTTTTCAATAATACTTGCAGTGTATTGAGCACTGATGGTCAGATTAATAACAATAGCGTATTCATCAATAACGCCATTATAGAAACCACCTATGCAGGTACTAATATTGGAACTGTTCCAATCACGAACAACGGAATTATAATTGACTACAATAACAGCTTTAATAGCAATTTAATACTTCGTACTCCAGATGCAACTCTGGTCGACAACACACTCGGAATTATTGCGCCACCAATTACTATTTGTCCTGATGATCCATCAGTACCTGGTGGTTCAAGTATGGCAAAAGGTGCCTTAATTTCTAATGGCCCAGTTACAGGCAAAACATTTCAAACAAGTCCTGATTGGTTCAACAATCCGGGCCTTGTGGCTCCTCCGTTTGCCAGTTATAGTGCAGCAACCAATATATTAACAATTCCTTCCAATCCTGCTCCGGGCACAATGTTCGATTTGCATTTCGATGTTGACGGTCTGGGCTCAGGTTGTCAATACAATGGAAGAGTTATGGTAATGGTAGATAATTTGCCAACACTTGCTGGTGAATTTACAAAACTAGACAATCTTGGAGCTCAAGTAGGTCCAACTACTACGATTACCGGAGCACTGAATAACCCAAGTTCAATCACACTTTGTTCAGGCACTGGAGTAAATTTTGCTGGTAGCATTCCAGGTGCTTTAGTTGACAAGAATGGCAATCCATTGTTCATCCACTTTGTTGTGAACGATCCCACTGGAATTACTGGTTTACCTCCAGTACTTGATGTGCCAGGAGCATTGTTACCTGCTAATTTTGATTTATTTCCATTGATTAACAACAACGCAAGTACTGCAGTTGTTGGCCTTACTGCAATACCTTATTATGAGTCAGACGGGTTACCAGGATTGAATTCCGCATTAGAATGTAGTGGAGTTCCCTTGGGCTTAAACATAAATATAATACCTGACCCAGCAAATTTTGTAACACTAACCAATACATCTGGAAACAACAACCAGACACGGAGAGTATGTTCGGAAAGTGGATTTGCGTTTAATGGGACTGTTTCCGCTTTCCCTGCGGGTGTTACCGGATTTCGTATGCAATGGACATTAACGGATATTACCGGTCCAAATGGAGCTTTTCCATTTGATTATGGTCAGATATCGGTAATTGCCTCAGATTGTGGTCAAGAGATTGAATCCCAACAAGGTATTACACAAACGATTAATGCAGCTGGAAATATTTTATTCAATGGCTCTGATAATGATGCCACACCTTGTGCTGCGCCAGTTTTGACATTGTCTGATTTGGCACCACATGATAGAAGAGTCATATATGAATTGACACCTATTTGGATTTTGGCTGATGGAACAGAGTGTCCTTCAATGCTTACACCAACTGAAGTGCGCGCAATCGTTTATCCTAAGCCTCAGCTTGAGTTGGATAATATTGCTGGTCCTGTCAATGACAATGTGATGATGCAAGGAGCACCGATAGATATCTGTGACAATACATCACCAAATGGATTGATACAAGTGCGTCAATATCCAACACAGGTAGTTGAACAGAGTTTAGCTTCTACAAATGATATGGGTGACTTAGAGTATGATGTCCAAATACTTGTACCTGTAGGTGTAACCTTGAGCGCATCAGGTACAATAAATAATGTTGGTTCTGATGGAACGGGTGTCTTGAAAACAGATTTTATTTCTCCTCTATCGGGATTACCTCTGTTTGATAATACGACCATGTCACCGCAGCAAGTTACCATAGAAGTTACACCTTCTTTTGATCCCAACAATGCAAATGCAGCAGGTTTGCCAGCAAACACGGATCCTGATGGAGCTTGTGCTGGAACTACACAGAGGATAATAGTCAATGTTCTACCAACTCCAGATCTAAATCCTCCTTTGTTTACCGATGTTTTGAACCGCATCATTGATGTTACAATTTGCGGAAGTGATGGACCAGATCCGTCTGAATTAGTACAGCTGTTTGTCATGAAAAACATGAATATGGCGCCATATTTTGTTGAATTTGAATTGTTTGATATTGACCTGTCTGGCGCACCTAATGTAACAAGATCTACAGTGGCGGCGGGGTTACCAAACGGAGGCCATCCCAATACCACCGATAACACAAATGGTCTAGAAGTGCAGACCGGAGGAACATTTAATGAGTTCCTTATGAATAATGGTGCTTTAACTGAAACCATTGTTTATACTTTCCGACCTCAAATTGACATAAGCAATCCAGCAGAAACCGAAATCTGTTTTGGACCTACTTATGAATTAAGAGTTCATATTTTACCTAAAGTATTTGTCTCAGCAACCCTCGATGGTTCAGAGGAAGTATGTCAAAATCATACACGATTGGTTGAAGGGGTTCCAGGACCTTTTCCTACCCACCCGGGACCTTGGATGCACAATTGGACTATCGTGTCACCACAACCTGTAGGATTTATAGGAACTGGTAATTTTACTGATAACAATGCTGCGCCAGGGGGTCAATCTTCTACCAGTCAAACTGCTGCATTTACAGGAGTTGGAAATGGTATGATTCGATTGAGCTATACTGCCAAAGCTGCAAATGGTTGTGAGGCTTTCCAGCCTTTCTTCCTTGACTTGGAAGTTATTCCAAGCCCTATTGCCAATCCTATTACAGGCCCTAATGTAGTATGCCCTAGTGCGACTGCTACTTACTTGGTTTCAAATCCAATTATAGGAAATAGCTATGCATGGAGTATTTCATCGGGTGGAACTATCACAACGCCTCCTGTTGGAAATACAATCGATGTAACATGGAGCAATGTTTTAGGCGGACCGCACACTATAACTGTGATAGAAACCGGACCTAATTCTTGCACTACTAGCAATACTTACACTGTGAATATTGTTGATATGAACGATCCAGGATCAATGTGCCCAGCGTCAATTACACTCAATACAAGTGCTGATGGAATGCCGGGTGATTGTTTGCATGAAGTGAATGGTACTGCCTTAGATGTGGTTCCTTCCGACAACTGTGGAATAGCTAGTGCAACCCATGATTATGATTTTGGTGGAACAAGCCTTGATGATGAAGAATTTCCATTAGGTGCAACTGTTGTAACATGGAAGGTAACTGACCTATCTGGCAATATGTCAACTTGTTCATTTACAATAACTGTTGTTGATAATGAGTTTCCTGTCATAACTTGTCCATCTGATGTTACTGTTAACACAGACGGTACAGGATTGAATGCAGGATCTCAAATTGGTGGAGTTACTTTAAATACTGCTCCTTCATGTGGTATTGGCTTAAGCAATTTGAAAGCAACCGCTACTGATAATTGTGGAACTGCAAATATTTCTTGGACAGCGAGTGCAGGTGTTTCACCATTGTCAGGATCAGGAACATTAAACAATGTAACTTTCCCGGTAGGTGCATCAACTGTTACTTTTACGGCTGATGATACACATGGCCAAACGAGTATTTGTTCAATTCAAGTAGTGATATTTGATAATGAAAAGCCAGTTATAACTTGCGCAGCAAATGCTAGTTTTAATACTTCAGGTGATGCAGTACCGAATTTCTGCGGATACCGCAATACAGGATTTACTTTGAATCCGGTTTCTAACACAGACAATTGCGCGGTAGCAGCTTTGAATCACAATTACCAAATTGGTGGATCATCATTGGCTAATTTTGATTTTCCTCTAGGCTCAACTATAGTAGTTTGGACTTCAACTGATAACCATGGCAACACTCAAACTTGCAGTAATGTTATTACGGTAATTGATGATGAAGTGCCAACAGTGTCCAGTTGCCCAAGTAATATAGTTACTACAACTGACCCAGGATTGTGTACTGATTTGGTAAGCTACCAAACTCCAGTGTTCAATGACAACTGTGGTGGTATGAATGTGTTTGGAACCCTTGTATTAGGCCAAGCAAGTAATACGCAATTTCCTAAAGGAATATCCACAGTAAGATATGAATACAGAGATCCATCTGGGAATGGTCCTGCAATTTGTCAGTTTACTGTTACAGTAAATGACGGACAAGTTCCAGTTATTTCATGTGTTCCTGACGTAACAGTGGACAATACAGGAATGAATCTGAACTTTGATGCTTTCACCTATGGTGTTCAAGTAGACGATGCTTCGAATGATTGTTCAGTAGGATTTATTGGTTTGAATCCAGTGATTTCTGACAATTGCCCTGGTCCGTATGTTTTGACTCATTTCATTACATACCCTGACGGTGTAGTATCACCAGGAAATGGAACTGTAAATGGAATGATGTTCCCAGGGGGAAAAAGTACGATTGTTTACAGAGCTACAGATGTAGCTGGCAATTCAAGTACTTGCTCATTCACAATTATGGTGAAAGATGTTGAAAAGCCTGTAATTACAACTTGCCCTTCAAGTGTTGCAATTAATACAAGCACCAACGGTACTGGAGATTGTTCTATCAATATTCCTAACTTAGTACCAGGTTTGGTTGCAATGGATAATTGCACAGCAACAGCTAATTTGACTATTAGTCAAAGCCCATTGGCTGGGACAAACTTTAGTGGAGTGCATAACTCAATACAACTTGTAACATTTACAGTTACTGACTTATCTGGAAATACTTCAACTTGCACGGCTAATGTTACTATCATTGATAATGAAAATCCAACTGCAGTGTGTAAACCATCGTTTACCATTCCTTTAGATGATGATGGTATTGTACCGTTGAATGTATTGGATATTGATTTGGCTAGTTTTGACAATTGTCAATTGAGTACCAGATCTATTTCAGTCCTTCAAGTTACTTGTGCTCAAGCTGGCACCACTGTTCCTGTTGTGTTGACCGTAGTTGATGCTAATGGAAACAGTCACCAATGTACTACTATAGTTTTGGTTAGAGATCAAATGGTTCCTACTATTCTGAACTGCCCAGCTAATATTATTGTTGGTAACGATCCGGATATGTGTATGGCTTTTGTGAATTTCTCAAAAGTTCAAGCTTCTGATAATTGTGATACAAACGTTGATATTTACTTCTGGACCACTGGAGCGACTATATTAGGTGGATCTGATATCCTAGGTCTTTCTGGTGATGGTAATCCGACAAATGACCCTATTCTTGGTCATGCCGGAGCGCGTAACTACAATTTCGGTGTAACAACAGTTCACTATGTTGCTGTAGATAACTTTGGCAACGTAACTCCAGAGTGTGTATTTACAATTGAAGTAAAAGACGTTCAAAAGCCAATTATTACCAAGTGTGCTCCTAGCAGAGATATTTTTGTCAATGCTGGTACATGTCAGGGTACAGTGCCTAATATGATTGCTGAAATTGAAAACAAAGACAACTGTATAACTGTGGTTACTCAAGTGCCAGCAGCAGGAACATTGTTCGGTAATGCTCATAATTTCATGCAGTTGGTTACTTTTACAGTTACAGATCAAGGTGGAAATACAGTGACTTGCACTGCTACATTGACACTGAAGGATAATATCCTTCCAGTGATAGTAACTTGTCCACCAAGTAGGAATATCTCTACCAACTTAAATGTTTGTAACGGTACAGTTCCAAACTTGCTTCCAGAACTGGTAGCAACCGATAATTGTACTATTGTTTCTATAACACAGTCTCCAATTGCTGGGACTTTATTTGGTGCAGCCAACAACGATACACAAGTAGTTACTTTCACCGTAACTGATGCTGCTGGTAATACAAGAACATGTACATCCACATTGACTTTAAAGGATACTCAAGTTCCTACTATTACTTGTCCTTCCGACGTTACAGTGGGTTGTTCTCCACCAGTGGTGACTATTCCTGCTCCAACTACAGGTGACAATTGCGGAGTTGTAACTGTTTTGAATAGTTTCAACAACACGAACAATGCTTCAGGTATCTATCCTTTAGGAACCACCACGGTTACTTGGACGGTTACCGATGTAAACGGCAATACTGCAACATGCACCCAAAGGGTAACAGTTGGTCCTCTTCCAATTGTGACTGCTTCAGGTGCTGGTACTTATTGTTATCAAGGGTTTATTTCAGCTTTGACTGCCAGTAGTGTTACTCCAGGTGGACAATTCTCGTGGTTTAAGAATGCCCTTTTGACTGTGCCAGTTAATCCATCTCAGGTGAGCGGTTCTAACGGTCAGATATATCAGCCAACCGGTTCTTTGGGAATTGAAACAGTTTATGTTATTGTTACTAATCCTTTGAATGGTTGTTCAAGCTTACCAATCCCGGTAACTGTCAATATCATTGCATGTGGTGTGACATTGACCGATCCTTGCGCTTGTAAAAACAATGCTACAAACCAAGTAAACGGTCAGTTTGACGAAATAATCACCATTACTGCTCCAGCTGGACAGAATTGGTACATTACTTCAGTTAGCGGTTTGTTCAGAACAATTTCACCGGCTCCTCCTGCAGCTCCAATACCATTTACAACTGGCCCTGCTGGAAATAAACCGGTTGAAGGTCCTGCTGGACAATATGTATTGACTGGTATCCATGTAGATGCAATAGGTTATTCTATCACATTTGCAAATGGTTTAGGTGACACGGTTTCAAGTGCAAACACATGTTTTTATCCAAATCCAGTTATTGTTGGCCTAAATTCTGACTATTGTGCCAATCATCCGATTGTTCCATTAGTTGGAAATGCATTGCCTCAAATGGGAATAGGAACATTTGCACTATACGACGCAACAAATACTATTTTACTCCAGAACAATATAACACAGTTGAATCCTGCTCAGATTGCTCCTGGTACTTACACTGTCAGATTTACATTTGATGGTACTAATCAACCGAATACATCTACTCCAGGTTGTGTGCAAACTATTTCACAACAGGTGCAGTTCTTCCCAACTCCACCATCTGATTTGGTTTGTAACAATATTTCAAATGTGTCTTTGGATCAAAACGGTGAAGCATTATTGAATGCCGACATGATCCTGGAAGGCAATTATGGTTGCTACTCTCAGTATATTGTAGATATCGAAGGTCCATTGACCAACTTGTTCACTTGTGCTGATGTTAATAAGACTTTTAAAGTTACCGTTACTGATCCATTTACTGGAAACAAATGTTGGGGTAGTCTGAAGGTTGAGGATAAACTGAAGCCTACTATCACATGCGCAGACGTTACAGTAAGCTGCAACAATGATGGCCTTGATCCAAGTTTGGTTGGTTTTCCAATATTTGATGATAATTGCTCTGTTGATCCTGCAACTATTAAGTTCAGTGAAACAATTAGTGACCCATCTTGTACTGGTCCTTGGTCAGCAGTTATTACCCGTACTTGGAACGCCAAAGATGAAGTGGGAAATCAAGCTACACCTTGTGTTCAGACGATTTTCATAAAACGAGCAACTCTGGCTGAGGTGAAATTTCCTCTGAATCTTGATGATATTCAAGCACCTTCCTTGTCTTGTGTAAATCCAAATACAACGCCTGCTAATACTGGAGTACCAACAATTGATGGTATGCCTATTAACAAGTTCTGCGAATTGATGGTAGCGCCTGCACAAGACCAAATTATTCCGGTTTGTGAGAATAGTTATAAAATACTTCGTACTTGGACGGTTATGGATGCATGTTCAAATAATATGATCACACAAGTTCAGACAATCTTTGTCAAAGATAAAGTGGGTCCTATTCAAATTTGTCCAAATCCTTCAGCATTTACTTATAGTGTTGATGGAGATGGAACGACATGTAAAGCAATTTTCCAAGCTCCTTCAATTCAAGTTCAAGATAATTGCAGCAGTGCATTGAATGTGGTAACAAAAACATCCGTTACTTCTAATGGTATTGTTTATGACAAACCAACGAATGGTGGAATTTTTGAAATCGGTTTTGGTACCATTACTGTGAAATATACTTCTACAGACGCTTGTGGCAATGTTTCAACTTGTTCAGTGGATGTAAATGTATTCGAAAACGAGCCTCCAGTTACGGTATGCGATGAATTTACAGTGGTATCTCTTATCAATCCAATCACTTATGTAAACGCTTCCACCTTCGATGATGGTAGTTATGATGAATGTGGTGGTCCGGTTAAATTCCAAGTGAGACGTATGGACAACCCGGCTTGCGCTGGCGGTGATGATACGGATTTTGCACCTAAAGTTCCGTTCTACTGTTGTGATGTGAATAATGGTCCTGTGATGATTGTTTTGAGAGTGACAGATGCAAGTGGTAACTTTAATGATTGTATGGTTGAAGCCAAAGTGAATGACAAAATCAAACCTGTCATTACTTGTCCTGCTGATATTACACTTCAGTGCAGTGATCCAATTCAACCTACTGATCAAGCAAATGTCAATTTCAAGAAAACATCAGGCAAGACAATTTCTATGAATTTTGCAAATGCGATTGAAGAACAGATAGTTGTATCTGGCCTTCCAGCTTCTGCAAGAATTGCTGATGTTGATTTTGCGATGGATCTTAAACATGACTTTATTGATCAATTAACAATCAAATTGATCAGTCCTCAAGGTACTGTATTGACATTGTTCCAAGGCGGAAGCTGCGGAAATACCAAGAAAGACATCAATGCTACTTTCAACGATGAAGGTTCTAATTTTGCTTGCAATGGTGCAACTATTGCAGTGAATGGTCAAGTGAAGCCACAAGTTTCTGAGATGTCTTATGTTGATAAAGAGAATCCTACTGGCACATGGACTTTGCAAGTCATCGACAATGCTCCCTTAGGTGGTGGTGTTCTAAACGCAATTGAGTTGAAATTAACTTACAGCACTCCTTTGTCGCTTAAACCTATTGCAACAGATAATGCAATGGATTGTGGCCTGATCACTACATTCTCTGATCTTACTAAACTTGGTCAGTGTTTGGGTGGTTCATTCATCAATCGAAGATGGACAGCAACTGACCTTAGTGGCAACTTTGCTCAGTGTATTCAGAAAGTTAACTTAATTGATAACACTCCATTGGATATTGACTTCCCGGATGATGTGACTGTAACCGACTGCTTGTCTTTTGATCAAGTTACTGGTCTTGGTGCTTTGAAGCATACTGGTGACTGTGAAATCGTTGCGGTTGAAATAGTGGATGAAATATTCAATGTTGTAACTGACGCTTGTTACAAAGTGATTCGTACCTATAAAGTTATTGACTGGTGTAAATACAACCCTAAAGCAACGAACAATACACTCGGTGGTATTGATGTTGACTTTACACAGTTTGATTTCAATCCAGCTGATAATGTGGTGAACAATCAGTTTGACAACAATAAAAACATTATCCGTGATAATGGTGATGGTTACTTTGAGTTCAAGCAGATCATTAAAGTAATCGATACCAAAGCTCCTCAGTTTTATACTTGTCCTAAGGACACTGTTATTATGAGCTTTGCTGCAGATTGTTCGAATAACCCTGTCTCAATTACCAAACTAGGTTTTGATGCATGTGCTCCACAAGCTTCTTTGAAGTACCAGTGGAAAGTGGATATATCTGACAATGGCAATTATGATCTAAATGGTGTTGGTCCTGTATTTAATGGCAATCTTCCATTAGGTAAGCACCACATTTGGTTCAGAATTGAAGATGGTTGTGGCAATTATTCTATATGTGAATATGATATCACGATAGTAGATGCTAAAAAACCTAGTCCGGTTTGTGCAAATGGACTTTCAACAGCTATTATGGTTACCGGAATGGTGATGATCAATGCTGAAGCCTTCAATAAAAGTAGTACTGATAACTGCACTGCGGCTGAAAAGTTGAAATTTTCATTCTCACCAAATGTCAATGATACCATCGTTACTTATACATGTGATAGCTTGGGAAGCCGCCCAGTTCAAGTTTGGGTTACCGATGAAGCTGGAAATCAGGACTTCTGTGAAACTTTCATTTTGATTACCGATAACTTTATGGTTTGCGGTGACACCATGGATATGATCACTGTAGGTGGTAAAATACAAGTTGGTAGCAATGCTGGTGTAAGTGACGTTCAAGTACAACTTGCTGGAAGTGGTATGCCAATGGTAATTACCAACAACACAGGTAACTTTAACTTCCCTCCTATGTCCTTAGGCGGAAATTATACCCTAGTACCGCTGAAAGATACTGAACCATTGAATGGTGTATCAACACTGGATATCATTCAGATTACGAACCACATCTTGGGCAAGAAAGCCTTGGGTAGTCCGTATAAGTTGATTGCAGCTGATGCAAACCGTAACAATCAGATCAGTTCTTCCGACTTAGCACAACTTCGCAGATTGATACTACACATCATTCCTAACTTCAAGGATAATACATCTTGGAGATTTGTGGACAAGGGTTTTGTATTCCCTAAACCAACAAATCCATGGAGTACTGCTTTCCCAGAGGTTTATGACATCAAGAACCTTAACTCAAACATGGCAATCAACTTTGAAGCCATCAAGATAGGAGATGTAACAGGTGATGTCAAAGCAAATGCCGCTTCACCAAATGAAGTTAGAACTCTAGTAGATAAAGTAAACTTTGCTGTTCAGGAACAGAATTTGGTTCCGGGAGAACTGGTGACAGTAAGCTTTACCGCTGAGAACTTTAAGAATATCAGCGGATACCAATATACCTTGAACTTCGAACAGGATGTACTTGAATATGTAAGTGTAACTCCTGGTGATGTTTCAGGAATTGGTGAAGAAAACTTTGGACTTTCATTCTTGAATAATGGATTGATTACAACAAGCTGGAACGGTCAGGAAGGCCTCATCCCTGATGGCAAAACTGTATTCAATATGACATTTAAAGTGTTAAAATCGAGCAAGTTGTCTAAGTCTTTAGCTATAACTAGCGATATGACAGAGGCAGAAGCTTACACCAACGAAGGTGAAGGCCTTGATTTAGGACTAACATTCATGAATGGTAAGCAAGAAGTAGATGCAAGCTTTGTGCTTAACCAAAACGTGCCAAATCCATTTAACAACAAAACTGTCATTGGTTTCAGAATGCCAATAGATGGTTATGCACAGCTAATTGTCACAGATATGGCAGGTAAAGTAGTGCTTATGAAGGATGGAACATTCAACCATGGTTACAATGAATTCAGTATTCAGAGAACCGAATTGAATGCTTCAGGCATCTATTACTATCAGTTAAATACAGATGCGAACTCTGAAACTAAGAAACTCATTTTGATAGAATAAGGTTTTTTGTTGGTTTACTTTTCAATCTTTGATTGAAAAAATTACAGCCCCCATTCTTTGGAATGGGGGTTTTTTTATGTCACAAAAGAGGCAGTCCTAAACTAAAAAATATAACAAGAAAAAGTCAATATTTAAACTGGAAATTATAGTGAACTAAAATTGCCAACAAACACCATGAAATTTAGCTCAGCATTTAATTAGAATAACTTATGGCTAAAATGTATTGTGTGTTTCTTGGTCTCATTTTTTTGTTGCAATCTATTGGTTGGACGCAAGAGATAGTGCAGTTTTCTCAATTGACGACCGATTATAAGGCAAAAATTGAACTCCAAAAACATGTGAAGGTTTTTACATTAACCAATATCCCTGATTTGGAATTGATGACGATATTGTATGATGGCGATTTACATGATGTTATATTTCACGGAATATCTTCTGACAAATTAAAGATTTGGGAAAATGATTTGTTGACTGATAGTAGTTACATATTAACCTCTGAAGGTTTAAGACTCAATTCAAAGTCTACAGGAATACGAACTTTTGATATTCTTGGACCAAATGGGGAGGAGGGAGCATTGACTGTTTCTCCGGGTTTTGTGGCCGGATTTTACAAAGATATTTATTTTGAACCTGCCATTCAAATTGACGGATTGAACTTGCCTCGAGGAATATTGGTTATTTATAAGGAAACAGACGCTGTTAACATTGATAATTTAATTTGTAATGACGATAGTGCACCTAAGGACTTAGCCGGTGAAGTTGAAGTGAGGGGAACACAATGTTATAGAGGATTTAGTGATATAGCTGATGATTATTTGATGTATGTCAATCAAGGTAGTTCAGTTACCAATGTCCAAAACTGGAATACTTCAAAGCTGAACACCACCAAAACCCGGTACGATAATGAATTTAGTAACCCGATCCAAATAGTCATTGATCAACAATATATTGTTACCTCATTGGCAAGTGAGCCATGGCCACAAAATATTACAATTAGCGTTCTGTTGTCAAACTTTGCTAATTGGGCCTATGGCACCGGTGGTTATTCAGGTAAAGGATTTCCATCTTCTCCAAATTATGGCACTTTGTGGACTAATAGAAGTTACACAGGGCCATATGGAATAGCATATGTTGGAGAATTTTGTGCTTGGTATGGCTTTCATGTTTTACGACAAGTCAGTACTTTAAGTGATAAATTGCAAACCCATGAAATGGGACACGTTATGAACATGGCTCATGTGACAGGTACTCAGTTCTATATGAATGCTACAGTTACAAGCGCTGCCACTCAATGGGCAGCTGCCAACACCACTTCTTTACAAACTTATCTGGATTTATCTGTTTGCAATAAACCAGAGTTATTTTGTCCAGCTCTTCCTATCGAAATTGCAAAGTTGGAGGCTTATAATGAAGGTTGCGGCAAACAAGGTCTTAGATGGGTTACAGCATCTGAATACAACAATGAAAAGTTCATAGTTCAATCAGCTGGTTCCGATCTGAAATTCAAAGATGCGACAATCATTAAAGGGAAAGGCACCTCTTTTGATTTTTCAAGTTACGAATTTCAAGATCCTAAACCCTACAAAGGGATCAACTACTACAGAATTTTAAATGTGGATTATGATGGTACTCAATATTTAAACCCGATTCGCTTTGTTTATAACTCTTGTGGTGAAACTAAAATATTATTTGATAATTTTATCAATGAAAATGAACTTTCACTGAATATTCAACCAGAAGGTCAACATTACTTGATCGGAAATATGTTGGGATCTGTTCTATTCAGTGGAGAACTCCATTCAAATTCATTGGATGTTTCGTCCCTCAGTGCAGGCATGTACTTCATTTCAATAAATGGAGAAACAGAGCGATTTGTGATAGGAAAGTAATCGGATCTGATCATTTTAATATTATTCAAAGTAGATTATTGATTTCTTAGTTGCATATTTGTGGCTATGAAATATCGATTGAACAAGTCAGGTACTTTTGCCATGTTGGTAGCACTGTTCTTTATGTGGGCATTCTTGACTTCCATGAATGATGTTTTGATACCCTTTGTGAAAGATATTTTCAAATTTGGGTATCTGGAAGCTTCACTGGTTCAATTCTGCTTTTTTGGGGCTTTTGCAATAATGGCGGTCCCTTCCGCTCATTTGTTAAAAACCTTCGGTTATCGCAAAGGAATCATATTAGGCCTGATCATCATGGGAATTGGGTGTGTGTTGTTTTATCCCGCTGCCCAAACAGTTCAGTATTGGGTATTCCTTTTGGCTTTGTTTATTTTGGCTACTGGTGTTACAATATTGCAAGTTGCAGCCAATCCTTATGTTGCGGTAATGGGTGATCCTGAACGCGCGGCGTCTCGGTTGAACCTAGCGCAAGCTTTTAATTCCTTCGGAACTGTATTGGCTCCCATAATAGGCAGTGTGCTAATATTGAGACAACTGGATGTATTGGAAACTGCTGCTGACAAAGCACATGCAGTTGAAATTCCATATTTGTTATTGGCTTGTTTGTTATTATTGTTGGCTATCATATTTTATGTCATAAAATTGCCTGACATGAAAGATGTCCTCACAGAAGAGACTTCGAGCTTGGAAGTGCAGGATATCTACGATTTTAAGAGATACAGGCATTTGTGGTTGGGAGCATTGGCTATATTTTGTTATGTTGGGGCTGAAGTTTCTACAGCTTCTTATCTGATAAATTTCATGCATCTCGACACGGTTGCTGGATTTTCCAAAGAGAAAGCGGGAACATTTTTGGGTCAGTATTATTGGGGAGGTTTGATGGTAGGAAGATTTTTGGGTGCTTGGATCGGTACACAAGTTTCAGCACACAAGCACATGGCGATGCATGTAGGACTGGCATTGCTTTTGACATGTTTGGGTTTATACACACAAGGTACTACTGCCATGTGGGCACTTTTGGGATTGGGATTTTGCAATTCCATACTTTGGAGTAATATTTTTACGCTTTCCATACGGAAGCTAGGTATGCTGACACCAAAAGGAAGCGGATTGCTGGTAATGGCAATTGTGGGTGGTGCACTCATTCCCCCATTGCAGGGATTCGTGGCTGATTCTGCCGGGCTGCAATCCTCTTTTTGGGTTGTCCTCGTATGTTATGTTTATTTGTTATTTTATGCATTAAAAGGTTATCAGCTCAATAAGGAACTACAATGATTGGGAGAGTAATAGCCATTGACTATGGTATGAAACGATGTGGTGTAGCAATTACGGATAGCTTAAGATTGTCAGCCAATGGGTATCCAACAGTGGAGACACAGCTTTTAATGAAATGGCTGCAAGATTATTTCAAGTTGGAACAAGTTGCAATTTTGATAATCGGACACCCGCGACATAAGGATGGTAATGACACATATTTGGTTAAGGATATTGATGCATTTGTACTGAAGCTGAAAACTCAATTTCCCAACTTGATCGTATTGAAGGTCAATGAATGGGGAACATCACTTCAGGCACGAAAGATCATTATCAACAGTGGAGTTTCTAAAACCAAGAGGCAAGACAAAGGATTGACCGACAAAGTCAGCGCCGTTATCATGCTTACCGAATTTCTTGATTCAACTGATTTTAGAAATCTGCAACCCGATAGCGTTTGATTTGTTAGGTAATTCCTAACTTTGTGGATCTAAATTTTTTTTCGTGATTCTTCCTATTTATGCCTTAGGGCAACCAGTGCTCAAACAAATTGCCAAACCCATTCAAGCTGATTTTCCAGGATTAGCTGGTTTGCTGGAGGATATGTGGCAAACCATGTATCATGCATCGGGCGTAGGTCTTGCCGCACCTCAAATAGGAAAAGGGATCCGCTTATTTTTAGTGGATACGCTACAAATCACTGAAAAGGAGCATCCAATTGACGGAATCAAACAAGTGTTTATCAATGCCCAAGTCATAGAAGAGAGCGGAAAGCCTTGGTCATATGAAGAAGGTTGCTTGAGTATTCCATACATCAGAGGTGAGGTGATGCGCCAACCGATTGTTAGGATAAAATATCAAGATGAAGCCTTTAATTGGCATGAAACAGAATTCAAAGGGATCAATGCCCGGGTAATTCAGCACGAATACGATCACACCGAAGGCAAATTATTCATCGACCTTCTTAAGCCCATCAAAAAACAATTGATTGGCAACAAACTTAAGAAAATAACACTCGGGGAAGTGACCCCAGACTATAAGATGAAGTTCAATATTTAAAATTAGGTTTTTATTCTATTATAACTATTGGTAATGTTTGGAAAAGTTTTTCTGAATTTATATTGATGTAATAAACTCCTTGAATCAGTGGATGGTTTTTCAGCAGTGTTCCATTTACTTTGGCGAAAAGTAAATTTTTCTCAGAATAAAATAGTTGTCCCTGATTATTGAATAATTCAACATTTGCTTTAAAGTCATAATCTTGATTTGAATATAAGCATATAGGACTGCCGGATTTTGTTGGACTAACAACTTTAATTTTAGTGCTAATAGTAGTTACTAAAGTTGAAAAAGTTAAAAATTCATCACCTGTTGTAAATTCGTTCCATCCATCTTCCCTACTAGGATCACAAAACCCACTTGGATTAAAAGGAATTACTTTCCATCTATACAAACGATAAGATTCCAAAGGAAATGGAAGTATAAAGGATTGTATATTTCCAGACAAGATAAAAGATTCTAATTTTGAACCTCCAAACCAAGATATTTGAAATAAATAGGTAGTCGCACCAGGCACAAGCGACCATGAAAAAGGTACGAACCCTGATGTAAAAAGATAATTTTGATCTTGAGGTTCTACAATGTCAGGAAATTCTACTATTGCTGGTGGAGGCGTGCTTGAAAGTTCGAGATAACCTTTTTTTAGGGGATCTTTGGCTCTTTCACTGATGTCTATATCAATGATTTTGCCTTGCATCGGGCTTATTTTTATTTTTGCACACTCAAAATTTGCCATTAAGTTATTATAGGGGGACTTTATTGTATCAAGATTAAAATCCAAAACGGGATGAGTTTTATAAAATGGAGTACAATACAAGCCTTGCGATTGTGTAAATAGACTAAAATTATAATCAGGTGGCGTATCGCAAATGAAGTCACCGGTTAGCTCGCAATTTGAGCCATTAACTGCTTCTAATCTAATGGTATCGCCTTCTAAAATCAAATATTCTGAAAAGACCGGGTTGCCAAATGTTTCTTCTATATAAGCAACCAGTATTTCGCCAAAAGTTCTTTCTAAGCTAAAATAGTAACCCATCCTACCTGGAAGTGCATATTGAAACCCATTGCCTTTTGTAAAACAAATCACATCACTCCATGGATTGTAAAACGCTCCCAAATGACCACAACCCAATTTAATTGCGTGCTTTAAGATGAACACATTGATGCTGCTCGAATCATATTGTTGTTTGATTTCTGGATAATTTATAAATTTCTGGGGATCAGATAGGAATTTGGAATCAGAAATATAATTGAAATCTCCTCTTATATAGAATTGAACGTTTACTTGTTCAAAGGTTTGGTTTAATTGACAAATTTGGTCAAAAAGAGCACTTATATCCGGTTTATATTTACCATAGGAATCAGCAACCAAATGAAATTTTATCGGTATGTAAGTTATTCCTCTTGGTTTAATTCCGTTTTTGGTAAGTAATTGTTTGTTGTATTTTAATCTGCAAACATTTGACTCATTTATTCCAATAGTATTTCCATGATTGGAATTTGTTTAGGCCAAAGCCCCAATTTTCATGCTTAATGCAATTGCAAAAAGGAGTATTGGTTTCATGTTGATGCGTTTTTACAAATATACTTAACTTTCAGAATGTAAAGTTGACAAATGTCAAACAAAATACATAGCTGTAAGCTAGTTTACAATAATAGGGGATTGAAGCAGCTTATCTTGCGGTGATTTATTGAACTTTTAAATAATTCGTTTTATTCTAGATCATTAATTTAAGAACTTCTTAATTCAATTCATAGCTAAACCGTATTTTGTAAATAATGACTAAAGCCACCTCTCTATTAAATTTCAAAATTCTGCTGCTATTTTTACTTATTGCATTTGTCATTTGTAGCAACAGTTAAATATTAGCTAAAATATAGTGTATTTGTATGAGCAGCTATTTAATCAACTAAAAAAAGGTGAATTATGAAATTATTTATTTTGCTTTTATTTTCTTCTACGACATTTTATGCCAACGGGCAAACATCTATATATCATGAATTTCCAGATAGTAATTCGCTATGGAACTTTGAAAGCTCAGGGCATTGTTTTCTTTTCTCCCAAACATTCACTGATTTTTATTCAATTACATTTGCAGGTGATACTGTTATTCAGGGACAGAACTACCATAAACTTAGCTCTCCTTTCGTTAAAATGGTAGGCACCCATTCTTGTGGGGTTAATGAAGCAGGGTATAAGGGGGCAATAAGAGAAGATGTGACAGCTAGAAAAGTCTATTATTTTTCACAAAGTGATACCACTGAAAAATTGCTTTATGATTTTACAATGGAGGTAGGTGATACTGTGAGGGGATGCCTTGAAAATTTTATGTATCCGTTTATATAAGATACTGTTCAATCAATTGATTCTGTTTTAGTCGGCAATGAATATCGCAAAAGATGGCTCATTAATTCATGGTATGATATTTCTCTTATTGAGGGAATAGGCTCTACATACGGTCTGATTCAAGCCTCGCCAACACAAATCACTGATCAGTTTGGCTACGATCTACTTTGTTTTTCTCAAAATGGACAAAATCTCTATCCAAATACAACAAGTGATTGTCAGTTAATAAGTTCAACAATCAACTTTCCTAGTGATCCTGTTCAAGTTAATGTGTTTCCCAATCCATCATTTGGTTCAATGACAATTGATTTTAAAGAGCTGATTATTAAAGAAATACAATTATGTGATTTGGTTAGGAATGTTATCCTGAAGAGAAAGATAGAAAACCAATCAACAACTCTTTTAGAGAATATAGCAAATGGTTTATTTATTCTGACCTTGTTGGATAAAGACAACAGGTCGATTAAAAGAAAAATTGTAAGTCTTCGTTAATCCTTAAAATAAATATGCAAGCATCAAGCTCATTTCATTTATGCTTTTCTTAAACCCAAAATCCGCAGTATCGGATATTGCCCTTTGGGTCTGACGAGCCAAAGGCTATCAGACTCTAACTAAAGCTCTATGAGTGGACGAAAATCTTTGATTTTTCGACTTTAAAGCCCTGATATTTAAAAATCTTAAGGGGGGACAAACCTCCTACGAGTCTGAGACGACTGTAGGTGTCATCATACCCGACTAATTTTTGGGTTAATTAAAAATTTCGTTTATTCAGCGTCAAGCTGTAATTGGGTTGAAATATGAATTGATAACAAATAAAGGCTTTTATGACAAGCACATTACAAAGAGCATGGTGGATGATGCTTTAAAGTTACTAATTTACCTTGACTAAACTTTGGATATTAACTCATTATTTTCATAAGATTAAGTGTTGATGAAGCCAATATTAATTGCTTAACAATTTGGCAAAGTTAGACATCCTTTTCATGCCAATACTTCATTTTGATTTAACTCATTTTAAATATTAGCCTAACCTTGTCGATAGACCTTTGTGATAAATAAAACAAAAAAATTCACAATGAAAAAGTTATTTCTATTGGCAATTGTAGCCATAAGCGTTTTTGCGTGTAAAAAAGATGATGATACTACTTCTTCATCTGTTGTGCTAAAGAATCATTCTGTAACTCCTGCTTTTGCAACCAAAAAGGCTGGATTCGAAAACTTGCAATTGTTTTCACTTATTGGATCTGATGATGTCTTAACAGCTTCACCAAGTTTTATTTTTGGTGGATCTTCTGACGGTGCAGGTTTGATAAAAAATTTGGATGGAAGCTTTTCCTTACTAGTAAACCACGAAGACAACTTTGCGGTATCAAGGATTACTTTAGACAAAACATTTGCTCCGACCAAAGGTGAGTATATTCTAAACTCTGATGGTGGAACTTGGAGATTGTGCAGTGCCACACTTGCTACTCCTGAAGAGCATGGATTTGGTCCAATTTACTTAACATCAGGTGAGTCAGGTGAAGAATCAAGAACTCATGGCGTAAATCCTAGTGACTTGAGTTCACCAAGTATCTCTAAAGAACTTCCAGGCTTAGGCCGTTGCAGTGCCGAAAATGCAATGCCTCTACCTAAGGGAGCCTACTCTGGCAAAACTGCGATAATTATTGGTGATGATGACTCAGGTGTGAACGGAGGTCAAGTATTTATGTATCTCTCCAACACGGTTGGTGATCTGCAAAATGGTAGCTTTTATATGTTAAAGCGCAAAGATGACAACCAACGTGAAAAGGATATGGAAGAGAGAAAAGATTATGCAGTGGAATTCGTTAAAGTTGACAACCACACTTCACTTACTGGCGCACAAATTAACGCCGCTGTTGATGGATTGAAAGCTATCAAGTTTGGACGTGTTGAGGATCTTGATTATCGCAAAGGTGGCGGCAGCAACGATCGTGAAATCTATTTCAATGTGACTGGTCAAAATAATACTGGGAATAATGCTGATTTTTCACGCACCAAGTATGGTCGCGTATATAAATTGAATTTGGACGCCAATAACCCATTGACTGGCACAATTTCTTGTATTTTGGATGGTGATAATAAAGCAGGTAAGGCTGGTTTGTTTCAGAATCCTGATAATATTTGTGTGACCAACAATTACGCATATATTCAAGAAGATGCAAATAGCTACGGCGACGAAACACATGATGCATATATTTACCAATTTGATCTTAAAACTGAAACTCTAAAAGTGGTTTTGGAATTGGATCATAGAAGAACTGCTGCTGATGCTGCACAGTACAACGTAGGTGGAGCTTCAAAATTTGGTTCATGGGAATATGGAGCATTGATTGATGTTTCCGATAAATTGGGCAAAGAAAATTCCTTCCTACTATGCATTCAGCCGCATACTTGGACTGGAGATAAATACAAGGCAGTTGATGGTGGTACCAAACGTCCAAACGAGAATCAAGCAAGTCAAGTCATTTTGATTCAAGGATTACCAAAATAGTTTGTAAGCAAAGGTTAATAATTTATTGCCTGCAAGGACATTTGTTCTTGCAGGTATTTTAATACTCAATCATGAAATATTCCGTCATTCTAATTCTTTTTTCATTCCTAACAGTGTCTTGTCAACAACAAGAACCAAGCAAACAGGTATTAACTTTGTTCCAAAATCAAGTTGATACTTTGGATTCTAAAATTCTTCAACTTCATGCCGGAATAAAAGCAAATGAATCTGAAAAATCAGTTCAGTTGGCTTTTCTTGACGCACGGCTGGCTTATAAAGGACTTGAAGCTATTTGCGAATTTTACTTTCCTAGTTTGTCTAAATCCATGAACGGCGCTGCCATAGATGAATATGAAGAGGAAGAAGGAAAAGTACTGCCACCCGAAGGCTTTCAAGTAATTGAAACCTATCTGTTTCCTCGCTTTCAAAAGGAAGAACGCAATGAACTCATCAAAGAATCTGCAATATTAGTTTCTAACATGGTGCGCTTGCAGCGTGTGTCAGAATCTCTGGTGCTGTCAGATGCCAATATTTTCGAGGCAATTCGATTGGAATTGATCAGGATAACTGCTTTGGGGGTCTCAGGCTTTGATGCTCCAATTGCTCAGAATTCAATTGATGAGGCTAAAACTGCTTTGGATGGGATTCAATTGTATTTGAGTTTTTACATTTCAAAAATTGAAAAGAAAGATTCAGCACTTAAAAATCAGTTGGCTTCTCAAATGGGTAAATCCAGACAATTTTTAACTAGCGCTAAGAACTTTGAAACTTTTGATCGGGCAAGCTTTATTGCTGATGGGTTGAATCCATTGAGTAGCAATATCCTAATCCTTCAGAATTTGCTTGGAATAACAGGAATGCCTGGCACAGCATCTTTGAAGCTCAATTATCAACACATTTTTGCACCAGGTGTATTTAATCAACAAGGATTTTTAGCTTTTGCTGAGAATGAGAATTCTGAGCAGAAAATAGCACTTGGTAAATTGCTGTTCAACGAGAAAAGAATTTCCTCCGTGCGTACAAGGTCGTGCGCAGATTGTCACAATTCTAATAAATCTTTTACAGATGGACTGAAAATTGCCAGAACGCTGGTGAATAAATCTCCAATTTTGCGAAATACGCCTACTGTGATGTATACAGGTTATCAGCGTTCGTTATTTTATGATTCCAGAGTAAGTTATTTAGAAGATCAAGCTGTTGATGTTATTCAAAATGTGAATGAAATGCATGGCAACATGGATGATATTGTCAATTTTATTTCTACAGATAAAGTCTTAGCAAAAAGTTATCGAATTGCGTTTCTTGACAAAAATATCAACAGTAAAGGCATACTTAATGCATTGGCCAGCTATATGCGTTCATTGGGAAATTTTAGTTCCAAAATGGACAAATTTATGAATGGCGATAAAAAGGCATTTAATCAGCTTGAATTGTCGGGATTTAATCTATACATGGGTAAAGCAAAATGTGGCACCTGTCATTTTATGCCATTGACCAACGGCACTGTGCCTCCTATGTTTGATAAATCAGAAAGTGAAGTTTTGGGTGTGCCCAATCATCTGAATAAACTGGATTCTGATCTGGGGAAGTATAACGCTACCAAAGTAGATTTACACAAACACGCTTTCAAAACTCCAACACTCCGAAATATTGCCAATACTGCTCCATACATGCACAATGGAGTTTATAATACTTTGGAAGAAGTTATTGATTTTTATAACAAAGGTGGAGGAAATGGCTTGGGATTTAAGCTTCCAAATCAAACCCTGCCTGAAAACAAGCTTAATCTTACTGATCAAGAGCAAAAAGCATTGGTCGCCTTTATGAAAACTTTAACCGATGAAAAGTATTAGTGGCTATTCGTAGCCAAGCCGCTTCAACATTCTTTCATCGTCACGCCATTTGGGGACAACTTTAATCGTAATTTCAAGATATACTTTGGTACCGAGAAATTCTTCTGCGCTAATACGTGCTGCTGTAGCTGTTTTTTTCATAGCGGCTCCTGCTTTGCCCAAAAGGATGCCTTTTTGAGTTTCTCGTTCTACCAAAATATAAGCCCGGATTCTGGCAATAGGTACACCTAAATTGGTTGTAGTTTCTTTGTATTCTTCAATGACTACCTCTGAGGTGTAAGGTATTTCATCTTGATACTGGTGAAATATTTTTTCACGAATAATTTCACTTATAAAAAAGCGGTCAAGTCGATCACTTATTTGATCCTCTGGAAAGTACATTGGACCCTCTGGCAGCAATTCTTCAAGTTTTAGTAACAATGCTTCGCATCCATTTTTTGTGAGCGCTGATATGGGCAGTACAATTGCATCAGGGAGCAACTCACTCCATTCTGCCTTCATTTCATTCAATACTTCTTCATTGATCTGATCTGTTTTATTGATCAAAATAAATAGAGGAACTTCAATATTGCTTAGGGTTTCTAATAACGCAGCATAATCAGGACTTTTTTCAAATGGATTGATTAACCACAAAAAGGCGTCCGCGTCTTCCAAGGTTGACAGCACATACTTATTCATGGCTTCATGCATCCTATAACTCGGTTCATCAACGTAGCCAGGTGTATCACTGAAAACCATCTGAAAGCGTTCATTGGTCAAAATTCCCAGGATCCGGTGACGGGTAGTTTGAGGTTTTGGTGAAATAATTGACATACGTTCACCAATTAGGGCATTCATCAATGTGGATTTTCCGGCATTGGGTTTTCCTATTATGTTAATGAATCCTGACTTAAACTTAGCTTCTTCGTTTGTTGACATACTATTTTTATCTGAGCCTTCTGCGGGCATCTTTTTGTAATAATTCTATTGATTGCATAATCCCAACAGGCTTCATCCTTCTCCAATTAAAGTCATTAAAAGGATCCCCGAACAAGACGTAATATTGAAGTTGGGTGTTCAACATTTCTTCCTCAACATGTGGTAAAATGTTCAAGAAAGCTATCCAACCTCCTTCCTCCATAACATCTTGGCTCCAATCTTCGTAATAACAATCGTCCGATCCATGGAAGTTAAGCACATTTTCACATATCAACACAAATTTCACTATACCATTGTCCATTAAGGGATCGATAACTTGTTCTTTGAGGAACATGATGTCATTGTAGAGTGTATCATTCCATTCTCCTATAAATTCCAAAATTGCGAATTTTTCATCGTAATCCACAAAAAGCAGTTTTGCATACAAGGTCAAAGAACCAAATTCATCCCATTGAGGGTGGATGAAGTAATTGTAAACTTTGTTGGTAAATGCAAATTCGTCATATTCTCTCCCATGAAATGGTGAAAGTTCGTCTTGTTCAGAGGAATAATCGTTCCTCCAGTAATAATATGGCTCTAAATCATGCATAACAGGTGTAAAGTTCCGAAGTTTTTTCATTTCTTCGCATTCATGAAACCAAGTTTGCGAACTTTAGTTGCCACTGGACCTGAAAGTGCCGGCAAAACAACCATTGCTGAATTCATGTGCACCTTCCTGAACGCCCCATTGGTGCCAGAATGCGCTGTAGATTGGTTGATGAAACGCAACGGAAAATATGGTTATCATGATTTAGAAAGAATCGCCAAGGTTCAGATAAATTCTGAAGTTGATTCCTTGAAACAAGCCAATAAGTGGTTGGTTTGCGATACGGATATTACGGTTTTGTATATTTGGTCACAGTTTAAGTACCAAAAAGTATGCGATTTTATCCAAGAACAATTGGATCAACTCAATGTGGATAATCGATTATATTTGTTATGCTCACCGGATATACCGTGGGAGGCACATCCACTGCGAGAACATCCAAATGATCGCAAAGAACTATTCCTTTTGTACAAGGATTTATTGGATACGAAATCTTTGAATTATCAAATACTTTCAGGAATTTTCCGAAACCGAACAAAGCAGGCCATTGAATTTTTGAGGCCATATCGATAAATCCTCGGGGTTAATTCTATATTTTCCGAAGGTGACAAACGTTTCAATGTGCCCAAAATGAAAATGCAAAATTGATTATTTGTATAATGAACTGTGATTACGAACTCCACCTACTAGAAGCTCACTAGCAACGAACATGAAGTGGAATACAAATAATCGGTTTAAGTCTATTTTAGATAATGCATTGACGACTGCAATTATTCAAGACCTCATGGCTAAATTTTGCTTATTTTTGACTTATGGAACTTAGCAATATTGAAGAATTTAAATCCTCCTCTAGAATTAGGAAGAAACTGATTGATGTCGGTTTTGTGCAATTATTTCAAGAAGGTGAAGTTGTTCTAAATGAAAACGCATACATCAAGGCGATCCCAATTGTCACCAAGGGAAGTATTAGAGTAATGCGGTCACATGATGAAGGGCATGAAATTTTGCTCTATTATATCAGGGCAGGGGAGAGTTGTATCATGTCTTTTTTGGGAGGAATTCATCAGGATACCAGCAAGGTTAAAGCCATTGCTGAAGAGGATACTGAAATCCTTTTTATACCCATTGACAAGGTTACTTTAATGATCAAAGAATATCCTGAATGGTTGGATTATATTTTTCGGCTTTACCATAAGCGATATGAAGAATTGCTAGAAGTTGTTAATGCAATTGCATTTACAAAACTGGATGAAAGGTTGCTTAATTTTATACAGAAGAAGGTTGAAGTCACCAGAAACAAGGTCCTTCACATAACTCATGAACAATTAGCCCATGAATTGGGCACTGCTAGAGTTGTTGTGTCTAGGCTTCTAAAGCAAATGGAAGATGAAGGTTATGTTGTTCTTGGCAGAAATAAAATTTCGCTTGTGTAACATAAGTAGCAATTAAGCTTTTTGGGTTGTTCTACCTTTGATGTGAATTTATTGTTTATTTTAAAATTATAGACATGAAACAGAATATGGGATCGATCGACAAAGCAATTAGAATAGCTGTAGCTCTACTAATTATTGGCTTGTACTTTGGTAATTTTTTATCAGGAACCACAGCAATTGTTCTCTTAGCTCTTTCGGGAATTTTTATTTTAACCAGCTTCATGAGTTTTTGTCCTTTGTATTTGCCTTTCGGTATTCATACTAATAAGATTGCGAAGTAAGCTAAATAACAAAACATATTGAAAACTGAAAACATTGAGATACTCAACTTAAGTTGTGGTGGTTGTGTCAATACGATCACTAAAAAATTAAAGTCGATAAAAGGTATCGAAACAGTTGCAGTTGATCTTGAAACATCAATGGTTGACGTTCAACATTCTGATGGAGTCGTAAGAGAGCAACTGATTCAAGCACTTTCATCCATAGGTTATCCTGAATCTAAAGAATCCAACGGCCTTTTGACACAAATGAAAAGCTTAAACAGCTGCATGATTGGAAAATTATCTAAAACAGAATAAATATGAACATGGAACAATTAATGAAAGAAAGACTGGGAACTGTTGGCGATTTAAGAACCCAGAAGGAATACATGGGAGGAAGCGTTGTTAATTCCAACAATAACCAATTGAATGAAATTTCAACTCAGGTGAAAGAACTCAAAGAATTAAGTCACCCAATTCTACTGTGCAGGGCCTCAGGTGGCAGAAGTAGTGTGGCTACTCAAATACTTACACAAGCTGGTACAGAATGCGTTAATGCAGGTTCTTGGATGGACGTGAATTATTACAAAAATCAAACGAATTAGAAATGCTGAAGGCACTTAAAAAATTATTGGGTTTTGGACCTGCGGTAAATTATTCCGACTTAATGAAGCAAGGCGCTGTTATACTCGACGTCCGTACCAAAGGAGAGTTTGCCAATGGGCATATCCCTGGTTCAATAAATATTTCAGTTGATACATTGGTCGGGAATCTAAATAAGTTAAAAGCTAAAGATAAACCTATCATCACTTGTTGTGCTAGTGGTATGCGAAGTGCCTCTGCAACGAGCATCCTTAAATCCAAAGCTTATACCAATGTACACAATGGTGGAGCTTGGAATGCTCTTCAGCATAAAATCAAATAATCATGGAGCCACATTTTTATAATGTTGATGTCAGTTGGGTCGCTGATCGTAAAGGAAAAATATGTTCTCCAGAAATATCCAAAGAATCTGGTATTTGCATTGAGGTTGCTACACCTCCTGAATTTCCGGGAGGCATGTTGGGTATTTGGTCTCCTGAACACTTGTTCACAGCCGCAGTGAGCAGCTGCCTAATGACAACTTTTTTGGCGATTGCAGAAAATTCAAAATTGGATTTTGTATCATTTGAATGTCCATCTAATGGCAAATTAGAGCAAATAGACGGAAAATATTTGATGACCGAGGTAGTATTAGAGCCAGTTATTGTTATTGCTGACGAAAAAGACATGTCCAAAGCAGAAAGAATTATTCACCGAGCAGAAGCTGCGTGTTTGATATCAAATTCTGTCAAAGCAAAAATCACTATGATACCAACAATTAAACTGGCATAAATGATCAACAGAATTAAAACAGGATGGACATTTACAAGAATTTTGTACCTTTCCATAGGCGTATTTGTTATGATACAATCTCTTACCGACCAAATGTGGGCAGGTGTGGCTTTTGGAGCCTATTTTGCATCAATGGGTTTATTCGCATTCGGTTGTGCCTCTGGTAATTGCCACGCAAATACTCCAGCCAATCAACAAAAAACTGAACTTAACACAATGGATTCTGATATTCAATATGAAGAAGTTAAATAAGTAAACATTATGTCAGCTACTTTCTCCGAAATAATAAATAGCGATACACCGACATTGGTAGATTTTTTTGCAGTTTGGTGTGGGCCTTGTAAAACCATGACACCCATATTAAAAGAGCTCAAATCAAAAGTTGGTGACAAAGCAAAAATCCTAAAAATTGATGTAGACAAAAATCCTCAATTATCTGGAAACTATAAAATCCAAGGCGTTCCAACATTAATTCTCTTTAAAAACGGCGAAATAAAATGGCGGCAATCAGGTGTTGTGACTGCCAGTAACCTGCAAAAAATCATTCAACAATACTCAAATTAGTATGTATAAAATTTTAACTATCGCCATCATTGGCCTATCTGCTTTATTTAATTCTTGTGCTAATGGCCAATCCCAAGAGGTCAATACCAATCTGACGGCTTCTCAATTTGAACAAAAACTGAATGAACTTAAATCCGCTGTTTTAATTGATGTACGCACACTAGGTGAGTTTGCAGAAGGCCACCTATCCAGTGCTGCCAATTATGATTGGAATGGTCCAGATTTTGAAAAGCAAATTGAAGGTCTGGACAAAAGCAATCCTGTTATGGTTTATTGCCTTGCAGGGGGGAGGAGTTCCGCGGCAGCTAAGAAGATGCGATCTTTGGGCTTCAAAGAGGTTTACAATCTCGATGGGGGAATTGTAAAATGGAAAAATGCCAACTTGCCGGTAACTACGGATCCATCCAAGTAGTACTACATGCGGTTGCATCTAAAATAGTTTTATATTTCATGAAATTTCTGTCCATACTATTTACTATTGGACTGAAGTATTGCATCGATTCTACTGTGATGTTTCTTCCAATAAATCAATTTCTTTCTTTATTTTATGATGATCAAGTCAGTATGGAATCCTATCTTTGCGCGCAATTTCAACAGCCCTCCATACTATGCCAAAGGATTCTTCCATCCGCTCCATTCTTATCATCGGTAGCGGACCTATCATTATAGGTCAAGCGTGTGAATTTGATTATTCAGGAAGTCAGGCTTCCCGTTCTCTTCGTGAGGAAGGAATAGAAGTAACGCTGATTAATAGTAATCCAGCTACCATAATGACCGATCCTGTCACAGCTGATAATATTTACCTACTGCCTTTAACGGTTGAGAGTATTATTCAAATTCTTGAAAAACATGATATTGATGCTGTACTTCCAACTATGGGTGGTCAAACAGCTTTGAATCTGGCTATACAAGCTGATCAACAAGGTGTTTGGGAAAAATACAATGTCAAAATGATAGGCGTTGATATCGCGGCAATTGAGACTGCAGAGAATAGAGAAGAATTCCGAAAGCTGATGACACGAATAGGAATAGGTGTTGCACCTAGTTTTATCGCTAACTCATTTCTAGAAGGAAAAGAAGCTGGTCAAAAAATTGGATTCCCATTGGTCATTCGCCCGTCCTACACTTTAGGCGGAACTGGAGGTGGAATTGTCATGTCGGAAGACAAATTTGACGAAGCACTCAAACGGGGACTTAATGCTTCTCCTACACACGAAGTTTTAGTTGAAAAAGCAGTTTTGGGTTGGAAGGAATTTGAACTTGAATTGCTCAGAGATAAAAATGACAACGTTGTAATTATATGTACAGTTGAAAATCTCGACCCAATGGGGGTTCATACTGGGGACAGTGTTACTGTGGCTCCGGCAATGACACTTTCTGATACTGCTTATCAGCAAATGAGGGATTACGGGATCAAGATGATGCGTTCATTAGGGAACTTTGCCGGTGGTTGTAATGTACAATTTGCCTTGCACCCTGATACGGAAGAAATAATTGCTGTGGAAATAAATCCACGTGTATCTCGCTCATCTGCATTAGCAAGTAAAGCTACCGGATATCCGATTGCCAAAATCGCAGCCAAATTGGCTATTGGATATACATTGGATGAATTGAGCAATCAGATAACTGGTAATACATCAGCCTTCTTTGAGCCTACACTAGATTATGTAATTGTAAAAATTCCGCGTTGGAATTTTGATAAATTTCCAGGATGCGATGAGACACTTGGACTACAAATGAAAAGTGTTGGTGAAGTTATGGGAATTGGACGATGCTTCAATGAAGCGCTTCAGAAAGCCTGCCAAAGTTTGGAGAACAACAGCATTGGACTGGGATATTATGGAGACTTCGCTATCAAGCCGAGTGAAATGCTTGAACGACTGGATGTGCCCTTTTGGAATAGAATATTTTATATCAAAGAACTACTTGCAAGTGGTGTGCCAGTAAAGACCATACACAAGCAAACATATATTGACAATTGGTTTTTATATCAGATTCAGGAACTGGTGCAAATGGAGAAGTCCCTCGATGCACTCAAGAATGTTGAAGATATAACCGATGAACTATTAAAAGCTTGCAAACGACTTGGCTTCAGTGATGACCAAATAGCAACACGCTTTCACAACTGTTCGCCAGCTGATGTTTATGAATTACGCAAGCAACGCGGTGTCCGTAGAGTTTATAAAATGGTGGATACTTGTGCAGCAGAATTTGAAGCTAAGACTCCTTATTTTTATAGTACCTATGATGGTGAAAATGAATCCAAACCATCCGATAGAAAGAAAATCATCGTACTGGGTAGTGGGCCCAACAGAATAGGGCAGGGTATCGAATTTGATTATTGTTGTGTTCATGGTCTGTTGGCAATCAAAGAGGCGGGCTACGAAGCAATTATGGTCAATTGCAACCCGGAAACAGTTTCTACTGACTTTGATATTGCTGACAAACTTTATTTCGAGCCAGTATTTTGGGAGCACCTTGAGGACATCATAGATCATGAAATGCCAGATGGAATCATTGTTCAATTGGGTGGCCAAACTGCGTTGAAGCTCGCCGAAAAAATTCATAATAAAGGAATAAAAATTATCGGTACCAGCTTCGACAGCATGGACCTTGCGGAACACCGAGGAAGATTCTCTGATTTGTTGAAAGAATTGGAAATTCCTTATCCTGATTATGGAGTAGGAGTCGATGTTGATAGAGCGATTGAAGTAGCCAACGAAGTGGGTTATCCGGTGTTGGTAAGACCTTCCTATGTATTGGGAGGTCAAGGCATGAAAATTGTAATCAATGATCAAGAATTGGAGCGTCAGGTTCTAAAGATATTCCGAACCATGCCAGACAACAAAGTCTTGATTGATCATTTTCTAGACAGAGCTAAGGAAGCAGAAATTGATGCCATTTGTGATGGAGAGCAAGTTTATATAATGGGAACTATGGAACACATTGAACCTGCTGGTATTCATTCTGGCGACAGTTCAGCAGTGCTACCTACATTCAGTTTGACGGATGATGAACTCAGTCAAATGAAAATGTATGCTGAAAAATTAGCCTTTGCACTGGATATCAAGGGATTGTTGAATATTCAATTTGCAATCAAAAATGGCAAGGTTTACGTAATTGAAGCAAATCCAAGAGGATCAAGAACCACTCCTTTTATAGCTAAAGCTTACGGTGTACCATTTTTGCAAGTAGCAACACATGTCATGTTGGGACGCAAATTGAGCGAATTCCAAATGAATCCCAAAATGGATGGATTTGCCATTAAGGTACCAGTATTTTCATTTGATAAGTTTCCAGGAGTTGACAAGAAATTAGGGCCCGAGATGAAATCAACTGGAGAAATGATCTATTTCATCAAAGACTTGAAGGATCCTTACTTTAGAGAATTGATGAACGAGCGAAGTATGTATTTGTACAATTAAAAAGAGCTTCTCTGCAATTACAGAAAAGCTCCTTACATTTTACCTTTCCTCTGCGGCTCAGCCAAACAGAGGATTAACCTACCTAGCAAGGCAAAGATAGACATAAATGTCATTTTGATAGTATCTCTTCCACTAAATATTTAACATTACTTTTAAAGCCTCTCAAACCCGAATGATTTCAACTGACAAACTGTAATTTACTGTAACTTTGGCAAATGAAAGAAGGGTGGAATAGGCAAGATTCAATGAGGTTCATCAGAAAGCTGACTTTCAAAAAGCTTGTCAATGCATTTTTGGTTTACTCAAGTTACCAGCTAACCAAAATCCTTCGCAAACCGACTCAATGGGGGCAGCCGTTCACAATCAGTTTTGAACCGACTACCGCTTGCAATCTCAGATGTCCGGAATGTCCAAGCGGACTGCGTTCTTTTTCAAGAAAAACTGGAAACTTGAAAGAGGATTTCTTCCGTTCTACCATAGATGATATCGCAGATCAATTGTTGTATTTGATTTTCTATTTCCAAGGAGAACCCTACATCAATCCCAAATTTTTGGACATGGTCAAACATGCTCATGACAGAGGGATATATACAATTACCTCCACCAATGGACATTTTTTGGACGACGATGCTGCCAAAGCTACGATTGAAAGTGGCTTGGACAGAATTATTATTTCAATTGATGGGACTACACAAGAAGTATATGAGCAATACCGCAAAGAAGGAAAACTAGACTCAGTAATCGCTGGAACAAAAAGACTCGTTGCCTGGAAAAAGAAGCTCAACGTATCGAATCCCCACATCATCTTCCAATACCTTGTAGTCAAACCCAACGAACATCAAATACCCGAAGTTTATAAACTGGCTGAGGAACTAGGAGTTGATGAAGTAAGGTTAAAAACTGCCCAGGTTTACGATTATAAAAATGGAAACAAATTAATACCTGATAATGAATTTTATAGCAGGTACAAACTCAAAGCAGACGGAACCTATGGTTTGAAATATAAGATTACCAACAATTGCTGGAAGCTGTGGCACAGTTGCGTAATAACCTGGGATGGCATGGTGGTTCCTTGTTGTTTTGACAAAGATGCACAGCATGAAATGGGAAAACTGCAAACCCAATCACTTAAGGAGATATGGGCAAGTGATAGCTACCAAGATTTTCGCATGAAATTATTGGACGACAGAGCATCAATTGATATCTGTTCCAATTGCTCTGAAGGATGTAAGGTTTGGGAAGAAGTAGGCGCTTGACTGTAAGCTTTGAACCATAGATAAAACAGCTGAATTGTCTGAATTTAGCTATAAAAATGTAAAAGCAGCCTATGATTTTAGGCCAATCTTTCTGAATTGCAAATAGGAATTTTTGCAATTTAGTCAAGCAGAAAAACCAGTTATTTGATTTTCGTTGTCAAGATTTTTGGCTTTAGTATCTACAAAATCCCTTTTTAGGCATCTTGCATAGTGTCAATATCGAACTATCTCAGCCAATTATTATTTCATCAATATAATTTCATGCATATTTGCTGCTTATAAAATTAGGAATGAAAAATAAGACGCTCATCATTGCCATCTGGGCAATCAATTTCATGGCTTCACATGCCCAAATATCCCAAGACTCAGTATTGCAAATCATACGTAAATATGGCTTGAAAGAAAGTAAGGTGATGGATATCGCTTGGAATATCACCGATGGAAATGGACCTAGATTAACAGGATCACCCGGAATCAAGAAAGCGAGAACTTGGGCTCAATCTGAACTCAAATCCTGGGGCATGAACAATGTGCACGAAGAAGCTTGGGGCCCTTTCGGCAATGGTTGGGAATTGAAGAATTTCTCCATGAATTGTCGTGCACCTTATTATTTTCCGATTATAGCATATCCTAAGGCTTGGTGCCCAGCTGTCAAAGGAACCTTGACGGGCGAAGTTATCTATCTTGACGCCGGTACGGTTGAAGAATTGGCGAAGTACAAAGGTAAGTTGAAAGGAAAGTTTGTCCTTTTGGATACTGTAAGAGTTGTAGAAGAATGGTTCAAGCCTACAGGTAAGAGATTGGAAGACAAGGATTTATTGGAACTTGCACAAGCAGAAATGCCGTCGAAAAGTCGATCAGGGCGTTGGAATTGGAATCCTCCTGCTTTCAGCAAGGCTCTCTGGGAATTGATTTACGATGAAAAGCCCCTTGCAATATTAGAACGCAATTATAAAGGAGACTTGGGTACGGTGTTTATTTCAGGTGCACGGGCTCGTAAAGGCAACGCCCGGGATAAAAATGCAGAAGTGCTTCCTCAAGCAATATTAGGTGTTGAGCATTACAATCGATTGTTGCGCATGAGCTTGAAAGATGAGAAAGTGATCTTGGATATGAGTCTGGATGTTCAAATCAGCAACCCAGAAGGAATGGATGCCAATGTTATTGCCGATATCGAAGGTTCTGCAAAAAAGAACGAATTGGTAATGTTCGGTGCCCATTTTGACTCTTGGCATGCTGGCACAGGTGCAACGGATAATGGATGCGGCAGTTCCGTGATGATGGAGGCAGCCAGAATTCTTAAAGCTACTTTTAAGGAAGCAGGAATCACACCCAAAAGAACCCTCCGGCTTGGATTGTGGTCTGGCGAAGAACAAGGATTATTGGGATCGGAGGCATATGCTGAACAGCATTTAGCAGATTACGATACTTTGGGTGCAGTAGAAAAACTAAAGCCAGAGGCATCTAAGGTTTCGGCGTATTACAATATGGACAATGGTACTGGCCGAATTCGAGGTATCTACCTGCAAGGAAATGCTGAGTGTGATGCAGTTTTTCGTCCTTGGTTTGGGAAGTTCAAAGATTTAGATGCCCATACCATTACCTTGTCTAACACAGGTGGTACGGATCACTTAACTTTCGTAAAATGTGGTATTCCAGGATTTCAATTCATTCAAGATGCTGTAAGTTACAGCACAAGAACCCACCACAGCAATATGGATAACTGGGATCATCTGGTGGCAGATGATTTGATGCAGGCCGCTACTATAGTTGCCTCATTGGTTTACCTAACTTCAGAAATGGACGAAATGCTACCTAGGGAGGAATTGAAGCTGGATTGAGTTTTGATTGGATACGTTGACGAGGTTTTCTTCATGAAATTATGGCACTAAGTGCCTTTGGCTTATCTTTACAATATGTATTTTTTGTTGATAAGTTTGGTCATTGGAGTATTCATTGCAATGTTGTTTTTGAATGTATATTTCAGAGTAAAAGTGCTAAAAGTGTACAAGGAATTGGTGCGAAATCGTGTAGAATTTCATGCCAAACATGTGTTTAATAGTCAGAAAATGGAACTTGAAATCATACCCAAGTATCCTGAACAAGCTGATAATATTAGAAGCTTTTCACGGCACATGAAATATTCAATCAATATGGCCTCGGTACTTATTGTTTTGATCACCTTATTTGGAGGGATTTTAATGTATTTTCGTTAACAGCTAACAAACTTTCTTTTTTCTGATCCATGAATGGCAATAATATGAACAATGTAAACTTTAATATACTTAATGCGTGTTCTTAAAATAGCTGTAATCGGTGCTGGCCATTTGGGCAGAATCCACATCAAATGTATTGGTGAAGTTCCAAATCTGGACTTGGTTGGCTTCTATGATCCTGACCAGGAACGTGGGCGCATTATAGAGGAAGAATTTAACGTAAAGTATTATTCGAATTTCGAAGAGCTGTTGGCATTGTGTGAGGCGGTGGATATCGTTACTCCAACTATTTATCATCATGCAATGGCATTGAAATGCCTGAATGCTGGTAAGCATGTTTTTATTGAAAAACCCATTGCTGCCAACGTGTCCGAAGCAGAGGAGATTGTTCAATTGGGCATAGAGAAAAATTTGTTAATTCAGGTGGGCCATGTGGAGCGATTCAACCCAGCATTTCAAGCCATTAACAACACACCACTCAATCCCATGTTTATTGAAGCACACCGACTTGCCACCTTCAATCCACGCGGAACCGATGTGTCAGTAGTTTTGGACTTGATGATTCATGATTTGGATTTGGTGCTCGCCATGGTGAATTCTCCCATCTCTAATGTATATGCAACAGGTGTCTCATTGATTAGCAAAACATCGGATATCAGCAATGTCAGGTTGGAATTTGAAAATGGAGCCGTTGCCAATCTTACCGCAAGCCGATTGTCAATCAACCCAATGCGCAAGTTGCGACTCTTCCAAACGGATGCATACATCTCGATGGATTTTTTAGATAAAAAAGCACAAATAGTCCGTTTGTATGAATCAGAGCCTGAGGGCCGTTCGGGCCAATTGATGGAATTTGATACTCAAATCGGTAAACGATTTCTTGAAATAGAAATGCCAGAATCGCCTGAAGTAAATGCCATACGGGATGAACTTGCGGCATTTGTCAACAGTATTATTAACAACGAACCTTCCAAGGTTAGTGGGCAAGATGGTTTAAACGCCTTGCGCCTTGCTTATCAAATAATGGATGCAATCGACCAACATCATGAAAAGACAAAACTATTCAATTAGTGTATTAGTGTTCACTGCAGGCTTACTTATATTGGGCGCTTGTGATAAAGCGGACCCAATAGCATCGTACGTGTACGTACCAAAGATGGAATTTGCAGCTGGCTCAGGTCAGGGAAGTTCATTACAGGATTTTCCCATTATTTATGCCTATGCCAACGGAAAACTCTTGGGCTTGTATCCTGTACCAGGGCTTATACCAATAATTGCATCTGGAAGTACCGACATGGTGTTTTTTCCAGGTATTTTTCGCTTTGGCATCAAGAGCTTGCCAGATATTTACCCTGCAGCTTTGAGAATTGATAAACTCATAGATCTTCAACCAACGGAAGTTGACACTTTCACTCCTGTATTTACTTATGATCCTAAGGTGAATGTGTTGTTGACGGAAGATTTTGAATCCAATGGATCCGTTTTTTCAAATACTATACAAGGCACTCCTTTATCTTTAAGCGCGGAGTCAGTATTCGAAGGGTCAAAAGCTGGGCTATTGTTTGCAGATACTTTGAAGCCAGTTACCGAGGTATCCAGTATTCCGTTATCAGGAATTCCTGATGACAACTCACGCAGGGTTTATATTGAAATGAATTATAAGACTGAAACTCCTATGGCGGTAGGTTTGAGGGGGTTTAATAACAACAGCAGTTTGTCCGAGACTTATTACATTGTAGTCTTGAACCCCACTGATACTTGGAAAAAAGCCTATATTGATGTTACTACGGAAATAGTGACTTTAAAATATGATAATTATCAAATTTTGCTTCAAACCGGACTTGCATTTACAGCCAATGGATATGAAAAGCTCCAAGCCAAAGCATTTGTAGATAATATTAAGCTGTTGTATTGATGCAATTAAAACAGAGACGGAAGGCGGTTTTTGGATATATTGCTATGGATTTTATGGCAGCAATGCTCGCATGGGGAGTGTTTTTTATTCTCCGTCAGTCTTGGGTATCTGTTGCAGATGATTATTTATGGTGGAATGACTTAAAATTCAGATTGGGAGTAGTTATTGTGCCAGTTTGTTGGGTTGGATTTTATTACTTATTTGATCGTTATAGGGATCTGTATCGCCTTAGTAGATTGTATGTTTTTTGGAGAACCCTTTTACTAAGTGTAATAGGAGTTATCGTTATATTCTTTGCCTTTCTTTTGGATGATCAGGTCGAAAACTATAAGGTTTACTACAATTCTATTTTTATTTTATTGAGTCTTCATTTTGGGTTGACGGTGACTTTCAGGATGATTATCTTGACTCGGGCCAGTCGTAGGCTCAAAGCTGGATTGGTTTATTACAACACTTTGATCATTGGTGGCAATCAGAATGCGGTTGATTTATTTCATGAAATATCCGCTCGCAAAAATGGTTTGGGAAATAAGTTTTTAGGCTTTATAGATACCAATGGGCAAACGGGACATCAATTGGATTCCTATTTGCCGGTATTGGGTAAAGTTGAGGACTTAGGCAAGGTGATCAGTGAACTTCAAATTGAAGAAGTAATTATTGCTATAGAAACTTCCGAACATGGTCAATTGAAGAAAATCTTGGATTCGTTATTTGATTTTGAAGACCAGGTTTTGGTGAAAATCATACCTGATATGTATGATATTATGCTAGGGTCTGTTAAAATGAACCATGTCTTTGGTGCGATTTTGATTGAAATACGCCGTGAATTGATGCCTACCTGGCAGAAGATTATAAAGCGTGTATGTGATTTATTCCTCAGTATTACAGGGCTGCTTCTGTTATTTCCATTGTGGATGTATATCATTATTCACATGAAATTGACTACCAATGGCCCAATTTTTTATCTTCAGGAAAGAATCGGCTTAAATGGTAAACCATTCAAAATCATTAAGTTCAGATCTATGAACCAAAATGCCGAACAGGATGGTCCCCAATTGAGTCAGGAAGGCGACTTGCGCTGCACCCCTATTGGTGCTTTCATGCGCAAGTATCGAATTGATGAAATTCCCAATTTTATCAACGTCATTCTCGGTGATATGTCGCTAGTAGGTCCACGTCCGGAAAGAAAGCATTATATTGACCTCATATTGATTGAAGCCCCGCACTACCGACATTTGCTAAAGGTAAGGCCGGGCATAACAAGTTGGGGGCAAGTTAAATATGGCTATGCAGCCAATGTTCCAGAAATGCTCCAGCGTTTGAATTTTGATATTTTGTATATCGAGAATATGTCCCTAGCGCTGGATTTTAAGATACTTTTCTACACAGTGTTGGTTATCTTAGGGGGCAAAGGAAAGTAGACGGTCTATTTATCAAAATTATATTTCAAGTTGATCATGCTCCAGCTTTCCGAATAGATTTTTGTGAAAAGGAATCAATCGGTAAAGTCACAGCTTCAATCGAGTTAACTCGGACAAATTCTTGGAATATCCAAAAATTTCGTTAATTCAGCGTCTAAGGTTGATTTTGGGTTAAAATAAAAGATTTCATTATTCCATTGTCTAAGAATTGAGACTCAATTTTTGGACTTAAACTGACTCATCCTAAAAGCTTAAGAACTCAATTTCTGCAAACTAAAGCTTTTTACCTGATTGGCAAATAACTTGTGACCTCATCAAGGCCTAAAGATGAAGGAGTTAGGAATTTAAGTCTTTGAACCATTGAAAATAACCTCAAAAACCTTAAAGATCTTGTAAAAAAAGCCATCCAAAATTGGACAGCTTTGAATTATTTTAGTATTCGTCTTCATTGAAGAAAAAGTCATCACGGCGCGGATAATCAGGCCAGATGTCCTCAATGGTTTCATATATTTCACCATCATCTTCAATCTGTTGAAGATTTTCAATTACTTCTAAAGGCGCACCTGAACGAATTGCAAAATCAATTAATTCGTCGCGAGTTGCTGGCCAAGGTGCATCTTCAAGATGCGATGCTAATTCGAGCGTCCAATACATAGTTACTCTTTATCTGTTTGTATTATTATGGCAAACGCCATATATTGTTAAAAAGTTCTGTCTTAGCTGTTTTTTTTCAAGAAATTATCAAAGAATCAACATAGCGTCGCCATAGCTATAAAATCTATATTTCTCTTTAATGGCTTGTTGGTATGCTTCTAAGATTAATTCCGTGCCTCCAAATGCACATACCATAATCATAAGACTAGATTTTGGTAGGTGAAAATTGGTTAACATGCTGTTGGCTATATGAAAATCGTAAGGAGGATAAATAAATTTATTGGTCCATCCCTCTGCTGCTTTAAGCATAGATTCAGCAGATACTCCTGATTCAATTGCTCGTATAGCAGTAGTACCTACCGCACAAACTTTCTTATCAACGGATTTAGCTGCATTTACTTTTATGGCTGCCTCTTCTGGGACTTTAAAATATTCCGCATCCATTTTATGTTTGGATAGATCCTCCACTTCAATTGTTCGAAATGTTCCGAGGCCAACGTGCAGAGTAACTTCAGCAAATTCAACTCCTTTGAGCTCAAGACGCTTCATGAGTTCTGACGTAAAATGTAAGCCAGCAGTTGGGGCTGCCACTGCACCTATTTCTTTTGCGTAGATAGTTTGATATCGCTCTTTGTCAATTTGCTCAGGTTCCCTTGTGATGTATTTAGGAAGGGGAGTGAATCCCAAGTAATCCAAGTCTTTGTAAAAGGCTTCATCATCACCTTCGTAAAGGAAACGTATCGTTCTCCCTCTACTTGTAGTATTATCCACTACTTCAGCCACAAGAATATCGTTGTTATTCTTATCCATGAAATACAACTTGTTACCAACGCGGATTTTTCTGGCAGGATCTACCAGTACATCCCATAAGCGTTGATCGTGGTTGAGTTCACGAAGCAGAAATACTTCAATATCAGCACCTGTCTTTTCTTTTTTGCCGTAAAGACGAGCTGGAAATACTCTAGTATTGTTAAAAATCAGGACATCTTTCTCGTCAAAATAATGCACAAGTTCTTTGAAGATTTTGTGTTCAATTTTGCCGGTTGCCCTGTCCACTACCATGAGTCTTGCATCATCTCTGTGTTTAGCAGGATATTGAGCAATTAATTTCTCAGGTAGGTCAAATTTAAATTGAGATAATTTGGTCCGCATATAGGGATTTCATTTCGAGGCGCAAATATAGAAAATTAAAAGTGTAATCCTACTAGAATCGTGCGCTATCTTGTTTTTTATGAAAATAAGTTCAAAATAGGCCAATATTTCATGGCCATGAATAATTAGTTCACATAACTAAACTACTTTTACATAAAATTGTTAACATTCTCGAATTAAATAAATCTAATATGTTTAAAAAATCTTTCTTTTTTAGTTTGTTGATTGGTTTTGTAGCTGTTTCAGTTCAGGCTCAGATAGCTACCCCTCAGCCAAGTCCTAAAAGCACAATCAATCAAAAGGTTGGTTTGACTGATGTTACATTAGTTTATTCTAGACCATCGGTCAAGGATCGTATTATTTGGGGTGACTTAGTACCTTATAATGAAATATGGAGGACTGGTGCCAATGATGCCACCAAAATCAAATTTTCAGATGATGTTCTTATTGAAGGTATGCCTTTGAAAGCGGGAGAATATTCCCTTTATACAAAGCCAACTCCTACTACATGGGAAGTTTACTTTTATAAAGATCTGACAAGTTGGGGTGTGCCTGAAGAATGGAAAGAAGATCAAATAGCCATTCGTTTCACTGTGACTCCACAGGCATTGCCAATGAAAATGGAAACACTGTTGTTGAGCTTTGATGATGTTAAAATCAATAGTACAACACTGAATATCTATTGGGATAAATTAATGATTCCAATTCGTTTCAAGTTCGATCCAGATTCTAAAGTTGAAAAGGATATTGCTAAGGTATTGGGTGGTCCAGTAGCTGCTGATTTTTATCAAGCTGGAAGGTATTACTTTGATTCAGGCAAAGATATTAACAAAGCCTATGAATGGGTAAGTAAGGCAAATACGATGGATCCAAAATTTTGGACGCTGCGTTTAGAAGCCTTGATTTTGGCTAAAATGGGAAAGTACAAGCAAGCAATTGAAGTTGCCAAAAAGTCAACTGAGTTGGCAGTTGTTGAAAAGAATACTGATTACCAAAGAATGAATGCAAAAGATATTGCAGAGTGGAGTAAGAAGTAAGAATTACTGAATTTCTAATAAAAAAAGGCTGTTCCAATTTGGGCAGCCTTTTTTTGTCACACCAAGTTTGATTTTTGCTCAAAAAAAACCCTTGACAAAATCTTTGTCAAAGGTCTAGTGCCCAAGACTGGATTCGAACCAGCACACCCGTTAGGGCGCTACCACCTCAAGGTAGTGCGTCTACCAATTTCGCCACCTGGGCCAGTAAAGCGCAAAAGTATATCATGTTCAAGAATTAACCTACTGAAATTTATGACTGATTAGAAAATTACTCAAAAACCAAGGATACCATTGGATCATTCAGAACATTCAAAATTGCTTGAATTTAATGCCGTAACATTAATGAAAGCTACATGCCTCCAACAAAAAACTATACATAAGCGTATAAGAATGATAGGTATTCAAAAAATATTTTTTATAATATTTGAATATTAAATATATAATTGTATCTTTGTAGTGAACATATCAAACCCATTTCGAATCATTTTAATCCCATGAACATGGAAGGATTTTTACTTCTTTCAGGCTTAATAACCTTTATAGGATTTTTTACAGCCTCTTTTGCCAAAGTTCCTCATAGAACTACTGAAATACGCTAAGATATCCGAGAGGTTTCTGAACTATTTTAAGGCAGCTTTTCTTAGTCTTTGCAAGAACGGTGATGCGAAAATAAAGTTTTGCAACAGCTCATTGTCGCTGGTCAACACCTCATTTCTATTGCCCAACCAGGCGAGATTACCTTCATGCAGGAAGATTATGTTGTCTCCAATTTCCATTACGGAATTCATATCATGTGTATTGATAATGGTGGTGATGTTGTTTTCAATGGTCAAGTCACGTATCAATTCATCGATAACTATTGATGTTTCTGGATCGAGACCAGAATTCGGTTCATCACAAAAAAGATATTTGGGTTCCAAAACAATTGATCGGGCAATGCCAACCCTTTTTTGCATTCCGCCACTTAACTCAGATGGGAACTTAGCGTTCGCTTTATTCAGATTAACTCTTTCTAAGCAGTAATCTACCCGTTTTTGTTTTTCCCCTTTTGTCATATTTGTAAACATGTCAAGCGGAAAACGTATGTTTTGTTCAGTAGTCAAGCTATCAAACAAGGCTGAGCCCTGAAATAGCATCCCAACTTTTAGTCTTAAAGTTCTCATTGCTTTCTTGTCAAGACCAAACAAATCTATTTTGTCATAATAGATCTTACCAGATGATGCAGGTGTAAGACCAACCAATATTTTCAGCAATACTGTTTTTCCTGCGCCACTTCTGCCAATAATCAAATTGGTTATTCCGGGCTTAAAATCCGCAGTAATACTTTTCAATACATCTGCTGATCCAAAGGATTTGAATATGTTTTCTGCTCTAATCATGAAGTCAATACCAATGCAATTACATAATCAGCCAGTAGGATCAAAATATTGCTAAACACAACTGCACGAGTGCTAGCCTGGCCCAATTCCACACTACCTCCTTTGACGTAATACCCTTGATAACATGAAACAGAGGTTAATAAAAACGCAAATACATAGGCTTTGACAAACATCATGAATACATTGTAAGGAACAAAAAATTCCAACAATCCTCTTATAAATTCAGCACTGGGTATAATGCCAGTAGGAACACTCGCCAAATAGCCGCCCAAGATGCTAATAAATGCCGCTAAAGCTACCAAAAGAGGAATCACGAACAATGATGCCAATAATTTTGGCAAAATGATATAGGCTGCTGTATTTACTCCCATGAGTTCCATAGCATCAATGTGTTCTTTTTGTCGCATTCCCCCAATTTCTGCTGCCATATTGCTGCCAACTTTGCCAGCGAGAACCAAACAGGTAATGGTAGGTGCAAGCTCAATTATTGTAATATCACGTACAATGTACCCTATATAATATTGAGGAATCAATTGATCTCCTAGTTGATATGCAAACTGTACGGCAGTTACCGCCCCAATAAAAATTGCAATCAATCCAACAATTACAACAGAACCTACACCGATGTCATTGCACATACGCATTGTTTCATTCCAATACATGTAGAATTTCTCCGGCTTGCTGAAGCTGAGCTTCAACATTTTCAAATATCGACCAAAATGGGTAAAGAAATTAATTACCATAATACAATTGTATCTCAAAGTTACACCTTAACATTTAACCAATACCCTTTTTATAATACCTAAGGTGATCTTTTAATTGTTAATTTTGTTTATTGATCCATATCCATTTAAGACCGAACCCAATTTTATGTCAAAAAATATTTTAGTTACTGGTGGAACTTCAGGTATAGGAAGAGCTATTTGTGAACGTTTTGCTGCAGGAGGCTTCAATGTAATAACTTGTGCAAGGACCCCAAACGATTTGGAAGAAATGAAATCGTATTGGCAACGACATTTTCCAAATTCATTTTTGATAACTCACGTAGCGGATCTAAGCATCAAAGATTCTGTTGAAGACTTTATGTCATCGTTGGAACCTAACTCCATTAATATATTGGTTAACAATACTGGAGTGTTTCAAGCTGGTGGTGTTTTGGATTCAAATTTTGCTGATCTAGATAATCAAATCAAAACCAATTTGTACAGCGCCTATTTCACGACAAGAGGAGTTCTTGAAATTGCTCCAAAAGTTGAACATATCTTTAATATTTGCAGTATTGCCTCATTATCTGCCTTAACTGGAAGCGGAATATATTGTATTTCTAAATTTGCCTTGTATGGGTTGTCACAATCACTTCGCCTCGAATTGAGAGACCAAGGTATCAAAGTAACCTCAGTATTGCCTGGTGCCACTTGGTCAAGAAGTTGGTCCGGCGCTGAATTGGCCGAGGATAGATTGATGCCTGCAGTTGATGTGGCAGAATCGATTTGGATGGCTTATCATACCAGTCCCAGTACTGTAATAGAAGAAATTATTTTACGCCCTCAATTAGGAGATTTGTAATTATGGAATTTAAACACATTGCTTTTCAAATTCCTCCTAAATCTGAAACTGAGTCTTTAGAATCTGCCAAGGACTTCTATCAGGAAATGAATGCGCGCAGAAGCGTAAGATTTTTTAGCGACCAAGCTGTAGCTCGTGAAGTAATTGAACAAATTGTGTTGACGGCGGGAACAGCACCATCTGGTGCACACAAACAACCTTGGAAGTTTTGTATTGTTGAGAATCTAGAACTCAAACAAAAAATTAGGGACGCTGCCGAAAAAGAAGAAAAGGAGAGCTATGCAACGCGCATGAGTCAAGAATGGTTGGAGGATTTGGCGTCTTTGGGAACGGATTGGGAAAAACCATTTCTAACCACTGCACCTTATTTGATTATTGTATTCCGTAAACCGCAACAACCTCATGGCTCTGGAATGCGGCAAAACTATTACGTTCAGGAATCAGTGGGTATTGCTTGTGGTTTACTTTTAGCTGCAATACAAAAAGCTGGATTGGTTGCTTTGACTCATACCCCTAGTCCTATGAATTTTTTACAAGATTTGTTGGGCCGCCCAAGTTACGAAAAGCCATATTTGCTTATACCAGTAGGATATCCTGCATTGAATTGCACAGTTCCAGAATTAAGTCGGAAACCACTGGATGAAATAGCAGAATGGTTTTAAGAAATCTGTAATATCTGGTATTTGTTATACATTCAAGCCTCCACATATGCTGAGCACCTGTCCTGTTATATAGCTACTGTGATCTGATCCTAAAAAGCTGCACAAATCAGCAACTTCTTCGCCCGTTCCGTATCTCTTCATAGGAATTCCCGATAGAAATGCATCTTTGGTTTTTGCATCCAACTCACCTGTCATTTCAGTATCTATGAAGCCGGGAGTTACCACATTACAACGAATGTTACGAGAACCCACTTCCTTGGCGATTGACTTTGAAAAACCAATTATACCTGCTTTGGAAGCCGCATAGTTGGCTTGGCCTGCATTGCCAAATACGCCGACTACTGAACCCATATTGATAATCGATCCGCCAGTTCTCAACATTGCCTTAATGGCATGCTTAGTTAAGTTGAAAACTGATTTTAAGTTTGTTTCGATTACTTCATCCCATTGCTGTTCAGTCATTCTCAACAGTAGTGTATCACGAGTTATACCTGCATTGTTAATCAATATTGTAAAGCCTCCCAAATCCTGTTGCACCAAAGTTATCAAAGCTTCAGCAGCCGTATAATTTGCAGCATCACTTTGATAGCAAAAAATATTGGCACCTTTAGCCCGAAGTTCATCCCTTAATGCTTCAGCTTTAGAAGCATTACTTGCGTAGGTAAATGCAACCGAAGCGCCCTCCTGAACAAATTTACGAACAATTGCTGCGCCTATTCCTCTGCTTCCACCTGTTATCAATGCTGTTTTACCGTCGAGAAGTCCCATGATCTGATTCATTTTAGTTGATGTTGCAAACTTAGCATTTGGAAGGCAAATGGCGCTATTTTTTTTCATAAGAAATTTTTACAAATTCTTTTTAAAACATTTTGTGTTATGAAACAAATTGTTTTATCTTTGTAATGAAATAAACAAATAGAAGTTACCTAATAATTTAACCAACATGAAAAAGAACAAATTAGCCCTTTTCACTTTCTCTTTAATTGCACTGATAGTAGCATTACCTCTGTGTTTTGGAAATAACAGCGCCGAAGATAATATTGAACCAAAATCCAACTTTCAGCAAAAGCGCAGAGATTTGAATTTGACTCTAGAGCAGCTGGCCAAGTTCAGTGGTTTGAGTGTTGAGTATTTGGCAGGAGTCGATAATGGAACCTATGTATTGGGAGAGCCAGAATTGAGCAAGATTGGTCCAATATTGGGCTTGGACTAGGAATAGATATTCGAAGCAACGGCAAGCAATGATTGACCATGCTGAAGCTCAGAACTTTTGTTTTCAGAATTTATTTTCCACTGTTTTTCAGCCGGGTTTAACTTTGTTTTTCTACTGTTTTCTAAAATGGTTTTGCGACGTTTTTAGGGAGTCTTTCGACTTTTTATTTTAGGGTGATATTTTTAAGTTCTCATTACATTTCAGTTATACCTTTTGGATCAGTTACGAAGTTTAGAAACTTGCTCTCAATACAAAATAAATATTGCGTCCTGGTGCATGAATTCCACTTGCAAATATCCTGTAATTGGTGTCCAACAAGTTCTCAATACCTGCTTGAAGTTTGATGTTGTTGGTTAAGGAATAGGATCCTCTTAAATTTATTACGTACCAAGAAGGCATCCCATCTTTGGTTGCATATACCTCATTGTCTTCAGCATTTAGCAAGTAATCTTCAATTCTTTTCCAGGCAGATATTTGTGCATTTATACTTACATCAAATTTTGATTTACTGTATTGAAGTCCAATATTGCCAAAACTGGGAGGAATATGATCCAAAGGACCATTGGCGCCCGCATTGATAATCTCTCCTTTTTGGTAATTTACATTGGCGTTGACAGTAAGCCCTTTAAATATTTGTGCTTTCGTACCAATTGAAAATCCATAAATGTTTGCTTCCCTTTTGTTTTGGGGTGCAAGAACTTCACTGTTTACACCATCGTAAACTATACTATCCTGACCATTGAACCTGAATTTATCAACTACAATAGCATTTCGAAAAGCTGTGCTGAACACGGCAAAATCCATCAGCCAATTATTGCTTAAGGCAATAGATCCTCCAAATTCAAGGTTATAAGTTTGTTCTGGCTTGATATCAGGATTAGGCACAACCACTACACCTTTTCTGGAGTCAAATACTTTTGAAAGATCATCCACATTGGGTGCTCGGAATCCCGTTGAACTAAGAATTGACAACTTTACTTTGTTGCTAGGTCTGTATATCAACCCCAAATTGCCAGACCAACCTAAAGGATTCTGTTGGATTTCGCTAAAAGGGAATGGATAAAATTGCTTTGAATCAAAGTTGGAATTTAAAATGTGTTGTTGTAATCGTATTCCATCTACCAATGTCAATTTATTTGAAATGCGCAAAGTATGCGTCAAATAAGCTGCAATGGTTGTTAGTGAATTGTCTCCATCTGGATAACGCGTGCTTTGTGCTCGGGTTGTATCAACATCTACATTAACAGCAAAGGCAGTTGAATTGACAGTATTATGGAAGGCTTCAAATCCAACCGAAAGATCTGATTTTTCTGAAGTATGTTTTAGGTCGAATGTACCGCCCAAAACATCGACTTTCTCAGTTCTTGCGCTTCTGAAAGCACTGCCAAAGTTTCGTGTAAATCGACTTTCCTCCACATTTTGGTAATTAATATTTACTCTTGAGCTTTGAAAGAACCTAGATTTATTTGCAATATTTATTTCATAAGCTGCAAGCAATCGTTCCTGCGGCCCGTAATACCATTCTGCTGTTGCTAGTCCTCCTGATTTTGACACATCAGTTAGCCGATCGTATCGGGGAATATTGGATGAATTTGAATATTGAATATTTAGAGTGTGTGTTACATTCGAATTTTGTTGAAACAGGAATTTTTGGAGGATATCGCATTGAGAATAACCTGAAAATTTCTGCTTGTAAGGATCTGAATTTGCTACAAGTGAATCTTTGCCATTGAACCTCTGAACATAGAATTTTTTTAATCCCCACAAACTATCCAAAGCTTGCTTGTTTTTACCCATGGTGAGGTTATCAAAGTCACTGTAAGTGACAGAGCTTAACGAGGCAAATCTTTTCCATCCCAAATTAAAGTCCACGTGCCCAGTTTTTTCATCATTTACGGAACCGTACCTCACGTAGGCATTTGTTTTGGTAAAAATACTCCCGTCAGTTTTTTGATTGAGTTGTGGAGCTTTGGTTCTGAAATGGATAACCCCACCCAGTGCATCACTTCCGTAAACTGTGGATGCAGGTCCGTTGAGCACTTCCACACGGTCAAGAATAGATTGATCCAATGTGATGACATTTTGCAAATGTCCTGCGCGATAAATCAAATTGTTCATACGGACGCCATCCACAACAAGTAATATTCTGCTGGATTCAAATCCGCGAAGCATAGGAGATCCACCACCCATCTGACTCTTTTGTACCATAACCGTTCCACTTTGTTGGAGCAAATCGGCAGTTGTTTGAGAGTTTTGAAAAGCAATTTGATTTGCTTTGATGGTTGTGATTTGTTGTGCAGTTTCTGATTTATTGACACCGAAGCGATCGGCAGAAATAACTATTTCATTGACATCCAATATTTTAAGTGTGTCTTGAGCGGTTGCCAATTGGCAGATAGTAATTCCAATCAACACCAAGCTTGTTAGCTTGATAAGATAATTTATTTTCATAAAATATTCTGTTTGTTAAAGCTCGTATTAAACAAGCTTACTAAGGATAAAGGAGTTTATAGCAGAATTCGAAACATTCTTTACCAAATCATTTTACCACGCATTCTGTCACAACACTGCAATTTGGTTAGAAATCTGAACTCTAGTAAAATGTTACAACCCAAAGAAATGGGTTATTAGATACCAGCCACTTGGGGCGGGTGTCCTGTTTTTTTGCTTGAAGAAATAGTGGATAATAGAAGAAATGCAAATGTCGATTTTTGATGATCACTGGATATTGGCTGATATTCAGCATACTCAATGCAATAGCAGGTTTTTAAAAAATCAAAAATTCGTTGTTGTGCTTGTTGATTATTTGGGTCGTTGTTTTGAGCGCTATTAATTAGATGCGCTATTTTTATGCTGATTTTTGATTCTGGAACATCGTGGTAACATAGGTAACTCACTGAATCTACATCAGAATGTGATTTTATAACATCATACATTTGACCCTTATATTCGAATTCCTCAGGATGTTCCCATTCTAATTGTGAATCAGCTTTGACCTTTGAAAATTTCATTAATACCAAGTTTTCATCATTGATCTGATGAATCAAGAAGTGCTTTGCGGCTTTTTTTATGCAATACATTTCATATTTCAAAAACAAGAAATTGCACGAAATAGGAGCAATAAAACAAAGCAGAAGCAAAATACTCAATAGTCGTTTCAACTAATTCAATTGTATTAATTGTTGCAAATTTACTCAGCTATTAACCGAATAAAAAAATAAATATTTTGATTAAAAATCACACTGATTGCTTTTAGTTTTCAACATTCAATTTCATGGTTTTCAATTGCTTGCCATTAAGTTCAACTATGACATAATAAATACCATTGGCTTGGCTTGAAATATCTACTTGAAACTCAGAATTCCAAAGCATGTTTTTCGAGATTACTGCTTGCCCTAATGCGTTAAAAAATGTTATCTGATATTGCATGCCAGCTTTATCCATAGGAATTTGGATTCTAACAAATTTTGATGCCGGATTGGGTGACATTGTTATAAGCATTTCATTATTATCCAATACAGAAGTTAGGTTATTGCAATCTGCCAAATTTTCACAATTGCATTTGAGGGCCATTTCAGCATTGTCAAATATTGTGACTGTACCATTGACATCTTTATTGTCAGGATGTTCAGCAGTCCTTCCATCACATTCTAGAAATTTATTGTCATAATAATTAGTCAATCTGTAGTGTGCTCCATTGTTGCAGTTGCCGTCTTCATTGTAGACAATCACATCTCCACCAACTTCTACTGATCCTGAAAGTGTGTAGTTATAAACTTTGCAACGCATACCGATTAATGCATTGCCCGAAAGATTTACATTTTCGACTTGTGCATGACCAACTACTTTGGCATTTTCACTGATTGTACTTTCACTTACGAATGCATTATCCTGAATAAGGGCATTCCCGCTTATTGTTGAATTCCGAACCACGGATGTGTTTTCAATTCTTACATTGCCGTTGATAGTAGAGTTACCATAGACTATAGCGTGTGAACCTACATAGACGCTGGGTGATACATTTGAAGTGTTTTCAACCCAACCTCCTCCATTTGGATGCAACTGTCCGTTGAATTTGAGTTGCGCTCTAAACTCAGAAGGATCTTGAAACCCCTCAGGATATGCTCCATTAATATTCAATTCATAAGGAAAACGAAAGTGTTTTGGATAGCCTTTCCAGGTGTCATTGCTGGTATTGGTTGTGATAATATCCCAAGGCGCGCCCATTACTACGAGGTACATTTTGGATTCATTGCCTTCTAGAGCAAAACTTAGTTCTGACTCATCGGCCGAATACGTAGGACTGTAGCGACTGACCAAGCCATTCGGATTCTCCGCAACGAAACCGTATCTCCAACCTGCATGGTCATTTGTTTCACTATAGCCTTTGAATTTTATGATTACAGCGCAGCTGTCCTCAATTGGATACAAAGGAATAATGTTGTATCCGTATTCTTCAGGTGCCTGCTCAATAGGCATTGCATATCTGCCTTCAGATCCTGGCATTTTTTTTAATATGGAATATGTCGCTTGAATGGATGCAAGGGAACCATTAAGGTCATTTTTACGAGCTTGTCTGAAGTAATATCCAAGATTATTTAATTCAAAATCATAGGTAGCCATTCGGCGGGCATAGTGGTAAAGGCTATCATTGAATGCATTTTGCGTGTAATTATTGATCCTTTTATAGGTTTGTAACGGGTATTCATAACTGTCAGACTCGCGCCAAAGCCTCGCGACCATATCTAAGCCTTCGGAGATTTGCAGAGCCATCAGAAGTTGATAATTCTCATAGGTATTTTTCCAATCGCCCCAAGTTTCAAGATGATAAACATCCATACCCCATGCGCCAACAGCTTGCGGGTAAATTAGGTTTCGCATGAAATTGGCATGAGTTTCCCAGAAAATGCCAGCATTGTACCAAGCCCCGCCCAATCCTTTGGATGCTCTGTAATCGATGTTATTTTGCGCTTGCATGCTGTGGGTAAATTCATGGGCAGCAACCCCACCATCACGTATTCCATTGGGGTGTACCCAAAAAGCTCCAATAATTCCATCGACATCACCCCCATTTGCGAAACCCTGAGCGCCATTAGGCCCCCAAGTGCCGTAGATTACTATTACCACTTTAAATTGACTCAATTTTGTGCCAGGTGCATCATCCATAAATCCCAACGACTTGAATTTGGTGTAGATGTATTCCATTGTATCCAAGACTGCAATTGGGTTGAACTGAAGGTCTGGGTCCAAATATGAATTTGGATCAGTACCAACTGTATTTCCCCAGATTAATATAAAATTTTCAGACTGATAAGTTTTATCCCAAGTAAACTGCTTTCCATCAACAGTATTGGTATCCTGAAGATAATTGGGAATATGAACCGACTTTTGTGCAGCCCCAATGCTACTCAATGTGATTGTCAATAAAATGGTGTAAAGTATTTTCATGCCATAAAATTATTAAATATTCCGAAAATCTCATTTTTATTTTAGCGGGATATTTTGGAATCAGATGAAAATTCTTGCAGAATCCTTAATTCATATTCAAGCAATTACAACGAAATCAGTTCTACTTTTCCAGTCATAATTTGGGTTATAGTTGATTAAACTATGCTTAAATTGCACGGTCTAATCCTTAAATTAACTGATGAAAATGTCCAAATCCATCTTAATAATAGTTTTTGCTTTTGCAGTTTGTGAGCAAATTCCTAAAGCTCAAAATCTTTACTTTCCTCCTATTTCAAATAATGCATTTTGGGACACAATTTCTCCTGATTCTCTGGGTTGGTGTGTGGATGAGATTCAACCACTTTACGATTATTTGGAGCAAGAAAGTTCAAAAGGATTTATAGTCTTGAAGGATGGCAAAATTGTATTGGAAAAATATTTTGGCTCCTTCACTAAGGACAGTTTGTGGTATTGGGCTTCAGCTGGTAAGTCGCTAACAGCACTTTTGGTTGGTCAAGCTCAAGAAGATGGATTCCTCTCTTTGGATGATAAGTCAAGTACTTATTTAGGTGAAGGGTGGACCAACAGCAGCCTGGATCAGGAAAACAAAATAACTATCAGAAATCAAATTACTATGACCTCAGGTCTTGACGATGGAGTGCCTGATAATAATTGTACTATTGATACGTGCCTAAATTTTCTTGCAGATGCAGGAACGCGATGGTCATACCACAACGGCCCTTATACTTTGCTTGAAAAGGTCTTAGAAGCTTCCACAGGTCAGAAAATAAATACATACACCCAAAGCAGATTGAAAAACAAAACGGGCATTACCGGCTCATGGTTTACTATTGGTTATGACAATGTCTTTTTTAGTAGAGCCCGAAGTATGGCCCGCTTTGGTTTATTGGTACAGAATAATTGCATTTGGAACAAGGACACGATGTTGAAAGACCAAGACTATATCAGCCAAATGACCAATACTTCCCAGAATTTGAATCTTTCTTATGGCTATCTGTGGTGGTTGAATGGTAAGTCAACCTTTATGGTACCTGGATTTCAATTTGTTTTTGCAGGACCATATGCACCAGCTGCTCCTGACGATATGTATGCTGGTCTGGGCAAGAATGGTCAGATTGTAAGTGTTTCGCCAAGCAAAGGAATAGTTCTGGTTAGAATGGGTAATCAAGCTAACTCCCTTTCTGTTCCTTTTACCCTTTGTGAAGGGATTTGGGACAAATTGAACAATATCATTTGCAATTCAACTTCAGCCATTGAGCCTTCCAATACTACAAATCAAACCACTCTTTTCTCTAATTTAGAGAGTTCTTTACTATTGATAGATTGCAAAATTGGTTATGAAATCTACAATGCACTAGGTCAATTGATCAGAAATGGCAAGGGAGCTATAAACTCAGTTGATGTTTCAGATCTTCCAAACGGTATATATTTTATAAAAATTGATAATAAGACATCTAAATTTATGAAGTACTAAGAAAATCAATCAGCCTTACTACACAAAATTAAAGCTTTATAATTGTTCGTATAACAGTGGAATTTGAAGTGTTTATTTTCATGATGTAAGTTCCCGGTTTCAAACCTGCAATGTCTAAATCTAAATTATCCTCAAAATGGATAAGATGTCTTCCCAATAAGTTGAAAATGTCCACTGAGTTGATAATAGTGGATTGGTTGAGTCCAAAATTTATCTTACCCGATGTTGGGTTCGGAAAAGCAATATAATCTGTCTGTGGATTTCCATAGGTTTGGGTTGCTTTACAAAATTCGTATGCTCCAACATCCAAAAAATCATCTGTACATCGATTTGTTGAAATATTGGGATGTAAGTATTCAAAAAAAGGACTCAATGTATAATTGTTTGCAATTCCAGCATCTGTTCCCTTATTAAAGCACAATGTACTTTGGTTGGTCAACTGATAGTCATAATTAGTGGGGTTTGAAAAAGCGAACATTGCAGTATCGACTGCAATAAGATTTGAAATTGTGTCCACCATTGTTGGTGGAGTGCCTAGGATGAAATTTCCTTTTCCAGCCATTATGTTATTGTAAGCTTTGAAAATTGTCGTTCCATCCTTGAAATTGAAGAAACTTCCAGAGCTTCTATTGTTCACAATTGTGTTATTGATTGCATAAACTTCATGAGGACCAGGATTGCTTAAGCCTTCAAGACCAAAGCCAATGATATTTGAATTTTGCGACTTGGGACCTTGCTCAATAATGTTTCCTATTATATAGCTTTGACCTCCGTTGGGAAGATCCAGACTTCTGCTGGCTGTACCATTTTCTTCATCACTGATCCTGTTGTAAAGTATAAAGTTGACATGGGCTCGACTTTTTAATTCATGGCCAATTGATGCATTGTGAGTATAGTTGTATTGGAAAGTCAGTGTATCAACATTATTGATGTATAAATTATGTGATTGACCATCACCAAAACCATTGTTGTTGAATTCAGAATATTCTATAAAAATATGGCTTGGATTCACGGTTCCAGCTAAAATACCATTTTCATTGTCATGAAATGAGCAATGACTTACTGTCAAGTTTTTCCCTTCCTGTCGGATTCCAGCACCATTTTTATCCGGAACTGAACAAAGTGAAAATTCAATAAATTCCAATCGTGTATTGTCTCCGGCAATAACCCAAATGGCTTTCCCTCCAAATGCTTTTCCATTTGCTTTTAAGTGGGCCATACCTCCAATGCCTCTTATCAATAAGTTACTAATTGTCCATTTAGCAACATCTGATTCGTAAACTCCGGCATCAATATCAATTGTATCTCCGTTGGATACCAGAGAAGCTACTTGACTGGGGACTTTGTACAATCTGCTTATGCCAACTTTCCAAGTAGTGGCAAAACTGTTTGCGATAAAGATTGCAGTGATTGAGCAAATAAAAAAGAATTTCATAATGGATACAATTTAATTATTAAGGCTACTAGTTTTCCAAATTTTGCTGAATGATCAATTGGTGGTGCTGTACATGGTAGTTTGTAAAATAAATCATTTCACGCAAGGTTATTTTTCCCAAAAGCGGATGAGGGAGTATAATTTCATCCAGCTCATTTTCATGAAATTTATTTATTTTTCGAGCCAGAGCTACAGTAATGGAGTTCAGTTTCTTGTTTAGCTCAGAGCGATTGGATAATTCAATTTTTTTTGGCTGAAAAGCTCTTGGTGCTCTACCGCCATTTTTAAGTTTGAGTTGATACTTGTCGATTAGTTCTTCGTTGGTTTTACTCGGTCTGTTGGATTTGCCAAAAAACAGTTTTAATGCAAATTTTGGCAGGCTCAATGCCAAATTTACAGCTTGAACACTTTGACGAATATGTTCCATTTGCTGTCCAGCCGTCCATTTTCCTTCTTTGGCTTCCAAAAATTCCTTTTCATCCAAATTGAGTATGTAACTTGTAAAAGCGTTATGCTCTAATTGAAGTTTTTTTATAAGCTCTTGCTTTTGCATTTTGTTGAAATTAAGGCCAGAACCAAATTGTGTTTTTAAGTCTCCAAAGTTAATCATTTGGGGTGACTAATATTCCTTTCTTACTTCAAAAAAATTAAACTCAGATGAAAGTCATGGGTTATTTTTGAGTTGGTTCAAGGATCCATAAACTTGGCATTGCTTTTGCAATCATATTTGTCTTACGTAGATTATTATTTGGCTGCGTTATAGCAGCTTTGTGATACTTTAACATTCTACAAACTTTTGAGAAACCAAACCCTAGACCTGTTCAGCTTCGGCTGTCAGGTCTTTTTTTATGTTCGAACTCTTTTGATGCTTGCTTGTTTTTATTTTATTATTTGGTTCAAAGTCAAGTTCTTATCTTTGCACCTTAATTTATAAAAATTCATAAAACATGAAATCTGCTTATATCGTTTCTGCTGTCCGCACCCCAATTGGGTCGTTTGGAGGCAGTCTTGCTGATGTTACAGCTACTCAACTAGGTTCTGCTGCCATCAAGGGTGCCTTAGAAAAAATTCAACTTCCTGCTGATTCAGTGGAAGAAGTTTATTTTGGAAATGTTTGTTCTTCAAATGTTGGTCAGGCGCCGGCTCGTCAGGCCGCTATTGGCGCAGGTCTTCCTTATGGTGTTCAATGTACAACTATTAATAAAGTCTGTGCTTCAGGTATGAAGGCAACAATGTTGGCTGCTCAATCTATTATGTTGGGATTGGCTGATGTGGTGGTTGCTGGCGGTATGGAAAGCATGAGCAATATACCATTTTATGTTCCCAAGGCAAGATTTGGTTATAAATTTGGTGGTGGGGAATTTGTGGATGGTCTTCAAAAAGATGTATTATCAGATGCTTACGACAATCTAGCTATGGGAACTTGTGCTGATGCAACAGCGACAAAATACAATGTGAGCCGTGAAGCCCAAGATGCCTTTGCTACTCAATCTTATCAAAGAAGTGCTGCCGCAACCGAAGCTGGCAAATTTGCCAACGAGATTGTTCCAGTAACAATGATGAAAAGAGGAGTTGAAGTGAGTATAACAGAAGATGAAGAATATAAAAAAGGCGATTTTTCTAAATTTGCTACACTGCGTCCAGCATTCAATAAAGATGGAACAGTCACTGCCGCCAACGCATCAACAATAAATGACGGCGCTTCCGCTTTAATCGTTGTAAGTGAGGAAGCTTTGGCCAAGTACAATTTAAAGCCATTGGCAAGAATTGTTGCTTTTGCGGATGCAGAACAAGAACCAAAATGGTTCACTACCACTCCAGTAATTGCTGCTAAAAAAGCATTGGATAGAGCGGGATTAACAACAGCTGATATTGACTTTGTAGAAGTAAATGAAGCATTTTCTGTGGTTGCAATGGTATTCAATCAAGAAATGGGATTCAGCGAAAGTAAAGCGAATGTATATGGTGGTGCTGTTTCATTAGGCCATCCGGTTGGAATGTCAGGCGCTCGTATAATTACAACATTGAATTCAGTACTTCATCAAGAAGGTGGAAAATATGGCTTAGCTGCAATCTGTAATGGTGGTGGAGGAGCATCCGCTATCATTATCGAAAAGATGTAAGCTTTTTAAAATATCGAAATTTGAATATTGGCTTGGTTCTCAAACAAAGCAGCAGGATTGAAGTTCCTCGCAGATTTTCTTTTCTACTATTTGTATGACCAAGTCAATATTTCATGAATATCAGTGAACTTTTATAGCAATTATCTTATTTAATGGATAATTTTGCACTCGAATTATCACAACATCAATTTTATGTCAGAAATAATGACGAACTCCAACGGAACAAGTAAAAGATCTCAAAGAGAAGACAGGTACCAACACCATGATTACTACTTGATGGATGAGTTGCTCAGTCAGGATCATTTACTTGCTCGAGATGCTGTAAGGACATGGGTTAAGCAAGAAGTTAGTCCGATCATAGAAGATTACTCAAATCGTGCTGAATGTCCAACACACCTTTTCAAAGGCTTAGCCGAAATTGGGGCTTTTGGTCCTTCACTTCCAGCAGAATATGGATGCGGTGGTATGGATGAAATAGCTTATGGTGTAATTATGCAAGAATTGGAGCGCGGTGACAGTGGCGTTCGGTCTATGGCTTCTGTACAAGGTTCATTGGTTATGTACCCAATCTATAAATACGGTAGCGAGGAGCAAAGACGTAAATACCTTCCAAAATTAGCCAATGGTGAATTTATTGGTTGTTTTGGATTGACTGAACCTGATCATGGAAGTGATCCGGAAGGAATGACCACCAATATTGTTGATGATGGTGATTCATATATCCTGAAT
>JBBQJT010000002.1:0-127018 GCA_038326165.1 Chitinophagales bacterium | reverse complement strand
ATTATTGATTGGCAATACAAAACAAACATCACAGGAAAACTGCAAATTGAAATTGGCGATTATTTAATTGATGAAGTCAGGGACAAATACAATATCAACCTTTCATTTGGCGAGATGGATGAAATAGCAAACAAGTGTATTGAGGTGGCAAAAATCCGTTACAAATAATGATGGAAGCAATTCAATTCGGCAGTAAGAAAATTGATTTCAGGTTAGAATATTCAAACCGAAAATCATTGGGTATAACCGTTACACCTGAATTAAGTGTTTTGGTTAAAGCACCCATTGACACCTCACTTGAAAAGGTGAAAGAGAAGTTAAGGAAAAAAGCACCTTGGATAATTCGACAACAAAGTTTCTTTCTTTCGTTTCATCCGAAAACACCTGCACGTAAATTTATTGGAGGCGAAACACATTTGTATTTAGGCCGACAATATCGAATAAAAATGATAAATGATAAATTAGAAATGATGAATAATCAAGTGAAATTAAGAGGACAGTATTTTGAAGTTTATACAGAAAACAGAAAAGATATAAAGGAATTACTCGAAAACTGGTATAACAAAAAGGCAACAGAAAAACTTACCGAAATTGCAAAGCCACTAATTGAATCCTTCCATGAAAGAAACGAAAAAAAAATTTCTTACAATTTATCATTCATAACTCAACATTTATCATTTAAAAAAATGCCTACACGTTGGGGAAGTTGCACATCTAAAGGGAAAATTATTTTAAATCCTGAATTGATTAAGGCACCGAAAGCTTGCATAGAATATGTAATCATACACGAACTTTGTCATTTAATACATCACGACCACACACAGAAATTTATAGCTTTACAAACTAAAGAAATGAAAGACTGGGTAAAATGGAAAACGAAATTGGAGAAACTATTAGCATGAGAAGGCTACACACAAAAGCACACACATTTGCAAGCCGCACAAGCCCAAGCGCAAACCAAAGCTTGCAAAAGAGAATGGCAAACTAACCGCACAACGACAGACATTCGAATGACAGAACAAAATAACGAAGATAAAGCATTTAAGAAATTGGCGGCCCATTGCACTTTATGAAAGTTTTTATGGTTCAAATTACATTGGTTCTTCGTATAAATCCCAATAGTTATCTTGATGATGAAAATCGACACCTCCTGCAAGCACCAACCCTCAACCTATCTATAATTAAATTTTAAAATATTGGTATAGCTTAGCGGGCTTTCGTATTTTGTAGTGTGATTCTAAACTCACTATCGGCCTAAAAATTACCAATCATTGGGTAAATACATCATCGGAAACCTGGAAATCAAAGTGACTTATTCCCCCAAAGCTTAGACCAAATAATAGCACAAAACAATGAACCAGCGCTTCCTTGGTTCAATCATGTCCAAGTGGGTCATTTTAGCTCGAGATTTGGCTGATTGTCCAGGTGTCATTTATTCAGTAAAACTAAAGCTACAACCAACAATAAATAAAAAAAGGATCCCCAAATAAATTCATGGATCCTTTTGTTTGATATCAATTGCTCATTATCGAAGTAGGGTAGTACTTCCTTTTAATATTTCTTCTTCGCCATCAACGTAGGTCACTTCCATATACCAAACAAAGGTAGCTGGATTCATAGCCTTGCCTTTATATGCTCCGTCCCATCTGATTGTTGGATCACCTACAAAGAAATCTACAGCCTCAAAAACCATTTCACCCCATGGGTCAAAGATTCGGAAAATCTTCACGAATGCGTCTTTTTCACCCAGTGTGATAACAAAATCGTTCACATCATCACCATTAGGGGTAAAACCTGTTGGCACGAATACTTTTCGGGTTTTATCAATGGTGATCAAGACAATATCTGAAGCGCTGCAGCCATTTTCATCCGTGACAATCACCTTGAATTGTGTTGCATCGAAGAACGTGTCGACTGCTGGATTAGGGCAATTGAAGCAACTTAAGAGCGAAGTGTCATAGACTACCCATTCATAGTTGATGATACCAACGCCATTGGTCACAATTGCATTCAATGAAGTTGTTTCTCTTAATTTTATGATGACATCAGGACCAAGGCTAACTGTAAATGGTGGTGGTTCATTGATTGTAGCAATGCCAGCGTTAATTGAACAACCGTTAGCATCAACAATAAAGCAATTGTAAACACCAGCTTCCAAACCAATTTCTATACTATTGTTGATAAAATTTATGCTATCGACTGAATACATGAAAGGCGGGGTGCCACCATTTGCAAGAAATACTATCTGACCTGTTGTTTCTCCAAAGCATTCTACATCAACACCAAATACTACTCCACTTAGGGAACTGTCAGGTTCAGTTATGGTAATTGCTTCAAGGTAAACACAAGACTTTTGGTCTGTAACTGTTACTATGTATGTGCCCGGGGGAAGATTGGTAATGGACGGTCCAGTAGATGATAACCAGTTATATTGGAATCCACCATTTCCTCCTGAGGCTAGGGCTGTTATTGCTCCGTCAGCCTTTCCTTTGCATGAAATATCTTTTATGCTGAATAAAATATCAATAGCTTGAAGAGAGGCTATTGTGAATGAAGCAGTTTTGACACAGCCTTTGGCATCTTTTAACAATGCTGTGTAAGTGCCTGGACCTTTACCGATGAGGGCAGGGAAAGTTTCGCCCGTACTCCACATTACGTCGTAAGGTGAAAATCCGCCTGAGATGGCCAATGATATAGTACCATCCGTTGATTCAGGACAGGTTATTGGTGTAATGACTCCAGTAATTGATATTTCAATGGGTTCATTGACAACAGTTGATTTTACTACTTCACAACCTGCAGCATCACTAACTGTAATGAAATAGGTGCCAGCAGTCAGATTATTGATTGCTCCAAATGTTTCGCCTGTTGACCAGATGTAAGTGTAAGGAGTTACACCACCGTTGGTTGTTACCCCGATTGAACCATTATTGCCTCCAAAGCAGGTAACATCAAATGGCGTCAATTGTACCAATATTGGAGTAGGTGAAGAAATGTCAAAAGTAGCTTGTCCAGTGCATCCTGAAGCATCTGTAACAGTAATAAAATAGATACCAGGTGACAGCCCTGTAACTTTAATAGTCGTTTGGCCTTGGGGATCACTCCACTTATAAGTATATGGTGCATTTCCTCCATTAACAATGGCTGTAGCTTCTCCATTGAAATTGCCATTGCAATCAACATTTCCGATGTCAAAATTTATAACAATAGGATTCGGTTCAGCAATTATAAAGGTCTCAAAGAAAAGACAGTTATTGGCATCGGTAATGGTGAGGTCATAGGTTCCCGCAATTAGATTGCTCGCATTGGCACTAATTATAGTATTCGGCGACCAATTGTAGCTAAACGCACCTGTTCCACCAGAGGCATTGGTAACAATACTACCCGTGTTGGCGCCATTGCAATTGACATTGGTAACCAGTGGATTGATCAGAATTTCACTTGGCTGCAGAATGGTAACAGATTGTGTAAGTGTACATCCTTTTGAATCAGTTACTGTAACATCATACAATCCTGCTCCTAAGAATGAGGCAGTAGGAAGGTCTTGAGCTAATGGATCGTCCCACAGATAGGTCCAGCCGCCATTTCCACCTGAAACAATTGCTGTTGCGGTTCCATTTTCTGATCCAAAGCATGTGGCATCTGTAGATGCAATGGTCAAGTTGGCAACCAATGGTGAGCCAACAACAATACCTTTAATGATTTCTGTGCAATTTTTAGAATCTGTTATTGTTACATCATAAGTGCCTGCTGCAAAATCTGATCTGTTGGCAGGGCCTAAACCAGTGTCACTCCAAAAATAAGTGTAACCAGGTGATCCTCCAAAAGCGGTAATTTGAATAGTGCCATCCTTTGCTCCAAAGCATTGGGCATCAATTGTTTGTGCCGACCCTATTAATTTAGGTGGCGAAGTTAAAGTGACGCTATCTATCGCAATACAAGCTCCTCCATCCGTGACTGTTACGTATATGGTGCCGGTTCCAATTCCAGTAACTGTTTGTGTTGTTTGATTTGTTCCTGACCAAGTATAGGTGTAAGGCAAAGTTCCACCAAAAGGACTTGCTGTTGCTGTGCCATCGCTTCCACCAAAGCAGGTAACATCAGTTCCCGATACATTTAATGTTAAATTAGTAGGGCTTGAAATACTAGCAGATTGAACATTGGTACAAGCATTGGCATCAGTAATGGTTACAAAATATAGCCCATTACTTAGGTTCGTAGCTGTTTTTGTGGTTTGGTTGCTGGCATTATTATCCCACAAGTAGGTAAATGGTGCAGTTCCTCCAGTAGGGTTTACTGTGATTTCTCCGATAGAATTTCCGAAACATAAATTGTTCACATTAGTGGTAGTGCTTGATACCGGAAGTGGTTGGAGCATATTAATGCTTGAAATCACCTTACAACCGTTTCCATCAGTTATGGTAACAAAGCTGACACCATTAGCGAGATTTGTAGCCAAAGAATCAGTAGTGCCGTTAGACCAATTGAAATTGTATGCTCCAGCTCCACCTGTTATCGTTGAAGTTGCAATCCCGTTGCTTGCCCCAAAGCATTGAACAGAATCAACCAATAGTGGACTTGAAATAAGCTGATCAGGTTGTGTTATCGTGAAATTGAAGCTTGCGTTACATCCAAATGCATCGGAAATAATTGCTTGATAATTGCCTGCAGCCAATCCCGTGAACTGTCCACTTGCATTATTGGTGGCCAAAACCGAGAAATCGAATGGAGGGTTAGCCCCAGTTGCATCAAGGTCAATGGACCCGTTGGATTCTCCAAAACAGACTACTGGTTGGATAGAAGCAATAGTAGCTACTGGAGTAACACAATCTGCTGTTTTGCATACCAAAGTATCAATTTTTCCACCACAAAAACCGGTGCTTTGAACATACAAGGTTACAGATTGGCCTGTGGATAGTCCAGTGATGGAATGTATTAATGGCCCAGGTAAAGGCGACACCCAGTTGTTTCCATTGGTACTGACCAAATAACCAATTGCATCTGGAACTGGATCCCAAATGAAATCCACTTGGGTATTTGTTGTAGTGCCACATTTCACATCAGGTGCTGCGGGAACTTCAAGTACATTTAAAAAACTCGTATCCGAAACAATGCAACCATATGTGTCCGTTACTTTAAGGATGAAGTCCTTGCTGTCTGGACTTGTAATGTCAGTTATTGGGCAAGTTGGACATGCGGTTAAGGTGTCTGGAGACCATTGATAACTCAGGTCATAAAGTGGTCTGAAAGTAATAGACCAATCCAACAATTTTCCAATAAAAGATTTGGTGTCATCGATCAAAACCAAGCGCCATGTTCCGTTGGTTGGGTTTTCCCCATTTCCAACAAGATCCAACCATAAACCTTCTGGCAAGAATAAACCTGTAAATGGAGTATAAATAGCGGGCGCACCAAATTTATTGTTGTAATCTATTGGCTGTGTGGATTTTGGTGTGAAACAAGTATTGGTATAATTGTTTCCGTCTCTGCCATTATCGGTAGTTAATTCTAAAAACTGTCCTCCAGGAGATATCAGAAAAATATCAAGATCATCAAGCCAATTGTGTTGAACATTGATACAAATTTTTGATATCATATTGGGGAGGAGCTTGGTTGGTGCAACTCCTGATACCAGAATATCAGAGAAAGTAGGGATGCCTTGACCGCCAAAGGTGTCTGGATCAGCTATTATAGTTTCAATGTTGTTGATAAATGTTTGCTCGGGAGGCAAAACGATTGGAAGGGTTCCGTCTAACTCTAATGAATCTAATGGACATATATTTGAACTGTCCGGTAAAATAGGTGGCGAAATAATTCGATCTTTAATAAAAATATAAAAAGTATCTCTATTACAAATGTCTCTTTGAATATCAAAAGCTACATACTCAGTTCCTTCAGGTAAACCATCTGCTATTGAGTTGATATTCAGAATAAGAACGCTATCTCCGATTGGGATAAATTGATTATCTGGGATAAAATCATAGTCTACACCATTGATAGCTGTCCCTATTATTTTGTAATCTATCGGAACATTTACATCCGTAGGGCCAGGAAGCTGAAAGCTGATCTTACCCGGATCGCATCCTTCGGCAACCGCTCCATCAAGACTCGTAGTGACAGTAGCAACTCTGACACTTCCCGTTCCAAAACTTTTTGCTTCAAGAAACACCACAGAATCCCAAGCAGCATCGCCCTTATCGGCAATAACCAACTTGATCTCATATTCTTCACATGGTATTACAATTACCTGTGCTATAAAAACATCCAAAACACCATCATAAGTAATTGAGGTGCTTCCTATTTTGTTGTTGTAATACATCGGAAAGATAGGTGTACAACTGGCGTTACTTGGGTTACCATTGTGAACATTGTTTATGGAAACTGGCTGCCCCGTGAATGTTAATCCAGAAGGATCAGAAGGTTCAGGTATCAGAGCTAGATTGATGGCGTTATTGGAATAAGGACCACTAATTCCTGGGCCAGAAATAAAAAACCCAAATACATCATTAAAGGGAGAGCAGGTATATTCCGGATATTCTTCCGAGCCAAAAACATATTTAAATCGAAGTGTGTCTGAAGTAGGTTTGAACTTTATAATATAACGTGCAATGTCAAGAACGCCAGTTCCACCTGTAATGATACTCAAATCAGCATCAGTAAAATTAGTTCCTGAGGTTGCTCCCGTTGTACTTCCAGAGGTATTGGCAGTTCCAGCATTGATAACATTTCCAGTTGACATTACAATTCCTTTATCGATGTTTATGTCGTTTAGGCCGTTTGTAAAGAACCCAACTGCAGGATTCGTTCCATCATATGTGACACTGGTAACTTCTACACCATCTCCTAAAAACACGTTCTTTATCAAGTCGATGGGAGGAAAAGCACCAGAAGTAACAGAGATTGTTTGGGCCGATAGTGCAAAGTTGCAGGCTATCAGAAGCAAAACAATAAAAATGGATAGGCGGTTTATAGAGATTTCTTTGAGCATGCAATGTTTATTTCACAACTATCAAAAGTAGTAATAATTTTTTTAATTGGTATAACCTAAGATGCTTTTTATTCATCAAACATTGCCTCAAATGCAATATCATATTCATTGAGCGATTAATTGTGGTCATTTATCCATTGCTTTTGCCGCTTCGGTAAATAAAGCACTACTTTTGTATCAATTCATTTTTATTTAAACATTACAATAAATGCGACAATTTTTCAAATTTGTTTTTGCCTCTTGTTTAGGAATGGTGCTTTTTGTGGTACTATTCGTTATCGTTGTTTCAATAATTGGAGCAAGCTCATTCTCTTCCGGTAAAGACGTAGTTGATCTTAAACCAAATAGCATTATTGAGATAAAATTAGATAAGTCAATACCTGAGAAATCCAATAATAAAGCTTTTGAATTCAGTGGTTTTTCAAAATCTGACAATGAAGCCCCTGGTTTAACTGCTATCCAAGATGCAATCAGACATGCTACTACTGATAAAAACATCAAAGGAATAGTAATGAACTTACAAGGTGGCGGAATGGGTTTTGCTACTGCCAGTGTGATAAGAGCTGAAATTGAGAATTTCAAAAAGTCTGGCAAATTTGTAATGGCTTATGCTGACGCTTATTCTCAAGGCAAATATTTCATATCGAGCGTTGCTGATAAAATGTATTTGCATCCTCTGGGAATGGTTGATTTGAAGGGCTTAAGCTCTACATTGCCGTTTTTTAAAGGTTTGATGGATAAAATTGGTGTAAAAGCACAAGTCTATTATGCGGGTAAGTTCAAAAGCGCAACTGAACCATTCAGACTGTATAAAATGAGTGATGAAAATAAATATCAAGTGCGTGAGTTTCTAACTGATTTGAATGATGAAATGATTTCGCATATTGCAAAGGGTAGAAAATTAACTGAATTACAAGTCAGAACTTCAATCAATAGCTACGATGGCCAAAATGCTGAATCAGCTTTGAAAGCAGGTATAATCGATCAGGTTGGTTTTTCGTCGGATATGTCAGATGAAATCAGAAAAAAGCTTGGACTCAAAAAGGATGATAAGTTAAATAAAATTGATCTCAATGATTATGTTGGTAAAGTTGAAGACAAGAAGGACTATAGCACAAAGGATAAAATTGCAATTGTTTATGCTGAAGGTGATATCGTTGACGGCAAAGCTGATTATGGGACCATTTCTTCTAAAGTGTATTCAGCGATATTTCAAAAAATTGCAAAAGATAAAACCATTAAGGCTATTGTGTTAAGGGTTAATTCTCCTGGGGGTAGTGCAGTTGCTTCTGAAAGTATATTGCATGAAATAGAAAAATGTAAGGCTAATGGAATTCCAGTTGTGGTGAGTATGGGAGATTATGCTGCTTCAGGAGGATATTACATTAGTTGTGCTGCTGACAGTATTTTTGCTGATGCTGTTACAATAACTGGTTCAATTGGTGTATTCTCGTTGTACCCGAACACAGAAATTCTCATGAAAGAGAAGTTGGGAATTTCCTATGATACTGTCAAAACCGGAACTTTCTCAACAGGATTTGGCGCTTATTTTCCTCATGGAAAAGCTGAAGCCAATATCATTCAAAATAGCACAGAGCGCGTTTATCAACAGTTTTTATCTCGAGTTTCAGTGGCTCGAAAAATGCCGATTGAGAAAGTGAACGAAATAGCCCAAGGTCGCGTTTGGACTGGAAAAGACGCTCTTCGTGTTGGATTAGTTGACAAAATTGGCGGATTGGATCAAGCAATTGCTTCAGCTGCTAAGCTTGCTAAGCTGAATAAATACCGTACAACAGACTATCCTAAAATTAAAGATCCTTTCCAATTGATCATGGATGAATTTTCAGGAAACCAAGAGAACAAGGAGGAAGCTGCTATTAAAGCCAAGCTAGGTTCCTATTTTGTCTATGTTGAACAATTGGTTCGTTTACAAAAAATGCATGGGCCCCAAATGTTGATGCCAGTGTCTGTGAAATTGGATTAATGCGAATTCAAGTTCCTCAGTTTTTCTATCTTGGCATCAAATTAAGATAGAATGAATGGTGCTCTAGAGCTTGTTTTTTGTGTCACTTTTCCATTATTAACGCATTGGCTTTGTAATAATTTCAAGATATTTAGACATTTAAGTCCTGTATTTATATGTTACGCCGTTGGAATACTCATTGCAAATTTGCGACTAGTAAGCCTTGATACAAATGTTATTACCAAGACTTACGAGTCTTCAGTCATCATTGCAATTCCCTTATTGCTATTTGGTGTTCAACTATCCAATTGGTCTAAGTTGAGCAAACTTGCGAACAAATCACTTTTTATAGCGATTGTTGCAGCTATATTGGGTGGCTTGTTGACGGCATTCATTTTTCGTGAGTTCAAAGATGTGCCAACCATGACAGGAATGCTTATGGGTATATATGTGGGTGGTACCGCCAATATGCAATCTGTAGGGATCGCACTGAATGCCAATGAAAAAATCTTTTTGCTTTTAAATGCTGCTGAGATTGTTGCTGCTGGACTGTACCTTTTGTTTTTGCTTTCTATTGGCAAGAAATGTTATTCCTATTTCCTGCCAAGATTGAAGATCGAGTCTTCTATTGATGACGATGCAATATTGAATACTAAAATTTCTCAACCTGGATTTTATGACTTTATAAAAGCTCTTGGTGCGTCTATTCTTGTCTTGCTGTTTACGCTTGGTTTGGCTTTTGTCATCTGGGGAAATATCAAGGCCCCTACGTTTATTATCATATCAATTACGAGCTTGAGTTTATTGCTTTCAAAAGTAAAGTTTTTCTCAGGGCTGAAAGCAGCAGAAAGCCTAGGTCACTATTTGCTACTGGTATTTAGTTTAGGAATTGGACTTCTAGCAGATTTTAGGGAAATTCTGAGCGGTAGTATGGACATTTTAGTTTTTACAAGCGTAATGCTCATTTTGATACTTATAATTCAATTGTCAATGAGCTGGTGGCTTAAAATTCCAGGTGAGTATGTTATCCTTTCCTCAACAGCTACAATTTTTGGACCTGCATTCATAGGTCAAATTGTAAAATCCCTCAATGAGAAAAGTTTAATGTTACCAGGAATGATAATGAGCTTGATAGGCATTGCCCTCGCCAATTATGTGGGATTGGCAACTGCATACTTATTAACTTATTTTATGAAATAAGTGTTTGTTGAGGTCAATTTCGCGATAATATTACTTGGTGTACACCAGGCAAGTATTTGCGTTCCAAACAATTCATGATATCCTCCAAAGCTGCTTTGTTGTCTTTGAAGTTGATATTTTCAACATCGATGATGACAATGGGTATTGAAGTTTCAATTCTAAAATATTCAAAATAAGCGTTTTGAATTGCTTGTAGGTAGGAAGGTTCTATTTGCATCTCATATTCTCTGCCACGTTTGTCTATCTGCTGTTTCAAATTTGGAACATTTCGGTGTAGATAGAAAATGATATCTGGCTTAGGCAATGCTGCGTTCAGGGTGTGAAACATCTTTTGGAACATTCTGAATTCTTCGTCCTGCAGATTATTCCTGGCAAAAAGTAAAGTCTTAATAAATGAGTAATCAGCAATTGCAAGTTCTGCGAATAACTCATGCTGAGGTAATGTAGTAGTAAGTTGTTTGTACCGTTCAGTCATAAAAAACAATTCCAACGGAAAGGCATAGCGCTCTGGCTCTTGGTAAAAGAAAGGAAGAAATGGATTGTCAGTAAACTGCTCCAAAATGAGTCGACAATTATAATGTTCCTTCAATATTTCAGCTAGGCTAGTCTTTCCTGCACCAATATTGCCTTCTAAAGCCAAATATCTATATGGTATTGTTGATTTCATTCAGCCTCAAATAAATAAACTTCTGCTTCATCATTACTTTCTTCATATAGCTCCTCTATAGTCTTTTTCAAGATTGGGTGCATAAATTCTGGAGCAATTTCCATCAAGGGCAAAATTACAAAATTTCGTTCCTGCATACGTGGATGAGGGACAGTTAATGATGCGGATTGGATAACTTCCTCTCCAAAAAATATTATGTCGATGTCTATTTCACGCTCCTCCCACTGTGTGCGATCAGTTCTTCCCAACTGCTTTTCAATGGATAAGCAAAGTTCATGAAATTTTGTGGCTGTTAGTTCAGATAAAACTTCTATGGCTTGATTCAAATAGGTATCTTGATCTTTGGTGTGCCAAGGCTCAGTTTCATAAATAGATGATTCAGAAACAATATTACCAAGGCTTGATTTTATCACATCTCTGGCTTGCGACAAGTAATTAAGTCTGTCGCCCATATTGCTTCCCAGCAATAGGTAAACAGTATTTAGTTCTCCCATGCCCCAAAATTAAGCAACTCTTTACATATCAATGTCATAATCAAGTCTAATTGCCAATAAACTTAAGATTATCTTTGCATCATGTCTGAACCACATTTGTCTGAGAGGATTTATTATTTGGATGGTATCACCAATACCAAAGAGTCAAAAGTACACTTGGGAAAACCACCAGGTCTAAAGTGGATTATAATAGGAATGAAATTATTGTCAAAAATTTCATCAAGGCTGACTGCCAAATTGGTTCTACAGGCCTTTGTTAAGCCACGAAATAGGCCTCAGCACAAGATCTCTGATCAGCTGCTGGAAGAAGCCAAGCTTCAGTTTATTGCACTTGGTGATAAACAAGTTGCAACATTCAAATGGGAGGGTGGAAGTAAAAAAGCCCTTTTACTGCATGGATGGGAATCGAGATCTACCGCAATGCGTTCCTTGGTGCCAGAACTTAGAAAGTATGGGTACACTGTGATTGGATTGGATGCTCCAGCACACGGTCTTTCCTCAGGTCAAAAAACCAATGTAGTCGAATACTCTGATTGTATACTAGCAGCTTGGAAAGAGTTTGGTGAGTTCGATCTGGTTTTGACACATTCTTTTGGTGGCTTGGCAATTAGCTACGCATTTGCAAACAAGAGCTTGCCAGGACTAAAAACAATTGTCATGTTCGCACAGCCAGCCAGCACGCGCTTGGCACTTGGTAATTTTGTCAAATTGCTGGAACTGAATGACAATGTTTATAGACAATTGGACGAAATGATTTTTAACTTAAGTGGATTTACAACTGATCAGATGAGTGTTGAATATTTCATGAAAGATGTTAATTCTGTCAATGGTCTCTTATTTCATGATCAGGACGATAATCTGGTTCCTATTTCAGTAGCAGAGCAGGTAGTTAAAAGTTGGCCAACTTCAAAATTATATGTAACACACAATAATGGTCATTTTAGATTGATAAAGTCTCCTTTGGTTCTAAAGGTTTTGAATGACTATATGCAAAAACAATAAGCTTGTTAAAATATTTGACTCAAATAATTTTTGAATCCCAGGTTGAGTATTTGTGATTTCCAGTTAAGGAATTACTATCTTGGGATGAACTTTAAATAGTACACTGTAAAATATTTATTCCTGTTGTCTATATATTATAATTAATTTTGAAATTATGAATTATATAAAATATTGCATTCCTTTATTGATGCTTTGTTCTTGTAAAGGTAAAGTTGAAACCATAAAGCCAATTGTTCAGGCAATTTCAGAATCAGTTTATGCATCTGGGGTGGTAAAGGCTCAAAATCAATATGATGTCTATTCGCCAGTATCAGGAATAGTTAGTCAGGTTTTGGTTGCCGAAGGTGATACAGTCAAAAAAGGTCAGTTACTATTGATTATTTCAAACCAGATTCAAAAATTAAATAGGGATAATGCCATATTGAATCAGCAATTTACAGATGTTAATGCAAATCAAGGCAAATTGAATGAAGCTCTATCAAATATCCAGTTGACCAAGAATAAAATGTTGAATGATTCTGTATTAAATGTCAGACAGAAGAATTTATGGGATCAAAAAATAGGCTCAAAAGTTGAATTTGAACAGCGAGAAATTGCATTTCAAAATACTAAGAATGCTTACCTATCCTCAATTATTCGTTATAAGGATTTAAAGCGCCAAGTCAATTTTACAGCTGCTCAAGCCAAGAAGAGTTTACAGTTAACCAATTCATTGGAAAACGATTTTAAGATTAGAAGTGAAGTTGATGGAATTGTTTACGCCTTTACCAAATCCAAAGGTGAAACAGTGAATCCGCAAACAGCAATAGGTGTGATTGGTGGAATAACTGATTTTGAATTAGAAATGGAAGTTGATGAATATGATATTCTGAAAATCCGAAAGGGGATGAAAGTGTATTTGAATTTGGATAGCTACAAAGGAAAAGTTTTTGAGGCTGAAATAGTAAAAATAAATCCTTTTATGAATTTGAGAACCAAAACATTTAAAGTAGAGGGGAGATTTGTTTCTGCTCCTGAAGTGCTATATCCCAATATCAGTTTCGAAGCGAATATTTTATTACAATCAAAGGATAAGGCAATGCTTATTCCTAGAAATTTCTTGCTGAATGATTCAAATGTGGTTAATAAAAAGGGAGAGTTGATTAAAGTGGTTACTGGGTTAAAGGACTTTCAAAAAATTGAGATTCTGTCTGGTATTTCAGCCAATGATGAGTTACAAAAACCAAGCAATGCAAATTAATCTCTTATTCAGCATATCAAAGTCACTTCTGTTGGCGAGGTGGAAGCAAACACTGATTGCTGCAATTGGTGTTACATTCAGCATAACAATGTTTATTGGATTGTTGGGATTTATGTCGGGATTGAATGACTTGCTTGATGGCTTGATTCTCAATAGGACACCACATGTAAGACTTTACAATGAAATTCAGGCTTCCAAACAACAAGCTATTGAACTTTCAGACGAATTTAAAACTGCTCATAATTTTATCAACTCTATCAAGCCAAAGAATGATCGTTTGGAGATATACAATAGTGATGCTATTATGGACGCACTCCGACATGACGATCGGGTTTTAGGTTTTGCACCCAAAATAAATGCGCAAGTTTTCTACAACGTTGGTGCTATTGATTTGACTGGAGTCATTAATGGTATTGAAGTTGAATCAGAGAACCGACTATTTAAATTCAGTGATTATGTTACTCAAGGAAATTACTATGACTTGAAAAATACGCCCAATAGTATAATACTAGGTGTCGGTGTTGCTGATAAGATATTGGCTAAAATAGGAGATGTAATTCAAGTAACTACAACCAAAGGCGAGCTGGCGCAATTGAAGGTAGTGGGTTTGTTCCAGTCTGGATTGCAAGACTTGGATAAAGTTCAAAGTTATGCATCAATCATAACCACTCAAAAGCTTTTGGGTGCATCAGCAAATTACATTACGGATATCCAAGTGAAGTTGAAAGATATTCTAATTGCACCTGCTGTGGCAAAGGAATATGCCAATACATTTCAATTAGAGGCTGTAGATATCCAAACTGCAAATTCACAATTTGAAACAGGAAGCTTTGTCAGAACCTTGATATCATATGCAGTAGGAGTGACCTTATTAATCGTAGCCGGATTTGGGATTTACAATATTCTGAATATGATGATTTATGAAAAAATGGATTCTATTGCCATTTTAAAAGCTACTGGATTCTCTGGGAAAGATGTAAATAAAATATTCATCACCATTGCTTTGAGTATAGGTATTTTTGGTGGTATATTGGGTTTGCTTTTCGGATTTGGCTTATCTTTATTGATTGATCAAATACCTTTCAATACAGCTTCTTTGCCTACTGTTACCACCTATCCCATCAACTACAATCCTAATTTTTATCTGATTGGAGGTGTGTTTTCAATTGTTACTACTTATTTGGCTGGATATTTCCCTTCTCGAAAGGCAAGTAAAATAGATCCTGTGATCATAATAAGAGGGAAGTAGTATGAACAATAATGTCATTTTAGAAGCTAAGAACATCAGCAAATATTTTCATGACCCTGTTAAAGTCAAGGTTTTAGATGACATAAGCTTTTCAATATCTAAGGGAGATTTTGTTTCAGTTATTGGTAAGTCAGGTTGTGGAAAATCTACATTGTTGTACATTCTTTCCACAATGGATACTGATTTTGAAGGTGAGTTGTTCATTGACCAAGTAAGTTTAGAAGACAAAAAGGAAGCTGATTTGGCATTAATCCGAAATGAAAAAATAGGATTTGTTTTTCAATTTCATTACTTATTAAATGAATTTACAGTCCTTAAAAATGTTATGCTTCCAGGGTTAAAACTCTCTAAGTACTCTAAACAAGAAGTTGAACACAGGGCCTATGAGAAATTAAAAGTCTTGGGAATAGAAAATGAAAGCAATAAAAAAGCAAACCAACTTTCAGGTGGCCAAAAGCAAAGAGTGGCAATAGCCCGTGCCTTGATCAATGATCCACTCATCATAATGGGCGATGAGCCGACTGGCAATCTGGATAAGAAAAATGGTGAAATTGTATTTGATATATTCAAGGAATTAGCGGAAGTTTATAACCAATCATTGTTAATTGTAACGCATGATAATGAATTCGCCAATAGGACACATCGAATAATCGAAATGGAAGATGGAAGGATAATAAGTGTTTAGTGTTTTTTATAAAATAATTCGTATGCTTCTTTATCTAGTTTCTCTCTGTGATCAGGATGAGCAATACTAATAAGTGCCTTTGCCCGTTGAAGGATATTCTTGCCGTAAAGATCAACTGTTCCAAACTCTGTTACGATGTATTGCACGTGCGCTCTGGTAGTTACTACTCCAGCACCAGGTTTTAAGATTGGTACAATTTTAGATTCCCCTTTGCTGGTTGTAGATGCCATTGCAATTATGGGTTTCCCGTATTCACTCATTGCAGCTCCACGCATGAAGTCCATCTGACCACCAACACCACTATAAATTTCACTTCCGATCGAGTCAGAACATATCTGACCAGTCAAATCAATTTCAATAGCACTGTTAATTGCTGTAACTTTTGAATTTTTGCAAATGACAGAAGCATCATTGACATATGAAATGTTCAACATAACCAACTGGGGATTATCATTCATGAAATCATACAATTTTCTGCTCCCAATTGCGAAAGAACTGACTATTTTATTGGGGTACTTTGTTTTAAGGGAACCGTTGATTATTCCTGCTTCTATTAAAGGAAGAATTCCATCTGAAAACATTTCAGAATGAATTCCTAAATTTTTGCGATCAGTGAGATATTGCAAAACGGCATTAGGAATTGCTCCTATCCCCATTTGGAGGCACGCTCCATCATCTACTAATTCTGCCACATTCCTACCTACTGAATCTTCAGTGATGCTCACTGGATCAATACTTGATTCAAATATTGGATCCTCCGAATAAACAGCTGCGGTAAGCTTTGAACAATGAATAAATCCATCTCCCAGCGTTCTTGGCATATTAGGATTTACCATTGCAATGATCTTTTTTGATACATCACAAGCTGTTTTGGCAATATCAACTGACACCCCTAACGAACAGAATCCATGTACGTCCGGTGGACTAACTTGGACAATTGATGTATCAATCGGAAATTTTTTGCTTTTCATGAAATTTGGAATTTCACTCAGAAACATTGGAATGTATTGCACATTCATTTCGTTGATATTCTGCCTGATATTTTTTCCTACAAAGAAAGTGTTTACGTAAAATGAATCAGAATATATTGAATCAGCATAAGGGGCACTTCCTTCAGTGTGCAAATGCGTTATTTCTACATTCCGTAATTCTGTGTGACGAGCCGTTAAAGCGTCTACCAATCTTTGGGGTGTAGCAGCTGCTCCATGAATGAATACCCTTTCATTGGAATTGATTATTGATACTGCTTCCTCTGCAGAAATATAATTCATAATTTTAATTGTAAATTTATGTTTTTTGATCTAGTATTAAGATGACAATCAGAACTTAACACCGAAGGTAAAGAAAAAAGTTCTACCATTTCCGGGTAAGACTCCAGGGCCAGGGTAACCACCCGATCTTCTTGTTGCATATTTTTTATCCAATAGGTTATTCGCACCTATTTTTAAATTGTAGAATTCAAGAAAGTGATAATTTAAAGAAATATCTAAAACTTGATACCCAGGAAGCTTTCCTACTGTGGAATTTGCATTAGGAAGCTCTGTATTGCTTGCATCTGTATAAACGGAACCAACTAAGCTGTAGTTGAAACTAGCTGCAAAGTTTTGGATTGCATAAGTCATACCATAACGGTGAATTTGTTGAGGAGCATTTTCAACGCGTTTTCCTTCTATTGATTTGGCAGGATCTCCAACTAAAGCAGGGTTGTTCCATTTTGAGTATATTGCTGAAATGAATGAATTTGAGGCAAAGAAACTGATGCTACCGTATTTAGGATTTGTGTTGAGCAATTTGGTGGGGTCGAATTCAATGTAGGACTCAATACCCATATTGTCAGAATTTCCAATATTAGTGCGAAATAAATTGCCATCCTTTGTAATAGACCCAATTCTATTGTTGTAGGCTAAATAAAATACACCTATATCGAAATTCAAAAAGTTTTTCACGACACCACGGTACCCAAAATCGAAATTGAACCCAGTTGCATCGTCTAAACTGGGATCGATGATTTCAGTTGTTGCTGAAGGAGTGATTTCAGAGAAAGTAACTGGACGGAATGCGCGTGAGTAATTGGCGTAAAATTGTGTTTTGCTTGTCAATTGATATTCACTTCCGATGCCATATAATAGAATTTTTCTTGTTCTTTGATCTGGATAAACTGAATTTTGGAGTGTATTGATGTAGCCATCTATTGAATTTTGGATGTACTCCATTCGAACCCCAGGTATTAATTTGAATTTCGAATTTATGGCAAATATATTTTCAGCAAATAAAGCATAATTTTTGATGTCAAAATTAAGGGATCTTAGAAAATCACCTGACGATAGATTCAAATCAAAATTGTTGCCAGTAGTTCCAGTTCCTAATTGATTTCTTTTAGTTTGTCCGTTGTATGCCCTAATCCCGCCCGCAATTACGTTTTCACTCCCTTTTATTTTGTATTTCCAGCTGAGCCTTGCCTCGGCTCCAAAATTATTGTACGCATCACGATCAACTTGTCTGGCTGCATATTGATTGTTAAGGTTGTTGATCGAATCAAGCGTGGTTATTGGTTTTACAAACCCAACACTGTTTCTTTCAGCCATGGTAAGGAATGATTTAACTGTTAAACTTAAGGTGTTGCTAATTGAATAATCAATTGTTAGAGATGCTACATTCCAAGGTGTGCCAAACCAATTGCGACTTCGACTGGATGTTTGAGGATTGTTTTGAAATTGCAGGTCAGTTAAGCCACCAGCTTGCTGGCTCCTGTAATCCATCTTGGTATATTCAGCACTCAATTTAATTTTTTTGCTGATTAGGTAGCTAAGAGACAAATATCCAGTCGCTATTTTATATTTACTATTGTCGCGCCATCCTTCAGCCTCTCTGTAGTGTATATAACCGTAATAGCTGAATCTTTTAATAGTGCCACCAATAGCGAAGTAGCTATTACACAAACCATACGAACCAAGTGTTTGTTGTGCTTCAAAAGTAAAAGGCTTATTTGGGTCTCCTTTTTTGATTTGATAGTTGAGTAGACCTCCAAATTGAGGACCAAATTGTAATGACGCAGCTCCACGGATAATCTCAATCCGATCCAATGCTTCCATAGGTGGTGAAAAGTAGGATTCTGGATAGCCGAAAACATCAGATGAAATGTCATAGCCATTTTGCCTTACGCTGAATTCCCAGGACCTGTTTGGACTCAATCCTCTTGTTGCAACCCCAATCTGTATCCCAGAACCGTCATTTTCCCAAATACTCAAGCCCGGAACTTTCCCAAATACTTGGCGGGCATTGTTAGAACTCAAATCCATGTTAGCATTGTCGAGTCGGATTACTTCAGATTTTTTGCCAGCGTAAATAACATTGGATTGAATATCTGCCATCCGAGATATGCCTCCTAGATTATTGAAATCTATTACGTTGATTTGATCTAAAGTGTCAGTAAGAAAAATATCTGAATTTTGTGAAAAGGATAGGGTGCTTGATAGCATTATCATCAAAACAAAGGCTAACACTGAATGAATTTTCATACTTTTGATCTTTTTATTGGCTTTTAAATAATTGAAAGCTCAAAAGTACTATTTGGAATTAGTCTAAAAAAGAATAGTGAAATTTATTTACAAAGAATTAACTTAAAAATTTCTGATCCGTAGTTCCATTGGCAATTTGTTGATGAATCTTCCATTTGCTACATTTGCCCAGCCAAGGGGTAGCGACTCGTAACAAATCAAATTCCAACCATCTTTAATGTCTTGGATGACCGGGGTACCTCTTCTAAGATAATCCAACGCATTTGTTTTGTTGAGTTCTTGATGTTGGATTCCTGAAAGTTTAAAGTTCAAAGAGTGGGCCAGTGCTTGACTTGGTATGAACTTTTTGGCTTTAAAAGTGCCTAATTCAGTTCCAGGTTGTTTGATAAAAATATATTCAGCAATCTCTGATACAAAATCCCAATGCCTTTCACTTGCGGAGAAAAAGTGGTCTAGCTTATCCTTTCTGGCTTTGTATCCTTCTTTTAATTGAATAATTTCTTCTGGTAGGTTTACCAATTCGGCTAATAATTTCTTTGATTTTTTGGGTACTATTGCTGAATAGTTTTTTGTTTGAAATTTCATGACAGCAATAAAGAATCCTTCACTTTTTGTCACACCGGGTGCAAATTGATACCCCGTTTTACCTTTAATATTGATCTCCATGATATTCCACTTGGTATCCATTGGGATTGGAATAGTTTCCATTTGGTAGTGATTGCAGATTGAAATGACCTGTTTGATATTTTCATCGGCATTGTAGGTGCAAGTACTGTAAATTAATATACCGTCATCCTTCAAAGCAGGTATTGAATCGTTAACAATTCTTTTTTGCCTGGCCGAACAGAGTTCAACATTGTTTTCTGACCAATGATTTCTGGCTTCAATATCCTTTCTAAATAATCCTTCTCCACTGCAAGGTGCATCGATCAAAATCATGTCAAATAGTTGCCTCAATTGGCCAAATTTATTTGGATCTGATTGGGTGATCATATAATTCGGGTAACCCCAACGTGCAAGATTTTCAGCAAGTATAGTGCATCTGTTTCCGATTGTTTCATTTGCAACTAGTAGTGAGGTTTTATGAAGTTTATCCAGTATTAAGCTGGATTTTCCACCAGGAGCCGCGCACAAATCCAATACGTAAATTTCTTGCCGTGATAATCCCAAACTTTCCATTATATGGCCCAAGATCATGCTGCCTGCTTCTTGAGGATAATAGGCACCTGCGTGAAATAATGGGTCAATAGTGAATATTGGACGTTCTTCTAAATAGATTCCTTGTTTATTCCAAGCAACTTGGTTCAACGATGAATCATGCTGATATTGCCTCAATGGATGCTTCCTGATACTTACCGGCGGTTGGGTATCCATTGCCTCTAAAACTAAAGAGGCTTTTTCAGCAAACTCGGATTGAAGTCGCTCAATGAATTTGAGAGGTAGTGGATGGTTGCTCAAAGTAATTTAGGAATTAAATCATAAAGTTCACCCCCTTTATTGAACATACCATCTACTTTTCGTGACACAGCTTTATCAACTTCTAATTCTGGCGCATGGTGCGATTTTTTTCTCGCATCAATGACCAATGAACCTTCGCAACCCCAGTGTTTGTTTACTGTTTTGGAATTTACACCATAAATATCTTTTGCTGGGTTGCTGCGTGTAAAAGCTACCCAAAGGAAATTGGCCCAATTGGCGGCTGCAAAATCTGCATCGTCAACCAATACAATAAGTGGAAATCCACTCAAGTCTAACTCGTTTAGCGATAACAATAAGGTATTGATCATTTCAAGTTTAGCTTCAGTATGTTCCTCAATTTCCAATAATAATATTCCTTGAGCAGGCAGTGCCATTTTTTTAACTGCTTGAATACTATCAGCTTTTGGTATTTCAACACTCAATTCTCGCAAAACCGGTCCACAAACTGCCCAAACCACCTTAGAACCAGAGTTTAGACTTGTACCCGAATAATCAAGCGTATCTATTGTGGTATTGGTATAAAAATGTAAGTCTCTCCGCCAATCTATTCGTTGTAATACATGTTTGAAAAAATGTTCAAAATCGTGGGTGTCTAGTTCTGAATGTTCATTTCCGTCAACAATAATCAAATATTTTGCAAGTGATGTTTGACCTGAGCCCAGAACTCTATTGGCGATAGTTAGTATTTCTTCGGGTTTTTTGTCTCGAAAAGGCATATATCTTTCTGAACCTATTGCAAGTAAAAGTGGGTGAACACCCGCCACATCAACAGCATGAATTTCCTTGATTCCAGGGAATTCTCCAGGGGTCAATTCCGCAACCAATTGATGGATCAAATACCCGAAACTAGAATCTTCCTGAGGAGGGCGTCCTACAATCGTGAAATGCCATAATGGGTCTTTGCGATGGAACACATGTTTGACTTTCATATAGGGGAACATATGCTCCAGACTATAGTAACCTAAATGATCACCAAAGGGTCCTTCAGGTTTTAAACTACTTTTGTCGACTTCGCCTAGAATACAAAAATCCGCATCTCCTGACACCATATAGCCATCATATGGAAAGTATCGAAATCTCCTGCCTGCTAGCATTCCTGCAAAGGTCAACTCACTCATACCTTCAGGCAACGGAAAAATAGCGGACAAAGCATGTGAAGGCAATCCTCCAATATATATGGCAACTTTAAATGGTTCTTCAGAAATGTTGTATTGTTGGTGGTGAACTCCGATTCCTCTATGGATTTGATAGTGAAGTCCTATTTCTTCATTGAGTTTATATTGATTTCCTGAAAGCTGAATTCGATACATACCAAGATTACTCTCCAATATTTTACTAGACCCAGGCGGCATGCTAAGTACTTGAGGCAATGTCACGAATCCTCCTCCGTCCAAAGGCCAGGATTTAATCAAAGGCAGTTTATCAATGGTAGTCTCAAACTGCATAGAAGCAGGCTTGTTCCTTGTTTTTTTAGGTAAAGTTGTGAGTGCTGTATAAGGAACGGACAAGTATGAGAAGGGATGATCCAAGAGCCTTTCAGGTTTGGCTTTAATTTCAATTATCTTCTTTACTGCCTTAATGGTGTCTCTAAACAGATAATCTGTTCTTTCATGTGTGCCATAAATATTTGAAATGGCTTGAAATTGACTTTCAATCAGATTTTCAAACAGTAAAGCAGGACCTTGCGATTCGTACACTCTTCGATGGATTTCAGCCAATTCTTGATCTGTACTGACAGGTGTTTTTATTCTGGTTAATTGACCTGTCTTTTCAAGATCATTTGCACATTCTCTTAGACTTTTATAAATCATTCTTGCTTAACAAATAATTTCTGTTGATGTTTCAGTTCAGCTCCATAATTTGGCAATGTGCAAGGCGTTTTCTATATCTTTCATTAATAATTTTGGATCTTCCAGACCGATATAGAATCTAACCATATGGATTGGATAAGCACTGTCTGGCCGGTTTTTTACATCATGAAATGCTACCGCTGGCATCACCAATGATTCGTGGCCTCCCCATGAGACAGCAATTAGGAACATCTTCAGGGAATCAATAAATGACTGCATTTGTGCTTTACTATCAGACTTGAAATAACAAGTTATAAGTCCGCCGCCACCCCTCATTTGTTTTATTGCCAGTTCATATTGTGGATGGGTGGGGTGGAAAGGGTAACTAATAGCACTGACACAATTCAGTTCGGCAAGCCAATTGGCAATTTCTTGACCACTTTCCGAACTCTTATGCACTCTAAGTATCAATGTTCTCAATCCCCTTGTCACCAATGTTGCATCAGCTGGGCTGATAATAGGACCTAAAGTCATATATTCATTTTCAAAAATTTGCTTAATTAATTTTTTGCTTCCGCATACTACACCAGCTACCACATCAGAATGTCCATTTAGATATTTGGTTGCACTATGGATGACTAAGTCTATGCCAAAATCAGCTGGATTTTGCAAAACTGGAGAAGCAAAACTGTTGTCTATCATGGTGACTAAGCCATGTTTTCTGGCGATCCTAGTGCAAGCTTCCAGATCTTGGAGTTCGAAATAGAAGGTATTAGGACTTTCCAAATAAAGTATTTTGGTGTTGGCTCTAATTGCTTCTTCTATAGATTCAAGTTTGGTGCCATCAACAAAATCAGTTGTTACCCCAAATCTTGTCAAATATTTAGTAAGCAAGGAATGGGTCCAGCTGTACGGTGATTTTACACAGACTACATGATCTCCAGAAGCAAGCTGTGACATCATCGCTGCCGCAATTGCCGCACTTCCGCTGCTAAAAATTAATGCGTCTTCGGTGCTCTCTAATGCAGCTAATTTCTTTCTAAGGATATTTACACTTGGGTTAACTCCTCTTGTATAAATGGTGTGCTCCATTTCATCCGAAATGGATTCACGAAAATGTTCAACATTCCTGAATGCAAAGTTGCTGCTTTGAATTATAGGTGGAGACACCGCATTGAAATAGTTTTCTCTATCTTCCCCTAAATGATTTAAAATAAAACTCCAGTCTTTTGCTTCCATTTTATATTGCTTACAAAACTATGCTTTCATGCTTGACTATTCTGCCATGATCATCTCTTTTTAGAGTCACTGCATAGGTAGTTGGGTCATGTTCTATTAATAAAATTGCATTTTCATCCACCATTTTATTTAGAATACTTGTTTTTTCTTCCAAGGTGATCAATGGTCGCAAATCATAACTCATGATGTATGGCAAGCCAATATGGAAACTTGAAGGAATCAGGTCAGCCAAGTAATAGTATTTTTTGCCATTGTCATTGATTTCTAGACCCATCATTGCCTCAGTGTGTCCATAAAGCCATATGGTTTTAATACCGGGGGCTATTTCATCGCCAGATTTTTCAATAAACTTGACTTTATTTTGTTCTAGAAGAGGTACAAAATTCTCCTTCAAAAAACTTGCTGCTTCCCTAGGGTTTGGATTCATTGCCCATTCCCAGTGTATTCTATTGCTCCAATAAACTGCATTTGGAAATGTTGCTACCAAATGACCGCCTTCATCTTTTTTAACTGCTCCACCAACATGGTCGAAATGCAAATGTGTTAAGAATACATCTGTTATTTGTTCTGGAGCAATATTGATTTTATTCAATTCATTCACCAATTCATAAGGGCCATGCGGTTCAAAGTGACTTTTAAATTTGTCATCTTGTTTGTTTCCCATTCCAGTATCAACAAGTATATATTTTTCGCCAGTTTGAATCAAAATACAATGCATACCCCAAGTACACATATTATTTTCATCTGAAGGATTCAACTTGTTCCACATCTTTTTGGGGACTACACCAAACATTGCACCTCCGTCAAGCTTGAAAAGTCCAGCGTGTATATGTGTTAATTTCATTAAAATCCTATTTTAGTTGAAGGTTCAAGAAAGGTTTCTTTTAATCCAATCATTGCAAGAGCTGCATTTGCAGCCTCAACACCTTTTCTGCCAATGGGGCCACTTGCTCTTTCAACTGCTTGTGCTTCATTTAGAACGGTGAGTACACCATATATTACTGGTTTTCCAGAAGCCAGAGATAACTGTGTTATTCCATTTGCAACAGCGGTATTGATATAGTCATCATGCGGTGTAGCTCCACGTATAACACACCCAAGGCAGATAACAGCATCCAGTTTCATTGAGGAGAGCAATGTTCGTGCACCAAATGGCAATTCAAAGGCTCCTGGTACATTTGCATGAACCAGGTTTTCAGAGGTAATACCTGCCTCAATTAAAGTTTTCTGACAATCCTTCTTGAGCACATCAGTTATTTCGTCATTCCATAAAGAGACCACAATACCGATTTTGAGATCTTTGGGAGACTTTGGATGGGCTAATTCGTTTTTTGGTTTTTTATAGATTCCTGCCATTGTATTTTTTTGTTAAACTAAAAAAGGTGGCTGAGAAACTCAGCCACCTTTCAAAGATATGAATAAATGAATTATTCACTTACTCTGGATAGATACTTCTCAACCTGACGGCCAAAAGAAGTATTTCCATAATCATCTTTAACTTTTTGATAAGCCTCTTTTGCATCAGCTATTTTACCCATTTTTTCAGAAAGCATTCCCACTTTCATTAAAATCATGGGTGTCAAAGCTTCGTTATCAGTGCTAGAAGCCTTTTTGTATTGACTGATTGCTTTGTCTAGTTGGTTTTGATCAGCATATGCATCACCCAACAAGTTGCTTTTCATGATTGTCAATAAGCTTCCCTCAGGATCAAACGATTCCAGATATTTTGCTGCATCGGCAGGTTTTCCTGTATTCAAAAGGCAAACTCCAGCATAATAATTGGCTAGGTTCCCAGCAGGTGTCCCTGAATATTTTTTTGCTACATCAGCAAAGCCGGGAAAACCTCCTCCAGGATTCGATAGTGCTGCCGCAAATGAATCTCGCTCAAATAATCTTTGTGCTCTGGCCATTTGAGAAACTGCTTCTTTTTGATTAGGAGCTACATAGAAGTTGTTGTAAGCCCAATAGCCTATTGTCAATACTGCTATACCTCCAATAACACCTAATAAGATGTTTTTGTACTTTTCGTAGAAATCTCCTACGTTGTTTGTTACCTGATCTAGATCAATTAACTGTGCTGATGCTTCTTCACTGCGTTTTGCCATGATACCTTTTGGTTTCTGAAAATTTTCGCAAATGTACGCTTGTTTTGAATATAATGTTACAATCTAGTCGCAATTGACCCACATTTATTGAATGATTTTTTTAGCTATTCACTCAAATTAATCTTTCATGTAAGGATAATCTGCTTGAACATAGTTGTCTTCGTACAGTCCTTCAGGCTTTGGAAGTGGCGATTCTTCAGCAAATACTGTTGCCTCTTCTATTTCATTTTTAATATTATCCTTTATCAGCTGAAGCTCCTCTACCGTTGCAATTTTATTTTTTAAAATTGTTTCTTCAGTTGTCTTAATGGGGTCGATATCCATGTATTCTTGTACCTCATCTTTACTGCGATACTTAGCCGGATCAGACACTGAATGCCCTCTGTATCTATATGTTTTAATTTCTAAATAATAAGGGCCTTTTCCACTTCTAATATGCTCTGCTGCTTTAGCTAGAGCTCTGTGAACAGATTCTGGATTCATTCCATCTACGGCTTCACTTGGCATTTCAAACGCAGCGCCAATTTTATAAAGATCATGAACATTACTTGTTCTTTCTACCGAAGTTCCCATTGCATACTGGTTGTTTTCACAGATGTACAGTACAGGCAATTTCCAAGTCATGGCCATATTGAATGACTCATATAGTGCGCCTTGGCGGGCAGCTCCGTCTCCAAACATGGTTACACACAAATTATCAGTTCCTTTATATTTTTCGGCGAATGCTATTCCTGTTCCAATTGGTATTTGGGCTCCAACAATTCCATTTCCACCGAAGAATTTATGTTCCCTTGAGAAGAAGTGCATGGATCCTCCTTTACCCTTGCCGCAACCTGTAACCTTTCCGAACAATTCTGCTAATGCGCTCTTTGTTGATATTCCTCTTGAAATAGCGATCCCGTGCTGCCTGTATGCTGTTACGATTCCATCCTCCTTCCGAAGTGCAGAAACAAGACCGGCCGCAATTGCTTCCTGTCCGATATAAACATGACAAAATCCTCTGATTTTTTGCTGTGAATACATCATTAATGTTCTTTCTTCAAAGCGACGAATCCTGAGCATAGTTTCAAACCATGTAAGATATTGCTCCTTTGTAAATTCAGATTTTTTAGCTATTGCCTTTTTAGGCTTGGTCAAAACTTGGGTCATAAGAGGTATATACGATTTTGAATTGTAAATTTAGCATCATAACTATCATTAAACCAAGTTTGATGCTTTGGACGAAACGAAAATAGCTCATATTTGCATAAAATTCTTCTCTGTTGAAACTAATACACCTCAAGTTGGTGCAATTTAAAAATTTGAAGTCCATTGATGTACACTTTGATTTGAGGGTTAATTGCTTTGTTGGTAGAAATGGAGCTGGAAAAACAAACATGTTGGATGCAATTCATTCACTTTGTTTTGGTAAAAGTCATTTTCTCAACAAGGATGAACATTTGATTATGCAGGGTACTGAGTTTTCAAGAGTTGAGGCATGGTTCGAAAATGAATTTTTACAGCAAACAGAGCACATTGTGCTCAAGATTCCGTCACAGGGCCGAAAATCCTTAGAACGCAACGGTGTACCTTATGCCAAGTTAAGTGAACACTTGGGCTTGATTCCATTGATCATGGTAGTACCATCGGATACCGAACTCATACAAGGTCAATCAGAAGAAAGAAGAAGATATTTTGACTCCATTTTATGTCAACTTGATCTACAGTATGCTTTCAAATTAAATGAATATCAAAAAGTACTCAAGCAAAGAAATGCTTATCTTAAGATGCACGGGCCTAATATTTCAACAGTTAATTATGATTTGATCAACAGTTATAATTTACAGCTTACGGGATTTGGTCAATTTATATTTGAAGCAAGGAAAGAGCTCTTGACCAATTTGGAAGAGGAAATATTAGATTATTTTAGATTGATTTCGGGTGAAATTGGTAAGTTAAGCTTCAATTATGAATCTCAGCTTGAGGAAGGATACCAAAGTTTATTGGACCAATCTTTAGCCAAAGATTTAATTCTAGGCAGAACCACAGTCGGCATTCATAGAGATGATATTCATTTGAGTTTGGACGATAAGGATCTCAAGCAGTTTGGTTCACAGGGTCAGATAAAATCTGTATTGTTTTCTATGCTTTTGGCGGCTTACACCTATATTCAACACAAACTAAAGAAAAGCCCTATTTTAGTTTTGGATGATTTGTTTGACAAGTTAGATATGTATCGTGTAAAGCATTTGCTAGAAATAATTCAGCATAAAAATATTGGTCAGGTTTTTATTTCTGATACTACTACTGATAGATTAGAGCGATTACTTATTGAAACTAATTCAGAATACCGTATATTTCATTTCGATAACGGTGAAGTAATTTTATGAAAAGGTATAACGAACAAAGACTTTCTGAGCTTTTGACTCAATTTAGGCAGTCGCCAACCATCAAACGGAGACTGAATGAAGCCAACCTTCGCTTAAATTGGGAAGCTTTGATGGGAAGAACGTTTGCCAATTACACCAAAGTTCAATCAATTAAAAATGGTATTTTGTATTTGGAAGTTGATTCAGCCCCAATGAAACATGAAATACAATTCAACAAGAAGGCAATACTCAAGAAGCTCAATGAAGCCTTTGGTGAAGAATATTTATCAGATATAAGCATATAAAAAAAGCCCGATTAAAAATAATCGGGCTTTTTTATGAGTATTAAGTTTTTGATTTTCCGGATGTGCCTAGAGGGCCATCAGCTCCAGCAGCTTTCATTTTATTTTTTCCTTTTGTTTTGGACGCCAATCTGATAGCCTCAGCCACATTGACAGCACCACCAGAAGCAGAAAGAGAAGAGAAAGGAACCAGTTCAGAGGAACCTGGCTTTTTAACCTTAGCGTTATTCTTGGTTGAAGATTTCATAAGGATTTCCTTAACTTGTTCTGCTGATAGTGTAGGATAGTATCCTCTTAACATAACTGCTACGCCAGCAACCATAGGAGCGGCCATACTTGTGCCCTGAGCATCTCCATAATTTCCATCGGGAGTGGTTGAATAGATTGCTACTCCAGGAGCAAAAACGTCAACATTCTTTTTACCATAATTTGAGAATCTTGCAGCTGCGTCTTCGCCAGTTTTATAACTCAAAGCTCCAACTTCCACCCAGTTCTTTGCTTGCTTTGATTTGAACATACCAGATTTCTCATAGGTGTCATTAGGAAAGTTGTCACTTGTATCATTATTCTTACCGTCATTTCCTGCCGCATGCACCAATAATACATCTTTGCTAGCAGCGTATTTTACTGCTTCATCGACAGCTTTTTTGTTCCAGCTGTATGATTTTCCAAAACTCATGTTGATCACTTTCGCGCCATTGTCAACAGCGTATCTGATACTATTGGCTACATCTTTGTCTCTTTCATCCCCATCAGGAACGCAACGCACACCCATGATGATGGCGTTATTTGCTACACCTTCAATTCCTAGATTATTTCCACGCTCAGCACCTATTATACCAGCTACGTGTGTACCGTGAAATGCATCAGGACCTTTAATGTCTGGATTGCCATAGAATTTCTCGTCTATTTTAAGGTATTTATCTCCAACTATAGATCGTGGATCAAAATCTAAACTATACTGGTATTCAGATTTGCTCTTAAAAAAATCAATACCTTGCTGTAGATCTTCAGAGCTATATCCATTTTTTAGAGCTTGACCAACAATGGTTATTGCCTCTTTCAGTTCTGGACTGTCCGTGTTTTTGATTAAATCTAGCTGCTCTTGAGTGATAACATCCTTGTTCAAATAAGTCTTTATCTTCGTCTCAGCGTTAACCAAATTAGATCTCATTTCGATGTATTGTTTGACACTATTTTCTGCTTGAGTCCTTTCTTTGGTTACGTCCTTTTCCATGACGATATATTTGTCATAGAGCTTCTTTTCGTCACCTTTTAACTTTGTAGGGTCAACGTTTGCAAATTTTGCTTTATAAGCACGCACCAATCTGGTTATTTCCAAATTATCCTTGCTTACGTTTTTGCCATCTCTGCCACCGATGAAGTTCCACCCATAAATATCATCAATATAGCCATTGCGATCATCGTCGATATTATTTCCTGGTATTTCACGAGGATTCTTCCACATTACATTTTTTAAATCTTCATGAAGAGGATCTACTCCTCCATCGATTACTGCCACAATGACTTTTTGAGGAATTTTGCCATTCAGTAAAGTTTTGTAAGTGTTATCAACTGACATACCAGGGTAATTATCAATGCCTTGATCTAAATTGAACCAGTTCTTTGGTGGTTCAGTTTGCGCATTTACAGAGGTAAAAAGCCCTGCAATTAGTAATATGGAAAACAATCGTTTCATGAAATGAATTTTTAATTTAAGTTTTTCTAATTTAATGATGCAAATGTACATCATAAGCTAAATCTTCAAGCAATCGTTGGTCGACTGAAAATGTTAAATAGTCCAACTCTTAATAGAATTGGACTATTTTAATGTAAATCTTTCGTAAATTTTTAACGCATAAGGTTCACATCACCCTTAAATAAGACCGATGCACCATCAATGAATTTAGCAACTACCACATAAACGTAAACACCGGTATTGCATTTTTTGCCATTAAACATACCATCCCAACCACTATCATAATCCCCTGGTTCAAAATCGTTTGCTTGGTATATGAGATTGCCCCAACGATCAAAAATTTGGAAGAGCTCAATATTGGTTACTAAATCTCCTGCAAATGGATAAAATCGATCATTTTGCAGATCATCATTTGGAGAAAAGGCATTACCCATATAAAGTGGTCTGTTTACGTTCACTTTTATGTTCATAATGTCTTCAACCAAACAACCATTTTTTTGAATCACTTTGATTCTAAGCGGTGTAGAGAAATATGGGTAAACATAATGTTCAAAACATCCAGGGCAATTCTTGTTGATCAATGGATCCCATATTATTGTATCTATTTCACTCAAAGGAATGTTGATAAATGGTTCAAGTAATAAGCTGTCACCAAAATCAATTGTAACATCAGCTCCTAGTTCCAAGTAGGCAATTATAGGTTCAGTCAGTTCGATGATTGTTTTGGATTCACATCCATTGGCATCTACTATTTCAAGTATATATATTCCTGCACCAAGCTTATTGAAAAATTGTGCCTGTTGATAACTGGTACCATTCAAGAATACTTCAAATGGACCAACACCGCCCGAAAATGATTCAAATTGAATTTTACCATCATTCTCTCCAGAACAACTTATATTTCTGGTTATCAATTTAACGGGAGCTGGGATATCTGAAGAAGCTTTGACAATCACTTGGTCAGAGTTGGTGCAGCCGGTTATTGCATTAGTGACAGTTAGAATATATGTTCCGGGAATATCAGTTGTATTAACCGAGCTATTAGGGTTTGGTAAATTGCCGCCTGTCCATTGGTAATTTAGTCCTGCAGCTGCTAAAGAACCAATTGTGGCTTGCGTTATGATACAGGTTAATTCTTGATCTACTCCTGCATCGGCAATCGGGTTTGGGTTAACGGTGATGATTACATCAGTAAATGCACTTGGACATGGATTTCCAGGAGAAACGGTGTACCGTAAGGTGTATGTTCCTGAATTTTGACCAGCAGCATTGAATTGACCAGCAATAATATTAGAGCTATTCCCAATCGATGGAATGTTACTTATTTCACTCCAAGTTCCGCCCTGATCTGCACCAGAAAGTTGATTGCCTAGCTGCACAAAAGTTGCATTGTTGATGCAGAAACCGATTGGAGCTGCGGCCGAACCAGCAGATTGAGCTTTTACTACTGTAATAGTTTGGGTGCTATTTGTTGGGCAGCCTTGCGGTGGAGTTTGATTTAAATTGAATTGTATGGTATAAACACCAGATATTGCACCAGTAAGATTAAATTGATTGTTTGAAATTAATCCAGTTGGTGATCCCGCTGGACTATTAATAACACTCCAAGTACCTGGTATGGTTGTAATCGTAAAATTTTGTAAATTCAATAGTCCTGTACTTGTACATTGGGTTCCCGGAGATGAAGTGGCAACGCTTAAGCAAGCACAGTTTTCTACCGTTATAGATATAGTTTTACTTACTTCTGAACAAGGACCTTGGGCATTTCCAGTTGTATAGGTAAATATATATGTGCCTGGTGCAACGCCTGTAAAGTCTTTTAAATTCGAAGGTCCAGTAGATCCTGAATTATTGGTATCCTGCCAAGTTCCTGTTTTGTCACCTGAACTTATTAAACTGAACAAATCCAATATGGCAATATATTGCCCTGAGCCAGTAGAGTTACATACTATTGTGCCGGGTAATAATGTCACTGAAGGAGGTGCAATAACTGATACAATTACATCAGCAGTCGGAGGGCATCCAACTGGAGGATTGGTATTCAAAGTATAAGTTAGAACATAATTGCCTACTGGTTGGCCAACTAAGTTTAATTGATTCGCCGTAATTAAGTTGTTGCCAGAACCTGCTGGTTTTGTTTTTACGGACCAGATTCCAGGGTCTGCTAAAATGACCAAAGAATTAAGATTCAATGTGGCATTGTTGTCTCCACAAATTTCATTATTAGATGAAAAACCTAATGGAGGACAATCACAATTCTTAACAATTACTACAGTTGTCAAATTTACATCTGTGCAAGGAGCATTTGCAAGCAAACTATAATTGAAGGTGTAGGTGCCGGGTGTTGCGCCATTGAAATTGATATTTGGGAAAGTACCTGTAGTTGTAACAGGATCAATTTTAGTCCAAGTTCCAAAATTATCACCACTAAGTATTAAACCAGAAAAATTGATACTTGTATTTTGACCACCTGAGCTGCTGTTGCAAACAGTGATATCTGGTGCAACTGTTGCGGCAGGTTGGTCAGAGAGTTCAATTGTCAAATCTGCGGAAGCTGGGCATCCTGCTGGAGGGACATTTGACAATGTATAGGTTATGATATAGTTGCCTTGTGACTTATTCAGGATATTTAGATTTGAACCGGTTAAGGTCGCTGGGTTTGGAAGACCTGATGGTTTGATTGACCAAAGCCCGCTCTCTGGAGTAAGTTTAAGTGAATTCAAATCAATACTTGCAGTAGAATTGCACCAAGACGAAAGGTTTGTTAGGTCAGTATTTGGACAATCGCAATCTTGAATCTCAATCGTTATGTCCTTTGATATGTTGGTGCAAGGCGCCACTGCATTGTTGGTGGTATATTGAAATACATATGTACCTGGCGCTACCCCAAGAAAATTGAGGTTATTAGATGGCCCTGATGCTCCTGATCCATTTTGATCAATCCATATTCCGGTCAAATCTCCAGAAGAGATTAAACCAAACAAATTGATTTGTGTAGGAAAGCTTCCAGTTGTTTTATTGCACAATATAGGTTTAACAGAGGAAAAATTAACCTGTGGCAGGGCATTAACTAATATTGTACTTGTGCCTGTTAATGGACAGCCAGCAGGTGGAGTATTAATGAGGGTAAAGGTTAAGGTGTAGTTACCTGCGTCCGCACCTGTAGCATTTATTAAAGAACCTGATAATGTGATGTCGTTAACACCTGAAGGAGTGCTTGTTATGCTCCAATTACCAGTATTGGAGTTCAAAACCAATGTTGATAAATCTAGATTGTCATTGTCATTACAGAGTGTCGCACCAGCTACTAAGCTTATTAATGGGCATTTACATTCTACTACCTCAACTGTAAGAATGTAAGTCTCCTCAGTACAAGGAGCCTTTGCAGATTTGGTCGTGTATCTGAAATCATAAAATCCTGGAGCCACACCATTAAAATCTGAAATTGGCAACGTTCCAGTTGCACCAGATCCGTTTAGATCAGTCCAAGTACCGGTTTTATCTCCCCCAGTAACGAAATCCGAAAAGTTCAGAATGGTTGTGTTGTTGTTATCCGTTGAGTTGCAAATTTGCGCTGTCGTAGAAACGGTTGCAAATGGGGGTTCATTTATGATAAATTGGATGGTATCAGCATTCTTACAGCCATAAAGGTCAATGTAAGAGTATATTGAATTATAAGACCCTGGCCCTAATAGCGATGGATTAAACGTATTAGAAGTATCTGGAATTCCAATCCATTTTCCACCTTTTGGCGTTACATTTACAATAGTTTTTAAGGAAGTGGTACACGAAGGACCTGGATCTGATATAGTTACAATTGGCAAAGGAACTATAACAATAACAGATTCTTCTTTTGAGGTACAAAAACCATCAGTAAGTGTGTAACTTATTGGATAAGTGCCAGGTCCAAGTTTAGGTGGAAAGAATATTCCTTGTTGGTTTACTGGTCCAGTCCAAATTCCTCCGGTTTCTGCTGCAAATACTTGACCAAATGCGTCAGATACGCAAATTTCTGGTAGAAACTCTATTTCGGCATTGGGGCCTGCGTAAATTTCAAGATCGATTTCGTCATTGCTGACACATCCATTTGGTGCAGCTACTGAATAGGTGAGCGTGAAAAATCCATCACCCCAATTGCTAGGATCTAATATTCCCGAGGGATCTACAGGTCCAAATCCAGTAAAAAATCCGCCAGGGGGATTAAAAGTAAGTTGTATTGGATCCTGTGTTGTGCAAAGAAGATTTGGGAGAGGTTGTAACGTGACAATTGGCGCTGGAAGTACAGTGATTTTATATTCTTCTACATCTGAACATATGGGGTTAATTCCTCTTACAGTATAGGTTATAACACCGCTGAATGTTTGAGGAATTGTTATAGTTGGCTTTTGAGAAGTAGGGTCATCTAAAAAACTAACAGCAATCGCAGGTACGGCAGTCCATTCCCAATCTACTAGGCCACCTCCTCCAAGTTCAGACACAGAAACGTCAAAAGGCAAGGTTTCTGCTTGACAAACAGTTATATCTATTGGAGCAAATACTTGCATTTGACAAGGTGGGTCTGGTGTACAATCTAAAATGGCTGAACCACCAAAAGATATCTGAAATCCAGGTGCATTTCCTGAAAAATTGTTGATTAAAAGATAGTAGGATTCACCAGGAATTACACTAATAATGGGTAAATAACCATCACCAGTTGCTTTTGTTTCTATATCTAGGGGAAAGCCTTCTCCAAATTGCAATCCAGTGTTTGGACAATTGCCACAATTGGCTGGTGCAGCAGAACACCTGATAGGGATTCCTAGTGCACCACAAAATGCACCTGGGGCAAACAATGCCCAGTCATAGTCCTCACCTAATCCACCTACTGGAGCTATTGTGAACGCCAAGGTACTTGGATTGGGACTCGAAGCATCAATTTGAAAATAAACCCATATCGAGTTGTTCTCATCACCCAAGCAACCAGCATCTGTGAAACCAGGAAAAAAATCTGCATCACCAATTCCAGTTAATCCATCCAATTTTGTTGTTTGGCAAACAGGAATTGCATTCGTACAATCCTGTTGTGACAAGGTTTTTGTGATAGTCAGCAATGAGAACAACAAACAAATCAAGTACTTCATTCTTTCTGGTTTTTCTTGCAAAGGAATAACAAACCTACAAATTAAAAGGTTTTCGAGACAACTTATAGATGCAAATTATGCTTATTTTGTTGCATGAAAATCAATTTATTGCAAAGAATTTTCAATTCTCTGATAAATTATTTAATTTTATGGCGTGTAACTTTAAAGAAAAATGCGTTATAAAAGATATGTCAGATATTTCTCATTACCATCCTATTGCAAAAAAGTACAAATTCAGGGAGCTGAAAGTTTATTCATCTACTGAATGGCTTGCCGATAATCGCAAGAAATATCGCCAAGTTTTTGATCGATTTGATACAAGCTACGTTTATGCTGAGCTATCTTTTTATAACAAATTTTTTGATGAAGAGGATTGGGAAGTTGATCTTGAATTGAAATGTTTTTCAATAAAAAAAGATAAAAAGGAAATCTGCTCTCTGCCATTTAAGCGAAAAGTTAGCAAGTATGACAACATTGTTTTTCTAAGAGAAGGCTGGGGAAATAAAAAAGAGGGATCTTTTTGGAAAAAGGGGACATACTATTGGGAAGCTTGGATTGAAGGCGAGAAGGTAGCCACTAAATATTTCTATGTTGAGGAGGCTGATGGAAAATTGTTGGATGGCGTAGATTCTTACCTCGAAGTGCAATCTCTAAAATTATACGAAGGGCCCTATGATGACGTACTAGAGTTTGATAGGCAGTATTTTAAGAATTTCAGTGAAGAAGAAACCAGGTATGTTTATGTTGAAATAATTCTAAAAAACAACAATGAACTTCGAGCTTGGCAATGTGAGCTTTATTGTAAATTTTTCAACGAAGGAAGGGAACTTAAAGGTCAAGTCATAAGGCTTATCAGAGTTGAGAAAAGGGAAGAGACCATTAGATTAACCGCTGGTTGGGGGTCTAATGTAAGAGGGTCATGGAGAAAAGATATCTATACTGCCGAGCTTGTTTTTCTTGATAGACTTTTGGCAACAATCCCTTTCGAAGTTCAAGATTCCTTTGAAGAAGGTATTTCTGGTATCATTCTACCTCACCATCAACAAACATTTTATCTTAATGAAGAATTGGATGAATCGCTCAGTTTTGAAGAAGTATTCAAAGAGTTAGACGCACTAATTGGTTTAAAGGAAATAAAACTGAAAGTTCGAGATCATGCCAATTATCTTCAGTTTTTAAAGCTAAGAAAGGATCGTGGTTTTAAGGAAGATGTTGATATTAGTGTGCACTCCGTATTTATGGGCAATCCAGGCACTGGAAAAACAACAGTGGCCAAAATGATGGGAAAGCTCTATAAAAAGATGGGTTTGTTATCCAAAGGGCATGTGCATGAAGTAGATAGAGTTGATTTGGTTGGTGAGTACATTGGACAAACAGCACCTAAGGTCAGGGAAGCTATTGAAAAAGCCAAAGGCGGAGTTCTATTTATAGATGAGGCATATTCACTTGCAAGAACCAATGATGATAGTAAGGATTTTGGAAGAGAGGTCATTGAGATTTTGGTAAAGGAAATGTCCAATGGAGAAGGTGATCTTGCAGTCATAGTAGCTGGTTATCCCAAAGAAATGAATTATTTTATTGATTCTAATCCAGGGCTAAAATCAAGATTTAAATTATTTTATGAGTTTCCTGATTATATGCCTCAAGAGTTAAATGAAATAGCAGAATACACCATGCAATCAAAAGGTGTTAAGGTTACTCCTGAAGCTGGTATTTACATCAAAAACTTAATTACTGCTGCTTATCGAGATAGAGATAGAGCATTTGGAAATGCTCGTTTTGTCAATGATTTAATTGATAAAGCGAAAATCAATTTGGGTCTAAAAATTATGGCTCTCGAAGAACCTAAAACTTCTACAGATGAAGCACTGGCCCTAATTGAAATTGAGGACGTTCATAAAATTGGACTACTGTCGGCAAAATTGCGTCCTGATATTCCTATTGATCAGGAATTGTTAGATAAAGTTCTGTTGGAGTTGGACGGATTAATAGGAATGTCGAACATTAAGACCCAGATTCATGAAATGGTAGGCCTAGTGAAATATTACAAAAATTCCAATAAGGAGGTTTTGAATAATTTTTCACTTCACACTGTACTAATCGGAAATCCAGGAACTGGTAAAACTACTATCGCTAGGATATTGGCTAAACTATACAAGGCTTTGGGGATTATTGAAAGAGGCCAATTAGTAGAAACAGATAGACAAGGATTGATAGCAGGTTTTGTTGGCCAGACTGCCATAAAGACATCAGATAAAATCGATGAATCAATGGGAGGTGTTTTATTTATTGATGAAGCCTATGCTTTATCCTTGAAAGGCGGTGCAGCACATGGCGATTTTGGTGATGAAGCCATACAAACTATTTTAAAAAGAATGGAGGACAACAGAGGGCAGTTTTTCGTCTTTGTAGCTGGTTATCCTGAGCAAATGGATAATTTCATAAAGAGCAATCCAGGTCTGAGTAGTAGGTTTGATAAAACCTTGAGATTTAATGATTACTCTGTAGATGAATTGATAGCTATAGCTGAAGGAATGTTTGCGGAAAAATCCTACAAGTTGAATAAAGTTGCACAATTGGATTTGAAAAAATACATCAGTGAACTGCATTTGCGTAGAGATAAGAATTTTGGAAATGCACGAACCATTCGCCAAATGGTACTAGAAATAGTCAAGCATCAAAATCTGCGTTGTGCATCCCAAACTAAGAAAATAACTGAAACGCAAGCTCAAACTATTCTATCAGAAGATATTGCGAAGATGATTAAAAGCGAGTTGTCTAATGCTTTGAAAATCAGAACAATAGGATTTAATTAATAGTTATTTTAATTTAACATTCGTAAAGTATTTACTTGATTGCTCAAAATCTGAGATAAGGTGTAACTTTGATTAAAGAATCGATTGATTTGATAGAAGATAAAAAGGAATTATTATTGCACTCATTAAAAACGGTGCAGAATCTAGCGAGTGGGGCCAAGTTAACAAGATTTACCCACAATCCTGTCCGTTATTTGTACTGCATGCTCATTCGATTGATTTTGTATCCAATTACTCATAAAAGCTTTATGGTTAAGCGATTGAGTTTTTTTGGAGTTACTATGAACATCAATCTTCCGGCTGGTTCTGATATTTATTTGACAGGTGGGAAAACCCACGATTCTGAAATTAGACTTGCTAAATATCTGATACTTAAGCTAGGTAATGGAGATTTATTTCTGGATATTGGGGCACATTTGGGTTATTTCAGTTTGTTGGCTAAGAATTTAGTTGGCAGTACAGGAAGGGTAGTGGCCATTGAAGCTGCCCCGTCAACATTCAATTTGTTGGAAACTAATACTAAGAATACAGAAATTGTATTGATCAATTCAATTGTTTCCAGTAAAAATGCAAGTGTAAGTTTTTATGAATTTCCAGCTTTGTATTCAGAATATAACTCGATGGAAATTGAAGGATACAAAAGCGAATCATGGTTTAAAAAGTACCCACCAAAAGAACATTTTTTGAATGCATATTCGCTCGATTCTCTGTTAAAAGAATTAGATTTTAAACCCCAAATCATTAAAATTGATGTTGAAGGAGCTGAGCCTCAAGTAATCGCAGGTGCTAAAGAAGTGCTAAAGGAAAAACCAATAATTATCATGGAAATTTTGACCAATAGTACTTTACATGAAATTGCAATAAGTCAACTGTTGAGTGATGGGTTCAAAATGTTCCGTATTACTGATGAAGGTCATGTTAATCAATCTTTGGATTGGAAATCCGAAATGAATTTTGCAAATTTACATTCTGACAATTACGTATTCATAAACAGCTAAGGACGAATCAATTAGGAACAATTTAGTTAAACCCAAAATCCGCGTAGCAGATTTTGCCTTTTGGGTCGAAGAAAATCCTTTATTTTGGACTTTAAAGCCCTGATATTTTAAAAATCTTGCCTACTAGGAGTTTGATACTGCTTTAGGAGTCGTTAGCCCCGACAAATTTTTTTGAAAAACCAAAAATTATGTCGATTGAGTTTTTAAAGTTGAATTTGTGTTAAAGAAAGCTTTGATTCTTTAAATGATCATCAATTGGAATAAAGTCAACGATTTTTTAAGGGGATAAATACTATTGCTGGTTTACTTTTGAGCAGACCATTTTCTCAATTGGCTAAGGACAGCGTTAAAGTCTTTATGTAATGGTGCTTCGATGCTGATCATTTGGTCTGTTAATGGATGCTCAAAACTCAATCTAAAAGAGTGTAGTGTACTTCTACTCATCAATGATGGGGCCTCTTCAACCCACTTGCCCAATCTTAGGTTTTTTCTCTTTATCTGTTCAATTGTAATGTGATCTCGTTCGCCATAAATAGCGTCAATCAATAATGGATGCCCTATATGTCTCATATGCACTCTTACCTGATGCATGCGCCCAGTGTGAATTTCTGCAGCAATCAAAGTACAATTTTTGAATCTTTCCAATACTTGATAACTGGTTCTGCTTTTTTTTCCACGTCCTGAAATTACCATGGTACCTGCTGTAGTTTTGCTTTCTGCAATTGGGGCATCTACCTCTCCTGAATCGTCAATCATGACTCCGTCCACCAATGCCAAATATTCTTTTTTAATCAACCTGTCATGAAATAAGCCTGAAAATCTTCTGTGACTCTCTTCATCCAAAGCAAAGATCATTAAACCACTTGTTTCACGATCCAAACGATGTAATACCATAGCTGTTGGGTATTGTTTTTTAAGCCAGGAATGTATATTTGGCTTTCCAGTGTCAAATCTGTCAGGAATACTTAGCATCCCTGCAGGCTTATTAATTGCCATTATGAAAGCGTCTTGAAATACAATAACAGGATCAATTCTTTGCATAATTAGAGCTTACGGAATTCATTCCTTCCTAGAGCGATATACTGCCAAATAACAAATCCTCTATACAATCCTCCGTTATCTGGAGCCTCGGGTAGTTTGATTTTATCAATTGCTTCTTCTTTCAGAATTCTTTTATAAAACAAGTGTGGAACTGCAAATAGAAATCTTAGATATGCCTTAAGTACATATAAGCTATGTTCTGCTTTTCCAGAAAGAAGCATGTAAAGCATGTACAATACATCTGTGAGAGCGCGAATAGGTAGCACCCAAATTAAATTGACAAGGTATTCGTTCTTGGCGATGGTATACAAGTTGTTTCGAAAATTCAGATAGGTTTTTCTAGTTGCTTGATAATCTAGTGTGCCACCACCTACATGATAAACCACAGATTCAGGGATATTCAGTATTTTGTATCCTGCAGTATGAAGTCTCCAACACAAGTCAATTTCTTCAAAATGGGCGAAATAATCCTTATCAAAACCGCCAGATCGAGTAAATAGCTTTGCTTTTATAGCTAAGCATGCACCACTTGCCCAGAAAATTTCACGGATGGTGTCATATTGCCCTTTATCCTCTTCAACAGTTGCGAACATCCTTCCGCGGCAAAATGCGTAACTTAATGCGTCTAAAAAGCCACCTGCTGCACCACCATATTCGAAGTGTGTTCTCTTGTTGTAATCTAAAATTTTGGGTTGAACTGCGGCTACATTACTATTGGTCGTTAATGCCTTTATTAAGGGCTCTAGCCAGTTGGGTCCGACTTCCAAATCTGTATTTAGGAGAACAAATATCTCCTCATCCAATTGTTGGAGTGCAAGATTGTAGCCTTGAGCAAATCCGTAATTGCTATTTAAAGCAATAATATTGACTTGGGGAAAATGCTCAGTCATCCATTGTATGGATTTATCGGTACTTCCATTGTCAGCTAAGTATAGATTGGCATTTGGCGTATTTTCGATGACGCTTGGTATAAACTTTTGAAGCCAATGCAATCCATTGTAATTCATAAGAACAACTGCCGTAGTTGTTTCCTTAGAAAGATCGTTAGCCTCATCAGCCTCATACTTTTCAAAGAAAGCAAGGGAATTCTCTTTGTCAATGATTAATTGATTCCTTAATTCATCTAAGTCTTTTAGATCCATATCAGAACGCAAATATCCAACTACCTCTATGGCTACAATTGCGCCATAGATACTCTCGTTAAAATCAAAAAGGTTGATTTCTATGGTTCTGGTGTTATCGTCCTTAATTATTGGGCGGTTCCCAATATATAGCATTCCTTTGTAGCGTTCACCGTCATAAGTTCCGTATGCAGAATAAATACCTGATGGCAAAATAAGCTTATTTTTATCTTCTATTTCAATATTGGCTGTTGGAAAGTCAATTTGTTGGCCAATTTTATTGCCGCCAATTACCTTCCCAGACATTAAATAAGGATGACCGAGAAATTGGTTGGCCGTTATTAGATCGCCTTGTTTGAGGGCGTTTCTGATTTTGGTACTACTTATTCCTATGTCTTCAATTTCAGTTTTAGGGATTTCTACCAGTTGGTAATTGTACTTTTTGCTGTACCACTTCAAAAAATCAATATTCCCTTGTCTATTTATTCCAAATTTATGATCATAACCAATTACAATATATGCTGGATTAAACTTTTTTATTAAAAAGTTCTCTACATATTCATCTGGATGCATTTGTGATAACTCCACTGTAAAAGGTACGACAACAAGATTGTCTAGACCAGTTTTTGCGAGTAGGTGAATTTTTTCCAGAAGTGAGCTCAATATTTGGATTGGTTCATCATTTGGATAAACTATTTGCCTGGGATGTGGGTAAAATGTTATCAATACACTTTCACCTCCTGTTTGCCTAGCAATGTGATTAATTTTGCTGATAATCTTACGGTGACCAAGGTGCACACCATCAAAGGAGCCTATTGTGATAACAGACTTCTTAAAACTTGGTAACGAATCAGGATCGGTAAATACGTTCATCGGTGCAAAAGTACAATTTTGAGCTTAGCTAAAGAAATGAGCTGGTAGCATTTTTCAATTTCATGCTAAGTATTTATAATATTGTGAAAGGAATAAGCTTACGAAAAATAATTTTGCTCTGATTGATAACATATTTTATCCATTAACTGTTGTAGAGGTCATGAGCGAAGGAAATGTTATTTCAATAAAGTCACTTACCAAGAAATATGGAGATTTTGCGGCTGTGGATAGTTTGAGCCTCCAAGTTGGCAAAGGTAAAATATTTGGCCTACTAGGTCACAATGGTGCAGGCAAAAGTACCACTATGCGCATGTTGATGTCATTGATTAAGCCTACAGAAGGAAAAATTGAGATATTTGGAAGTGATCCAGTAAGAGATCATAAAATCGTTTATTCCAAAATTGGGTCCATCATTGAAAGGCCAGATTTTTATTCATGGTTATCTGGACTTAAGAACTTAGAATTATTGGCTGGCTTAAGTCAAAGAAAGATTTCACGTCAAAAAATCAATGAAACTATTGACCTTGTTGGTCTTACGGGGCGAGAAAAGGACTTGGTCTCTAAATATTCTCATGGAATGAAACAAAGATTGGGACTGGCCCAAGCGGTTCTGCACGATCCTGATTTAATTATTTTGGATGAACCTACTACTGGTCTGGATCCTCAAGGCATAATAGATTTTAGAAATCTGATGATTTATTTCTCCAAGGAACAAGGAAAAACTATTTTATTATCGTCTCACCTCCTAAGTGAGGTAGAAATTATTGCTGATGACCTTTGTATAATAGACAAAGGCAAAAATATTGTTCAAGGTTCAGTAAAATCTTTGCTTTCCAATGAATCACTTGTAAGTCAATTCAAGGTTGACAATATTGGTTTGGCAAAAGAACTCTTAATGGATCCCAAATATCAATTTACTCCATTTGGTGAGTCAGAATTCGAAATACTAGTTTCAGATATTGATATACCACCCATTATTAAGCTTTTGGTAGATAAGGGAGTAAATATTTATGAAATTGTTTCAAAACGGAAACTGGAAGATTTTTTCCTTAAAATGACTACCCAAGGATAATGAATAGATTAATAAAAGCAGAATTAATAAAAATAGCAACAAAGCCAAGAAGTTACATTGGATTTATTGCTGTAGCTGCAATAGTATTGTTGATTGAATTTGCGATGTATGCAGACGGCAAAGAATATTTAAGTTTCATAACCCAAGCACTTGAACAAACCTTTATTATTGAAGGAGATTTTTTAAACGGAAATTTGGTTTGTTTTATCATTTTGCAGACTTTAATTATCCAAATGCCTCTCATGGTGGCGTTGGTTACTGGTGATTTGATATCAGGAGAAATGGCGAATGGGACAATCAGATTATTGGTAACAAGACCATTCTCTAGAAATCAAATATTAACTGCGAAAATCATAGCTGGAAGTATTTACACTTTTTTATTGTTGCTTTGGTTAGGAATTTTTGCACTGGTTTTTGGTTTGCTTATTTTTGGAGATGGTGATTTGACCGTCATAAAAAGCGATGCGTTAGTGATCATTCAATCTGGTGATACGCTATGGAGATTTTTACTTGCTTTTGGAGTAGCATTCATAAGTTTGACTGTAGTAAGTTCATTTTCATTATTGTTATCATGCCTCACAGACAACAGTATTGGACCAATTATTACCACTATGGCTGTGATCATTCTTTTTACCATCATTGGGACGCTCCAGGTTCCAGTATTTGAGAATATTAAGATGTTTTTATTTACAACGCACATGATTGTTTGGCGAAACCTTTTTGACAATCCATTAGATTTAGAACTGATGTACACTTCTCTTGGAATTATGGTTTTGTACATTATTGGATTTACGGCTGCCAGTTATATCATTTTTAACAAAAAAGACATTCTAAACTAATGAAGCATAAAATTTTATTGTATATTCTATTGGCTCTGAGTTCGGCTGTGGTGGGGCAAACTCCTAATCAATTGATCATGAATGTAAATTCTAAATTTGGAAAAGTTCAGAATTACTCTGCTTTGATTAATATGGTGTTTGATATACCTGGCGTAACAATGCAACCAGTCAATGGAAAGGTTTATTATAAGAAGCCTAACAAATTCAGAATCAAATCAAAGGGTATTGCTTTTGTTCCAAAGCAGAATCCTTATTTGGCTATGGCCAATTTAAGCGATAGCTCAAGCTTTGTTGCGGTTGAAGCAGGTCGTGAAATTGTGCGAGGAATTCAATGTAGAGTTATCAATGTCATTCCCAACGTTCAAGGTGACTTAGTATTGGGTAAATTTTGGGTGGATCCTAAAGGGCTTTTAATTTTAAAAAGTCAGGTGACCACCAAGACTAATGGAACCATTAATCTCGAGAATTATTTTAGCAAGAATGCATCTCAGGCTCTACCAGATAAAATGATTATTTCTATTGATGTTGCTAAATTCAAACTCCCAAAAGCTTTAACCGTTGATATTAACTCAAAAGCCAAAGCAAAATCTAAATCAGATAGGGGAACGGGAATTATTCAAATGAATTTTTCGAATTACCTAGTGAATGCTAAGATTGATGAAAAAGTTTTTTCAGAAAAACTTGCAAACTAAAAGTTTACCAATACAGTGCTTCAGTAACTAGAACACTATTTTCATTTGTAGTTTCGCCTCTGTTCTTGAAGGCTGGTTTATTTGCTCCAATCCAGATCCAAATGATTCTCTATTCGTTAAAATCGTTTGAGATATTGCTCCCTCTACCGTTAACCATGAATTGACTCTGGTTCGTGTGTTGAGGTACCACCTGATACCATTATAGTTATATGCTGGAATACTAAATGAATAAAGAATGTCATTCTCAAATGCAAATATTCTTGAATTGAAATCATCTGTATCAAAGTAAGCCAAGCGAGCAGTGAATGCAGTAGGAAAATCAATTGGCTTGTACAGAATGTCTTGATAAATTAAGAAGCCTTTGGACTTTGTTCCATTCGCAGCTTCGAAAAAGCTCCATTCAGTCCGGTACCTCATTTCAAGCCTTTTACTGAGTTTGTGGTTCAGATGACACCTAACTTGTAATCGATTTTGATTGTTAACAGCAATTATGGCATTTTCACTTCCTGCGTTAATACCTTTTGTTTCATTTCTAATTTGAAGATATAAATCCAGTTTTCTTTTTATTGAATATTGGATTTTAATGAGTTGTTCATTTCCGCCAGTAGGCGCGTCGCTTGTAAATCTTAACCAAGGATGCTTCCAAACATCAGAATAGATATCAATGGTCCAATGCCTATTTGGCATTATTTTCATTCCTATGTACACACCACTTTCATTGGAAGGATTTGTGGATTCAGCAAATGCCGAGGGATTCAAAGCTTGGTAATCGACTGGATAGCTTCTATTTAGAATAGCCAAATCTACTTTTCGGTCAAGTGATATGATTAAACCATTAACGGAAGCTATTGATTTTGTGTTTGATTTTGCAAATTCCCCGAAAAAGTGAAAATTTCTCCAAATGTAGCTATAATCTAAACTGGTATTCATCAGGTTCCTACCACTAAATGCATATATGTTATCAGGGCGTGGATCTCGTTGAAGTTTCTCATCAAAGCTTGAGTACAATAAATTCGCAGAAATGTATCCTTTCTTACCTAAGGCTTGTTTTAGCACCCCCCCCAAATGCGTGGCTGAAATTGCATCTTTGTCATCTATTTCAGCCTGTGTTCGGTGAAAACCGGATTGTTGAAAGGAACTAAAGGCAATGTCAAAATCTATTACCGAATCTGGCTGAGTAATATTAGCATCAAGTTTACGGTGTGAGCCAAATAGGGTTAACTCCAATGATTTATTTTTCAAAGTTGCAGCAGCACCTCTGAAAAACGTATTTTCCAGTGTACTTGTATAAGGAGTGAGTGTGGGTCCAGCTTTTTTAATCAGTGTTGAGAAGGTACTTTTTCCATAGCCAAATCCACTGTGCAGAATTAATCCTTGTCCCATTGAAATGTTGTAATCTCCAATTGCAACTGCCGGCAACCAAGATGTTAAATTTCTGGCAAACAAATGTGCTGTATAAAAATCAAAACCTGTATTGTCTTTGCCGCTAAAAAATTGTTCACCTGGATCTTTTTCAGCAAGAACAAAGGCAGAAAATTGATTGCCAAATTGATGCCTAAAACGTAAGTAATATCTAAATGGATCACCCAGATAACGAGTTTTATTTGCATCTTTTAAGGTAGGATCATAGCCTGCCTGATCCTCAACAATTCTCTCAGTTCTCAAAAATAATTCATTTCTGCCTTTGAGTAGCATTTCTCGCCAGGTGGGTCTAATGTTTTCTGCGTTTTTTGAAACGGTTACGAAGGGTCGGATCTGTCTGATCCTGATATTGCTTAACTCTGGAACAGCTTGTAGCTCGTAGACGGAAATAAATGGCCCATGAAATTCTCTGTATTTCATTATTCCTTGAATTTCATTATCAGTCAAAAAGAACAGTAGCGTAAATTGTTCCGCTTTTGAATTGTTTAAATCCAATGGATTGGCAATAAAATCATTCAATTGGTCTAGTAGTAGCACAGGGTCCAACTGTCCATCCTCTGAATTGTCCAAAAAGTCTTCAATAATGGTATTAAGAAAGGGCGCATCCGAGGCATCTAGACGCTCTTGTGCAATAATTTTTTCATGAAATAAAACAAATATTGATATAAACACAGATATCAATTTTATGTGATGTACAAATTGTCTAAAGTAGGAAGTGTTAATGAACATTAAATACAGTAAAAAGTGTAACTGGTTCCAAACTGAAAATAGTACTTTTGCGGAACAAACATACAACCTCCATTTCAGAAAACTAAATTCTAAAGCATGAGTTTATCTAGATTTAACGCAATTGAAACAACTTCCAACCGTCATGACTACGATGTAGAATACCAACCAGCACCTGAAGGCAATATTGCCTCCTTTTTTGGTTGCAATGTATTTAACGATGAGTCCATGAAATCCTATTTGCCTGAAGATGCTTATTTAAATGTAAAAGCAGCAATTCAAAGTGGTTCAAAATTAGGTATGGAGTTGGCAGATATTGTTGCCGAAGCTATGCGTAAATGGGGAATGGACAAGGGCGCTACTCACTATGCGCACTGGTTTCAGCCTTGGACAGGTAAAACAGCTGAAAAGCATGACAGTTTTTTTACGCTTGAAGACGGAAAAGCCATAGAAAAATTTGGTGGAAAAGAGTTAGCCCAGCAAGAACCAGACGGTTCAAGTTTTCCAGGAGGCGACTTGAGGTCAACATTTGAAGCAAGAGGTTACACTGCTTGGGACCCTTCTTCTCCAGCATTTATATACGAAATAGGCGAAGCTAAAACTTTATGTATTCCCACCATATTGGTTACTTACGGCGGTGATGCATTGGACTTCAAATTGCCATTGCTCCGCGCTCAATCTGCCCTCGAAAAAGCTGCACTTAAAGTTGTGCAATGGTTTGAGCCTGAAGCAACTCGGGTTATAACCACATTGGGTTGGGAGCAAGAGTATTTTTTAATTGATGAAGCTCTTCATAATGCTCGTCCAGATTTAGTAATGACTGGAAGAACATTGGTAGGAAAACATGCTGCACGTGGTCAACAATTGGAAGATCACTACTTTGGTTCAATTCCGGATAGGGTTTTTGCATTTATGAGAGATTTAGAAATTGAATGTCATAAACTAGGAATACCTGTTAGAACCCGTCACAATGAAGTAGCTCCTTCTCAATATGAGTTGGCACCGATGTTTGAAGAATTGAATGTGGCAATTGATCATAATCAACTATTGATGGATTTGATGGAGAGGGTAGGAAAGAGGCATAGATTGAAAGTCTTGTTGCATGAAAAACCATTTGCAGGAGTTAACGGAAGTGGAAAACACAATAATTGGTCTTTGGCTACGAATACTGGAAAGAACTTACTTTCACCAGGATCCGACCCAGCAAAGAACTTAAGATTTCTATCCTTTTTTGTGAATGCTATTATGGCAGTGAATGAGCACCCTGATCTTTTGAGGGCTTCAATCGCCAGTATGTCAAATGATCACAGGTTAGGTGCAAATGAAGCGCCTCCAGCGATAGTTTCAGTTTATATAGGTCAAGGATTAACTAAAGTATTGGATCAAGTAGAAAAGGGAATTAAAACAAAAGCTGATGCCCAACAAATTTTGGATTTGATCAGTAATATTCCAAATTTGGAACTGGACAACACGGACAGGAATCGTACATCTCCGTTTGCCTTCACTGGCAATAAGTTTGAAGTGAGAATGGCAGGAAGTAGTATCAATTGCTCCGCTCCTATGACAGTACTCAATGCTATGATGGCGCAACAACTTGTTAAGTTTGCAGTGGACGTTGAAAATCAAACTGCTATTTCAGGTGATCTTGAAACAGCAATATTTAAAGTCCTTCAAAATTATATTGGCCAATCCAAGAAAATAAGGTTTGAAGGTGATAACTATGGTGATGCATGGAAACAGGAAGCAACGGAATCAAGAGGTTGGAATAACTTTACAACAACACCACAAGCACTTCAAATCTTTAAAACAGACAAGGTAAAACAGTTGTTTGCAGAGACAGGTGTATATTCTGAAAGAGAGTTAACCGCATTTCATGCAGTGTTAATGGAGAACTATATTCTTAAAATGGATATCGAATCTCTAACACTTGAAGAGCTTTGTTTGAATTTTATCATGCCAGCCGCTGTAGAATTTCAAAATTCTTTGTTGTTGAGTATTAATGGATTAAAGTCTGCAGGCTGGAGCGATGATATACATTATCAATATCAGAAAGATATTGTTGAAAGAATTATTAGCCTATTGAATCAACTTCATCTAAGTGGTAAAATGATGTCTCAAAAAAGAATTGCTGCGCATGCTGCTCCTCATGGTTTTGACCAGGCAAACGTATTTTGCGAAGACGTCAAGCCTTTAATGGATGAAATAAGAACTTATTGTGATGATTTAGAATTGGTTCTTGATGATAAATTCTGGCCATTGGTAAAGTATAGAGAGTTGATGTTCCTAAGATAAATAGTGTTCTAATGAGAAAAAAAGTCATTTGGCAGTTGTCGAATGACTTTTTTTTGCCAATAATCAAGCTAAATTGGCATATTAATATTCACAATATTGATAATATTAGTTTAATACATACTACATATATTATTGTATATCAGTTATATAAGTAAATATCATTTATGTTAAATAAATTGAACATATTTCACAATCGATGTTTTTTGTTTTTGGATAGGCCTTCATGAAGCTTGATATTTGTATCATCAAAGCGAACGAAAGAGATTGCTTTTATCAAGAAGATTTTTCATGGGATTATATATTGGCGGTGAGTCATCGAGTAAAAAGACCTGATGACTCACCAATGCCAAATTCCATAGAGTTCTTCTTATTGATTTGGATATGTTCATGGGATTATAATTTGTTGTCTAGGTGCCGTCTTAATGGCGGCACTTTTTCTCTCCCATCCAAATCACATCAAACCGGATATGTTCATGGGATTATATTTTTCGAAAGGGCCTCAGGGCCCTTTTTTTATTGAAACAATTTCCTGAAGAAATACTCAATGTGAATGAATGAGTTTTCGACTAAAGTTATAGATCTGTTAAATTGCAACATTACTAAATTGAATGATTTAAGTGAAGCGTTCTAGTGTAATAAATTTAGTTGGTTTTGTTTGTTAGTTAAAAGGGCATCACACTGTGGTGCCCTTCTCTTTTTGCCATTTAGCGGTATTTATCAATAACATTCAAATGACAATTCAATGTATCCAAAGTTAATTAGATTCTATCATCTGATAATATTTTGTTGATTTCATCTCTATACAATTTTCCAATGGGTATTTGCTTGTTCATCCCTTTTGCAACAACATCAATTTTATTGCCACCAGAACTTTTAATCTTCTTCAAATTGACAATAAATGACCTGTGAATCCTCCTGAAGTTTCGTGATTGCAGTTTTTCATCAAGACTTTTCATTGTTTGCAAGGTTATAATTCTTGAATTTTCCATCCAAATTATAACATAATCCTTTAGGCCTTCAATGAAAACAATGTCATCATAAAATGCTTTGATCAGTTTCTTGTCCGCCTTTACAAAAAAGTAATCTTTTTCATCGGATTCTGAGCCAGTGTTCGGAGCTGCTATTTTCAGTTTTTCTCTAACTCTTTGCATGGTTTTTTTGAACCGATCTTCGCTAATTGGCTTTAGTAGATAGTCTAAGGCCTCCAGTTCAAATCCCTCTAATGCATAGTTTGGGTAGGCAGTGGTAAATACTATTAATGGTGGTTTTTCCAATCCTTTCGCAAATTCCAGTCCGTTTTTTCCTGGCATCTGAATATCAATAAACATGACATCGATTTGAAATTCTGCCAAAGCTGTCTCTGCTTCTTTTGCATCATTGCACTTAGCAAGCACATTCACATCGTCTATGTTCTTGAGGTAGATATCAAGTACCTCAATGGCTAAAGGTTCGTCATCAACGATAATTGCATTCATGATAAAACTGGGTTAAATTGTTAAAAGTAATATAGTTAGTTGTATAGAATAATCACCCTTGCTGACTCTTGTCTCGAGATGGTGATTGTCAAGATAAAGAAGATCTAGCCTCTTTTGTGTGTTTTCAATTCCTATTCCTCCATATTCTGATTTCATTCTGTTATTTGTAGGTGGCAAACTGTTTGAAATATCAACTAGGAGTTTTGAATCTTCTATTTTTACATTTATTTTGACGAAGTTTTCATTGTTTTGATTAGTGCCTCCATGCTTGAAGCTATTTTCAATAAAACTTATCAGTATTAATGGAGCAATAAATTCATTTTCTAGCTTACCTGTCACATTGAATTCAAGAAAAAAGTTTTTTGACTGTCTTATTTTTTCAAGTTCGATGTAATTATTGATGTAATTGAGTTCACTCTGCAAAGGCACATACTTTTCGTTACATTCGTAAAGCATATATCGCATCATTTCCGATAATTGGACTACTACTTTTGGAGCCAAATCAGATTTCTTAAGTGTAAGCGCATAAATACTATTCAATGTGTTGAACAAAAAGTGTGGATTTATTTGTGTTTTCAGGAAAGCCAATTCAGAGTAAATTTGTTGCTGCTCCAACTCCTTTCTTTTCTTTCTTTCTGATAACCAATCTATTATAATAACATAAATAGTGCTACTACCAATAATAAAAAAATTAAAAAGATAATAATAATTGCGTAATGTCAATAGTTGACCTTTTGCATATTCATCGTTCCCCAATCTTAAATACATGACTGCAGTATAAATTGGAGTGATGATTATTACTGTGACAATTACGAGTATAAAGTAAGCAGGATACTTCTTGTCGTGAAAATACGTTGGAACTAAGAATTGGGTGTTTATGTAAATAAGTATGGCATAAAATAGAATATTGATTAGCTGACGGGAAAATATATCGGTCAGATTATTGTGATTGAGATAATATTCCAATCCGCTAACAAAAATCAAAGCAAATAACCAGAACAATAATTGCTGGGTGAATGTGCTTAGGGTAATATGCGATTGAATTTTTTCTTTCAATTCCTTTTATTTCTCAACAAAGTAAATATTAAATTATTAGAGTTATCAAATAGATTAGACCAAATCTTTAAGTAAGTAGATGAAGAACAGATTATCTTTGCCTCTTAATTCTAAACCATTGTTGTGATTGTTTATTTGACAAGAAAGGAAAGATTCAATGCTGCCCATAAATTATGGGTTACTGAATGGAGTGAAGAGAAGAATATAGAGGTATTCGGAAAGTGTGCGAATGTCAATTGGCACGGGCACAATTATGTTTTAGAAGTAACTGTGAAGGGTACTCCTGACCCGCAAACAGGATTTATATTTGACGCTAAGGAATTAAGTAAGTTAATCAAAGAGGAAGTTTTAGATCATTTGGATCACAGAAATCTTAACTTAGATGTAAAATTTATTCCTACTAATATACAACCAACCACAGAGAACCTTGTTGTAATAATCTGGAATCAATTGGAATCTAAACTCACTACATGCAAGCTCCATTGTGTAAAGTTGCAAGAAACTGAGAACATTTCAGCTGAGTATTACGGTTAACATTTATTTACTAAAATTACTTTACTTTCATGTCTATTAAAAATGGAGAACTTCTACAATCGAATGCACTGAACGAAACTAAAACAAACTTTGAAAATATTTTAGACTTAATTGGTGAAAATAAAGACAGAGAAGGTCTACTAAAAACACCAGAACGCGCAGCAAAAGCAATGCATTTTCTTACTCAAGGCTACAAACAAGACCCTGAGAAGGTGCTCAACTCAGCACTATTTTCTCAATCATATAGTGAAATGGTAATCGTAAAGAATATTGAACTATACTCTCTTTGCGAACACCATATGCTGCCTTTTTTTGGAAAAGCTCATATTGCTTACATCCCCAACGGTTATATAGTAGGTTTAAGCAAATTGCCGCGAGTTGTTGATATCTTCGCAAGGCGACTTCAGGTACAAGAAAGATTAACCCATGAGATAATGGAATGCATCGATGGGGTTCTTAATCCACTTGGTGTAGCTGTTGTGATTGAAGCAAGCCACATGTGTATGATGATGAGAGGTGTTGAAAAGCAAAATAGTGTGACAACAACCTCAGCTTTTACGGGTCAATTCAAACAAACAGAAACAAGAAATGAATTTCTAAAGCTTTTAGGTTCAAATTTGCACTAAACCTACCGTATATTTATTCTTAATTTGAAGTTTAAATAAATGAAAGCATATGTTTTTCCTGGCCAAGCGGCCCAATTTCCGGGAATGGGCAAAGATATATATGAATCAAACCCTGAAGCAAAGTTACTTTTCAAACAAGCAAATGATATTATAGGATTTGATCTTTCAGCCATTATGTTTGAAGGCACTGAAGAGCAGCTTAAACAAACCAATATCACTCAACCTTCAGTTTTTGTTCATTCGGTAATAAAGGCCAAAGTTTTTTCAAAAGATAAGCCCGATGCTGTTGCCGGGCACAGTTTGGGAGAATTCAGTGCTTTGGTTGCTGCCAATTCATTAAGTTTTGAAGATGGGCTTCTTTTGGTGCAAAAGCGAGCGAATTCCATGCAAAAGGCGTGCGAGTTGAATCCCGGTGCAATGGCGGCAATTTTAGGTCTCGAGGATAGTATTGTGGAAGAGATATGTAAAAAAATAGGGAATGATGTAGTTGCCGCAAACTACAACTGCCCTGGACAGCTGGTTATCTCAGGCTCTATTGATTCTGTAAAACAAGCGATGGATCTGTGTACAGCAGCTGGTGCCAAAAGAGCGATTTTGCTTCAGGTCGGTGGCGCATTTCATTCCCCACTTATGAAACCTGCTCAAGATCAACTTGAAGCTGCAATTGCTGCCACAAATTTCAAAAACCCCGATTGCCCTATTTTTCAGAATTATACCGCGATGCCTTCTATGGATCCCGCACAAATTAAACTTAATCTTATTAATCAACTCACCTCACCTGTCCTTTGGGCCAAAACTATCAATAATATGCTTGATTTTGGAGTAACTAAATTTTCTGAAGTTGGAGGATCTGGCATGGTTATTAGAGGTATGATTAGACAAATTAATCGTGAAATACCAACCGATTCACTTTAGCTTTGACAAAGAGTAAAATAAAAAATGGTACCATACTGCTCGCAGAACCTTTTATGATAGATTCATATTTTAGGAGGGCAGTCATACTTGTATGTGAAACACATGATAAAGGAGTGTTGGGTTTTATAATAAATAAACCTTTGGATATTTCTTTGGATGAGTTGTTGGGATCTTTTGATCCTTCGTCTGTCAAGGTGATGTACGGTGGACCAGTAGCTACGGATATTGTACATTTTATACATGACGCAGGAGATTTGATAGAAGATTCAGTTTATATTTCCGACGGTGTTTATTGGGGTGGCGATATCAGTAAACTAAAATTCTTATTGGAAAAGCAAGTGATTTTACCTGATCAAGTCAAATTTTTCGTTGGCTATACAGGATGGTCACCAAGTCAATTAGACAGTGAAATAGAAACAGGCTCATGGGTTATGGCAGAAATGGACCGCAACTATGTTTTCAATAGGGACAATACCGAGCTTTGGAAAATAATAATGGAGAATCTGGGCAACGCACACTCAGTAATTGGTCAAATGCCTGACCATATGCATTTAAACTAGATTAGTACTTAAACTAAGGAAGTGAATCAGTTTCATTGCTTTGCAATTGGTAGGGTCTTTTTGTTGCAATTGCATCCAGTTTTTTAACCATTTTATCCCTAATTTTATTAAAATTAGGCATATCTGATTTTTCCATCGGTGGACTTTCAGGGAAACGTTCTTTTAATGGGTTTACCTGAACTCCATGTTTCCAAAATCTGTAACATACATGTGGTCCGGTAGCCAATCCAGTAGATCCAACATAGCCTATTGTCTGTCCCTGTGCAACTCTAGAACCTTTTCTAACTCCTTTTGCAAAACGAGACATGTGCAGATATTGTGTCGAATAGGTTTGATCATGTCTTATTTTTACATAATTGCCATTCCAAGGATTTCTTGCAGCTTCAATTACAACGCCATTTCCAACACTCATAATTGGGGTACCCGCTGATGCGGCATAATCAGTTCCAAAATGTGGCTTTCCATATTTCAAAACAGGGTGAAATCTCCATTTGCTAAAACCTGAACTGATTCGACTAAATTTGACGGGCGCCTTGAGGAAATACCTTTTCATTGGTCTTCCTTTTAAGTCATAAAATCCTTCCTTGTTTCCCTTTTTATAGTAGATGGCATAATACTCCTGACCATTTTGATTGAAACATGCACCGTATAATTGGCCGCTTCCAACTCTTTTGCCATCTACAACGTTTTCGTCATAAATAGCTTTGTAAGTATCTCCTTTTTGAACATGATAAAAATCTACAGTCCATGCCAATGCATCGGCCATTTGATCTATTAAATCGTAACTCAACCCACTTTCAGCCATTGCATCCGACAAGGTAGCACTAACATATCCAGAAGCAGATTTTTCTACCGACAGAACATTTCTTTTGATTATTTCTACTTTAGGTTCTATTGCACGCATGTCGAGCTTGATATAACTGTATGCATCGGGTTCGTAAACAAAGTAATACGGCTTTTCAGTGTTTTTTTTGCAGTACATATGATATGTTCTTCCTGCTCTCAAATTTTTTACATCGAATGATTTTGATATGGAAGTTACTATTTTATTTATTTCGTCAACATTCAAGTCATAATGTTTGAGGATATCCACAAAAAACTCATCTTTTTTAATGATTGCAGAGTTTGTTTGGAGGGTATCTAGCAATAAATCATACTTCACATTTGGAAGTTCAACAGGAAAAGAATTGAGATTGCTAAGCGAGGCCACCATGTTTTTTTGATCCATTTTTGTTGGTAAAAAATATACGGTAACCAACATTACTAGACCAGTTGCAATTGATAATAAATTCGAAGTTGGAGTATTTTTGATCTGAGTAGATACAGTGCCGACAAATGATTTCATCTTAGTTTTCATCAATAGCAGGGGTTTTCATAAAAGTAAAGTTTGCAAAAATAAATAATTATTTTGACAGTTCATAATTTCTTCCTTAAAATTAAGCGTGTTGGTATGTTAATTATTTTTATATGTTTTAAAGTTTTAAAATTCATAACAATAATCTCTAGATTTGAATCCATTATTTCAGGAATATCGAAGCATCAATGTATACGCCACTTACCTTAAATTGCCGGGGAAGACTATTATCAATAGAGGAACCCATTGTGATGGGAATTTTAAACGTCACTCCTGATTCATTTTATGATGGTGGTCAATTCCTTGATTTGGAACAAGCCCAAAATCATGCATTTCTAATGATTGAGCAAGGTGCCAAGATTATTGATATAGGAGGTATGACATCCAAACCAGGTTCCAAACCAATATCTGTACAAGAAGAAATAGATAGAATTTTGCCAATTGTTGAATTACTTATTTCAGAAAATAATCAAATAATTCTCTCATTGGATACCTACCGATCAGAGGTCGCCAAAGCAGGATTAGAGGCTGGTATTTCAATAATTAATGACATTAGTGCTTGCATGATTGATCCTGATCTTGCAGAGGTTGTCGCTTATTATAAAGCACCATATATTTTGATGCACATGCAAAATAAACCAGAAAACATGCAACTAAATCCAACTTATACAGATGTAACTGTTGATGTTTTGGACTTTTTGAATGAAAGAATAGCCTGGTTGCACAATAAAGGTATTTGGGATATTGTAGTGGATCCTGGATTCGGATTTGGTAAAACTGTAGAACATAGCTACACATTATTGAATGAATTATCCGCATTTAAAATAACTGGGTGTCCGATTTTGGCAGGGGTCAGTCATAAGTCTATGATCAACAAAGTACTAGAAGTTCCGGTCAAGGAATCTATTTTTGGTACTACTGCAGTTGAAATGGTGGCGCTATTGAATGGTGCTTCAATAATCAGAACACACAATGTGGTATCCGCTCTACAGTGTATAAAATTATTGAAATATGTAAACCCATAGAACTCTGGTTTAAATAAAATTCTACATTTTTTGGTATCAGTTCAGCAATATAGATCTTATTTAACGAATCGGAAACACCAAGATTAATGGTACTTACAACAATAAAACTATCTTTACACAAGGATTCAGGTTATTGAGTTAAATCTTGTATGCGAGATATTAAAATTAAGAATTACTTTTTTAAGCCTTTCAAAGAGAGAAGTATCTTTGAAAGATTGACAAGATATTTGATTCGAGTTTTCGGGGTAATAATTTTTCTTTTTGTTTTCCTGTATTTGATTTGTCAGCTGACTTCAGTTCAAAATTGGGTTGGACTGAAGTTAAAAAATTGGATTCATGACAAAACTGGAAATGAAGTTCAAATTGATAATCTGCGATGGCAATTTGCTGACAAGATCTATTGTGCTAATATTTTTATTGCGGATCACCACCAAGATACTTTATTTCAAGCCAAGAGCCTTTACGTGAATGTCAATATTCTTAGAAGGCTGATTAGCACTTCAATTATCCTAGATGCTATCGAAATCAAAGATTTAAGGCTTAAAATTGTTACCTATCCCGGTGAAGATGAAAAAAATCTGGATAGGTTTATCAAATTATTAATTGGAAAGAAATCCAATACTGGAAGTAAACCGACCAATTCATTTGACATAAAAAGTGCAAAGTTATACAATGCACAATACAGTGAAGTAAACTACAATACCGGGAAGTCCTTAAATATATTTATTGATCAAGCTGAGACCAAAATCAGGAAACTTGATTTTGTCAATAATAGTTATTTATTTGATGAAATATTTCTTCAAAGACCGATCATTCAGATTACAACAAGCAACACAGCTAAGCCGCTGAATTCCAATAAATCGAATAAAAAGCCTTCGATTATTACCACAAAGCCAATTGGAGTGCAAATAGCAAATTATAAAATATCCGATGGAACTTTTAATAATTTGATTGTGGATTCTGAAAAAATTCATCCAAAAAGTGGTATTGATTTTTTAGACATCGTTTGCAGTTCGGTTCAGTTGGATGGAAAGGATTTTAAGCTTTCAGGAAATAGTTACTCGGCAAAAAAGCTGAATTTGAAGCTTAAAGAAAAGAGTGGTTTTGAAATCAAAGAGTTTAAAGCTGGTGATATAGCAATTACTCCAAATGAAAGTAGATTGTTTGATTTTAAGTTTAAAACAGCTCAAACTGAACTGGGAGACTCATTAAAATTGAGCTATAATTCATATTCGGATTTTAGCAATTTAGTTGATGATGTGCGTTTTGAGTACAATTCAAAGTCAAATGTCATTTCGGTTAAAGACATTCTTTATTTGGCACCTCTTTTAGGTAACAAGGAAATAATACTAAGGAACATTTCAAGATCCATAAAAATTGACGGATCAATAAGAGGCACTGTCAATACATTGAGGGCAAAAAACTTAAAAATCTCAATTGATAATTTGCTGAATTCAGAGTTGAATATCAGCTTAAAAGATGTGACACGAAAAGAAGAAACCTCGATGAATCTAGAAATTATGAAGTTGAGAACCAATATGGCATCATTCAATAAATTGATTCCTGAGTTAAAACTTCCTAAAAAGCTTCAGAATTTAGGTGACTTTACATTTTCGGGGCAATTTGAAGGATTCCTTACAGATTTTGTTGCTTTTGGAAATATTGAAACTTCCCTGGGAAACGCGTTCCTTGACATGAGGATGAATCTAAATAATGGGCCTAAATTAGCAGAATATAGCGGTAGGTTTGACTTACAGAAATTTAATTTTGGAAGTTGGGTAAACGATAAGAATCTGGGAATTGTGTCGGCAAATGGTAAAATTAAGAACGGAAAGGGCTTTTCTAAAGAAGACGCTTATGCCGAATTGGATGGTAATATAGAATTGTTGGAATACAAATCTTATTCTTATAGAAATATAGTTTTGTCGGGAAAGTTTAAACGTCAAGTGATAGATGGTACCATTAAGTCAGTTGATCCCAATGCTACTTTGGACTTTTCAGGAAAAATTGATTTGTCATTGTCAAGTCCAACATTGGATTTTATCAGTTCAATTGGTAGGCTTGATTTGAAAGCCTTGAATTTAACGAAGACTCCGAATGTACTATCTGGACAACTCACAATGAATCTGATCACACCAGATTTTCGTGACTTTGAAGGAACAATTAAGGGCGATAATATTGTTTGGGTTGGGTCAGATAACAGAACTACTGCTATAGAAAGGATTGATGTAGTTTCTACCAATCAAGGGAATGGAAAAAATCAACTTTTAATTTCCTCCAATGTACTTGACGCAAAGCTTGAAGGTCGATATACCCTAAAAACCTTGAAAGATGTTGCCTTGAGTTATTGGCAGTCCAAACATCAGAATTGGTACGATAAGTTTAAAATGCCAAATTCAACTTATATTTCAAATTCATCCCTAAAAGCAAGAGTTGATATAAAAAAATCACAATTACTGAATCAGTTTTTACCAGCATCTGTTTCGATTCCTGACAATACACTTCTGTTATTTAACTGTGACTATCAAAGGGAACTTTACTCATTTGAAATTACTGCTCCAAGTTTTAAATTTAAGGATAATATATTTGACAAGATTAAAATAGCAGTTAACTCCAGAAATAACGCTGCTTCTGACTTTTTTGTTGATTTAGGCAGTTACAAAAATGGCAAACTTAATTTAGATTCCATTGAAATCAAAGGAGGCTTATATTTGGATTCTTTGGATTATGAAATTTCCGGATTGGAAATTAGTAATTCTGATTTGAGCCATAAATTAGGATTGAAACTTGAGAACAGTGGCTACAGATTTAATTTTTTAAATGATGAATTTAAAATTGTAAATGAAATATGGAAGATAAATCCGTTCAATTCAGTTTACATGGATGATAAAACCATTAGTGCCTCATTCTTTCAATTAAATAGCGGATCCAAACAAATAAATCTCAATAATGCTCTAGACAGAGGCCTTGAATTTTCACTGCTCGGAGTAGATTTAAACATAATCAATCAGGTAACAGGGTATAATAAAGTGAACTTGAAAGGTGACGTTCAATTCTATGCTCATGTCCAAGATGCATTCAGCCTTAAAAATTTTGGTTTTTCCCTTGCTTGTGATTCAGTTTTTATCAATAAGGATTATTGGGGAAACCTTGCCTTCAGCGCTGCTACAGAAGATTTAAAAAGTATAATTTATTCGGAGTTCAGTCTTGAAAATGGAAACAGTGCAATTCAAGGAAGAGGCAATCTGAAATTTGAGGATGGAATAACCACCTTGTCAATCAACAACAAATTAAGAGATGTACCTTTAAAACTCATTCAATATATTATCCCTAGTGGACTATCTAATACTTTCGGATTGATTAATGGGAATGTAAAACTTGAAGGTAGGTCTAAAGCTATTTCGATGGATGGGCTATTGAATATTAAGAATGCTGGTTTTAAAATTGACTACATTGGAGAGAAGTACTTTATTGACAATCAAGATGTTAAACTAAAATCAACGATTATTGACGCTACTGGAGCTATAATAAAGGATGAAAATGGTAATACCGCCGAAATTCAAGGTGGAATTGTGCATGATCATTTCAAAAATTGGGGCTATAAGGTAAAAATTTCATCACCTTTATTTCGTGTGCTTAACACAAAGCGAGAGGATAACGATCGCTTTTATGGCAAAGGTATTGGCGCAGTAAATCTTAAAATTGATGGCAGCTTTGCTCAGACAAACATGTACATCAATGCCAAAACTGCCAAAGGTTCACAATTGACCATCCCTTTTGGTAAGGTGGCCCAAGCAACCCAAAGCCGATTCATTACTTTTGAAAATGCTAAGACTGATTCTATTGAGAGAATTAGGCCTAAAATCCGATCTGATTTGAAAGGCCTCAATCTTGATATGGATTTGACTTGTACAGAAGAGACCTTGATGAATATTATTTTGGATGAAGCTGAAGGTGATAATCTAAAGGCATATGGTAGGGGCAATATTCAAATAGTTATTGCTAGAAGTGGTGATTTTAATATGTATGGCGATTATGAAATACAGAATGGTGAATACCTTTTTACATTGTTGAATATTGTCAACAAACCATTTTTGATTAACTCAGGAAGTATTGTCAGATGGACAGGTGATCCGATTGAAGCTGAAATTAATCTAACTGCCTCGTATAAAGACTTGTACACCTCACCGTACAACTTTATTTCAGAATATATTACCAATGATCCACAAGCAATAGCTGAGGCTCGTAATGTTACCAAGGTTGATTTGTCGATGAATTTGACTGGTCGATTGTTGCAGCCCAATATTAAATTAGATATTAGTTTCCCAAATGTGTCTCCATTATTGCGCAATTATTTAGATAACAAATTACGTATCGTTCGACAAGATCAAAATGAAATGAATCGTCAAGCAATGGCATTGATTGTTACAAAAACATTTATTCCACCAAACGCAGGTTTTTCAGGAACCCAATATGTTTCTAGTATAAATACTGTATCAGAACTTCTTTCAAATCAACTATCTGGATATATCACTGATCTATTCTCAGATATTATTGCCCCTGATGGTATTATTAGTGGTATTGATTTGGATATTGGCTACAATGTTTTTGAAACAAATACCATAAATCCTTTTCAGTCCAGTGAGTTTCAGCTTAGACAGAGAACAAGTCTATTCAATGATCGACTTGAAGTAAACATAGGTGGTAATGTTGGCACCAACACCAATCCTGCAATTACTAGCAATACATATTTGGCAGGTGATGTTGAGTTTACTTACGCTTTAACATCAGATAATAGATTGAAAATTAGATTTGCACAAAGGTCCCAACCAGCAATACAAGGAGGAAGAGTTAACAGAACAAGTCTCGGTTTAAGTTACAGACGTGAATTTGATACTTTTGATGAGCTATTGTCTGAGATGCGCAAGGGGGTAATTAATAATAAAAAGAACAAGTAATATGAAGCAATACTTTCAACCAGAGTTTCTATTGTTCTTTGAAAGCTTGGCAATGAATAACAATAAGGAATGGTTTGATTTAAATAGAAAGACCTATTTAGAATTTGTAAAACAGCCATTTGAATTACTAGTTGGGGACTTGATTCATGAAATTAACTTAATTGATGAGCCTATTCATTCACTCCCCAAGGATTGCATTTTTAGAATTAACAAGGATATTAGATTTGCAAAAGATAAAGTTCCCTATAAGCTTCATGTATCAGCATTGTTCAGCAAAAATGGCAGAAAAGACCATGAATATCCTTCATACTATCTCGAAATAGCTGGAAATAAATTTAGCTTAGCCGGAGGATTATATTCCTTAGAAAAAGAAAGCTTGTTAAAAGCAAGATATTACATCGGTGAAAACTACCAAGAATTTCAGAAAGTTATTAACAACATTGACTTTTTAAGTGTTTTTGGAGGAATGAAAGGAGAGAAAAATCAGAGATTGAGTGGAGATCTAAAAGGGGCTGAGATTAATTATCCGGAGTTGCTCTGCAAACAATTTTACTTTTGGAAAGAGTATCCAGTGAGTTTAATAACTTCTGATCAATTACTCCCTGAAATCCTCAAAGCTATACTGATAGCCAAACCTGTTAATGATTTTTTAAGAAAAGCGATTATAACTTAACAGCCTTGGTCATTTCTCTTTTGCCAGGAGCGCCAGGTAGTACAATAACATCAAATCCAATTTCTTTTAAATCCCTCTTAAATGAGCCTCTTGCACAATAAGTAACAAGAAAGCCATTTGGCTTGAGCCAGTTATAAAGATTTACAAGAAAGGGACTCTCCCAAAATTGTGGTTGGATTTGAGGTGCAAAAGCATCGTGAAAAATAACGTCAAACATTTCATTATTTGTGGAATAATCCTCAAATAAACTTTCAACTTTGGTTAAGGTAAAGCATTCATCAAGCTCAACTTCTTGACTCCAAGGAGTTTCAATAATTTGTTTAAACTTAAACTTCAGGTCTTCAGAAAACATGAAGTTAAGCTTTTGGGAGTCAGCTATGCTTACTGGATACGCTTCAACGCCAGTATAAGTTAAATGTTTTTTCTCCTTCTCGCAATGATGCCAGCTCAATACTGCATTCAGACACGTGCCTAAACCGATCTCTAAAACATCGATAGGATTTGATGGGCCTGAATATCGTGATAAGCCATGTTCAATAAAAACATGATTGCTTTCAGCTAAGGCTCCATGCCTGCTGTGGTATGTCTCACCAAAATTTTCAGAAACAAGCGTGGTGGTTCCATCTGCAGTTAGCAGTGTTGATACTTTTGCAAAATTTTTGCTCATAATACTTGAAGAACTCGTATTGTTTCTTCAATTATCTCTTTTGGATTGATATCGAAATGGGACGAATCTAAAAGACACTCATCTTTGTAAGTCAAAATGATTTGAGGAGATTCATGCCTAACATGAAATTTATCGGCCAAGTAATTTGAAACTGCTTTGGAATCAATAACGTCAATCAAGTAAGCGTCTAGATTTTCTGTTAAAGAATCTTCAGATTCAAGCCTGAGTTTAGCCATCAGACTGATGTCACAGCTATTGCTGTGCTTAAAAAACAATATAGGTTTTTTGGCACTAAGCATTATAGCATCTAAAGATGTTATGTCCTTGATTTCATTCCATTCCATATAAAAAACTTTAAAGGATTGTCTGACTATTCTCCTTCTATCGAGAAATTATCTGGACAACCTGAACCTCGGTTACATGAGCTTACGCCAACCATTACTGCCAAGGCAATTAAGCATACTAAGAATCGATTTAAATTTGATCTTTTCATTGAGTTTATTATTTTATTTATTAACGATATGCAAGATAACATTATTACATGTCACAATCAAATCGCAATTTTACGCAAAATTACGATCAACTTTTCAGAAAACCTATAAATGTACATACACTTAATTGCAATTGGTGGAGCTATAATGCACAATTTGGCGATAGATCTACAAGCCTTGGGGCATAAAATAACTGGAAGCGATGATGATATTCGCAATCCAAGCGCTACTAGGTTAAAAAAATACAAGTTGCACCCAGAAGAATTGGGATGGTTTCCCGAGAAAATAAACAATCAAATTGACCTAATAATTCTCGGAATGCATGCAAGGAAAGACAACACTGAACTTCTGAAGGCCAACGAAATGGGCTTAAAGGTCATGAGCTTTCCTGAATTTGTTGCTAACAAATCAATTGACAAGACGCGTGTCGTGATAGCAGGGAGTCACGGAAAAACAAGTACGACCGCTATGATCATGCACATACTAAAAAGTGCAAAAATCAATTTCGATTATTTAGTGGGTAGTCAAGTAGATGGATTTGAAAAAATGGTTAGGATCAGCGACGCATCAATCATTATCATTGAAGGAGATGAATATTTAAGCTCAAGTATTGATTTGCGTCCCAAATTCGTCCATTATAAACCAAATATTTCTATACTTACAGGTATTGCTTGGGATCATATCAATGTCTTTCCTACTTATAAATCATATCTCAAGGCATTTATAGATTACACAGATACCTTTGAATCAGATACCAAATGCTTCTATTATCAAAATGATGAAGAACTAATAAAGATTTTAAAACATTCAAAAGGTGTTTGGCTTGGTTATGAAGCGATTAAGTATCGTATGAACGGTGATGGGAGTTATTCCGTCAGAGATTCAAAATCCAAGGCTTACCCAATTCAAATTTTCGGAATGCACAATTTAGAGAATTTGTCTGCGGCGGTCCAAGTCTGCAAAGAATTAGGTGTTAATGAAAAGTTGATATTTAGTTCCTTAGATAGCTTTAAAGGGGCTGCACGAAGGTTAGAAATTATTTATCAAGCAAGTGACAGAATTGCGTTTTTGGATTTTGCCCATTCTCCAAGTAAAATAAAAAGTACCATAAAGGCTTGCAAATCTCGTTTTTTTGGAAGAAAATTGATTGCAATATATGAGTTGCATACCTTTAGTAGTCTCAATGCTGACTTTTTGAAGGAATACCAATCAGCTTTTGGAAAAGCAGAGGAGGCCATTGTATTTTTTGATAGAAATACACTTGTAACTAAACGAATGCCAATATTGGATTCCAACGCAATTCGAAATGGATTTCAAAGACAAGACCTTAAGGTCTTTACTGAAAAACATGAACTGATTGATTATTTGACAACCCTTAGTTATGAGAATTCAGTGCTTTTGATGATGTCTTCAGGAAGTTTTGGCGGAATACAAATTAATGATCTAGCACAAACTTTGCTTAAATAATTCACATTACAGCTTAACTTTGTAAATCAATATCAAATTCTGTAAATTATGAGTGTTAAAATGTTATTAAGAGATACCCTTAGAGACGCTATGGCAGAGGAAATGCGCAAGGATGATACAGTATTTCTAATGGGGGAAGAAGTAGCAGAATATGACGGTGCCTATAAAGTTAGTAAAGGCTTATTAGCAGAATTTGGAGCTAAAAGAGTGATTGATACACCAATTGCGGAATTGGGTTTTGCAGGTATAGGTGTTGGAGCAGCCATGAATGGTTTAAAGCCAATTATTGAATTTATGACTTGGAATTTTGCAGTTCTAGCTTTTGATCAAATTGTTAACAATGCTGCCAAAACCTTAACTCAATCAGCTGGTGAGTTCAAATGTCCAATCGTGTTTCGAGGCCCATCAGGAGCTGCAGGTCAATTGGCACAACAACATAGTCAAACCTTTGAGAGTTGGCTTGGTAATGTTCCTGGCTTGAAGGTTATTTCTTGTATTGATCCAATGGAAGCAAAAGGTTTGATGAAGGCTGCCATTAGGGATGAAGATCCAATATGTATTATGGAGTCAGAGCAAATGTATGCTTTAGAATTAGAATATACTGAAGATGGTAAAAGGATTTACACATTTGCAGGAAAGAAAGTTGAAGCTGACGGTGATGATTTTACAGATGACATTAACTATTTGGTGCCAATAGGTAAATGTGCTATTAGACGCAAGGGTACTGATGTCACCATCGTTACTTATAATAAAATGGTTTTGGTGGCATTGGAGGCGGCTCAACTGTTGGCAAACGAAGGAATTTCAGCTGAAGTGATAGATCTAAGATCAATACGTCCACTAGATATTGATACTATTCTTGAATCAGTTAAAAAAACCAACCGTTGCGTGGTGGTTGATGAATCTTGGCCTATGTACGGGGTGAGTGCAGAAATTGCCTATGAGGTTCAAAAATATGCTTTTGACTATCTTGATGCTCCTGTTGCACGTGTAAATGCTGCGGACACCTCATTGGGATATTCCTCAGTATTTGTTGATGAATATATGCCTAATGCTGAAAAAGTTGCAATCAAAGTTAGGGAGGCATTGTACATCAAAGCTTAAGACCTTTAGCCTCCCATATCCGTATTTTCATTGAATTTAGGTTTGTCATCCAACAACGATTTACTTGTTTTTCCTTTGGGAGGATTTAGGTTCATGGTAAACCCAATAAAATAATTTCGGGTTCTTCGTTTTGAATCCAAATTGAAATTAAAGTCAGGTTGATTAATATTGAAGCCGAACCGACTAGTATCAAATAAATCACTTATTCTGAATATTACATTCAAACGGTTTTTTAAGAATGGTTTCCTAAAGCTTAGATCTGTACTTGTGAATGGGTCTGAAGATCCAAGCGCTGTAACAAATCTGCTTCTATAATTCCAAGTCAATTGTGCATCAATATTTTTATAGAAAGTTCCATTTAAGGCCAACCTACCTGTCAAAACATCTCCTTGGTTTGTGCTGCTGGCTATTGAATTATCTAATTGAACCGTAGTAATATAATAGGAAAGTCCACCGCTCACTTTCCAATTTTTGTTAAGCTCAATATTGCTTGATCCCTCTATTCCTATTTCAGTTGAATAATTATTATTTGTCCAAGTCAGATTTCTAATACCTAAACTGTCTACAAAAGTAAATCTTGTTATCAAGTTTTCGTTGTATCGACCAAATGCACTGAACAATGCGGAACCATTTGGAAAATACCTCAAATATCCGGTTTCAAAAGAATGTGCAAACTCTGGATTTAGATTGGGATTTCCGTATCTCAAATTCCATTGGTCAGTATATTCTATAAAAGGATTGATAGATTCAAATTTAGGCCTATTGATTCTTCTGCTATAACTGGCTTGAAATTGATTTACTGCTGAGGCTTTATATGAAATTGAAGCTGATGGAAATAGCTGCCAGTATCTCTGATTGACAGTTTTATTGCTCGTTTTTTGAATAACATCCATTGCTACTATTTCAGTGCGTATTCCGGCACTATATTTCCATTTTTTATGCTCTGTGCTTGTTGTTAAATAGCCAGCAAACACTTTTTCATTGAATTCAAATTGATTGCTTATGCCGGCGTAATCTCTCCACAAATTCGATGCTATATCTAATGTGTCAAGTACATTTGAATTATTGTTTAAGTCAAATGTCAATTTTGCGCCAGTCTCTAGTTTGAAATTCCCAATAATTTTCGGCTTGACATAATCAGCTTGAAGTACAAAGAAATTACGATCTAACTCTCTATTATTTCTCTGAAAATCCGGTGTTTGAAATTCAAGGTTTTGACCGTTGAAATAATTATCTAAAACAAGTTGATTGGTTTTATTAAAACTTGAGGAATATTGACTCAATAGTGTAAATTCTTGATTTTTCCACTTGTGGTTCCAGGCAATGCTTCCTTCATATATTTCACTAAAACCGCTTTCTTTGGTAATTTTCCGACTCAAAAAAGACAGCTGTTCGGGCTTATCATAGAATCTAAAATTCCCGTAGTTTTCACCTGTTGATTGATTTGGGTTAATGACAAATGCAAAGCTTATCAAATCATTTGGTGTAGGGGTATAGTCGGAGGCTAACCGAATATTCAAACCATTTCTTTGATTGCTTCCGTTGTTATCATTATTAAAAATAAAAGTAGTATCTCCAATTGTTGAAGTCCTTTCTTGGTTTTGAGTTCTCCAAAGATCTGAATATCTATAATTCACAGATAGGTAATTACTTATCTTTCCTAACCTCAACCCTAAAGATCCGTTGAATTCATGAATATCCCTTAATCCATAAGTGTAGCCAATTTTGGAATTGATTCCACTCTCAGTATTTTTTTTCAAGACAATATTTATAATTCCTGCATTGCCTTCTGAATCTGAATTCGCTCCAGGGTTGTTGATTACTTCAATTCTTTCAATCAAACTGCTTGGAATCTGGTCAAATACATTTTGTCTGTCGTTACCCGTGGTTGTCGAGTTAATTCCATTAACCATTACTCTAATATTTGAACTTCCTCTTAACGATACATTGCCATCCATGTCAACGGAGGTGCCGGGAATACTTTTGATTGCATCCAATGCCGTCCCTCCAACCGCAGATAGATCCTTATCAACATTGAATATCTTTTTCTCAAATCTTAATTCAACTGCATTTTTTTGAGTGGTAATGTCAATTTCTTGTAATTTGTTGGCTGAGGTTATTAATTCTATAATTCCTAAATTGGCTGGGGTGCCTGCATTAGTTTGGATCCGCAATTCATCGTATCCAAGCAGATTGAATATAATAGTATTACCAATTTTAAAAGAACCAAGTGTGAAGTTTCCTAAAGCATCTGATTCTACTTGGTTTAAGGTTTTTGTGCTATCTGATTCTTGTATTGAAACAAAATCTAAAGGAAGTTTTGAACTTTTGTCTATTATATTTCCTTCTACACTAATTGTTTGTTGTGCCTGAACACAGATATTGAAGGATAAAAACAAAAAAAACACATAAAATTTGTTCATATTGAAAAGCATTGGAGACATAATGAACGATTTAGTAAAAAGTTGTTTCAAATTCAATTAATTTTGTCTCATGGTAAATAAAAACAGTTCGAGAAAGTACTTTCTGGGCTTTGCATTATTGCTAATAACTGTGTTTGGTTTTGCATTCAGAAGCGATATCATATCTGAAATTGAATTATTGTACAAACAACCAACAACGGCTGATAATTCAAATTATGAAATTTCCAAAGAGGAGTTTCTGATTAATGTTATTGACAAGTCCAATTGTATTAGGTTGGGTGGAGATGATGCAATTGCAATATGGGATACTTCTTCAAATCAACTCAAAACAGCTTATTTCTATTTAGATAACAATCAATTGTCAGAATTCAATGCACGAAAGTTAAACTCACTTTCTGCTTCGATGCTGGCTGAAAAGGTAAATATGTTGAATTGGATTTCCAATCCAAAGGGGTTAAAATATTTCAATTTGGAGTTGGAACAAGGTTTTGTTCAAGGTATTGGAAGAGAATGGTTTGAAAACTTATCCTTATGGGTTCAAAAGTTTGGTGCAATTACTTTAGAATTAACTCCTATTTACGGTCAAAATTTTAAAATAAGTTCCCTCATAATTACTTGCACAAGAAATACTCCAGAAGGTGTTCTAGCTAGAAAATGGAGATTACCTAATACACTTTCTTCGCAGCATATCAACGAATTGATTGTGTCTAGACCGTCAAACTTGATAACAAAAAAATGGTTGAATCAATGGCCAATCCATCCCAAAAAATATGAGTTGCGTATAAGCCGTTGGAATTATAATTAAAACAACAATGAGTACCAAGGATAATTTTATTGCCGCTGTTCAGAATTCTTATAAGGACGGCGTAAAAGGTATTGCTTTAGGTGCAGGTATGTTAGATGGACACGTAATCCCTGAAGCTAAAGTATCCTTGCCGTTAAGAACACTTAACAGACACGGTTTGATAGCCGGAGCTACAGGTTCAGGCAAAACCAAAACACTTCAAATACTGTCAGAACAATTATCTGCCTTTGGAGTTCCTTCACTTTTAATGGATATTAAGGGTGACTTAAGTGGTATTGCTCAACCTGGAGTTCTCAATCCCAAGATTGAAGATCGAAGTAGGGCAATTGGTATAAGTTTTCAAGCTCATGGTAATCCTGTTGAGCTTTTAACTCTGTCATCCGAAAAGGGTGTTAGGCTTCGTGCTACGGTAAGCGAATTTGGACCAGTGCTATTTAGTAAAATTTTAGAACTGAATGAAACTCAGTCTGGAATAGTTTCTGTGATATTTAAGTATTGTGATGATAAGCGTCTGCCATTGTTAGATTTAGAGGATATCAAGTCGGTGCTTCAACACATTAGTAACGATGGTAAAGCTGAATTTGAAGCTAGCTATGGCATGGTATCGGTATCATCTATCGGCATTATTCTTAGAAAGATAATTGAGTTAGAGCAGCAAGGTGCGAATAATTTCTTTGGAGAAATTTCATTTGATGTTCGTGATCTTACCAGATTGGATTCAAATGGAAGAGGAATGATTTCAATAGTTAGATTGGTTGATATTCAAGATAAACCCAAGTTATTTTCTACTTTCATGTTGCAAATGTTGGCAGAAATTTACGCTTCTTTTCCAGAAGCTGGTGATGTTGAGCAACCCAAATTGGCCATATTTATTGATGAAGCGCATTTAATATTTCAAGAAGCTTCAAAAGCTTTATTGGAGCAAATTGAAACGATAATCAAGTTGATCCGCTCTAAAGGAATAGGTGTGTTTTTTATAACACAAAATCCTGGTGATATCCCTGATGCGGTTTTGAGTCAATTGGGTTTAAAAATTCAACATGCCCTAAGAGCATTTACTGCAAAAGATCGAAAAAATATCGAAAAAGCGGCGGAGAATTATCCAATTACTGTTTTTTATGAAACGGATAAGTTGATTACGGAACTTGGAATAGGAGAGGCCCTTGTAACTGGTTTGAATGAAAAGGGGATACCTACAACCTTAGTTCATACAATGTTGAGAGCGCCTGAATCAAGAATGGATATTCTTAACGACTCTGAAATTGATTCTTTGACAAGATCTTCAAATTTGGTAGCAAAGTATAATAACTTAATTGACCGTGAAAGCGCCAAGGAAATATTGAAAGACAAACTCAAGTCAATAGAGGAAAACGAAGAGAAAACGTCTGGATCGAAGCCTGTAAAAGAGGAGCCAAGCTGGGTAGAAAAGGTAATGAAAGATCCAACTGCTAGACAACTAGGCAGAACAGTAGCCAGAGAACTTACAAGAGGCTTGTTAGGTGTTTTTGGTTTTGGGGGAAGGAGAAGATAATTAGTTCCTTTTACTTACTGGTGAAACATAGGACCGTTGGAATTTGGGCCAAGGAGTATCTTTGTACTTATCCTTAGCAAAATAGATCATTACTTTCTCAAAATCTTCAGGTTTTAGGTATCCTGGTAATGGTTGTATAAGATTCAATTCTTCATCTAAAAATACTGAAGTTGGGTAACTCAATTTTCCACGCATAATTGCACCGGCAAATTCATGATACCCAGAAGTTTTAATGTAGCTGAATACACGATTTTTAAAAACAATATCATCCTTTGATTCAGCATTGAATTTAACCGAGATATAATTTTTATTCATAAAATCGACAATGTATGGATCTTTAAATGTTTCTCTGTCCATCACTTTGCACCAACCACACCAGTCTGTGTATACATCAATGTAAATTTTCTTGTGTGTTAATTTGTTTTGTTGAGAGGCCTCGTTCATCGTTATCCAACGTATTGCATTCTGACACCAAATTGATTGGGTCATAAACATGACTAGTAGAAAATTGAATAAAATGTAATTGTGCCTCAAAGTATAATGTTGAAATCCAAAGTTAATTGTTATTGAACTTAAAAATGAAGTTTAGGATGCCTCTTAACCATACTTTAAAATATCCTTAACGATATTGATGTTGGATGATGTCTTGGCGCAAATTGAGAATTTGGTTGAATTCACCTTTAACCAGTGGGCTTCTAATGCCTTTAGTAAGCAAATGAGGAGTTGATATTTTATAAAATTCATCAATCAAATTTTGATCATGAAATGTTTGAATTAATTGGGCTCCTCCTTCTAATAGAACAATTCCAATATCCTGCTTATATAGATAAGTCAACAAATCATTCATACTATAATGCTCCTCAAAACAAATCCACTTTATTGCCCCACAAATTTCTTCTTTGACCGTGTTAATTATCCATGTTGGTTTCCCATCATTGAATACTTTTGCAGTTTTAGGTAACTTTAGCTGATTATCAATAATGATACGCAAAGTTTTCTTGCTGGATGGATGATGCCTTATGTTGAGTTGAGGATCATCAATTAATGCTGTCTTGGTTCCTATCAAGATGGCATCTACCTCTGATCGAACTTTGTGAGTGAATCTGTTGGTTAATCCATTTGTAAGCCGAACTTGATTTTCAGAATTACCAATAAATCCATCAGCTGATTCTGCAAATTTGCAAATTACATAGGACCTATTTTTGTTTAATGACCTTTCCCTAAAATGAAATGGATCACTATAATTTTTAAAGTGCGGAAAAAATGTCACAATTATGGCATTGGATTCAAGTTTTTCAATCCCTTTTCCATTTACTTGGTCAGTAATATCAATACTGTTTATTATTATTCTCTTGATTCCTTTATTTATTATTAATTCTGTACAAGCTGGAGTTTTTCCATAAAAATTACACGGTTCAAGTGATACATACAAGCATGACTCTTTAAGATATTTCATGTCACATTCGCGAACACTTTTGAAAGCGTTTACTTCAGCATGCGCTTCTCCATATTTTTCATGCCATCCCTCACCAATAATGCGATCATTGTGTGCTATAAGAGCTCCAACCAAAGGGTTTGGAGATGCATTGCCATAGCCTCTCCAAGCCAAGTCATTGGCCCTACTGATAAAAAGTATATTGTTATTCACCAAGCAAATTTTAATTTTATTACATTTGTTAGCTTTTTACTTAGCATGTTATGTTAACCCCAATAAAACAAAACACCGTGATACACCATCTTAAATTAAAGAATGATGATAAGTTTGCGCTTCTCGACGACGATGGATACAATTTTCTTAAAGAAGATCCTAGTTTGAGTAAGTTCAATCTTGTTGATAATCTTAGACTTCATTCAAGTGGATGTGCTGTTTTTCAAAGAACCATTACTAGAAGTCCTGGTCAATATGAAAATCAAACTCTATACTTGCACAAGATTATAGCTGAGAAATTCTTAATCAAAACCAAAAGTAAAACGAATAAACTAGTAGGTGCAATAAATGGAAACAAATTAGATTGCAGAGTTGAAAATTTAATATTTCGATCAAGATCCACAGCAAGTCGTCAGAGAAAAAACAAAAAGAATCAGTTGTATACTGGCGTTTATCAGATTGGAAATAAATATCGTGCTGTTATAGCACACAATAAAAAGACTTTACACATCGGTATGTTCGATACGGCTGAAAAGGCAGCTTTGGCATACAATTTAAAATCAGCTGAATTATTTGGTGCTGAAGGTAAACAAAATGTCATAAAGTAATTACTTCCTTTTAGGCTATTTATTTATACTATATCTTCGTGAAAAATATTGCAGTTTTTCATGATTAAACATTTATTACTTCAAGCCGCCGCGGGTCAATTGACCAGCAGGCCACCTGTGTGGATTATGCGGCAGGCTGGAAGAATATTGCCTGAGTACAGACAACTTCGCTCGCACTTCAAAGATTTTAAGGACTTTCTTTATCATCCTGAGGCAACGGCAGAAGCCACACTGCAACCCATTTCGGCCCTAGGAGTTGATGCCGCAATTTTATTCAGTGATATACTGGTTATACCTGAATGCATGGGATTTGATTATAACATGGTGGAGTCAAGAGGTCCAGTATTTGAAAATACCTTCTCAAATGCTAAGGACTTATCTAAGATTCCAGACCCTGTTAATGCAATTCATAAACTGTCTTATGTTTTCGATGCTGCTTCAATAGTAAAAAAAGAATTGAGTGACTCCTTGCCTTTAATAGGTTTCTCAGGAGCACCTTGGACACTTTTTGCATATATGGTTGAAGGCAAGGGCTCAAAGGATTTTGCAAAGGCAAAGAAGATGCTTTATCAAAATCCTGAATTGAGTCATAAATTTCTCCAAAAGATTACGGATACAATCATTGCTTACTTGCTTGAAAAAATTAATCATGGTTGCAACATTGTTCAATTGTTTGACTCTTGGGCTGGAGTGCTTACACCAAAACAATTTGAAGAATTTTCATTGTACTACATAAAACAAATAAATGATGCAATCAATGACGTTCCAGTAATTGTATTTGCGAAAGGAGCGAATGGGTCTCTTCATGAAATAGGAAAACTACAGCCAAAAGTTATTGGACTCGATTGGGGGTTATCTTTAGATATTTCACGTAATATTTTAGGTGATGATCAAGTTTTGCAGGGTAATGCTGATCCCTGTCTATTGTATTCTGGTGATGATGAGATTGTAGCTACTGTTAACAAAATGATCAATAATGGCGGAAGGAAATACATTGCAAATCTAGGTCATGGGGTTTATCCTGATATGGAAGCCAGTAAAGTGAAATTATTTGTGGATACTGTAAAGGCTTGGCACTGGTAATAATCGATTTTAAATTGAATTACTTTGAATAATTTGGAGGTATTTAGTAATTTCGTTTTGTAAATTATAAACAATGACATCATCTGAGTATTTGTACCAACTGAAGGATAAGATTAATCCTGCTACTGTTCAAGGCATGCAAACTGTATTTCACTTTGATATAACAGGTGAAGGTGGTGGCCAATTCACTTTGAGTCTCCAAGATGGTGAACTTTGCGTTGAAGAAGGCTTCAATGGAATTCCTAAATGTACCGTAAAGGCTACAAACGATAATTTTATAGGAGTTGTTTCTGGAAGTATTAATGCAATGATGGCTCTTATGATGGGTAAGGTCAAAATTGACAATCAAGGCGAAATGCTCAAATATGCTAAAATATTCGGATTGATGAAGTGATTTTTGGCTTTCGGTATGCTTGTTGCCTCATAATATTGTATCTTTTGTAGGAAGAAAGCTTAAACATGAAATGAGTTTATCGAGACATAAATATTTTTTAATCCAAATTCCGTTTAGTGCGGAATCAATGAATAAATATGTCAAACTCAATATTTTGTCTAGTCTAAAGAATCCTATTATTGTTCAGACGCTTAGGAAATCAACCTCGGCAAAAATTGTGTTCCTCCTCAACCTTTTTGGCAAAATACGACTATTGGGTATTTCGTGTTTAATTATAGTATTGGCTGTAATTCTTGCCAACTGTAACGATAAAATTGAAGATGATATGGTGCCAAAGGCTACTGATTTCACTCATAAATCCAATTTGGTAAATTTAGAGATAAAGATTCCAGTTCCATCTGATTTTACTCTTGGTAAAATAGAGAAAGACGTAATAAGCAAAAATCAAATTCTTGCTTATCGATGCGAAATTGGTGAATTGAATGATTTCAACAAACTCAAATTAACTTTGTCTCAACCTAGCAGAGATTTGAAGAAGCATGATTGGAATCAATATAATTTTTATGATGATTCGCTTCAGAATATTTTGGACCGACTCAAATCAATGAACGCAGTCCAAACAAGGCTGTTAAAGATTTCTGTTCCACAGAAAATTCAAAAACCCAACAAACAAGTTTCCATATCACAACTTCAAGAACAATATGCCCGTAAGTTGATTTCATTGGACAGTCTAAAATCAGGAATTCACAACAACAATTCAACCAAGATTTCTCCCCAGAATTTGAAAAGCAAGGCTAACACTGAAACTACAAAGGTAATGATAGAGCCTCATATTAATGATAAACATTATATGAACTTGTTGTATAAACTCAACAACGTTTTGGACATTTGGAGTAACGATAACCTAATAACGTCTCCTCATTCCGGTGAGGTGATTTCAAGAACTTCCGATGAAATAGTAATCAAAACCTCAAACTAGAATATTTATATTACATGTGAATAACCTCTCCATAGGCTGCAGCTGCCGCCTCCATTACAGCCTCACTCATTGTAGGGTGTGGGTGAATTGATTTGATGATTTCATGTCCAGTTGTTTCGAGTTTCTTTGCAACGACTACTTCAGCAATAATTTCGGTTACGTTCATTCCGATAAAGTGCGCACCTAAAAATTCGCCATATTTTGCATCAAATATCACTTTTACAAAACCTTCTTTTGCCCCAGCTGCTGTTGCCTTGCCACTAGCGGAGTAAGGAAATTTGCCCACTTTAATTTCGTAGCCTGCATCTTTAGCTGCTTGCTCTGTTAGGCCCACACTTGCAACCTCTGGGCTACAGTATGTACATGATGGTATATTATTGTAGTCAATTGGTTCCACATGCTGGCCAGCGATTTTTTCAACACAAATTATTCCTTCAGCACTTGCTACATGCGCTAAGGCAACTGTTGGAATGACATCGCCGATTGCATAAATATTAGAAACATTGGTTTTGTAAAATTCATCCGTTAATATTTGACCTTTTTCGGTTTTTATTCCTGCTTCCTCTAGGCCAATATTTTCAATATTTGCAGTAACTCCTGCTGCTGAAAGAACGATATCGCATTCAATTACTTCTTCTTTTCCATCTTTTCTATTCTTAACTTTCACTTTGCATCCTTTACCAGAAATGTCGACACTTTCAACTGAAGTATTTCCTAAAACTTTAATACCCCTTTTTGTGAAAATTTTGCCGAGTTCTTTAGAAATATCAACATCCTCACGTGGAAGTAAGCCTTGTTCAAGGAATTCTACAACCGTAACTTCAGAACCCATTGCATGATAGAAATAAGCAAATTCTACCCCAATAGCACCTGCACCCACGACCACCAGTTTTTTTGGTTGTTCAGGAAGTGACATTGCTTTTCTGTATTCAATAATTTTACTTCCATCAATTTTGAGATTTGGAAGTTCCTTTGCTCTTCCACCTGTGGCAATAATAATATTTTTTGCTGTATAGTTTTTTGTGGTGCCATCTTTGGATTTGACGTCCAGAGAAGTTCCTTTTCCTATACTACCATGACCTTCAATTAGTGTAATTTTATTTTTCTTCAGCAGAAAATTAATCCCTTTGCTCATTCCCCCTGCAATATCGCGGCTTCTTTTAATTACAATGCCAAAATCTGCTTTGGCAGACGAAACTTGAATGCCATAATCTCCAGCATGATTGATATAATCGAATACGTTTGCGCTTTTAAGTAGTGCTTTTGTTGGGATACATCCCCAATTCAAACAAATTCCACCTACTTCATCACGCTCAACAACCGCTACCGTCATGCCCAATTGTGAGGCTCTAATAGCAGCAACATATCCACCTGGACCACTGCCCAAAACAATTAAATCAAAGTTCATAATATTTGAATTATAGCTAATAATCTGCAAATATAATTAAGCAAGTATTCATCTAGTTAGCCCTTATGGTGATAAGGTTCACCTTTTAATATTGTAAAAGCCCTGTAAATTTGTTCCAATGCCAATAGCCTTATCATTTGATGACTAAATGTAAGTTTAGAAAGTGACCATTTTAGATGAGATTCTGATTTAACTTTATCTGAAATGCCATATGCTCCACCTATAAGGAATACAATTCTTTTTTTTTGCTGAATTTGAAAACTGTTTATTTTCTCTGATAATTCAACTGAGTCAAATTGCTTACCATTTTCGTCAAGGACTATCAATAAATCATCTTTTGAAAGCTTTGAAAAAATTAATTTTCCTTCTTCTTCTATTAATTGTTGGGAACTCTTGCTGGCAGCATTTTTTATGTCGGGTAAAATCAACATTTCAAAATTTGAATAATGTTTTAGTCTTTCAAGATATATGGAACAGCCTTCATTCAAATAAGGGAATGCTGTGTTACCAATGCACATCAAATGGAACTTCATTACATAGGATTTTTATGCTTCAGCTTTTTTGATCTTACTTCATCGCGCATTCTCTTAACAAGCTCATACTGATTGGCAAGCTGTAAATGAACATAAACTTCATTCAACATTGCTCTTGCTGGCTCACCAAAGAAATTATTTTGCCAATACTCTAGCCAATTTAAATACAACTTGGAAGTTTGATCTATTGAAACTTTCCAAAGAGCACCATCAAATTCTTGAATCAAATTGACGTCCATACTAACACCGAGTAATTCATAAATTGTATCCCATTTTTTCTGAATTGCGGCAGATCTGATATAGAGAATTATTAGTTCATCTGAATCAGTGTTCAATTTTTCAACACAGTTTGCAACTAAATCATCAAATTTTAATGGAAAGTACTTAAAAATCCATTCCAATGGAAGTGTATTTTTATATTGCAGGTAAAGATTTTTTGCATTCATTAAGGCAAGTTCTTCTTGATTAGATTCACAATTTATTTTTAATATGCAAATCTGCAGCTCCTCCTTAAGTGATTCAGAAATATTGGTATTGTTTAGGAGATATTTAGAAGTTTTGAATACCTCTTTGGCTCTATCAGTTTCAATAAAAAAGTTAAGAAGCCCTCTAATAATTTCAGATTGAATCGGCTCTGAAGGCAAATAGGGTGCAAGCTTTTTCCAATCTGCTTTTTCAGAATAATAAAGGAAAATAAATTTCAACCAAATCAGCCAAATTTCTACTTTTGTTGAGTGTGATTTTAATTTATCAAGTAGCTCATCGATATCAACTTCATTTCCTTTGTACTTCCTTGAGGTCTCTGCAAGGCAGGTTTCAAGAGTCTTGTGCCATTCTAAGTGCGATATTATTGGTATTAAATGAATTTGTTGAACCAAATGATGTGCAATTTCATGTCTTATTTCAGGGGCCACAATCTTATACTGCAATTCCGTCCAAATATGATAGGCCTGACCAAAAAATTCAGAAATTTTCCCATTAGAATCTGCTTTGCTAACAAGCAATGGTTTTATTTCATGACAAATAAGTTTAACCAAATCATATGACATTGTAAATTCCAGTATATTTTTAAAATCTTCTACTTGGAAGAAAAAATTTTCAATTGTCCGAATAATATGAAAAAGGGAAGAGTCGTTTGGCCTTTTGGCATTTTGATATTTGGAAATCGCATTACTTAACATTGATCTTCCCAGTATCCAACCATCTTCTTTGTGGTGGAAAACGAATCTAGATCTAAGAGCTGCATTCAGTTCAGGATCATTTTTTAGGTAAGAATTGAGATACCTTACCAATGCATCATTATCAATATTCTCTAAAATTTTTCTTGTTGAAAGAAATGAAACTTCCGGATCCTTGTATTGTATAGATTGGGTTTGTGTATTAATTTTACGCACCATTAAGGTAAGAGCAGCTACATGGCGACACTTGGAATACAGCTTAAAATGTGTACAATCACAATTATATTTTCTAACTTTCCCTTTTAATAAAGATATTTGCGTGCTAGCTCTTTCAGATAAAAAAAATGTGGACCAATCTTTGTCATTTGAATTGTTTATTCGATCGAATGAGTCTGGATGCAATAATTTTGTTGCAGCAGAAATTAACGGTCCACCGAAGTGTAATTCTATATCAGTTAACTTGAAATTCATAACGCCTTTTGAAATCTGTCACATATTACGACACTAGATTAAAAAAGATGGCATAATAACCACTACTTTTGAAGAATGAAACAATTGATTTTTATTAGACACGCTAAGTCTGATTGGAGTAACGAAGGATTAAAGGACATTGAAAGGCCGCTAAATGCCCGTGGTTTAAAGGATGCACCTATTATGACAGAGCGTTTATTGAAGCTGGTTCCTAAGATTGATCATTTTGTATCAAGTCCTGCAAACCGAACAAAAATTACATCTGAATATTTCATGAAAGGGTATGGAGCTCTATCTGGCTCACTTGAAATAAGAGATGATTTGTATGAAGCTCATATTGATGATATTATCGAAACAATCAGAAGTTTTGATTTTTCAGGAGATGTTGTTGCAGTATTTGGACATAATCCTGGATTGACCTTCATGGCAAATTTGGCCAATGATGAGTTGATAGATAATGTGCCAACCTGCGGTATTTTTTTAATTTCAGCCCCTATCTCCTCCTGGCGAAAATTTGACCCCAGTAAAGCGGTTATGGAATTTCTGATTTCTCCGAAATGAGGAATTACAAAATTTTTGCATGTATTTTTATTATTATTTGTTCCTGTCAAAAAAAGCTTGAATCTAAAATTAGCGATGAGCAAATTATAAATATACTCGCTGATATTCATATTGCTGAATCTGCTATTGCACTCGTTAATCCTGCTATGAAAGATAGTATAGTTAAAGGTTATAAGTCTGAGATATTCTCTGTCTATAAAGTTGATAGTATTGAGTTTAAGCAATATTTTGAAACTCTGCAGGCAGATCCTAAGCGTATGACATTATTGTATGAACAAGTTCTCATCAGGCTAGAAAAGTTAGATTCTCATTGACTTTACAATTAATTAACATTTGCTTATTACTAACTTGGCATTGCCGGTATACTTTCGTTGTCGATTATAACATTTTGACATTATGAACAACTCGCCTTTGATATTAGTGATAGACGATGAGGAGGATATTTTGGAGTTTTTATCCTACAATCTTGAAAAAGAGTTGTACCGTACCTTAACAGCACCTAATGGTCTCAAAGGGCTAGAAATGGCTCGGCAACATAAGCCTGATCTTATAATACTTGACATCATGATGCCAAAACTTGATGGAGTAGAGGTTTGTAAGATGATAAGAGAAGATATTGAATTGAATGAAACACTTGTGCTGTTTTTGACAGCTAGGGAAGAGGATTTTACACAAATTGCTGCATTAGAAGCTGGAGGTGATGATTTTGTTAATAAACCCATTAGGCCGAGGGTATTAATGAGTAGAGTTGCTGCGTTGCTCAGACGAAAAAATAGATCCGTAGAGGAGATTGGTGAACAAGTTTTGGTAGCAGGTGAACTGACTATCAACAAAACTCAAATGCTTGTTTTTTATAAGGGTCGTGAAATTGAGTTGCCCAAAAAGGAATTTGATCTTATTTGGTTGTTTGCCTCAAAACCAGGTAAGGTTTTTAAACGAGATGAAATATTTAATAAGGTTTGGGGGAACGACGTTATTGTAGGTAATCGAACTATTGATGTGCATATTCGTAAACTAAGAGAACGAATTGATGAAGAAATAATTAAAACAGTTAAAGGAGTTGGGTACAAACTTGAATTTTAATGTTTAAAAATGCAACTACAAGAACCGTTGCCATTTATAGTGGCATTTCAACCTTAATTGTTGGTCTTTTTGTAGCTTTTATAGTTTCTGAACTCAGCAAACATTATATTAATTTCCCTCAATTGGTAATAACTGTTGTGCTGACAGTTTTTGCAGGTTTTTACTTCACCTATTTCTATACCAAGTTGTATGTCATTCGGAAAATTAAAGTTATTTATAAAAATATCTCAAGACAAAAATTAAATCCTATTGAAGGCAAAAAAAAATTAGAGGATGAGCTTTATTCAGTAGAAAATGATGTTCAAGATTGGGCTAAAAGTCAACAGAGTGAGATCGCAAGGATGCAGGAGATGGAGCTTTACCGTAAAAGTTATGTAGGTAACGTTTCTCATGAATTGAAGACACCAATATTTAATATGCAAGGCTATTTGCATACGCTTCAAGATGGTGGAATTGATGATCCTTCAATCAATCAAAAATATTTAGATAAAGCAATTCATAATCTTGATAGGCTGGAAGAAATCGTTAGTGAGTTGGATTTAATTTCAAAACTGGAGTCTGGTAAAGTGCCTTTGGTGCTGCAAACTTTTGACATAAAGGAGTTGTGTGAAAAGGTATTTGACGATCATGAAATGCAGGCATTAAAAAAAAGTATCATTCTAGATTTCAAATCAGGTGCTGATCAACGATACATAGTTAAGGCAGACAAAGATAAAATAAGAACAGTATTGAATAATCTTGTGTCAAACTCCATAAAATACGGACAAAAAACAGGTTATGTGAAAATTGCCTTTTATGATATGGAAACCAATATCTTAATTGAAGTTTCTGACAGTGGCACTGGTATAGGCGATGAGCATTTAGATCATGTTTTTGATCGGTTCTATAGGGTCGATTCAAGCCGTTCAAGAGACAATGGTGGATCCGGTCTTGGACTCAGCATAGTAAAACATATTGTAGAGGCACACATGCAGACAATTCACGTCAGAAGTGCAGAAGGAATAGGAAGTACTTTCGGTTTTACACTAGAAAAATCTTGAGTTTTTAAAATTCTCTTGAACACTCTAATTAAAGAGTGTAATTTTGCACCTTAATTTTAATAAATGGTTTATTTGAACGGCGTTAGCGTCATTTACGGTGAAAGATGGCTTCTAGATAACGCAACTCTGCAATTAAAAAACAGAGAAAAAATTGGTCTTGTCGGACGAAACGGTGTTGGTAAATCTACGCTGCTTAAAATTATTGCACGTCAAATAACTCCTGTCCAAGGTAGTGTTAATATTGATAGTGGTGTAAGTTTTGGAGTTTTAAATCAAGATTTGCCAGTTGAAATGGACTCTACGGTTAGTGAAGCTGTAATTTCAAGTGTTGTTGAGCTAACCGAATTGAACGAGGCAATTGCTGCAATTGAACTTCAAATGCCTACAGCTGATTTGCACTCACCTGAAGGAGAAAAATTATTTGATACCTATTCCCATCTTACAGAACGTTTGGGTTTTTTATCACCAGAAGTGATCAAGGCCGAAAGTGAAAAAATTTTAAAAGGATTAGGCTTCAAACAAGAAGAATTGGATCAACCTGTCAAAGAATTTTCTGGAGGTTGGCAAATGCGGGTTCAACTTGCAAAGTTATTGGTTCAGCATCATGACTTATTGCTGCTAGATGAACCTACCAATCACCTTGATATTGAGTCAATTATTTGGCTGGAAGACTTCATACGACAGTATTCAGGTTGTATCGTAATTGTTTCGCATGATAAAACTTTTCTGGATAATACAACCAATCGAACTATTGAGATTGAAAGTGGAAAGGTTTATGAATACAAGGCGGGTTACAGTAAGTTTTTAATACTGCGCGATGAGCGAAGAACCAAATTGGAAGCTACTTATCAGAATCAGCAAAAAGCAATCCAAGAGAAGGAAAAAACCATCAATCGCTTTATGGCCAAAGCTACAAAGACAAGTATGGCACAATCCATGCAAAAACAATTGAATAAAATGGAGCGTATTGAACTTGATGAAGTTGATTCATCTGTCATGCGAATCTCCTTTCAGCCTTCACCGCGCTCAGGTGAGGTAGTTGCAGAAATGGACCACGTTAATAAGAACTATGGACCAAAGCATGTTTTAGAAAATGTAAATCTCAAGATAATTCGCGGTGAACGCATAGCATTTGTTGGTCAAAATGGTCAGGGAAAATCAACCTTAATCAAAATTTTAGCCAAACAACATGATGCGACTTCTGGTGATTTTCAATTGGGGTATAATGTTGCGATGGGTTATTATGCTCAAAATCAGGCTGACGAAATGGATCCAAGTTTAACTGTTTTACAAACTTTGGAATTTCAATGTCCTCCTGAAATGCGAACTAGATTGCGCTCAATTTTGGGAGCGTTCTTGTTTAGAGATGAAGATGTTGACAAGAAAATAAGTGTTTTGAGTGGGGGAGAACGAGCCAGAGTTGCTTTAGCTGCCATGATGCTTCGCCCTATCAATCTGTTGATTTTAGATGAGCCAACAAATCACTTGGACATGCTTTCAAAGGATGTTTTAAAGAATGCTATTATGCAATATGATGGAACATTGGTGGTGGTATCCCACGATAGAGATTTTCTAGCCGGCCTAACTTCAAAAGTTTACGAATTGCATGATCATGTTATTGATTCATACTTAGGCGATATTAACTACTTCCTAGATAAAAGAGATTATAATCACTTAAGAGAATTGGATACCAAAGGAAAAAAATCTGAAAAAAAACTTGAAGTTAATACCGTTATTCCAATTTCTAGAAATGATGGTTTAAATCCGGACCAAATCAAAAAGTTTAAAAAAGAACTGGATCTCTGTGAAAAACGAATTTTTGAAATAGAAGTTAAATGTAAATCTCTCGAGGAAATAATGTCGGAAGAAGGATTTTATGAAAGAGCTGATATGAACAAATTACTCTCTGAGTATGAAAATGAGAAATCCCTCTTAAAAGAAACCAATATTAAGTGGGAACAATTGGCTACCCAGCTGGATGAAATTCAAGCTTAAGCGCTGAGTAAAGTTTATACTCCATCAAAAAATTCAAAATAAAGGCCCATTGCATTTGCAATGGGCCTTATTAAGTCTAATTGAATATTGGCTTATTTAGCCATTTGTATTAATTGGGTCAATTGACCTTCATTTGTACTAATTCTTAAGAAATACTGACCAGATGCATGAGAGGTTAAGTCTATAGATCTGTTGATTTCATTGCCTTCGTATTTATACTTGTAAACAATTCTACCTAGAACGTCTAGTATCGTAATATCGGCTGTTACTTGCTTGGTAAACAGAGCGTTAATTGTGAATAATCCATTACTTGGATTAGGATAAATTTCCATTTTGCTCAAAGAAACCAAGTTCGTAGTACTCACTGCATTAGCAACTTCAATAATCGTAATTTGAGTACAACCGTTTGCATCAGTAATTGTAACTACATATATTCCGTTTGCTAAGTTATTAATACTTAATTCAGTAGATCCATTGTTCCACAGATAATTAAATGGTGCTGTTCCACCAAAAGCATTTAACGCAATTGAGCCATTATCTTGTCCATTTGTAGTTCCTTTCACTGTAGGATTGGATTGAATAGCAGCAGGTTCAGAGATTTCAAGATTAATCTCTTTTACACAACCATTAGCATCAGTTACCACTATATTGTATAAACCAGCCGACAAATTACAATTATTATCCGTGTTTGATCCATTTGACCATTGGTATGAATAAGGCGCTGTTCCTCCTGTGGTCTGTATAGAAGCACAACCACTGTTACCACCATTGCAAAGTACATCAGTTGAAGATCCTAACAGTTGTTGACCTTTATCCAGCACTTCAATAGATTTTTCAGTTGAACAACCAAATTGGTCAGTAATAACAACAGAATATGTTCCTTGAGCCAGATTTTCGGCTGTTGCACCAGTTACATTTGGATCATGACTCCATTGATAAGTTAGTTGACCACCATTGCTTTCAACATCTAGAGCTACACTACCATCAGTAGCATTACATTCAGGCTGTTCAACATAAGTATTTGGTATATTGATATAATAAAGCTCACCTACACTAATATTGGTGGAAGAAACTTGATTGCCATTAGCGTCAATTACTGTTACAGAATAATTTCCTGCAGTAAGACTGCATGGGTCTTCTGTTACGGTTCCATTACTCCATACAAATGTGTAAGGTTGAGTTCCATTGATAACGGTTATATCAATACAGCCATTGCTGCCACCACGGCAAGTTGCGTTGGTAATACCAACGTTACTTATGCTTGGTACAGCTGTATTGTTTGAAACTGTTATTGTTTGACATGAAATATCGGTACCGCAGAGGTTGGTAGTAATCAAACATACAGTATATGTGCCATCAACAAGATAATCATGTACTGGATTCTGCTCAGCAGAGCTCATTCCATCACCAAAACCCCAAAGATAAGTTGTAGGAGTACCAGTTGAAGCATCATTAAAGTTCACATTTAAGAGATTAGACGTGAAATTATAAGCTGCATCCGGCACTGCATGTATGTTGTCTTGTGTTATTTGGACTGAAGAAACTGAAGTGCAACTATTGGTGGTATTGGTAATGGTAATTGTATAGGTTCCTGCCTTGTCAACAACTGGAGTGTAGGTATTTCCTCCAGAAACTATGTTTCCGTTGGCAGTGCTCCATAAGGCAGTAAAATTACTTCCTTGTGAAGAGTTGGCACCGTTTAAGGAAATAGTGGTTAAATTACAATTGAGTTCTCCAGTATTTCCTGCGTTTGCTGTCGGCACATTTGCGTCTTGAGTAACAACAACATTAGAAGTATCAACACAGCTGTTCCCACTATTTGATACTACCAGATAATAAGTTCCAGCTGCATTTACTAATGCTGTATTGGTTGAACCGCCACTTACAATATTACCACCATTGGTGAACCAGGAATAATTGATATTTGCTCCTGATGTTGATCCAGCTCCGTCAAGACTCAATTGATTGTTGGTACAGTTGATTTGGCCTGGTTGAACTATGGACGATGTAGGTGGAGTATTGTTTTGAACTACCACTGCATTATCTTCCGACCAACAACCACTAATGGCATGTGTTACAGTTAGGTTGTAGGTTCCACCTTTGTTTACTAAAGGATTTTTGGTTTGTGCACCACTTACAATGTTTCCATTGGTTGTAGTCCACAAATACTGAATATCTGTTCCACTTGAAGATTGTGATCCATCCAATGTTGATGTTGTAACTGCACAATCTATATTCTTATCATCACCTGCCTTAGAGGTAGTAGGAGTAAAATTACCTACTACAACTGCTTCATCTGTATTGATACAACTGGTAGATTTATTGGTAATTTTTAATGTATAAGTACCAGCTTTGTTTACAAGTGGATTTAGGGTATTTCCACCACCTAATATGTTTCCACCATTACTTGCGGTCCATAGTATTGTAAAATTAGGTCCACTATCTCCATCACCTTCTAAAACTTGTGTTGTATTGATGCAATTCAAAGTTTCATTTTCTCCGGCATATGCTTGTGGTAAAGGAAATGAAGTTAAGGTGTAACTATTTTTTATGGTGCAACTGTTATCATCGGTTATAGTAACTGTATAGGAGCCTGCGGCTAATCCTGATAGATCTTCAGTATTGGCTCCATTACTCCATTCAAATTCATAACCAGGTGTTCCTCCTCCAGCGGAAATATTTATTGCTCCTCCATTGGATCCTTCACATCCTTCATTGGCTTGCGATATAAGATTTACAACAACTGCTGTTGGTTCAGTAATTACAATATTTGGAGAAATGAATTCTACTCCGTTTTTATCAGTTATCGTTACTTTATAATTACCAGCTCCTAGATTAACAATGTCTTGAGCACTAGAGCCATTTGACCATTTGTATGAAAAGAATGGAATACCTTCTACAGGGCTGATAGAAATACTACCATCTTTCTTCCCTTTACATGTAGCCGCTGAGACTTGATCAATTACCATATTTAAAGCACATGAGCTAGTATATTCATACAATGAATTGGCGTTAACTTGACCCGTTTCATATACTTTCTTTGTCTGAGGACAGATTGCATATATAGTAGGGTAATAAGTAACATTGTAAGCAGAAGCAATGCTTGAATTTGCTGAGGTCAGGTTTATGATTGGAAAAGGTGTTCCTGTTACCCAATTGCCTTGTGTGCCACCAACACAACCCGCTGGGCCATAAAGGCAAGCAAGATTGGTGTTCACATCAGCTTCAATAAAAAATACCATAACATCATTTGATCCACCTGGACCGTGTGCGTTATAAAGATCTTTGAGTGCCCCACTGTTGTGGTAATTCCAACATGGGCCACACCAAGTAGCAGAAAAGTCGATATAAACAGTTTTTCCTGCGTTTAAGTATGTGAATAAATTATGACTTACGCCATTGATGTCTGCAGCTGTAAAGTCCGTAGCTGCTGCTCCCTTTGGTAATGCTGCTTCGAGGGCATTTAAACCCAATAGCATAAGAGAGAAGATAGTAAGTAGCCTTTTGATCATTTGAGATTTGTTTGTGAATTAAAAGTTAGGTGAATGCGTTTTTCAGCTTGCAATTTAATGTATATTCTATATTGATGCTTAAAAAATTGTAAATATTTTAATCCAATCATCTAACAAAACTGTTTGTCAAAACAAGATGAAGTTTTGGGTCCTGATATTTTGAAAATAAAAAGTAATATAATAGCTTGTTAATCATAATATTAAGTATATTTATAAAATTATTTTTTACACAGCGTAGGGGTATAACCGCTTTTCAATGTCATTATTACAAACAAAAGAAAATGAATGACATTGGTAATAAAACAATTGATGTACGAAGTATTTCTTGTTTTAATCACTTAAATGAAATTGAACTTGATGCGTTTGTTGAAATATTGCAAAATGTAAGTTTTAAGAAATATCAATATGCATATATGCAAGGATGTAGTTCTGATGGGTTTTATTTACTTGCCAAAGGGATGGTAAAAACGGGACATATTCATAAGGACGGGAAAGAGGTGATTCAATCATTTTACCATGCACCTACTATTTTTGGTGAGTGCGCAATGATCGATAATGGCATCAGGCAACACTACTCACAAATACTCTCAAAGGAATCTAGGGTTTACTTTATATCCCTTCAAGATTATGAAAATTTGGCAGTATTTTTTCCAGCGATCAGTAAAGGTTTAATCAAATTCCTTGCAGGGCGAATAATGAAAGCTGAACACAGATTGGATGATATAATGAGCAAAGATGCAAAGACCAGAGTTTTGGATTTTATAAAAAACAGTACTCGTGATTTTGGAAGAAAAGTAGGTTTCGAAATTGAAGTTCTAAATCCTTTGACACAACAAGACATTGCAAGTTTTACAGGAACTTCCCGCCAAACAGTAGCCCAAGTGTTCTTCGACTTGAAGAAGTCAAATTCAGTTCTCTTCAACAGAAGAAGCTTTCTAGTAAAAGACTTAACGCTGTTGTATTAATAGTTTTAAAGGTAACAGTATTTCCAGGCCTCCCTTTGGACAACTAGGTTGTTCTTGGGAGGTTCTTTATTTATTTCATGAAATAAAGATTTACAATACCATTGAATGCTTGTAACTTTGCAGTGATTATGAGCAAATTAGGAAAAATTCTTGTTGCGATGAGTGGTGGTATTGATTCTACCGTTACCGCTATGATGTTGCACGAAGAAGGTTATGAAGTCATTGGTATAACCATGAAAACATGGGATTATGCTACCGTTGGAGGTTCCAAAAAAGAAACTGGTTGTTGTAGTTTAGATAGCATAAATGACGCACGGCAAGTGGCTGTCAACATGGGCTTCCATCATTATATAATTGATATTCGAGCAGAATTTGGAGATTATGTAATTGATAATTTTGTCGATGAATATATGGCTGGACGTACCCCAAATCCCTGCGTTCTGTGCAATACACACATAAAATGGAAATCCATGATTAAGAGAGCTGATGCTCTGGATTGTGAGTTTATTGCAACTGGACATTATGCCCAAACAATGAAGCTAAATGATCGCTATTTTGTTAGAAAATCAGTAGATGTTCTAAAAGATCAATCATACGTATTGTGGGGTTTGAGTCAGGAATGTCTCAGTCGAAGTATGTTTCCTCTAGGTACCTATACAAAGCCTGAAGTTCGTCAAATGGCGTTCGATCGCGGATATGACGAGTTGTCCAAAAAAGCTGAAAGTTATGAAATTTGTTTTGTTCCAGATAACGACTACAGATCGTTCCTAAGAAGAAGAAACCCAGAAATTGAAAAAGATTTGGCAGGTGGTTTGTTTATTGATAAAAGTGGGAATGTGCTCGGTCAACACAATGGATATCCATTTTTTACCATTGGTCAAAGGAAAGGTTTAGGAATGGCATTTGGGACCCCAAAATTTGTCACTGAAATAAATCCTTCTACCAATACTATTGTTCTAGGAGATTTGGATGACTTAATCAAAAATTCAGTTGACGTTGGTCAATTGAATCTGCAAAAATATAGTAGGATTGATTCTCCTTTACCTGTTACAGCCCATATTAGATACAACGATGAAGGTGCAATGGCAGAACTGACTCAAATTGATGAAAGTAGAGTAAAAGTTGAATTTCATGCAAATGTAAAAGGAGTTGCTCCTGGCCAATCAGCAGTTTTTTATGAAGGAGATGATGTTGTTGGTGGAGGCATAATTATAGGAGGAAATCTCAACTGAATAAAGTGAAATTACTTATATTATTGCTTACGCTTCTTTTTTGTTTTTTTTCATGCGGAAAGGACGAAATAGCCCCACAGCAAACTGAGATTTCGAATTATGTCAAGTTCGATGTGGGCGATGTCAATTATTTTCAAGAAGATTCAATAATCTTTAGTCAAGATATTGACGGAACCAAAATTGACAGCTTCAGATACTTAGTTAAGGAAATAATTGCTGATTCATTTACAATTAATGGACAGATCAATTATGCTATCGATCGATTTATTCGTATAGATACGTTACAGGAATGGTCATTCAATATGAGATTCTTTTATATTTATACATCAAATACGCTTATCCGGCAAGAGGGTAATTTGCCAGTAATTGTTCTTGCCAACCCTATTAACAGAGGTTTTAGTTGGAGTGCTACCTCTTTGATTGATGAAACTACGGAAACATTTGTTGGCGGAGAATTTATTCAAACTTTTAAATCTTGGAAAAGTCGCTACCGTTCAGTTCGTGCTAGTTATAATTCCAATGGTTTTAGTGAACCCAATACTGTGAAAGTTGAGATAGCAAACTCAGAAACTTTAATTGAAATCCGAAAAGGGGAGGAGGTCTATTCTTTAGGGAAAGGATTGATATATAGAGAATTAAATGTTATGGATACTCAATGTGGTGGAAATCCGATTGATTGCGCCGGTATAAATTGGATTAATAAGGCTGAAAAAGGTTTTATCGTAAAAACACGAAGATTATAAACTACTCATGATTATTGAAGATTTACAAGAGGTAGGTTATACCAAGAAAGCACATGGTTTAAAAGGCGAACTAAAAATCCATGTTGAGAAAAGATATATGGAAGATTTTCTTACAAATGAGGTGGTTTTGATTTCTGATATTACAGGTATAATTCCCTATTTTATTGAAAATACGCGAATTGGAAATGAAATAATTGTGAAATTTGAAGGTGTAGATGACGTAAACTCTGCTAAAGCGCTCCAAAGTAAAAAGCTCTATTTCCCCCAAATGAAAATCCTAAAAATGGAAGAGCGAACTATTGCAATACCTAATAATCAGTTTCTAGATATTGAAGGATTCAAAGTTGAAGATGTTAATATTGGACACGTTGGTATTCTGTTGAGTACGCAACAATTACCTGGTCAATTGATGGGATATATTCAAACCGATAAAGGTGAAAAAGCAATTCCAATGGTAGATGCTTTTGTTATTCAGATCGACAGAAAGTCTAGAAAGTTAATATTGAATCTTCCTGAAGGCTTACTTAATTTAAGTATTTAAACTAAAAAAGGGCACCTCCATTTGGAAGTACCCTTTTTTACTAGATTGGTAGATTACTAATTAAAGATAATCTGTTGTGTAGTTTGACCAGATTCAAAACTTACAACCATAGTATAAATACCAGCCAACAAGTTTCCTCTTTTAACTACATGCTGGTTATTGTTGATGTCAACTTGTGCTTTAACCAAACGTCCAGTCATATCATAAACATAAATGTTCTTGATAAGGTATTTGCTTGAAGAGCTAACCAATACTTCAGTAGAAGCCGGATTAGGTCCATATTTCAAGCCAACTTCTGTTGGTTGGATTTGAGTATTTGTATTTACGCCTGCACAGCCAAGATCCAAAACGTAACATGCACGTGGTAAAACATACGTAATGATAGAATCTATGTACAAAGTAGCTTTTGCTTTAGACATGTTAGGGTTAGAAAGTAAACCATTGGTATTGCCAGGGTTTGTTGCAGCCCAAAAGTCCCAAGGTGAACTGTCATCAACGCCATCACCATATATAGGGAAAAGACCTTCGATTCCATCATTCTTAGCGTCAGCTGATGCAGATACTCCATCAGTATAATCCTTGCCATTGAATGCATCATTGTTGCCATTTTGATTGGACAAATCCACTGCAATGTATGATCCTTCAACAGATACAACATCAAGAGGATTACCAGGAATAGGAACAATTACAATTCCTTGCTTGTAAGGTGCATTTTTATCATGAGGTGCATGAATTGAAATGACTGCAGGTTGACCTGGGTCAATCCATGCTGAATCAGCCAAAGCTCCACCCATGTTTACACTTAATTTGAAGTCTGAATCATAACCTGCCCAGTTTGGATAACAAAGAGTATCTCCAGCAATAAATGGAGGAATGTAACCAGGGGGTACAATTCCTACGGACGTTCCGTTAATGTCTCCATTAATCGATTCAACTACCATTGGAATAAATACACCTGGAGCAATTTGAGCAATAAATTTACCATTAGAAGCAGTTGGAATCTTAATGTAATCATCTAAAGCTGCAGTATTCAATGTCAAATATCCACCTGTGCCTTGTCCCCAAAGAGTAATTTTGTCAGGATCAATTCCGTATGGATTGTTGTCTTCATTTGCGGTTTTCTTGAAGAAACGGATACAAGTTCTTGCATCTTGAACTCCTCTGTACGCCGCATTGATTAGCGTAAATACACGTGTTTGCTTGTCCGTGGAAGTTGGGGACCAACCTAGACGGTAAGAAACTGATGCAACAACAAATCCTCTCTTTGCAAGTTTGGTGCAAAATTCTACACAAGTAGAGTCGGTTCTTGTACCACTGGTACTACCATTTTGAGGAAATGGAAGAAAATTACCAGTATGGAAGTAAAGAATAACTGGTCTGGCAGTTTCTGTATCACCTTTTGGGGTATACAAATCCATTCTTAAATTCTGTGGTACTGCTTGTCCTACACTTCCAAGTAAAAGGATAGTTGCATTAACACCATAGGATACTCCAGGAGTTACATCTACTTCATCAAATACTTCGTCGTAATAACGCAAGTCTTGTGCTTGTGCAGAGTAACTCGATACCAAAAGAAACAATCCTAAAATTAGGGTAAAGAGTTTTTTCATAGTTAAATTTTTTAGTTTAAGGTTATGGTTAATAGATATTTATGATTTCTTAAAATCATAGGTCACGCTAAAGTACAACAATCTTCCGATAAGTGGGCCACCATATGTTTCATAATGCAAATTTTCTAGCAAGTTTGAACCACCAAGCTTAAAAACTGTATTCATTTTGCTCCAATTAAAATTTATTTGAGCATCAAATAGACCGTAGCTGGGTATGAAACCTGTAAACTGTGGAGAACCTTCAAATACAAATCCTTCTACCCATTTCCAATTTGCACCAAAACCAATTTTATTGGTAGTTTTAAGCCAAGGAATATCACGAGCAGTCATTCCCAAATTGTATTTGTGTTCTGGAGTGTTGAAAGCTGGAATAATTGGATCATCTTCATTTGTTTTTACGAGTTGATTCCATGAATAATTACCTGTTACCGAATAATATTTACTGAAATAATAACTCAAACCAATATTTGCTCCTTGTGTATTTACATTGTTTACAGAGTTTGCTGCGTAACGATAAGCTTGTGTATTTTGTGGCACAGAAAATACTGGCCCAAATTCAATGTCTGATTTTATGCCAATATTATATCCAAGAAAATCAGTGTACCTACTAAAATAGTAACCCGCATCTAGGTATATATTCTGAAACAATGTGGTTCTGTAGCCTGCCTCAAGGGTTTGAACTCTCTCCGGCTTCAATGCTGCGATATTAAAGAAACGTATTCCAGATTGGGATTGGGTGTTTAAATAATTAACAAAAGATTCTACAGTAATCAAGCTATCAACACCACCTTGATTTCCTGCTAATATTGCCCTTCCAACATTTAAGAATAAAAATTGATCTGTCAAAGTTGGGTTTCTCAATGCTGATGACAATGAAATTCTAAAGTAGTTATTGGCTGAGGGAGAGTACACAATTGAAGCAGCAGGAGTGAATATGTAGTCAAAATTTTCATTCTTGTCCATTCTCAAGGTGGCCGTAGTTATCCATTTTCCTTTGTCAAATTTCTTTTGTATTCCTGAATAAACACCAAATTCGGAGTTTGTAATTTTCGTTCCAGCTGTATCATAAAATATTGTTCCTCGACTGTTTGGCGTATACAAACGATAATTTCCCCCTACTAAGATATAATCTGTCCAAGTGGGTTCAAATTTATATTCTCCCTGTAAATGATAGAGTGAAGATCTATCAAAAAATCGGGTTCCGAGATCCTTTTTGTTTGAATTGGTTGATGTGATTTGGTTAAATTCTTGTTTGAACCTGTCCGTACCTGGCTCAAAAAAAGGGATAAAACCTTGACCAACATTCACTTTGGTATTTGCTACCTGTGCTGCTTCTTGATGCCATTGTGTCAACAAAGCTTGGTTGTTTTGAATCCATGCCAGTGCGGTAGCTTCATCAAACTCAAATTGTCCTGTTGTTGGATTGAATTTTCCGGTAGGATAACCCAAAGCTCTCATTTCATCAATGTGGTTTGATCCAGCCCAAGCTTGAGAATAATCAGTTGACCAACCTTGATCCGATTTAGCTCTTCTCTGCAAAATCAGCGCCGTGAAATATGGGTCATAGGACTGCCCTGCATCTTCATTGGTAGCATAGGCTCTTATGAAATACTTATCTTTTAAACTATACTCCAGTTTATTTTGAAAAAATAGAATATTTTTTAGTCTGAATCGGTTGTCACCTTGGTACACCGTCGTACCCGATCCAAAACTACTTGAAACAATAAATTCAGGAGAAAAAGCAAGCTTTGAAGGATTCGTTCTGAAATGCAAATTAATGTTTCCCTTTATGTTTCTAGTGGTGTAGTCAACGAGATCCAGTTCCCGATATCCAGTTCGATGCCAAATGCCCAAACCTGCACGATTCCCGAGTAAATCAGCACCCGAAGTCGCCTTATTTAGGCTGTATTCTTCATCTCCGTATGTATTTACTCTATCCCATCCACCTGGATTACCTTTTTGGGCTTCAGAACCGTCTGTCGCATCATTATTATCAGCTACCCAATCATATGCAGATAAAAAACTAAAGTTAAATTTATAACCCATTAATGGTTCGCCTTTACTATTGTTGACAACATCAGCATAGCGAAAAGCAGTTTCAAAAAGATCTCTTTCTCCTACTTTCATACTCACAGCCAAGCCCTTGTGATAAAAAGGATTCTTTGTCTCAATACTAATAACTCCATTGAAGGCATTGGGTCCATAAAATGCTGAACTTGCACCTTGTACTAAATCCACCTTGATTACATCGAGTTCGGGCCTTCCTAAGAAATTTCCGAGCGAGAAATTCAATCCAGGTGCTTGGTTGTCAACTCCATCAATTAGTTGAAGGGACCTAACAGGACTGGTGCTATTAAAACCGCGCATGTTGATCACTTTGAATCCCAAAGAAGCAGCAGTAAGATCAACTCCCTTCATACTTCCTAAACCATCATAGAAATTCTCAGAAGGGGTGGATTTGATGGCTAATAAATCCATTGTTTCAATGGTAAGTGGAGATTCCTTTTGTTTGTCTGAAATCCGCTGTCCAGTAATCTCAATATCAGCGATTTTTACTGCATCTTCCTCCAACCTAACCTCAATTATTTTATTGGAAACCCCAACTGTTATTGTTTTTGTTTGGAAACCCAAATAGGATACAATCAAATTTACAGGCAGACCAGTTGATATTTTGAATTCAAAGCTTCCATCAAAATCAGTTTGTGCACCTTCTCCTGCCTTAGCTTGGTTGACTATTGTTGCTCCAATCAAAGGTTCATTGTCGGTTGAACTAATAATTTTCCCTTTCAAAACAGTTTGGGCACAAAGGTTAAAATTAAATAGTAAAACTATCGCGCCAAGGCAAAATCTCATTCTAAGCATAGGTTTGTTTTTATTCAAAGTCATTTGAACTGACAAAGTAAAAATAAATCTAATATCAAAATAGATTTTTTAAAAAAATTCTTCGATTTATTTTGTGCCTTTTTATTCTTTTATAATTTGTGATGTACCGTAAAGCTGTCTGTTCTTCCAAACTTGAACGGTATAACTGCCAAAAGGTAAATTAGGTGGCAGAGAAACTGAATGTCCAGAATTGTTATAATTCAAATCTTTAAGATGTTGCACTTGTCGTCCAGTGATGTCTGAAATAATAACTTCAAAGTTTCCATCTGTATCCAATCCATTAATAATGAAATAATCTCTACAAGGGTTCGGACTTAATTTTAAGTCAATTAAATTTTTAACCTCATTGGTTGAAACATAATCTAAAAAACCATTTGCAAAAGCATATTCACCTTGTCGCAAACTGTCAATTCGGATAAATCCTTTACCATCTGTTAAACTTAATTTCACTGGCGTGTAATATGGAAATTGCTTCCAATCTTCAGTGGCATCTTTTCTGTATACCAAGATCAAACTGTCTTCAGTTACGGAAACGAGATCAGCATCTAAGAAAGCATTTTCAGAATTATTTTGATATTCTAGAGTTCCAGTTGCTTTGAATACTTCAGGAAAAATTCCACCAACAATCCAGTAATGACTATTTGAAATCTTAGCATTGAATGGATTGACTTTTATGGGATCAGGCGCAACCCACATATGTTGAACTGATAAAAAAGCAGTGTCTTTTATTTCATTAACTTTTATTATGAAATCTACATTGCCAACTGTTACCTGTTGTTTGATTTTAAGTTTTACGGATTGCTGCAACTGTGCTAAGTTCAAATCGTTATCTTCATTTAGGAAAACCAAAACCGGATTAAATCCAACTGGTAATTGAATTTTAGAACTAGATTTTATTCCTTTGGCTGTTATTCTTGCTTTAAATTGCTTCCATTCTTGATTGTAAAAACTTACTTTCATAGGCACATCACCGTATGGGTGTGTTGTTGCTCTTGTTTTTTGTTCCAAATGAACATTTGCAATTTTACCATTTCCTCCTTCCTCATATTCTACACTGTCTATTTCAAAGCCCACAAAACCAGGTTGAAGTATTTGATCTTCAAAAAAGTCATTCAAGTCCAATCCAGTTGAAGCCTCCAATTGATCTTTGAATTGTGTAGCATTAACGGATGAGTAGGCATAGTTTGACAAAATGGATTGCATACCAATTTTATACAAAGAATCTTGCATGTAAGTTCTGAGGTTGTGCATAACTGCTGCACCTTTCCAATATGTATGTCTGCCATAAATATTGCCGAAACTTATTCCTGAAAGCGGTTCATATTTTCCATCTTCTTGATGTGCAAAAACTAAAACATTTCGATGGTTTGACTTTACTGCGTCTATAAATTTTTTGCGACCGTAAACGTGATCTAAGAATAAATGAGAAGAGTACTCAGCGTTTCCCTCTTTTATCCACATGTCCTGAGCTTCAGTTAATGTAGTTATATTTCCCCACCAATTATGACCAAATTCATGAGCCATGAGGGTCTCTGAAGTTTTGCTTCCGCCTTGAATTACATTCTCCGGGTAGGCAATATTTGTTGGATGCTCCATTGCTCCTACAGTAGTCATAACATATCCAACTCTTTCCCACGCATACTTGCCAAACCACTTTTCCATTGCATCAATATTTACACCGATGTTTGAAAATGCTTGCTTCAACTCCAAGGTGTCATTCGGCTTACCTACCAATTGGATAGGAACTGTGCCCAATGGGCTTGTATGACTAAAATTTACCTCCGCATAATTGCTTGCAGCAAAATTGGTCAGGTATGTAGGCAATAATTGATTCATTCTGTAGTGTCTTACTATTGAATCAGCACCAAGATTTTGCTGGCCTAAGAATGTTCCTATACTATAACCTTTTCTTCCAGAATTGCTTAATATGCTTATTTCGTAGGTAGCTCTTTCTACAAAATTATCAAAACAAGGATACCATACTCTTCCAAAGTTTGGCGGATTGGAAGATAAACCGATACCCAAGTTATAAATAATGTTGTTTGCGAAATATACACCGCCCCAAACTGGGTCTTGATAGGGAGTACCAGAATATATGAATGATACGCTGTCAATGTCTCCAGTATTCAATGTTTTTCCCAAAAACACATCTACAATAGGATCTGTATAAGTATAAATCAACATCCCATCACCTGTCCGGTAAACGGAATCAATTCCGAGCTTTGTCAAATCGAATCTGATGTGATTCAAATTATTCATTTTAGCCTGGAATCTGACAGTGCAAGTACCCTTCAATTTCTTACCTGAATAATTTGTAGCATCAACGAATATTTTGTAATTCTTGATATCAAATGTGTCACTTCTTTCCTTACCTGCTTGAATTTCTCGAAGTTGCGAACTTGTTGGGCTAGGCATTGGACCTGTCCATTGAGCATGGTGACAGGCATGAAATTCAGGCTTGGTTTGACCAATACAGAACTGAGCCCAAAAAAAGGGCATAAAAAGTATAAAGTACTTTATCATCTTCAATAAATTTTATTCTTCTTCGTCAGAGAAAATAGGTGTTAACATAGGTAAGTCCATCAGCTTGGCTTCATCTGAACTGATTGATCCAAATCCAAGAACTCCTCCCGAGGCTTTAGCAATATGCTTAGCAAAACTAACAAAAGATTTGTACAAAAGTGCTCCAAAATCTTCTGGAAGCTTAGATAAAATAGGATTTAGTTCTTCCAATCTTTGGGCAAGGATCCTGGTACTCATTCCTGTATCTTCAGGTAAAGAATCTTGCAAATCCGTTAGTTGTTGCTTAAGATTAAGTCCTACGTTTTCATAAAATGTATGCAATCTTTGATGATGGGCAAAACTTCTAATTTCTGTTAGTTTTAATGCCCAATCAGTTTCTTCCTTTTCAATTTCACCATCAGCACCAGCAATAAGCATGGTGATTTCTGGGATTGCGTTCAAAAGTTTAATTTTTTCTTCTTGCGTAATTAAGTCAAATAGATGCTCCATATTATTTTTTGCTGTATTGAAAATTTTTACAAATATAAGGACTTAAATGAAAGTACTATCTTTGTGAGTACTCAATACTTTTGAAAAACAAATTGGAAAAGAAGAATACATCAGCAGAACCAGCGCTTACTCCATTAATGGCACAGTATTTTGCCATGAAAAAACAGCACCCTGAAGCCTTACTTTTATTTAGGGTGGGCGATTTTTATGAAACATTTGGTGATGATGCAATTAAAACTTCAAATGCATTAGGAATTGTTTTAACCAAGCGCAATAACGGTCCCAATGACATTGAATTAGCTGGTTTTCCCCATCATTCATTGGATGTATATCTGCCAAAGTTAGTAAAATCAGGCTATCGGGTTGCAGTTTGTGATCAATTGGAAAAGCCTAGCAAGGATAAGAAAATTGTCAAAAGGGGAGTGACTGACATCATAACTCCAGGCTCAGCAATAGATGAAAAATTGTTGGATCATAGGAGCAATAATTTTCTTGCTTCCTTATACAGACCTTCAAGTGATTTTTTAGCCTTGTCAATCGTGGATATCAGCACAGGAGAATTTTATGTTATTGAAGGTACATGGAATGACATTGCAAGACTTTTGCAAGGATTTGCACCTACTGAGGTTATTATGCCAAAATCCGTTATTAAGGAATTTCAAGCAAGGTTTTCATCTGCTTATTATGTTTTTGGTATTGACGAATGGGTTTATACTGTTGATTATACCCGTGAAAAATTACTGGAGCAATTTAATGTTACCTCTCTGAAAGGTTTTGGGATTGAAGATATGACAGGAGGTAAAATGGCTGCTGGAGCTACAATTCATTACTTACACTCTACTGAGAAGAGGCAACTAGGTCATATAAGGTCCATTCAAAGATTAACTTTGGATAAGTATCTATGGCTCGATGCTTTTACGGTTCGTAATCTTGAGTTGTTGAGCCCACAACAAAGCGGTGGAACTGCACTAATCGATGTATTAGATAGGACCGTTACTCCCATGGGTAGCAGAATGTTAAAAAGTTGGGTGGTAATGCCTTTACTTTCTTTGGAAGCCATTGAATCCAGGTTGAATCGCGTTGCTTTTTTTATGGCGGATAAAAACTTGATGGAATCATTTCAAGCCGTTTTAAAGCAAATTGGTGATGTAGAACGAATAGCTTCAAAGTTGGCACTTAGGCGCATATCGCCCAGAGATCTGGTTCAATTGAAGAGGTCATTACAAAGACTTCCAGAACTTATTTCAAAATTAAAAAAAACGGAACTTCCAGAGTTGATCAAGAATGCTGATCTTTTGAATGAATGCACTATTGCGCATGAAATGATTAGTAAGCAAATGAATGACGATGGTCCTGCCTTGTTGAGTAAGGGTGGTGTTTTCCGGTCAGGATTTCATGATGAATTGGATGAATTGCTCAATCTTGTCAATAATTCTAAAGATATATTATTAGAAATTCAACAATCAGAAGCCAGCAAAACTGGAATCACCAATCTGAAAATTGGCTACAATAATGTGTTTGGCTATTATCTTGAAGTGACGAACAGATATAAGGATCTTGGCTTAATACCTGAAAATTGGATCCGAAAACAAACATTGACTGGAGCTGAAAGGTATATTACTGATGAATTGAAAAAATTAGAGTCAAAAATATTGGGTGCTGAAGAAAGAATTTCAGTGCTCGAGGAGTATTTGTATGAACAATTGGTTGAATCACTTCAGGAGTTTATTTCTCCAATACTTAATAATGCCAATATTATTGCTCAACTAGATGTTTTGCTTTCATTATCCCAAATTGCTGGAAAAAATAGATACACGCGACCACATGTAAATGATAGCCTTGAACTGATAATTGAAGGTGGACGACATCCAGTTATAGAAGAGAATTTGCCAATCAGTGAAGCATACGTTCCAAATGATTTAGAGTTAGATCCAGAAAATAATCAAATAATCTTGATTACAGGGCCCAATATGGCAGGTAAATCTGCTATTTTGAGGCAAACTGCTTTGATTGCTTTGATGGCACAGATGGGTTCATTTGTTCCAGCCGATCGCGCTACCATTGGTTTGGTGGATAAAATATTTACGAGGGTTGGAGCTACGGATAACATAAGTTCAGGTGAGTCAACCTTCATGGTTGAGATGAATGAAACTGCCAATATTATGAATAATATAAGCAGTAGGAGCCTGATTTTACTTGATGAAATAGGACGCGGAACGAGCACATATGATGGTATTAGTATTGCCTGGAGCTTGGCTGAATATTTACACAATCATCCCAAGCACCGACCTCGGACACTATTTGCTACGCATTATCATGAATTAAGTGAATTGGAAAATTCGCATTCGAGGATCAAGAATTTCCATGTGGCGACTCAAGAAATTAATGGTAAAGTCTTGTTTTTGAGAAAGTTGATGCCTGGCAGTACACAGCATAGTTTTGGAATACATGTTGCCAGGATGGCAGGTATGCCTCATGAAATTATTAATAGGGCAAGCCAAATAATGACAACTTTAGAAAGTAAACACATTGATGAAAAGGGTAGAGGATCCCAAAAACTGCTGAGTGAATTGCCACTCGCCCCAACGCAACTCAGCTTTTTTAACGAAATAGATGAATTGGGAAATGAACTAAAGAAAATATTATCCGATATGAACTTGAATACAATGACACCCATTGAATGCATGTTAAAGTTGAAAGAACTTCAATTTAAAGTTGAGAATAAATAGAATTAAAAAAGCCCAATCAAATAGACTGGGCTTCTATATTTTACCTAATTTTAAATATTATTTAGGTGTTGATAGTTGGAAGAATTGATCCAATTTTGGTAAAATTACGATCTCTGTTCTTCTGTTTGAACTTTTGCCTTCAACTGAAGTATTAGGAACTTTAGGCACGAATTCTGAACGACCACCTGCTGTCATTCTAGCTGGAGCCACCGCATATTTGTTTTGCAATTCTCTTACAACTGCAGTTGCGCGCATTGCGCTCAAATCCCAATTGTCTTTCATTCCACCTGATGCTTGCATAGGGACATTATCTGTATGGCCTTCAACCAATATATCTAATTCGCTATTATCATTCAATACTTTTGCAACTTTCGCCAGTACTGTTTTAGCAGCAGCATTGATGTTGTCACTTCCAGATTTGAATAAAAGCTTATCTGAAATTGAGATAAAGATTACACCTTTTCTTACTTCAATTTGAACATCTTGGTCATTGACGTCTGCAAGCGAGCGCTTGAGGTTAGTAACAAGTGCAAGATTCATTGAATCTTTTTTAGCCATGCTTGTAGTCAAATTCTTGATGTATTTGTCTTTTTCATTCATCGCATCCAATGATCGTTTGATACTTTCAGCACCTGACTGACTAATGATTGAAAGATCTTGAAGCCTGTTCAATAAATTAGTGTTGTTGTCTTTCAGGAATTTGATTTGTTCTTCCAAAGACTTTACAGTTTTACTTGACATTTCAAGATCAGTTTTTCCTTTGCTGAGGTTATCCATCAATTTGGCTTTTTCATCATTGCAGTCCGCCAATAATTTTTTGTTGGCATCAAGCATTTGTTGTAATTGATCCTTTTCACCTTGTAGGTTAATGAATTTTTTCTTGCTAACGCAAGAGGATAATAATGTTAAGAGTACTAGACCCATTAAAAACTTGTTAATTTTAGGCATTTTGATTTTGTTTAAATTTTTTTTGTTTAAGAATATTGTTTTTTTAATTTTTACCAAAAAGGTTTGGGTTCATTTTTCCCAGATTTGGATTTTTACTAACAGTTTGCATCATCTTTCGCATTTGATCAAACTGCTTTAGGAATTGATTGACCTCAATTATATTTCTTCCACAGCCTTTCGATATCCGCAATTTTCTGTTGGTATTTAGCAATTCAGGATTTTCTCTTTCCTTTTGAGTCATGGAATGGATAATAGATTCAACTTTACCAAATGCAGAATTATCGATATCTAAATCTTTGGTCATTTTACTCATTCCAGGAATCATATTCATGAGTGATTTTAAGTCACCCATTTTTTTTATTTGATTTATTTGAGTAAGAAAATCATTGAAATCAAATTTGTTTTTCCGGATTTTTGCTTCAAGCTTTTTTGCTTCAACTTCATCAAAATCCATTTGGGCTTTCTCAACTAGAGAAACGATATCTCCCATTCCCAATATTCGTTGAGCCATGCGTTCAGGATAGAAAACATCTAATGTTTCCATCTTTTCACCCATGCTAACAAATTTGATGGGCTTACCAACTGTGGATCTGATTGAGAGAGCGGCTCCACCACGTGTGTCTCCGTCTAATTTAGTGAGAACCACACCATCATAGTTCAACCTTTCATTAAAGTTGTGAGCTGAATTGACTGCATCTTGTCCAGTCATTGAATCAACCACGAACAAGGTCTCATGTGGCTGAATAGCTGACTTTACGTTTGCAATTTCTTGCATCATATCTTCGTCAATACTCAATCGACCAGCGGTGTCGACAATAACAGTATCGTAACCATTTAATTTGGCGTATTTTATAGCATTTGAGGCAATCTCTACAGGATTCTTATTTTCAATTTCTTTGTAAACGGCTACGTTAATTTGCTCACCTAAGACAGTTATTTGATCTATTGCAGCTGGGCGGTAAACATCGCAAGCTACCAAAAGAGGTTTTTTCTTTTTTGTATTTTTAAGATAATAAGCCAATTTACCTGAAAATGTAGTTTTTCCTGATCCTTGTAATCCAGCGATCAATATTATGCCGGGATCTCCTTTAATATTGATTCCAACATTCTGTCCACCCATTAGTTCTGTCAATTCATCTAAGACGATTTTGACTATTAACTCTCCAGGTTTAACTGATTTTAGAATGTTTTCGGTACCTAATGCTTTTTCTTTGACTCGATCAGTAAAATCTTTTGCAATTTTGTAATTAACATCAGCCGCAACTAGGGCTCTACGTATTTCTTTAACGGATTCGGCAACATTAATTTCAGTTAGTCTGTTGTTACCTTGAATGATTTTGAAGGCCTGATCTAATTTGTCACTAAGACTATTGAACATAGTATTTATTCTAGTTAAATATTTTCCAAGCGCAAAGTTACGAAAAACGATTTTAGTTTCAGGCTACTTATTTCATGAAATTCAGAACATTTTATATCTTGCGTGGTTTGGTCATCTATAATAATGAAATGTATGAAAAGTTTTCCAGTAAATCTAGGGGATTTAAAGAAGTCAGGATATCAATCAAAAAAGCTCAAGGATGAACTACGCGACAATTTGGTGGAAGCCATAAAATTGCAAAAAAACGTATTTAAGGGTATTTATGGATTTGATGATACAGTAATTCCTGATTTACAAAGAGCAATACTTTCTAGACACAATATTTTACTTTTAGGGTTGAGGGGACAAGCGAAAACAAAAATTGCAAGATTGCTGGTTAATCTTTTGGATGAATATATTCCAGTCATTGAAGGTTCTGAAATGAATGACGACCCTTTAAATCCTATTTCAAGATATGCAAAGGATTTGATAGAAGAGCTAGGTGATAAAACACCTTTATCTTGGTTGCACCGAGATGAAAGATATGTTGAAAAATTAGCTACACCTGATGTGACTGTTGCTGATTTAATAGGTGATATTGATCCTATTAAGGCTGCCAACATGAAGCTAAACTTTAATGACGAACGTGTTATTCATTTGGGCTTAATACCCAGAGCCAATCGATGTTTGTTTATAATTAACGAATTACCCGATTTGCAACCAAGGATTCAAGTATCACTTTTTAATATTCTACAAGAAGGAGATATTCAAATAAGGGGTTTTAAGCTCAGAATGCACCTTGATGTTTCTTTTGTTTTTACTGCCAATCCAGAGGATTATACCAATAGAGGAAGTATTGTTACACCACTAAAAGATAGAATAGACAGTCAGATACTTACCCATTATCCCACGGAAATTGAAACGGCTATGGCTATCACTCGATCTGAGGCGAAATTGAGCGATGAGCAAAAGAATATGGTCGTTGTTCCTGAGTTGCTCGCTCGATTAATTGAAGAAATAGTATTTCAAGCACGTGAAAATGAAATGGTTGATAGTAAAAGTGGAGTTTCTGCACGCTTAAGCATTTCTGCTTATGAGAATTTAGTTTCTTCGGCCGAAAGAAGGGCCTTGATAAATGGTGAAACTAAGACTACGGCCAGAATTGGTGATTTATGGGCTATTGTGCCTTCTATCACTGGTAAAATAGAATTGGTATATGAGGGTGAGCAAGAGGGCCCTTATAATGTAGCCCTAACTTTTATCAATGAAGCCGTTAAATCTATTTTTCTTGAACTCTTTCCTAACCCTGATGCTTTGCGTAAAGCTACAGATAAGGATCCATATTTTGCTCTGAAACAGTGGTTTGGCAATGGACACAATGTGGAATTGCTCCTTGATGAGTCAGATAAATCATTTCATGAACAACTCGATAAAATTCAAGGAATTGATGCACTTATAAAAGTAGCAGGTATGGAAGATCTAGATAAATATTTAGTCAGAGAGCTAATATTGCACGGTTTGAGTGAAATGGATATTGTATCTAAAACATTTTTAGACAAACAATTCAGCTTCAAGGATGATCTTGCAGGTATGCTGGATGATTTGACATCTGATAATTGACCAACTTTTTTTGTAATCCATCGTACTTTAAATAAAAAAGAAATATGAGTTCGGTTGATTTATTAGGAGTTGGTAGCAGAGTTAACCATCCTTCTTATGGGAATGGTGTCGTGACTAAGTTGCATGTAATTGCATACGAAGTTTGTTTTTTTCAGCATGGTGTAAAAAATGTTGGAAAGGATTTTGATAAGTGGGAAATTATTGAAAGGATTCCAGCTGAAGAAATAGTGACCTTTACAGAAGCTGAAAAATCTTTGATTAGAATTTTAAAAGCATGGAGTGATGTTTCTGAGATTGTTCCAATTTCTGATAAGTATTCAGGTGGAATGATGGTAATTGTACCTGAAGATAAGACTATGCAATCAAAGGAAATTCCCGTTGAGACTTTCTTCCATAAAATTGTAATGCTTCGTGACAGAATCAGAGTAATGGAACAAAAAGTCAATGCACATCCTAAGTTGACAGATGAAGATAAGGTCGAAATGCAGCAATACATTACCAGAATGTACGGTAGTTTGACTACTTTCAATATCTTGTTTAAAAATAAGGAACAACAATTTGTAGGGGAAAAATCTAAATAGAACTATATCATTGTCTGTATTGAGCATAAGGCGGATTAATAAAGATGAACTTATTTATGTTCATCAATTAGCAAATGAGATATGGCCTCTAACTTTTGAAAAGATACTTTCAAAAGATCAAATAGCTTTTATGCTCAATTGGATGTATAGCATTGAGTCTCTGAACACTCAAATGGATAATGATTGTACTTTCTTGCTTGCTTCAAATGATGATTTGAAAGTTGGATATGCTTCCTTCCAATTAAACTACAAAAAGGGGATTTGTAGACTTCATAAGCTCTATATCCACCCTGATTTACATCGTCAAGGAATTGGGAAAGAATTGATAAAGAGAATTTCCGAAGTTTGTATTGACCATGAAAATTCACAAATCGAATTGAATGTTAACAGATTCAATAAGGCTGTGGCTTTTTATATAAAACTTGGTTTTACAATTTTTGATGAGGAAGATATTGATATAGGCAAAGGATTTTTAATGGAAGATTATATTATGAATCTCACAATAAGTCAAGCCTAAATTTTCTTGCTCTAGTTCAATTAATAAAGCCTGATAATTACAATTGCCAGGCTTTTCAATTTATTTTCTATTAAAATTATGGACGCAATAAAATACTGCTTACTTTTCCATTAGGACCAGTTATCGTTGCATTTCTGTCGCAAGTTCCTCCGCCAAAATCTATTGTAGCGTTGATTAATTTTCTTGTTAATTTGGCAGTACCACTTTCAATCCATTTACAATCTGAGCTTTTTATCAAGGGCTGAATGATTTCGTAGGCTATATCTGCTCCATCTCTTGCAATGCCGATAGCATTTCCAGTTATTGAAAAAACATCATCAATCAGCTCTTTGGTATCAAATCCGGCTTTGTATGTAATTGTTTGATTAGCGGACCAAGTTCGTGAAGTTCCATCTTCAAAAGTAAGTTTGGCTCCGTTGACAATTCTTGTGAAATTAACTTCGCCGTCCGAGTTTTTACCTTGATTTGTCACGGTAACTGTTCCTTCTATCTTTATTCCGTTTACACTGTAATTCTCTAAAGTTATTATTCGAATTGATCCAACTAATTTCAACGAGTCGGTGACATTAATAATCATTTTACCTATTCTGCTGCGACCATCAGGTCCAGTGCAGCCATTACCAAAATCTATTGTGATGGTGTTAGGAAAAATACCTTTAGGCTGACTCGTAGTTAATACTGCACAGCCACGTAAACCAATTTCAGATAATTGATTGTTGCTTTGATCTTCAATATCTTGCATTAGGTCAGAAGAGATTGCCATGTCTTGGCTGGCAATACTGAATTCATCAGCATTCTCTTCTTTTCTACAGCTTGCCAGGGTAGCTAAGATTAATAAAGATCCCAATAAAATTTGAAGTGAGAATTTCATGTTATTTTTTTTTATTTCTAAGATAATTGATAGACACTTTAGGAGCTTCAAGGTTTAAATACAATAGATATCTTATAAATTTCTTAACAAAAAAAGCCGGAGAGCGAATCTCCGGCTTAATATTAGTTATCTCAATAATGTTATTCCCCCTTTAAAGGTTTCTTTGGAACCATCTATGTAGGTAACAGTAAAGTAATATACATAAACTCCAGTGGCTGCTGGCTGTTCGCGGAACATTCCATCCCAACCTAGGTTTTCAACATTAGTTTTAAAATCTTCTCTACGGAACATCCTTTCACCCCATCTATCAAATATTTCAAGCAGATCAATATTGACTACTCGGTCATCAGAGAATATGGTAAAGAAGTCATTCAACTGATCATTATTTGGTGAGAAAACATTTGGAACAAATATTTTAATATCCTTTTTTACAAGCACTAGTATAACATTTTTGGCTTCACATCCATCTTTGTCTACAATTGTAATCTGGTACAGTTGCTCTCCAAGAGCAATTACTCTAGTTATTAAACAAGAATCACAACTCAGGTTATCACTTGGTGTCCAAATAATTTTGCTTATTTCACTCAAAGGAATATCAATAAAAGCTTCAATTACACCTGTATCAGCAATGCTCAAAGAAATTGATTTAGGAAGGTTTATTTCGAATTTTTTACCTTCCAAAAGGGTGATTATTGTATCACCTTCACATTCATTGGCATCAATCACCTTGATTACATAGGTATTTGGCTTAAGTGGGCTAAATGAAGTTGAGTTGAATATTTTGCCATTCACTTCAAATTTATAAGGTGGAGTTCCGCCAGATACGCCTAAAATTTCAATTTTTCCATTATCCTGATTAAAGCACTTTATAGAATCGATCTTAAGGGCATCGATTTTAGGTACTCCAGAGGAAGAATTCACAAATACTGTATCTTTTGATGTGCATCCGTTGATAGCATCGGTTACTACCAATACGTAATTAGCTTGACCATCCACAAGAGGTTTTAGTGTATTTCCACCCGACAATATGGTGCCAATTGTAGAGGACCATTGATAAGTGTAACTGCTAGTTCCATTCAAAATCTTTCCATTCAATTGAGTTTTGGTTTCAAGGCAAGGCAAGTTAATATCATTTCCGGAAGAAATATTTGGAAGTAAAAAATTAGTGTTTACTGATATGGTATCGACGTTTGTGCATCCATTATTAGGGTCGAAGGCTTCAAAATAATAAGTCCCAGCAACAGTAATCGTTAGTTTGTCAGCTGTTGCTCCCTGAATAGGCGTGAAATTCGAACCATACCACTGATAGGTAATACCAGGGCCGTCTTGACTGCTTGAGGCGTCCAAAACCATTGAAGTTGTTTTACAAGTAAAATCAAGGGCTGGTGCAATATTAACCAAAGGATACTCAATCAATTCTTGAATAACTATGAAATTGGTTGATTCGCATTTACTTAAAGTATCAAAAACTGTTAGTGTGACTGTACCCGGCAATGTAATTACAAAGTTGATAGATATGGTTGTTACGCCATTGAATGTCCATGTATAAATAACATCTGCTTGTGGTAGTCCATTCAAAGTAATGACATCAACTTTACAATTCAATATTTCATCTGGTTTAGCGAAAATGGCTGGATCAGGCTTTATGTCATAGGAGAATACCGTAACCAATGAAGGAGGTGAGGTACAATTACTTGCTTGATCAACCAACGTCAAAAAATATGCTCCAGGAGTTGAGGTTATATAAGTTTTTCCTGTTCCTAGTAAATTTCCGTTGGTATCCCTCCATTCATATACTACACTTGGATTCCCAGAACTACCCGATCCATCAAGAGTGACTTGAGTGATTTGGCAATTTAATATTTGATCTGGACCTGCGTTTGCAACTGGAACTGATGAGTCTAGTGTGATTGTGACATTATCTGTAGCTGTACACTGATTAGAATATGTGACTAAAAGCGTATAAACACCTGGAACATTAACAAGTGGTTGAAGAATATTAGAGTTAAAAAGATTGGGTCCAGACCACTGATAATTACCCGGTTTTGAGCTAGTGGCTTTTAAGGTATAATCTTTTATAATACAATCCAACTTTATACCAGGACCTGCATCGACAGTTTGGTCACAAATTGAGCAAGGATCTTGTTGGACTGGAATGGTCAAGGAACATCCTGTATTATTCGGATCGGACACAATCAAGTTAATCACAGAGCCGGAAGCCGGCAAATTATCTAAGGTGATAAGCTGGCCGTAATCAAATGGGCCCCAATTTTGAGCTCCATTAGTAATTATATACTTAGTAACATTTCCACTTGGTGCATTAATTACGAAACTTACATCAAATACGTCATCCGCTGCTGTCGGCCCTGTATTATTATCTTCACACAAGCCAATAGTTAAATTACTGACATTCAATATACAAGGAACAGAGCACGGAACAGGTGCATCGACAGTAAAGAAGGCAAAACAATTTTTGTCAACTTGATCTATTAACTGCATGTCAATGTTCCCATTGGAAATCAAGTAAGGGCCAAATGTTAAAGTGTCAATATAATCGAATAGGATTGTTGTTGCAGTAGCTAAATACCATTTGCTAGAATTATTTACTCCATTTACTGCGAGCTCAAAAGTAAATGTATCATCTGTTGGATCATTGACTGTTCCTTTATCATCGCAAACTATAGTTATCAACTCTGGAAGTACCAAGCATGTACTTGAGCAAGGATTCAAAGCTCCAGTAGCTTTTGAACTTTGACACAGTGGGTTGTCTGCATCTATTAAGGTGATAAGAACATTGGCACTATTAGCTGGCAGTGTTATTGTGCCACCTACACCAAAAGTAAATGTGGCTATTGTTGAACCACCAATAACAACATTAAAGGTATTGCTTGCACCCCCATTTTGAACATTTGCATTAATAGTAAGTGTATAAAAATCATCAATTGGATCGGTATCTGTACCAGCATTATTACAAACTTTAGTTAATGTAATAAAATCAATTTTACAATTTGTTGAACAGGAAATCAAAGGACCAATTGCTTGGGTTATTTCGCATTTAGTAGTTGCATCTTCAAAGCTTAATAGTGTAGATTGGCCTTGAGCTGGTAATGTGAACGATTGAGTTGTATTGTAATTGAAGGTTCCTTGTGGCGTATTTCCTGATTTTACGGTGTAGGTACCAGCATTCGCCTTGTTGTTCGTGAGCTTGAAAGTGATGGTATAAAAGTCATCTGAATTATCACTATCAGTTCCATTATCATTGCAAACAAGTAGGAAATCGGCGAGATTTATTTTCAATCCATCTGCCACTGCTACGTTTTTGTTGATTAAACATCCTGCTGTATCTTGCGCATAGATCGTATAATTGCCTGGTGTCAGTGGACTAAACAAATTATTTGATCCATATATTATACCATCAAGACTCAAACCAACTGATCCTGTTCCGCCAGTTGTGTTAACAGTTATACTTCCATCTCCATCTCCAAAACATGTTTCTGGTTTTATTGTCTGGTTTATAACAATTTTAGGATAGATATTCAGTGTTAATGTTGCAATTGATTGACAATTAATAGAGTTTTTAACAGAAACAAATAAGGTCTGAGTTGGGGTTAAAGTATTTGTAAAAGGCGAACTCAAAGGATTTATTCCTGCCAAAGCATCTGAGTTGGAAAGATGGAATGTAAAATTGACATTGCTCTCTGTTGAAATAAGTAACTGTGCATTTAATAAGTCAAATGAGGCATTGCCATTGCCATTTTCATTGCAATTAAATAATGATGCATTTGTCACAAGTGGCTTAGCAACTATTTCAAGAGATACAGGAGTTCTTGTTAAACTTACACAATTGGTAAAGTTGATGTTTTTTGCTTCAGCATAATAAACATATAAGCCAGGAGCTGAAACAGGTGGAAGATAAGTCAAACTATTAGCTTGCAATAAGCTTCCTCCAAATGCGCTAGAGTACCAATTTGCAGTTTCGTCTACATTGACAGTTACTGATAATGTTGGTATTGGTGCACCCTGACAAATTATTTTATCTCCCAAGGAAATAGGTGGATCAACCTGCGGGCAATTGCAGTTAGGTGGATTGATTACAAATGAATTGCTACAACCTGTAGATTGGTCAATTGCAGTAATAGTTAAAGAACTGTCAACAGGAATGGGGCCTATGCTATAAATTGTTCCAATTGGAGAGCCTATTGATCCTATCGAAGAAGTAATTGTGTAACCATTGCCATCAATAGTGACATTATAGTTTTGTAAATCAGGTGTACAAATTATACCTTGTACATCTATTAAAATTTCAGGTTGAAGAGCAATATTAATAATTGAAGTGTCTGGCTTACAAGCACCATTTGCGGGCACAATATATCCAATTGGGTAAGTATTTGCAGCTAGGTTTTTAAAACCAACATTAGCCGGATTACTCAAATTTATACCTGCATTATTGATGTCTAACCATGAGCCAGGTGTAAAAAATGAACCAGATAGATAAGTGTTCAAATTGACACCAGTTGCACCAAAGCAAATTGAGCCTCCACCATTGTTTCCTGCTGAATTCGGATTGTCAACAAACACACTGAATGGTTCTTCATCGCTACAATTGGCGTTATTTACTGCCAATATGTAATAAATAGTTGTTGTATTAGGACTAACAATAGTAGAACTAAGTTTGTTGCTTGGAGTTGCAGGAGACCCAGAGTGGTAACTGATACTAGGATTTGTATTGTTTTTATCAGTTACTGCAATTGATTTGAGATCATAGCTTTCGCCTTTACAAATTGACTTACTAAAAGGGCTTAGGGTTAAGTCAGGTGAGGGTATTCCATAAACTTTTTGAACATGCTTAATTTTTTTACCAGAACAAGGTTGTGTTATTTCCCATGTATTTGTCTGGATGAAATTATTAATAAAGGAACTTGCATTTGTAAAACCTTCAATCAAACAATCACCAGCCTTGTTATTGCTGTAATATAGTTCTGGAACAGGAGGGAAGGGTGCTCCGCATGAAAGTGTAACATCTACTGGTGGATTAAAGAAAGTTGGGTCAGGAGCCGGCAAAACTGTCACTTTCTGAACATGTTTCAGTGGCTTGTTACAAATGTCTTCTTGCCAAGTAATTGAAATGATTCCGCCACAGTAATTATAACTTCCTGAAGGATTGCCATCTGCACTACCATTTAATGCGCAAAGTCCAGTTAAATTATTATCGTAAATCAAACTTGTGTTAAAATCAAACATATCTGCCTCCTCACAGGTAATGGTTATATCCTTTGGAGCGTTAATATAGCCTGGAGGAGTTGCGGGTTGAACCGTTATTTTGCGATTATGCGTAAGGCTTCTTCCACAATCATCTATAAATTCATATTCGTGAATTAAAATTCCACCACAACCGTCAATGATACCAGATTCCAAAGGTAGAACAGAACCATTTATTCCACAAGGAGCTGTTTTAGCATTGTCATAAATAATCGGAAGATCAGGATTTGGAACATTTGCACATGTTACTGTAATATCTGGGGGTATGTTTTGAAATTTTGCCGCTGGAGCTGGATCAACGGTAATTACTTGTAAATGTGTGATTTGACGACCACACTGATCAGTGAATTCCCATATATAAGATATGTCGCCACCGCATTCTGTATAATTTGGAAATAATTGGGCTGAAACTGCTCCCATTATTCCACAATTTCCAGCTATGCCATTGGTATAATTTAGAGGTGGTGGATTGTTGTTAACCATATCACAAGCAACCTTCCCATCTGCTGGAGGATTTAAAAATGTTGCTAGAGGTACTGGAATTACAGTATAAGTTTGGGTATGTGTTATTAACCTACCACATTGATCAGTAAATGCCCAAGTAAAGTTGATACTGCCTCCGCACAAATCCGCGAACCCACTTTGCTGAGCCGATACAGTCCCCTGAATTGCACAATTACCAAACTTTCCGTTGGTATAAGCAATATCAGGTGCTGAGGTTGGTATATTTTGACAAGTTACTGTCTGATTAGCTGGCGGACTTACAAAAGCAGCAATAGGAGTGGGTGTAACAGTATAGTTTTGAACATGTGTTGTGTTTCTTCCGCATACATCAATCAGAGTCCATGTGAAAGTTATTGTTCCGCCACAAAGATCAGCATTCCCACTTTGGAATGCAGATTTCGAGCCTTGTATTGCGCATGCTCCAGCTAGTCCGTTTGAATACTGCAAATCAGGCGCAGAAGCAGGGATGTTTTCGCAAGTTACCGTTTGACTTGGTGGAGGGCTCACAAAAGTAGCTTGTGGGACAATTGTTGCTGTAAATGTTTGAGCATGTGTTGTCGTTCTTCCACAGGGATCTGTGTAAGTCCAAGTGTACGAAATTGAGCCGCCACATAGATCCGCATTGCCTGATTGTATTGGTGAAACTGTAGCAGTGATTGCACAAGGTCCAGCAAGATTATTGGTTATTTGAAGATCAGGAGCAGATGTAGGAATATTTGCACATGACACAGTTTGACTTGGTGGAGGATTTGTAAATGTAGCCTGAGGAACTGGTGTCACTGTAAATACCTGTGCATGATTGGTTATCCTGCCACATGCATCAGTATATGTCCATGTATATACAATGGAACCACCGCATAAATCAGCAGAACCTGATTGAACAGGAGATACGACCCCAGTAATTCCGCAAGCTCCTGATAGATTGTTGGTGTAATTCAAATCAGGTGCAGAAGTAGGAATATTAGCGCATGTTACTGTTTGGCTCGCAGGTGGGTTGATAAATGCTGCCTGTGCAACTTGTGTAGCCGTGATAGTTTGAACCCTAGTTATAGTTCTTCCACATACATCTATAAATGTCCACGTGTAGGTTATTACTCCACCGCATAGATCTGCGCTACCTGTTACAACGGCTGGAACTGAGCCAGTAATTGCACAAGCACTAATTAAGTTATTGGTATATGATAAATCTGGCGCAGAGGTAGGTATATTAGCGCAACTTACTGTTATTGCTGTGGGCGGTGGATTAACCCAGTTGGCTTGGGCGACTGGGGTTACCGTTAATACCTGAGCATGGGTGATGGTTCGACCACAAAAATCTGTAAAGGACCATGTCCGTGTAATTGCACCTCCACATAAATCAGCGGAACCGGTGACAACTGGAGCAACAGTACCTGCAATTTGGCAGCCACCACTTTTATTATTGGTATATGCCAAGTCAGGGTGTGTAGTAGGAATATCAGCACAAATAATTGTTTGATTGGCGAGTGGATTGGTCCAGGTAGGTATTGGAGATCCTTGTATTGTTATCGTTTGTACATGTGAGTCGGTGTTATTACAGCTGTCTTTAACCATCCAGGTTCGTGTAATAGTACCTCCATTACACATATTCGCAGAACCTGTTTCTACTCCTGGAATAGTTCCAGGGCCAATACAATTGTCTGTATAACTAAGATCCGCCATTGGCTGTAATAAATCATAACAAGTCAATGTTTGATTAGCGGGTTTGCCAGATATGACAGGTTTTTGAGAGTCAGCAAAGGTTACAACTTTAGATTTGAGATCACAACAATTGACTACGCAGTTAATGGATGAAATATTCATACCTACTGTTGGGATCGTAGAGTTTCCAGATATTACATAATTGTAAGAGTAGAACGTAAAAGTTCCACATTTGTCATAAGTCCATGTACCAGAAGTGTTTGTTAAAACTTCTATTACAACTCCTGAACTATTTGCAATCAGTATATACTCCGCATTATTTGGGGCAGGGGTAAATCCAACAACATTGTAATCAACTATTTTACCTGGACAGAGATTTTGTGGTGTAACGGTTAACGTACCCGCATTGGCTACATCGACTGTTATGTCAATGCAGGTAGGTGGCGGAGGATCGGATTCTGGGATACATGGATTATTATATGCATCAACGCAGAGTGTGTAGACCCCGGGTGCGGCCCATGCAACAGATACATTATTAGCTGTACTGTTCTTAATTACAACCCCATTCAAATACCAAACATAGTGCGTTGCTCCATCTACTTTTTGAATTGTGTAAACGTTGGTTTTTGGAGCGCAAATTTCTTTAGGACCAGATATTGGGCCTTTCCAGTCTTGAATAACTGGATTGCCACATGTTCCAACTACATCAATAGTTACTGTACAATACGAACCAGCACAACCATCGACTAAGAAGTAATAGGTAGCACCTATCACTAGTCCTGTCATTGTAATAGTCTTATCGTTTAAATTGCAATTGGCAGGGCTAACGTTACACGCTACAGGGGTGTAAGGGCTACAACTACTGTAAATGGCAATTTGAATTCCGTTGGATCCACCTTGTCCGGTACAATTACTTACTGAACAAATCAAAGTTAAATCTGTACACCATGCCTTAAATGCGAACCATGATGGATTGTTAGGAACACCACCTTGCCCAGCGCATAGAGGATTTGGCCCATCCCAAGGGTGTTGATAATTGCTCATCGGAAGGACGTATCCATCAAGTTCATCAATTGTGCATAAAACTGGCGCTGTAGAACATTTACAAATATCTTGAGTTCCATTTGTGCATTGTGCGTTGATGGAACTTAACTTGATAATTGAAATAAAAATGATTGATAATAACTTAAATTTCATAAAGTTATCTGTTTGGTTTGTGTTGTTAGTATTGTAAAGTTAAGCTTATTTTGAAATAATTTCAATCTCCGCCACAATATTCTGATTCTTTGAAAACAATAAACGTTGCCTGAGCAAGATCAACTTATATTATTCAAATAATGAAATGTTAAATATTTATAAATGCAGAATAAAATACGATATAATTCGGATTTAACTTATTATGTTTTTCATTGTGAAAATTCCTTTTTTTTCGCAAATCCATTTTGCAGCCATCAATGCTCCTGCCGCAAAGCCAATACGTGAGTGTGCAGTATGTGTAATTTCAATACTATCGATAAAAGAATCATAAAAAACTTTATGGGTTCCTGGTGCTGGGTCTTGTCGAACGGATTCGATGTATAATTGAGAGTCCACCTTGTTTATATCTTGAGTCCAAGAGTCTATGTCATTTCTGAAGTCAATTATTGTATTAGCTAATGTCAAAGCGGTACCACTAGGTTGATCAAGTTTGGCAGCGTGATGTATTTCCTCCATGGTAACTTGGTATTCTGGATATTGAGCCATGATTTTAGCCAAATATTCATTCAAACTAAAAAAGATATTTACACCAATACTGAAATTTGAAGCAATGAGGATACAACCATTTTTTTTAAGACAATAATCTTCTATACTTTGTTTTGAATTATACCATCCAGTGGTACCGCAGACAACTGGTACATTATTATCGATACAAACTTTTAAATTATTAAATGCAGAATCGGGACTTGAGAATTCAATTGCTACATCAGCATCTACTAGGCCTTTGTACCAGTTTGCATCACTGTTGACATCAACTTTTAATACTATTTCATCTCCTGCTTTTAGGGCTAATTCTTCAATGGCCTTACCCATTTTGCCATAACCAATCAATGCAATTTTCATGAAAATGCTTTTTTGGCTTCGAATATCTGAGCTAACTTCTCAAGACAAGTTTCCACCTCATTTTGATTATTATATTTTGAAAAGGAAAATCGAATAGTCTTTCGATCTGAAGGTTCATTAATGTAATCCAATACTCCAGAAGTATGCTCAATGCCGCTGCTACAAGCGCTCCCACCAGAAGCACTTATTCCATGAATATCTAAACTTAGCAATACCATTTCATTTTTATCTGAGGGCGGAAATGATACACTCAATATCTTAGAGGAATATTGTTCAGGATCCCCATTGACGTATGCGTCTTGAAAAATCTCTAAAATGCCTGTCTTTAATTGGTTTCTAAGTGTATCAACATATTCATGAATGATTTCACGATCTGACCATGTTTTTTCGAGAGCCGAAGACATTCCCGCAATTCCGACCAGATTTTCCGTTCCAGCTCTCATGTTTCGCTCTTGACTTCCACCATGTATGTAAGATTTAATAGGGTATTTGTTTGAAATGTAAACAAAACCAACACCTTTAGGTCCATGAAATTTATGCGCTGATCCAGTTAAGAAGTCAATACCTTGAGATTGGACATCGATAGGCAAAAGCCCGATGCTTTGTGTTGTATCAGAATGGAACATTGCTGAATGCTCTTTGCAAATACTCGCAGCTTTGGAAATATCAGTAACAGTTCCCAATTCATTATTTACGTGCATTAATGTCACCAAAGTCAGTTCGGATGATTTCTTTAGTTCTTCCTCTAGGGCATTCAAGTCTGGGGCTCCGAATTTATTTACCGGAATGAAAACAATTTGAACATCGGAGTGTGTATTTAAGTAATCAAGTGTGTGCAAAATGCAATGATGCTCTACCGGAGATGAAATTATTCTTTTTACGGCGAGATCTCTAACGCAGCCAATCAATACCATGTTATTGGATTCAGTTCCTCCAGAAGTAAAAAATATTTCACTTACAGAACTGTTTATTATTGAGGCAATGGTTTTCCGTGATTTTTCTATAATTGCCCTAGCAGCTCTCCCATCTGCATGAATAGATGATGGATTTCCGTGAATATTATCTATTACATTAATCATAGCTATTCTTGCTTCTTCGCACAAGGGAGTTGTAGCTGCATTATCAAAATAAATTCTCGCCATTTGTTTCAGTTTAAGGCTGTAAAATACGAACTATATTTAAAACTTCGGAAGCATAGTATTCAGCTCTGATTTGATCTGGTCCTTCAGCATATAACCTGATGATTGGTTCGGTATTTGAACTTCTCAAATGAATCCAACCATCTGGGAAATCTATCTTCAATCCATCGATATTTGATTGAGGGAAACTAGAAAATTTTGCACTTACCTCCTTGAATATTTTTTCCAATTCCAATCCGTTCAATTCAATTTTATTTTTTGAAATAAAGTAATTGGGTAATAGATTGCGCCAAGCTGACATAGTAAGTTTGGTTTCTGCCAAGTAGGACAAAACCAAGGCTACCCCAACTAGCGCATCTCTTCCATAATGGAGTTCAGGATATATTATTCCTCCGTTCCCTTCACCACCAATTATAGCACTCACCTCTTTCATTTTGGTAACAACATTCACCTCACCAACTGCGGCAGCAAAATAATTTCCACCATGTTTTTCAGTTATATCCTTAAGTGCCTTGGTTGATGATAAATTAGACACGGTGTTTCCGCTTGTTTTGGAGAGTATATAATCAGCAACAGCTACCAAAGTGTATTCTTCCCCAAACCAATTACCTTTTTCATCTATGAAGGCTAACCTATCAACGTCGGGGTCAACTATTATTCCTAAATCAGCTTTTGAAGCTGGCACTTTGTTCATTATTTCTGCAAGATGCTCAGGAAGTGGTTCAGGATTGTGTGAAAAGACTCCATTTATTTCACCATTCAGTATTTCATAACTCACTCCTAGACTATCTAAAAGAATTGGCAAAGCAATAGCCCCAGTTGAGTTAATCGCATCAATAACAACATGAAATTTTCTAGCAGCTATCAATTCGACATTGACCAAAGGCAAATTTAATATCTGATTGGCATGAACAGAAATAAGGTCTTGTCTAATCACTCTAGATCCGAGATTAGAAACTTCTGCAAAACAGAGTTCTTTCTCAGCTATGATCCTCAAAACTTCCTCTCCTTCTGAAGCAGAGATGAACTCGCCCTTTTCATTTAGAAACTTTAAAGCATTCCATTGTGCAGGATTATGGCTTGCAGTAAATACTATTCCCCCAGAAGAGTTGGTTTCGGGTATAGCAATTTCAACCGTGGGGGTAGTGCTATAACCTAGATCTATAACCTCAAATCCCAAAGCGATTAAAGTCTGTATTGCTAGTTCAGATACCATTTCACCAGAAATTCTACCATCCCTACCTACTGTTATACGCCTTATTTTCGACCTTTTTGAAAGCCAGATTCCAAATCCGGCAGTGCATTCGACAATGTCAATTGGGGTGAAATTATTTCCAGGTTCTCCGCCAATTGTTCCTCTGATACCAGATATTGATTTAATTAAAGTCAAAGTTGTTAATTTAATTGAGCAGCAAAATTACTTTTTTACCAAGAAAAGATGAAGGTATTTAATGCTTTGTTCATATTTACGTCTTGAAAAGATAATATGACTGAAACTGAATGGTTCAATTCTTGGTTTGATACCAGATATTACTCACTTTTATACAAAGAACGAGATGATAAAGAGGCAAAGATTTTTGTCAACAAACTGACTTCTCATTTTGATGTAGCTAAAGGAACCAAGGTTTTAGACCTTGGATGTGGAACTGGAAGGTTAAGTCGCTTGCTATCCGATGCGGGTATGAAAGTCACAGGCACTGATATCAATGAAAATGTTTTACAAAAAGCTAAATCACTTTCAAATTCCAAAATCAAATATCTAGTAAATGACTCTAGAGATCCTTTTCCTGAAGCGAATTTTGGGATGATTATTTCATTTTTTACTAGTTTTGGTTATTTCGAAAGTGATGAGGAACACAATCAAGTAATAAGGAATGTAAGGGAAGCGCTCAATTGGGGTGGTGTATTTGTTTTGGATTTTTTGAACGCTCACTTAGCCGAGCAAGAATTGCCTTGGAAGGGCGAAACTGAATGTGAAGGAGTTAATTTTAAGATTTCAAAACAGATAATCAATGGGTATTTTGTGAAAGATATTGAAGTCATTGATAACGGCAAAGAATTTCATTATCAAGAAAAGGTACGTTATTTTACAATGAGTGAATTGAAGAAAATGTTTCAATCCAACGGCTTGCAAGTGAATGGATGTTTTGGAGACTATCAGCTGAATGCTTTTGAGCTTGAAAAATCCAAAAGACTTATTTTGACAGGAACCAAAAAATAACTTGTTCAAATGGACGTAGAATTATTTCATTTTATTAATCATACTTTGTCCAACGATTTTCTCGATTGGTTGGCTCCAATTCTGAGAAATAAAATTACGTGGATTCCGGTTTATATTTTTTTGCTGATCTTTATTGCGTTAAAATTCAGAAAGCAGTCTTTCGTGATTATTTTATGTGCAATTTTGGCTTCAAGCCTTGCCGACACCATTAGCAGCAAATTGATCAAACCCTTGGTTCAAAGGGTTAGGCCTTGTAACGAAAAGATCATGAATCCTGAGGTCAGAGATTTAATTGGATGTGGGAGTGGCTACAGTTTTCCTTCATCGCATTCGAGCAATCATTTTGCACTTTCTGTTTTTCTTGCCATGGCAGTTTGGCCAACGAACCGAATTGTGCGAACTTTGCTTCTGATTTGGGCTGCAAGTGTAGCATTTAGTCAAGTTTATGTGGGAGTGCATTATCCTTTAGACGTTACTATTGGTGCAATTTTAGGTACTGTCTTAGGAGGAATTTCTTTTTGGCTGTCATCTCAAGTCTTGAATATTTTAAACAGAAAAGAAGTAAATGCTTAGTGCAAGTTGGATCATTTTAGTTGGGACCATCTTAATGGTTGGCCTATTCGGAATTTTTATTTTTAAAGACAAAAAAAGAATTTCAAAAGATTGGTTGTCTTTTGGTGGAGCTTTCTTGGTGTCTGTAGTTTTTTTATATTTGTTTCCTTTAATATTTGGGACTTTCAGTCCAAATGCTAAATATTGGGTTTTGGGTGGATTTTTTATGCAGCTTGTCTTAGAGCAATTTACCCAAGGGATCGAGCATGGGCATGTTCACTCGCATGAACGTTCTGTTTTGTTTTTTGTACAAATAATTTTAGGCCTGTGTATCCACTCATTTGCCGAGGGCCTTGCTTTGGGGGGATATGAGGTTTTGGAGCCTAAAGGACACCATCACTCCAATGAACATGTTGGTTCAACAATGCTTTTGGTTGGTATATTATTACATCATATTCCAGCGGTTTTGGCTCTAGTATTGGTGTTAATGTCAAGTGGATTCTCCAAAAAATGGCTATATTGGGGAGTACTTTTATTTAGTTTTGCTCCGTATTTAGGAATGATTACTGGAACACTTATCCATATAGAACAAATGGTTTTGGAAGGAATTCTAGCAGGCGTCGCGGGTTCATTTCTGCATGTTAGTACTACTATTTTATTTGAAACAGATGATAACCATCATCTCAATTGGAAGGGCATGATTGCGCCGTTGATCGGAGTAATTTTGGCTTTAATTTCTTTGGGATTGTAGGTCTATCCGCCGGATTTTTTGGTGCGTTTGTAGCCTTTTTCAATCATAAGCTTGATTACTTTTTCGACATGATTGCCTTGAATCAAAATTTCACCATCTTTTGCTGTTCCACCAACACCACACTTTGCTTTTAGAAAAGTTGCTAACTCTGCAAGTATGTTCTCATGAACATTCAATTGTTTGACAAGCGTCACCTCTTTGCCGCCACGACTTTTCTTATCCAATGTAACTCTTACTTCTTGCTTAAAATGGTCATTTTGAGATTCGTTAATTTCATCTGAATTTAAATTTAGACCTGAAAACAAAGACGACATGGTATCTGGGTCAGTACTGTAAACCATAGCACGATCTCGATCATCTTGTTTTTTTTTCATGGCACTATGAGGTTAAAAGCGTTTGGTATAATATCAAAGCTTATTTTTTTGTCTTTAAGCTTAACATATTCTCCATCGATGTGTAAACTTAATTTTCTTTTGCGAGATATTGAAATCTGCTTACAAAGCAACTGTTCAGCCCACTTAACTTGGTCTAAATTTCCATTTATTATTTTTGGAACATCCAACAATCTTCTAAATATTGAAGCCTCTTTAAGCAGAAGTACTGTTATTAAGCCATCGCTCATATCTGCTCCTGGTACCACATTGAAATCATACCCATACATAGGCCCATTAGCAATTTCTATCATGAACAAGCGCTCTTTTCTTTTTACGCCATCTATTACCATCTCGTATTTGGAGCTTTTGAATCGCCAAAAGTATTTCATGATTAATCCAACATAAGCCCAATATCCACGATATTTTGCAAGTTTAAGTTGTTTTGCAATTAATGCATCAAAACCAACACCTGCCAAATTAATGATAATTCTGTTGCCTGCTTGAATGGCATCAATTGATTTGGTATTTCCATTATTGATAAATGCCAAAGCAGTTTTTGCATCTCTTCCTATTCCAGCATGCATTGATATTCCGTTGCCTGATCCACTTGGAAGGATGGCAATTGTCTTATTGGTTTTGACTAAGCCTTGCAGTGACTCATTTATTGTGCCATCCCCTCCACAGATAAGTATGATATCGTATTCAGAGACAGACAATTGTACAGAAATTTCTGTTGCGTGACCGGGATAGTTGGTTTCAAAAAAATCGACGCTGTATTTTGTTGGACTTAGGCCTTCAAGTACCATGTCTTTTAGCTTAGGTCCAATGAATGAGCCCGAAGCGGGGTTAATAATACATGCAACTTTGGAGGCAGGGTTTAAACTCACTATGATTTAGGGTGTATTTTAGTTCCAGATAACGCTGCTAAAACTGATCGATCCAGTGCTTCGTGTGCAAAAGGCTCAGCATATTTATTCAGTTCAGTCAATGATTTGTATATTTCATCTTTGCTATTGCTTTCAATTTTGTTTTGAACATTATCTATAAATCTATTGAATTCATTTTTGTTCTCCTCGTTTAACCAGCTTGCATTTTGTCCAATAAATTTTTTTGTTGATTGAATAACCATTTTTGCTTCCACCGAAGCTTCTACTATTGCTTTTTGTTTAATGTCTTCTTTGGCGTTAATGGTGGAATCCATGAGCATTCTTCCCATTTCTTCCTCAGCAATAGAATAAGCTGAATTAATGTCAATTGATTGATCTACTCCTGAGCGTAGTTCTTTAGCTCCAACTGTCAGAAGGCCATTTGCATCAAGCATGAACCTAACTTCAATTTTTGGTAGCCCAGCTGGCATGGGAGGGATTCCCTTGAGGATAAATTCTCCTAGTTTTCTGTTATTATGTACCATATCCCGTTCACCTTGGTATATTGCAACTTTCAAATTAGTTTGGCCATCAATTGATGTAGTGTAATTTCGGGCTACTCGAGAAGGGATTTTGCTGTTTCTAGGAAGAATAACATCCATAAGACCACCAATGGTTTCTATTCCCAAAGAAAGTGGAGTAACATCCAATAGTAGAATATTTTTTTGGCCACCTGTAAGTACTTCAGCTTGAATAGCAGCCCCCAATGCAACAACTTCATCTGGATTCAATCGATCATCAACTATTGTATTGAAGAAATTGCCAACAAAATCTTTAACAAAAGGCATTCTGGTGGAACCGCCGACCATTAAAACCTTAGATATATCTGTGTTGCTGAGTTTTGAATCTGTCATAACTTGTTTACAACAATCAATCGTTCTCTGCAGGAAGGGGAGCGCAATTTGATTCAGTTCTGCTCTACTTAGAGCAAAAGAGCTTTCTCCAATATTGGTTGTAAAATCTAACTTTTCACTTAATTCCTTTTTTGCTTCTTCAGCTTTTAATCGCAACTCTTGATAAAAGGATTTTTGATTAGATTTGTTTTCAAAGCTCGATTTACTCATCCAGAAATTGATTATTGCTTGATCGATGTCATCTCCTCCCAAAAAAGTGTCTCCTGATGTTGCTAATACCTCAAATACTCCACCTTCAAGTCTCAAAACACTTACATCAAATGTACCGCCACCAAAATCATAAACAACAATATTTTGGTCTTCCCCCGTTTCATTTATTCCAAATGCCAAACTTGCAGCTGTTGGCTCATTTATGATTCTAAGCACTTCTAATCCTGCTAATTTTCCTGCATCTCTTGTGGCTTGGCGTTGGATATCATTAAAATATGCAGGTACAGTTATGACAACTTTATGTATTTGAGTCTTTAATGCAGATTCCGCTGAATTTTTAAGTTTTGCTAATATCAAAGATGATAACTCAACAGGAGTATAGAAACGATTGGCTATCTGAACCTTAGCCAATCCTTCTTCACTAAATTCATGAATATGATAATTAAATAATGATTTGTTCTCTTTGATTTCATTATATGACCTTCCTATTAATCTTTTGACAGAATAAATTGAATTTGCTGGGTCGTCAATAAGATATGATTTGGCGGTGTTCCCAACACTGGCTTCTCCATTTGAATTGAAATGAATCACAGAAGGCACCAATGTTGTTTCATTTTCGATTGTTAAGCAATATGGTTGACCATCCTTTACAAAGGCGATTAGACTATTGGTAGTTCCCAAATCAATACCTGCCACAAGCTCTTTTTCTTCGCGAACTGAGCCTTTCTTTAAATCTATACTTATTCTTGCCATAAAATTAATTGTTGTAAAGGTACAGTGTTAAAAATTATCGACCTTTATGTTTGATTAGCTATTAAGGTAATTTTGTCATAATAGTTCGAGCTAAACACTCTTTTATGTATGTTGTGAATGATTTTTTTAATGACCGCGCCAAGAGGTTATACGTTATATTGGCTGGCTTTTTTATTGCCAACGCTTTAATAGCCGAGTTGATAGGAGTGAAAATATTTTCCCTAGAGCAATCTCTTTCATTCAATCCAATAGATCTTACTTTTTTTGGTATTGAGCATTTATCCTTCAATCTCACATGTGGTGTGTTACTTTGGCCAGTAGTTTTTATAATGACTGACATTATCAACGAGTATTATGGTACCCGTGGTGTAAAATTTTTATCATACCTCACGGTAGGGATTATTTCCTATGCTTTTATTATTTTCTTTATAGGAGTTCGACTAGTTCCGGCTGATTTTTGGCCTACATCACATATCCTAAGTGTTTGGTCACCAGATAAACAAACAGAGGTGAGATCCAAAGTTGGTGATTACAATTATGCGTTTAGTTTGGTTTTTGGGCAAGGGACTTGGATAATTATAGGCTCACTAGTTGCCTTTTTGGTTGGTCAGATTTTAGATGTTTTTATTTTTCATAAAATCAAGAAAATGACTGGAGAAAAATTGATTTGGCTGCGATCGACAGGTTCTACACTTGTCAGTCAATTTGTTGACAGTTTTGTTGTACTTTTTATAGCATTTTACATTGGTGCAGGATGGGATATCAAATTGGTATTGGCAATAGGCTTGATTAATTATTTGTACAAATTTTCAGTAGCGATAATATTAACTCCCTTAATATATCTAGGACATGAAATAATTGACCGATATTTGGGGCATGAAAAGGCAGCAGAGATGCGAAAAATAGCACATAAAGAAAATTAGAGATTTCAAATATGATTAAAACGCAGACTACTCCAAATATATTGATGGTTCGGCCAGCTTCCTTTGGATTTAACGAAGAAACAGCCGAAAACAATGCTTTTCAGGTCAATGACCAATCATTAAGTCCACAAGAAATTAAATCAAAGGCCATTGCTGAGTTTGACCAGTTTGTTATAAAATTGAAGACGCATGGTATTTTGGTTTCAGTTTTTCAAGATTCTGATAGTCCAACCAAACCCGATGCAATTTTTCCCAACAACTGGATCTCTTTTCATGAAGATGGTTCAGTTATTACTTATCCAATGTATTCTCCAAAGCGAAGGTTAGAAAGAACTGATGAGGTATTGAATTTATTGGAGCATGATTTTTGGATTACAGAGCATATACATTTGGAGGACGCGGAAGAAGATAATAAATATCTCGAAGGCACTGGCAGTATGGTTTTAGATCGCGAAAATCAAATAGCATATGCCTGTATTAGTCAACGAACTGATGTAAATCTGCTGGATCAGTTTTGTGAAATCGTTGGATATAATCCTATATCATTTGTTTCAACTGATTCTAATGACGAGCTTGTTTATCATTCAAATGTCATGATGGCAATAGGTGAAGACTTTGCAGTAGTTTGTTTGGATTCAATACAGAATACAACTGAAAGACAAGCTTTGGTTGATTCTTTTGAAGAAACAGATAAAGAAATTATCCCAATTTCGCTTGAACAGATGAATCAATTTGCAGGGAATATGCTACAGGTTCGTTCAGTGCAAGGAGATCGTTATTTGGTCATGTCAGAAACTGCCAAAAACTGTTTAAACGAAAAGCAAATAGCCTCAATCAACAAACATACAAGAATTTTGACAGGCAAGATACCTACAATTGAAAAATATGGCGGCGGCAGCGTCCGTTGTATGATGGCTGAAGTTTTTTTGCCTGAAAAATCTTTAAGTTAAATTAACATCAAAAACAAAAACCTCAACATAACTTCGTGTTTAGATTAAATGTTCAATATCATGAAAAAAACCGTACTTATTTGCTTTATGTTTTTGGTTGCCAAATTCAGTTTTGGGCAGCTGGTAATCACTGAAATTTTATACAATGATTTAACTGGTATAGATTCCCTAGAGTTTATTGAAATTCATAACGCTGGGCCAAGTCCAATAAACGTTGATCAGTTTATTTTAACTGGTGTTGACTATACATTCCCCAATATTGATATAAAAGCCGGGGAGTATTTTTTGGTTGCCAAAGACTCAGCCGCATTTTTTAAATATTTTAAAGTAACTGCACGACAATGGGATTCTGGTGCCTTAAACAATAGTGGTGAGGTGATAACATTAAGAGCTAAAAGTGGAGATACATTAGATATTGTTGATTTTTCTGATGCCTATCCGTGGCCGTCTGAGGCCGATGGAAAGAATTTTTCAATGCTACTTTGTGATATCACCTCAGACAACAATCTCGCTAGCAATTGGGGTATATCCAAAACTCCCTCTATTGCAATGTTAGCAGGAAAGATCATCTATGCGAGCCCAGGAGAAGCTAATATATGCCTAGGTAGCCCAAGGATTAGTTTCTTGGTTGGGACTGCCATAGCAAACGAGAGTGCTCCAGGAGTCTTTATAAGAGTTATGAAAAATGGATTGGGAAATATGCCACAATCAGCTATCATAACAGATACTGGCTCAGGAACAGCAACAAATGGATTGGATTACACCTTTTTATCTCCTCAAACTATAACATTTCAGGCAGACAAGCCATTAGATACAGTCACTGTGGTGCTCGGAATATCTGAAGATTTATTGATTGAAGGGACTGAGACCATCAGATTGCAACTTGCCAAAGGCATGAATAATAATGTAGTGCCTGGAGGTGATTTCATGACAGTAAGCATTGTGGATAATGATATTCTTGGAGACGCTAAGTTACTTTTATCTGGGGTTCATGATGCTCAAGCCAATGGTACAGCCTCAGCCAAAGGAGCTGAAGTTTATGTAATAGATGATATCGCTGATTTGAGCTTATATGGTATTGGTTCTGCTAATAACGG
>JBBQJT010000001.1:0-157408 GCA_038326165.1 Chitinophagales bacterium | reverse complement strand
ACAAAACAAAAGTAAAGATGTGTTTTTCATATTGTTGTTAATCTGAATGAAGTTAATGTTAAAAGCTAACGCTGAGATTGGCATTGAATGTTGTTCCGAACATATAGAAGTATCTAGGTGGGAATTTATTGATATCCTTTTGTTCATAGTCATAACGCAACTGTTCAAATCCACCTGTTCTTATACTTTGGTCATTTAAAAGATTATTAACGGATATATTTGCTTGAACGTAGCATTTTTTAACATTCCATGATCTGCCAATAAACAAATCAACGGTATATGCATCTTCTACTTCTTCTTGATCAATGATTCCTTGATATTGGCTTGAAGCATCGCTTAATCCATCTACTGCAAATCCTGTTCTCCTATCAGGATTGACGTCTATATACATTCTGCGGTAATAATTGACACTCAAAGATCCGTATATCCTATAAAATGTATTAAAGCGCAAAGAAAGTCCGTAGGCTTCTTGTGGAGTATTGGCTACGTTAAAGTTTTTCATGTAAACCAAACGGTTGTCAGCCACTAAACTACTGGTATTGTCTTTTGTAATATCTGCTAATGGTCTTTTGTCAAAATAATAGTTGCCAATATTAGCAGCTCCTTGGATGGTAAAAGTTGGATTAAGTTTGTACTCAAATCCTATTTCGGTACCATAATGTGTTCTCCCAATACCTGATAATGTATAATTGATAAAAGTCCGTTCGTCGTCATTAAAAAATGTATACGTACGAGCCAAATCTCTAAATTGTGTATAATAACCACTTATTCGGAGTTTCAAGATTGGACTTTTTACAATGTAGCCAACTTCTCCGTTTGTTATCTTTTCTGATGTTGGATTTTGAACAATTTGATCTCTTGTTCTAGGAGATAAAAATACATCTCTTAACAATGGCGCTTGCTGAACATAGGCTCCGTGGGCATAGACGTATTGCGCATTGCTCAATTTATAAGTAACACCTCCTTTTATTTGATTCAAATCAAAGTCAAGTACTTGGCTTTTACCAAATGAATTGTTTTGAAATCTTCCATTTCTGACAAGACCATCCCTCCACATTTGAGTCTTCGTATATTGATATGCAAGGAACAAATCCCATTTCTTTAGTGAAATTCTGGTTTGGAACCAAGGCGAATATTGACGAATGTGGTTATCATAATTGTAGCCATATTTTTCACCTTGACGAACTATCTTATTGGGAACATCAATATCGTTCTGTAAGGCAACTGAGTCATCTGGAAAATCAAGAATAGCGAAACGGTCTAAATCTCTCAGATAATCAGCACCCAAAAGATCTTGAGCTATTTGAAAATTCTTGCCTTTAAAGTACTTACCAGTAAAACCAAGTTCAAAATTAACTCTATCATTGAGGTTATAATTCAAATAGGTGTTCCCAACAAAGGAAGTTTGATCTGTCCTTCTATCTACCACAAGATATCTGGCATTTTTTCCGACTACTGTATTTCCTTGAACACCATTGGCATTAAATACTGTGTCATTTGCAAAGGCATTAGCTCTGAACATAGCATCCCAATTAATTTGGCGAGCACTTTCATTTGATTTCAAAAATTCAGTTACTTCAGCCTTGGTATCAGGGTTATCTATAGCACTTGGCAATCTTTTGTAATAATCAGGTCTTGGATCTGGAGCATCAAACCAATCAAGATTCGTATTTCCTTCCCGTCCAGCCTGAACAGAAATGGCAGTATTCCATTTCAACTTAGAACTAAAATTCTTTAGGTAATTTATGATACCAACAGGAAGATGTGAATCCAAAACACGTGCATTCCTTTTTTCACCATTTTGAAAACCCCAATTGGGGTTATAAAAATTAGAACCAGACAAGTCATTCACTTCTTGAATTCCTGGATTGGCCCTACCTCTTCTTAGAGGTGCTCCAAAAAGAGTAAAGGATAGGCCGTCTCCATTCTTAAACTTTTTCTCTGCAGAGGCAAAATAACTCCATGCATCAAAAGTAGTTCCATCAACATAACCTTCCTGCGCCCATCTACGAGAACCAGAAAAACTAAATGCCCAACCATTGGATAAAACACCAGTGCTATGGGTCAACATAATTCTATTTCTAAATGTTCTATTTGTGGAAAGATACCCTACTCTGGTTTGAGCTCTTTGGGTAGCCGCACTTGAGTTAATTATTGTAGTTCCACCTAAGTTGCCAAATCCAAAATCAATAGGGTTCAGGCCAGTCAAGTTCTGATCTGTACGCATTACATCGTTCAATCCTCCCCATGCTCCAAAAAAGCTATTTCCTGACTCTGGGTCATTGACTGGAATACCGTTAATATATACTGTTTGCAATTCCTGTTCGTAACCTCTAACATCAAATCCAGCAGCACTCCAACTTATTCCTGCCATTCTATTAAAGACATCACCTGAAGCTGACAATATGCTGGATATTTCTTCTTGATCGTTGTCGCCACCATCTCCACCAGGAATATTGATTACTGCTATTTGGACGGCATCTTGAATACTTTTATCGATCGCTAGGATTAAGGGTGAATTTTTGATTGCATCAGTAATGGGAAGATCAATGGTCTTCAATAGCTCGCCATTCTTCATGAATTGAACGGTCTTAATAGATGCACCGCAAATGAACTCAAAAGAACCATCCTTTTCACTGGTGGTTTTACAAATACCATCTCTATCTTGTATCAGAATATTTTCGAGGGGCGATCCAGATTTATCAGTTAGAATTCCTTTCCAACTCAGTTGGGCTGAAACTTGAAATTGCAAACAAATTGACAGACACAAAAAGCTTAGTTTTTTCATAGATGTTAAATACAAAGCAAAGGTAGTAATTTAACTATCGTTGAACCAATCGTGGTAAAATAATCAATTGACTTTACACAAACTTAATACGATCCTTTTCATAAAATAAGTCAAGGCATGCTAAATCAATCTTTGAATTACACAGAGGAATATCTAAGCTTCAACCAATTCGGTTTTTACTGGAACCACCCAACCAAATGGATCTGGGGTAACACCAAGCCTAAGATTCCTCAACAAATTATAAGCCAAAGGACCAATTAAACGGTCTTCTACCGGTGGAAGAGTCATCAATTTGTCTTTGTATTGTATTTCAGAAACATGAGCAATCCATGCAGCAGTGCCAGTCCCAAAAGCCTCTTTTAGGGTGCCATTGTTATAGGCCTCCACCACTTCGTCTATACTGATGCGCCGTTCTTCAACTTGATACCCATTTTCTTTTAGCAATTCGATGATACTGTCACGAGTTATTCCCTTCAATATGGCTCCATCTGTAGCAGGGGTAATTATTTTATCCCCGATTACAAAAAAGATATTCATTGTACCAACTTCTTGTATGTATTTAAAATCTACTGCATCTAACCAAAGAACTTGATCAAATCCTTTATCTCTAGCAATCTTTGCTGGCAATAAGGAAGCAGCATAATTACCTGATGTTTTGGCTTCACCTACTCCACCCACCGCTGCGCGCACATAATGCTCTTCAGTTAACAAACGCACTGGTTTATTATAATATGGCCCAACTGGTCCAGTGAAAATTACAAGTCGATAAGTATTACTAGCTTGTACTCCAATAAACTCTCCAGTAGCAAACATAAATGGACGAATGTAAAGCGCGCTTCCTTCTTTAGTGGGAATCCAATCTTGATCCAAATTAACCAATTTGTTCAAAGCATTCATGAATAGATCCTCAGGAACTTCCGGCATACACATTCTTACAGCGGAGTGATTTAACCTTTCTAAGTGCATTAAAGGTCGAACAAAAACGGGAGTGCCATCCAACTGTTTCGAAGCTTTCATGCCTTCAAAAATACTTTGACCATAGTGCAAGGCTAAATTAGCCGGATGTATTAAAAATGGTCCAAATGGAACAATTCTTGGATCGATCCAGTGCCCATCAATATAGTCGGCAACGAACATGTGGTCAGAAAAAACCTTTCCAAAAGGAATGTTGTCAAAGTCAACTTCTAAAATTTTCGAATTGGCGACTTTGGTGATGTTGATTGGTTGGCTCATAAATACAGCTTTGTGTCAAAATTACAACAGATTTTTGATTGTGTAAAGTTCTTAGAAAAAAAACAGGGAGAGTTTCTCAGAGTTTTCCATATTTGCGTCATGAATCAGAATAATATATCGCTGAACGAGCTTTTTTATGAGCAACCATGGATTTTAACGACAGAAAAATCTTCAATAAAAATTACAACACAAAAACCAACAGTATTGTTTGTGGAAGAACTGGACTTAAAAGACAATATGCAGTTATTACAAGACATTATCCTAGCAATACAACTGAATCAAGAGGAATATGAAATTATTGCATTTTCATATAATCAAGTTCCTGATATCAACACACTATTCAACAGTAAAACATCAATAAATGCTGTTTTTTTTGGCATTGATCCAAAATCATCCGAATTGATCTTTGAAGTAAATGAATTTCAAGTCTTGAATTTTCGATCAAAAAAGATTATATTTTCTTCTCAATTGAGCGCATTAAAACTTGACAAAAACCTAAAGATGGCGCTTTGGAAATCTTTAAAGCTTATGTTTGCAAAATGAAAATACCTTTGCTCTTTGCCACAACCAATGCAAATAAAGTACGAGAGATTGAGGAGATGTTGCCTCCTTTCCTAAGTCTTACTACTCTAAAAGATTTGGGAATTGTTGAAGATCTTTCTGAAACTGGCAAAAATTTAAAAGAGAATGCCATCCAAAAGGCAATGTTTACGAACCTACTAACTGGAAAAGATTGCTTTGCTGAGGACACTGGTCTTGAAATAACTGCTTTAGGTGGTGCGCCAGGTATACATTCTGCAAGGTATGCTGGACCTGAACGCAATACTGAGGCCAACATCAAACTGGTATTGGAGCAGCTTGAAAATATGGAAGATAGATCTGCAAGTTTTAGAACATTTATTGCACTACAATTTATGGGTCAAATGCATCTTTTCGAAGGTTCAGTCAGTGGAAGTATAACATTCTCAACAAAAGGAACTGGTGGATTTGGATATGATCCCATTTTTGTCCCAGATGGCGGCTTGCACACTTGGGGCGAATCTCCAGAGCTTAAAAAAGTACTGTCACACCGTAAATTGGCATTTTTGGCAATGTCCAATTATCTTCTGTCTATCAATCAATAGTTTTCCAAAAATTATTTTCCTTGTTGATATCTGCCATCCAATTCTTTGTGTCTATTTGGACTGATACCAATCGAGAATTTGATTTTATTTTAACCTCATAAGTTTTGTTCGGCCATTGCCAATCAGGAAGCAATTCATAATTGACCCCTTCATCGTTGGATTTATTACCCCGCATCATAGTCAAAGGAATTGTATAAAATCGAATAGTCCCATCTTCAAATTCACATTTTAAATCAATGGGCATAGGCATTCTTTGTAATCTTTTCAACAAAATACTGCTCCCTTTTCTAGACGAAATAACTGAGTCAATACCATAATCAATGGTGCTTATTGAATTGATCCAATATTGTTGATACCAATCTAAATCTATACCACTTATTTGTTCCATCTCTTTTAGCCAATCATTAACATCAGGATGCTTGAATTTCCACTTTTCATAAAATGATTTCATTGCAAGTAATAACTTTTCATTCCCTATGATATAACCCAACTGCTGTAAGGTTACTGAGCCTTTAGAATAAGAAGCGATTGAATAAGCGGTATTGCTATCAAAATAATCTGCATGAGTAATCAACGCTTCCTCTGCTCCACTTTTGACCAATTGAAAATATCCATTAAAGTTGTCTTCCATGTAATCAATCTTACTTGTTGGATTCAACAGCTTCTGAATAATCCACTCGCTTGACCAAGTTGTAAATCCTTCATCCATCCAAGCATAGAGACTTTCATCGAAACCCAAAACACCTTGATACCAATTGTGCATCATTTCATGACATGTAGTGCCAACCAAACTTCCTAAACCGCGCGATCCAGAAACCAATGTGCTCATTGGGTACTCCATTCCTCCATCTCCACCTTGAATGACATTGAATACAGGATAAGGATAATTTCCAAATTGTTCATTTGCCAATTGGATCATCCTTGGCATAAATTCCGGAAGTCTTTTCCACGATTTGATGTAATTAGAATCATTGACGTAGTAAAAATTTACTCTCAAATCTTGCAATATGAGGCTGTCCAAAACAAAATCTGGATCAGCAGCCCACATGAAATCATGCACTCTATCAGCTCGGAAACGCCATATTCTATCGCCACCTTCTTCTTTTCCATTGTAATCATCCGGTACACCGCTTGCAGCAACCATGTATTTCTTAGGCATTCTTATTGTTACGTCATAGTTACCCCAATTGCCGTAAAATTCTCTGCCTATATATTCATTGGTATGCCATCCGTTGCGGTCGTAAACACATAACTTAGGAAATGATTGAGCACAGCTGTAATCAACACCTTCCTTGCTATCTCTACCTGATCTTCTTATTTGTATTGGCACTTGCCCCTCAAAATTTAATTCAATTTGGACAGTTTGACCGGGTGTGATTGGGGATGATAGGGTAATCTCATGAATTGTCCCATTCTCAAAAGAGTTGACAGACTGACCATTTACGAGGATATTAGAAATGTGCAAAAATCCTTGTTCTTTCTCTTTTAAGCTACCAATTCTGGAGCCAACTCTTGGATCTGGATCTGGCAATTGACTGGACCTTACATCCATGTTACTTCCTGGCTGAAAAGCATTCGGATATAAATGAAAATATAATTTACTCAACTGATCAGGACTGTTATTTGTGTAAGCGATTGACTGCCTACCTGCATAACTGTCCTTCTTAGGGAACATCTCTATTTGCATATTATAATCTGCTGATTGCTGCCAATAAAAATTTTGCGAAAAAAAAGAATTGACATAAAAAATTGAAATGCAGATTGCTACAAAGAACTTAATTCTCATTTAAACTTGGTTTAATGCGTTTGAACAGAAACACAAATATGACTATTTGTAACAATAATATTATCATATCAGTCCAAACACTAAAATTTGTACGAACAAATAAGCTCGGAATATCCAATTGTAATGATTCTAATTGAAGAACAAACAATGACAACAAGTTGCTTGTGAAGTGAATTAAAATTGGAAGAGCCAATGAATTGGTTTCGAGGAACAAGTATTGGAGAAATACCCCAACAATAAAGATACTTATCAAATATGAAAAACCATACACTTCGTATTCAAAATTCATTGCGTGTGCCATGGAAAATATAAATCCACTTATGATAATTGCTATTGATTGTGTCGAAATATAATTTCCTATAATATTGTATATCAACCTTCTAAATACTATTTCTTCAAATGTAACTTGAAATAAAAGAATTGAAACAATCAAGATATTAGAACTTAGAAATACATCGATGTTTGTTTTTGGTTGAATATCATCTATGTGATATCCAAAATCTAGAACGAAACTAATAAGGGTTAACAAAAAAAAAATCCCAAATAAAAGCAAAGTAAGCCTTAGACTTAGATTCTTTGAACTACGAATTTCAAAAAGCACTAATATCGAGATTTTATAAAATAAATTACAAACTAATAAGATTGAAAACAATCCAACTGCAGGTGGGATTAAAAGAAACTGACAATCAACAAAAGGACTGGGGAAAATATGAACTTTATTTACAAATATCCCACCAAAGTACAAACCAAGAAAACCTACTAAAATTAGTACTACAGCCTCACTCTGAACCAAGAAATCCTTGATAAAATAATTCTGTTCAGATTGTTTAATCCATCGCATTTAAAATTTGTTGTATTTTTGGCTTGAAATTAACGGTTATGAGTATCAAAGATAGAACATTATGGATAGCTATTGGAGCAATTGTAGTATTGCTTATTGGCAGATTCCTGCCACACCCTTCAAATTTTAGCCCTGTTTGCGCAGTCATGCTTCTTTGTGGACGTGAATCTTTCAAACGACCACTATTTTTATTGTCAGGTTTGTTGATAATATTTTGCTCCGACTTACTGTTAAATAAATACATGTATGGCGGCGTCAATACCTATGATTGGATTTTAAATGGGGGCTATACCGTTTATCTTGCATACTTAATCATTGCATTACTAGGCGCAGTTGCCATTCCAAGATTCAATTTCAAATTAATAGCTATCGGCATGTCTGCTTCTATTCTTTTCTTTTTGATATCCAACTTTACAGTTTGGACTGGAAGCACAATGTACACTCAAGATATCAATGGATTGATGAATTGCTACATAGCCGGAATTCCTTTTCTTAAGAACGCTATAGTTGGTGATTTACTTTATGCATTCATTCTAATAGGTGTGTACGACAAGGTATTACTTCCCAAATTTATGATGGCTCGTATTTGAAGAAGGAACCTAAAAGATTCAATACCAAGGATGGAATTGAGGTAGTAGAAGATATTGACTTCTACATCGAAAATGGCTACTATGTCTTCACTGCTTATTACCTAGAAAGGCGCGGTTACTGTTGTGGAAACAATTGCAGACATTGTCCTTATTCCGGCAGCAAAAAAAAGAAAAACAACGGTTAGGGATGCCACAATAGTTCTTGTGAACCCATTTTATAACAAAGGTACCTCCCTAAAACAAAGAAATAGTCAGACAATCTATTCAAGTAGACGATTAGATTTTCTTCCACTTCATCTCGTGTTGCCAAGTCAACCAATCGACGCTCAGCACGGCGACAAACCGTACGAGCAACATGACAAAAGGCAGAAGCTGTATTGCCGCCAGGCAGAATAAAGTTGGTCAATGGGGACAGTTGTGAATCCATCGCATCCATATGCTCCTCCAATAAAATAATATTATCTGACTCAAAAGCCGGAATATATGCACTCGCTTTTCCTTCATTCGCCAAAAGAGACCCTATTGAAAACAATTGAGACTGAATCTGAAGTAATTCAGTAAGGATTTCATGATAATCAATACAAGCTTCTCTCAATACACCAATGTGTGCATTTAACTCATCCAATGTTCCGTATGCTTCGATGCGAATATCTGCTTTTGAAACCCGTTTTCCTCCGAACAATGATGTATCACCCTTATCTCCAGTTTTTGTATAAATTTTCATAAAATATCAAGCTTTAGATTCTTGAAGTAAGGATGTGATGTTAGGATTTTTGGTATCACTGTCCACCAAACCATCCCGTAATTTTATCACCCGATGGGCATGTAACGCAATATCAGGCTCATGGGTAACAAGGATAACTGTATTCCCGTTTTTATGTATTTGCTCAAAAAGTGCCATAATTTCAATAGAAGTTTTGGTATCTAAATTACCAGTAGGCTCATCCGCAAGAATAATTGCAGGATCATTCACTAGTGCCCTAGCTATGGCAACACGCTGCCTTTGTCCACCTGAAAGCTCATTTGGCTTGTGAGCCATTCGATCTCCAAGTCCAACCGATCTGAGTACTTGCTCAGCTTTGGCTGTTCGATCTTTTTTGCTTAATCCCGCATATACCAACGGCAATGCTACATTATCAACTGCACTCAATCTTGGCAAAAGGTTAAAGGTTTGAAATACAAAACCGATCTCCTTGTTTCGAATAGCTGCAAGCTCTTCATCCTCAAGCTCACTTACTTGATTACCATTGAGCATGTATTCTCCGCTAGTAGGACTATCCAAACAACCCAATAGATTCATTAAGGTTGACTTTCCACTTCCTGAAGGCCCCATGAGTGCTACATATTCATTTTTCAGAATACTCAAGCTGACATCTCGTAACGCTTCAACCGTCTCGGTGCCCATTTGATACTTCTTGCTCAATGCACTAACCTTAATTATTTCATCCATAGTCCTCCATATTTGATGACATAAAGATAAGAATATAAGTAATGCGGAATAAAACAAATAGATAAGTGTTGATTAATTGTCGTCCAAGTTTTTCATTTGTAAAACTTAATGAATATCTTCGCACCTCTACGAAACCTATGAAAAACCAAGAAATCAATAGCTCTTTTAAGCACGTTGCTGTGGCTGGTAATATTGGCGCTGGCAAAACCACTTTAACAACGGCATTATCGAAGCATTATAACTGGGAACCGCATTATGAGAGTGCCGATAACAATCCTTATTTAAATGATTTTTACAACAATATGGATCGTTGGTCATTCAACCTCCAAATATATTTCTTACACAATAGATACCAACAGGTGTTAAAAATACATGCCGGTAACCGTACCGTAATACAAGACAGAACCATCTATGAAGATGCGCATATCTTTGCGCCCAACTTACATGATATGGGCTTGATGACTGCCAGAGATTTTAATAATTATTTTGAGCTTTTTAAAACAATGTCAAGTCAAATTAATCTTCCAGACTTGCTGATCTATTTGAAAATATCCGTCCCCAATTTAGTTGCTCATATTCAACAAAGAGGTCGAGATTACGAAGGAAGTATCAGCTTGGATTACCTCAAAAATCTCAATGACCGCTATGAAAATTGGATATCAGGTTATGAAGGCAAAGTATTGATAATAGAAGGTGACCGCCTAGATTTTGTAAACAACAAAGAACATCTGGGCGAGGTTATAAACAAGATTGATGCTGAAATAAACGGCTTATTTTAGTTTATGAATTACACTGGAATTAAAGACTTTTGTGAACAAAAACAAGTAACGCTTGTGGCAGTAAGCAAAACCCAACCAATTGATAAAATCAATATTCTCTATAAATCAGGGCAAAGGATATTTGGTGAAAATCGCCCTCAAGAACTACTTTCAAAAATCCCTCAAATGCCAATAGATTGCATTTGGCATGTCATCGGCAACCTACAGAGTAATAAAGTAAAATCTATACTGCCATTTGTAGATTTGATTCACTCAGTATCAAGTCTTAAATTATTTCAAGAAATTACTAAACAAGCTGAAATACTTGGAATTCAGGCAAAAGTTTTGCTTCAAGTTCACATTGCTGAGGAAGAAAGCAAATCGGGGTTTGAAGTTGAAGAATTACTTGAATATATTAACAATAAGCAATTGATTGAGAATAAATCAATATCTATAAATGGATTAATGGGGATGGCTACATTTACAGAAAATACCGATCAGATCCGAAGTGAATTTAAAGGACTGAATGAGCTGTTTGTTAAAATTCAAAACTTAAAAGTTTACAATAATTTCAATACCTTATCAATGGGAATGAGCGGCGATTATCAAATAGCCATTGAGGAAGGTGCAACAATGGTCAGGATTGGAAGTTTGTTATTTCAATAAGATCAACGGCCAAATAGCAACCATTTTGCTGTTTCTTTTTCTTTGGGTGCAGATTTTAAATTTTCTTTATTTGTAGTCCACGATGGACTCTTCCTTCAAAATTTTTAAGAACATTTACGAAGTTGATGATGTATCTTTTTTTGCCATCAGTAAGATTCTGAAATCTCAGATTTCCTTCTTCATCAGAGTCTAGAATCTCTTGCATTTCTTCTGGCATTTGGATGTCATAGGAAGAAGTATCACGTATCAGTGAAATCTCCAAATTATCGTCTACTTTAATTTTTAGTTTATTGATATTTTTAGCATTTATCATGATGTAGGAACTACCTTCCGAATAGTTTACCAAACCACCTTGAAAATTGATCAAATCGTTGACGCAAACAAGGAACCGTTCTTTATTATTTTACGAAAACTCCTGGTTGATGTATCCTGGCACAATGATAACATGCATGTTCAGATAACCCAATTTGGTCAATTTTGATTGAACTTTAGCCATTGGCATATTATCACTTACATCTTGATAAATGAAAGTGTTTTGAATTTACTTCCGCTTTGTAATTTTACAAAATAACAACCAGGCCTGAGGTTTGAAACGTCCAAATGTTGACTTGTTAGAAACACTCTATCTATTAGTTTTCTGCCAATAGGGTCAAAAATGCTCAGATTCAGTAACAATTCTGATTCAGATTTTAATTGTATAAAATCTTTGACAGGATTTGTCACAATTGAGATATTTAATGATTGCTCAATTTCCTGATAAGCTGTCAAAGTATAGAGATCATTGATGAATACGCCCAAGCCACCTCGTGCATTTCCTATTATTAGTTCAACTTTGCCATCGTTATTCAAATCACCCGCGGTCATTCTGGATCTTTCCCCTTCCTTAATCTCTCCTAAATTTTCCGTGATAATTGTCCACGTCTTTGTAGGATCGCTATTCATTTCATAAACAATAAAATTTCTATCTTGACTGCCACAGATTAAAACCGGGCCAATTGCAGACTGCAACACAAAAGGCGCACACTCCCCTTGAGGACTGTTAACTATTTTGGTATTGACTTTACCAGTAAAATTAACATTAGGGGCCATATCAGGGTTACTCAAAAAAACAGGATTTCCAATGGTCCCTTGATTGGGAAAGTAATTCAGATTGCCATTGTATTCACCTATAAATAAATCAGCCAATCCATCATTGTTATAATCAAAAATACAAGGAACTGAGGCCTGACCTATATCAATGTTGTTGTAAGGGTAAATAGAATTCGCAAATACAATTGCATTTCCTTCGCCAGCGGTATTTTCAAAAAAATACATACTACCTTCTTGAGTACCAACCAAAAGATCTTGGTCACCGTCTGAATCAATATCTCCTACAACAGGACTAAAACCCCAAGAAACAGTATTAAAAGCTTTCAGATTCAAATAATTGGAGTCTTTTAGTTGAAACATAGGACTCGATAAACTTCCAATATTTTCAAAAAGAAACAAACTTGAAACGCGTTGACTAATACTTGTAAATTTATTGAAATTTCCTGCAATTAGATCCAAATCACCGTCAGCATCTACATCAATCAAGCAAGGGTGCGCTCCTGAACCAAAATCGATCAATTCATCTCCTATATAATGATCATCAAGCAATTCATACTCCCCAGGATTCTGCAAATTCACATTGTATCTTTGAATGACTTTAACATCCTCTGATAATGTTCCATATATGTTGGGAGCGACCAAAAGATCTTCAGTAGCTTGATTGTTCAAAAAAGAATTGACATAAAAAGCAGCAGGAAAAGTACTCAAATTAATCGGATTTGAAGCTGGAAATTGATCTTCAGTTGCAGTTACAAAAGCGTTAGGGCTTGGGGTATTGATCAACAAAGATAGATATTGTAAGTTGGTGTCGCCTGCCAATCCATCCAAATCTCCATCTTTATCTTCGTCAAATAAAAGTATGGTTCCTCCTGCATGTCGCACTTCATTTTTTCCGGCAGCATTTGGTGAACACAAACTGGGGTTATTAGATAAAATAAACTTTGAATTCAGATCCTCAAAAACTTTACCCCAGCATTGATCAAAAAGAATAAAATCCAAACTGTCTTTAGCGAAACCTTTTTCTACACTTAAGTTTTTATAATAGTTGATAAATCCCCCCCCTGAATCGAATGTGGCAACATCCAAATCACCGTCTTTATCCATATCACCGATATGCGGAACGTCAGAGAATGCTACGAATAGATTTGATTTGCTTCCATTACTTGATTTGAATGGAATGATATCTGAAAAAAAATATCCTGTAAAGGAGAGTTGGTCAAAGTGTAAGGTGTCATTAACATATTTCCCCTTGAAAACTGTTATACCATCTACTGCTGGGTTTATTGAATAGGAAAATAAATCAGGTATCATATCACCATTATAATCTCTCAATAAACCACATTCCCTACTCTTTGGAAAATATTTGGTTAATCCTTCTTGCCAAACCAATTTCTTGTCACCATTTACTGTTTCATAGCTAAAAATCCGATGGACCGCTCCTGCTCTGTCATGGATATAATAATGAAGTTTGCCAGCTTTTGAAAAAGAGGATATTTGTGGGGATGCCATACCTCCAAACCATGGGTATGACAACTCTGTCTCAAGTGGTCCAAGCTTAACTGGAATATCCAACCTCGAAAAATATTGTGAAAAGGCATTGATTGAACCAATTAATAAATACATGGTTATTGTAAGACGCATTGAAGTTGGTTTTATTAGCAACAAATAAAAGTAGTTTAATTTCATGATATGAAAAGACAATATATGCAAGATCAGCAAATGGATCAACACAACCTTGCTTTTCACCCTTACAATATCATGCTGTTCTTAACGCTTACAGGCATCACAATGTTATTTCTGGCTTTAACTGGAGCATACATTTACACAAGAGTCCAGTCACAATATCTAATTCCAATAAAGGTTCCTTACTTGTTTCTTTTAAACACTTTGGTGTTATTGGCATCAAGTTATACCATGATGTTGGCAAAGAAGGCATATCTTTTGGACAATACAGAGGCCTATCAACGCAATATTTTGACCACTTTGCTATTGACGATATTATTTGTCTTAATGCAACTATTGGCATGGAAACTTCTATATTCCAACAACATTAACATAGCCCACAGCAACTTAGCTTCATACTTATACGCAATGTCAATATTACACTTTGCACACGTTTTGGCTGGTTTGCCATTCTTGGTTATGTTCTACAGAACTGCAATTTTAAAAATGAAAGAACCAGTTAGTGTCTTGATTTACTTTTCCGATCCACTAAAAAAGCTAAAACTTAACTTATTAACATTCTATTGGCATTTTCTTGATATCCTCTGGGTATACCTTGTGTTGTTTTTATGGGCAAATCAATATATCAAGTAATCGAGATTCGTGATCTAGATATTACCTTTGCCATATGAATTTCCAAACAACTCAAATGTCAGAGATAATTAAATCCCCATCCGACCTTCAGACAGCACTAAAACTTGGTTTAAACCAAGAGGAATACGAAGCCATCAAGGTATTCATGGGTCGAGAACCAAACTTTACGGAGCTGAGCATTTACTCTGTTATGTGGTCCGAACATTGTTCCTACAAAAACTCCATCAAATACCTAAAAACTTTGCCTAGAAAAGGCGAAAAATTACTGGTTGAAGCTGGTGAAGAAAACGCCGGATTGGTGGATGTTGGTGAAGGTTGGGCGTGTGCTTTTAAAATTGAAAGTCACAACCATCCAAGTTGTATTGAGCCATTTCAAGGAGCAGCAACTGGAGTTGGTGGAATTCACCGAGATATCTTTACCATGGGCGCCAGACCTATTGCAGCTTTAAATTCCCTACGTTTTGGCAACCCAGATCATCCTGGAATGAAAAGATTGGTCAAAGGTGTAGTGGAAGGCATTGGACATTATGGCAATTGTTTTGGTGTGCCAACAGTGGGTGGCGAAACTTTTTTTCACAGCAGTTACGATCAGAATATATTGGTTAATGCAATGTCCATTGGTATCATGAAACACGGAGGAACAATTTCTGCAACTGCTGATGCCCCCGGAAATTTGGTATTGATAGTTGGAAGTGCTACAGGGAAAGATGGAATTCACGGTGCAACATTTGCTTCTGCTGATTTGACTGAAGATTCATCTGAAGATTTGCCTGCTGTTCAAGTTGGCGATCCATTTCAAGAAAAATTATTGTTGGAAGCCACACTAGAGGCTATCGAAGCTGGTGTCATTAGAGGAATGCAGGACATGGGAGCAGCAGGAATAACTTGCAGTACCTCTGAAATGTCTGCCAAAGCTGGCCTAGGTATGCGCATTGATTTGGACAAAGTACCCACCAGACAACAAAATATGCATGCATGGGAAATTCTGCTATCTGAAAGTCAAGAAAGGATGCTGGTAGTATGCAAACCCGGCGATGAACAAGTTCTATTGGATATATACAGCAAGTGGGATTTAGAATGCGAAATAATAGGTGAAGTAAGCTCAGGACTTGATGTTGAATTTTACCATCATGGCGAACTGGTTGCCAAAGTTCCTGCCGATTCCTTGGTTTTAGGTGGTGGTGCACCAATTTATGACAGAAGTTACAAAGAGCCTACCTATATAAAATCCATCCAGCAATTCAATATTGGTCAGATCGAAGAACCCAATTCGCTGCTTGAAATAGCTAAAAAGCTGTCAACTGCGGTAAATCTTGTTAATAAATCTTGGATTAGTGAGCAGTATGATTCAATGGTCAGAACCAATACAGTGACAACGAACAGTCCTTCAGACGCTGCTATTATACATATCAAAGGCACTAAGAGAGCTTTATTGGCCACTACAGACTGCAACAGTTCGTATGTGTATGCTGATCCGTATAAAGGAGCGATGATTGCCGTGAGCGAAGCTGCTAGAAATATTGTATGTAGTGGCGGAACACCAGTTGCAATAACCAATTGCTTAAATTTTGGAAACCCTTACAATGAGGAAGTTTACTATCAGTTTGTTCACGCTATAAAAGGAATGGGTGAAGCTTGCACCAGACTAGGCACACCTGTTACGGGCGGGAATGTTAGTTTCTACAATCAAAGCAATATCAATAATGTTGTACTTCCTGTTTTTCCCACCCCTACTATCGGAATGCTCGGAGTGATGGAAGACGTAAATAACCAAATGACTTTGGATTTTAAAAACCAAGGCGACGTTATTTATTTGATTGGTCAAACAAAAAATGACATCGGATCATCAGAGTATATTAGGAGCTATCACGGGATTCAATTGTCTAATTGCCCTCACTTCAGTATCGAAGAAGAGCTGAAAGTTCATGAAGCAATTAAGAAATTAATCAAACAAAAAATGGTTAATTCCGTTCATGATGTCAGCGATGGCGGATTATGGCAATGTTTGCTTGAAAGCAGCTTTGTTAGAATGCTTGGTTTTGATATTGAATTAGAGCAAGGAATCAGAAAAGATGCCGCGCTTTTTGGAGAATCACAATCCCGAGCAGTAGTATCCTTTTCACCAAATATTGAAAACAAAGTTCAAGAGATGATCTTAAGTACGGGAGTTACTTTTGTGAGACTAGGAGAAGTAACACAAGCTGTAATAAAAATTAACAATGAATCGTTCGGAACTATTCAAGAATGGGCCATTCCTTTCCAATCTACCCTAACACAAATTTTAGAACAAAAATTATAATTTTCATGAAATACTCAATTAAAATCGTATTTTCTGTAGTATTGTTTTCCTTCCTTTATGTTGCATGTGCGCAAAAAGCAGCTGGATTAAATGGCACACTCAAAAATGCAGAAAACAAAGACATCGTACTAAGTAGACTTGACGGTAAATTTCAGCCTGCTGAAGTTGGTCGTACTAAAGCCGATGGCAAAGGTGCTTTTTTCATACCAATGAAAGATGGATTCAAGGAAGGATTGTATAAAGCAGATTTTGGTGATGCCACCACATATCTGGTTTTATCAACCAAGGATAAATCCATTAACATTGATGGTGATGTTAGTGAGTTGAGCAAATTTGGCTATAAGATTACTGGAAGTGAAACTGGTATTGAATTTCATTCTAAAATGAATGCCATCATTGCCAATCAAGCCAACATGACTCCAGAACTTGCCCAAAAAGAAGTTGAATCTTGTAAAGATCCATTGGTTCAAATGGCACTTAGCAATTTCTTGTTCCGTGGAATGGCAGATTTCCTACCTCTTTATGAAAAGATATATAAGAATCTACAAAGCAGTTATGCTCAGAGTGAGTACACCAAAGCTTATGGTGAAATCATTGAGCAGATCAAACAAATGAAAGATTTACAAAAAAATACATCAGCAATTGCTGTTGGTCAAGCTGCTCCTGAAATATCTTTACCAGATCCACAAGGAAAAGAAATTGCATTGTCTTCGTTAAAAGGAAAAGTTGTATTATTGGATTTTTGGGCTTCATGGTGTGGACCATGCCGCAGAGTAAATCCACATGTAGTTGAAATTTATCAAAAATACAAAGACAAAGGATTCACTGTTTATAGTGTTTCATTGGATGGAGTTGACAACAGAACAAAATCCAAAATAGACGATGCAATGTATCAAACACAATTGAATGCCGGTAAACAAGCATGGCTTGAAGCAATCAAAAAAGACAACCTGATGTGGCCAACACATGTGTCAGAACTTAAAAAATGGGACACTGCATCTGCTAAAACTTATGGAGTGAACAGTATTCCTAGAACATTTTTAATAGGCAAAGATGGCAAAATAGCGGCTATGAATTTAACTCCAGATCAAATCGAATCTGAGATAGCTAAGTTATTGTAAAATAGAATTTAAAGATAAAATATAAAGCCGGACTGATCATCAGTTCGGCTTTTTTGTTTTGTCAATAGCATTCACATACTTACAAAGGCAAATTACCATGCTTGCGGATTGGTGTACTATGCCTTTTGTTTTCTAACATAGAAAATGCCGTGATGAGCTTTCGACGGGTAAAGCTCGGCTCTATAACCTCATCTATAAAACCCCTTTGAGCAGCGGTATATGGATTGGCAAATAAATCCGTGTATTCCTTCTCTTTCTCTGCCAACGTAGCAATGGGATCTTTAGAAGCTTCTATTTCACGCTTGAATATAATCTCAGTTGCGCCCTTAGCTCCCATTACAGCTATTTCAGCTGTTGGCCAAGCATAATTCATATCTGCTCCTATGTGCTTGCTATTCATCACATCATATGCTCCACCATAAGCCTTACGGGTAATAACTGTAATCCTTGGTACTGTGGCTTCACAAAATGCGTAAAGTAATTTAGCTCCATTGGTAATAATGCCATGCCATTCTTGATCAGTACCAGGCAAAAATCCTGGGACATCTACCAAAACCAATAAGGGAATATTAAAACTATCACAAAAACGAACAAATCTTGCTCCTTTTCTTGAAGACTCAACATCCAAAACTCCTGCAAGTGAAGCTGGTTGATTGGCTACTATACCTATACTTCTGCCAGCAAGTTTGGCAAATCCAACAACGATATTTGTGGCATATCCTTCATGGACTTCCATGAAACTCTCTTGATCGACAATTGCAAAGATCAAGTTGCGCATGTCATAGGGTTGGTTACTGCCTAATGGAATAATTTCATTCAATTCCGGACGCATTTCATCACCTAACTCATAAGCAAGTCTTGGGGTTTTTTCTTGGCTGCTTTGTGGCAAATATTGAATCAAACGCTTAATTTGATCCAAACAATCGGCATCATTTTCTGTTGAAAAATGCGTTACACCGCTCTTTGTTGAATGAGTGAATGCTCCGCCCAATTCTTCGGATGACACCTCTTCATTGGTCACAGTCTTTACGACATTGGGGCCCGTCACAAACATATATGAAGTATGTTCGACCATAAAGATAAAATCCGTAATAGCAGGCGAATATACAGCACCTCCTGCACAAGGACCCATTATTGCTGATATTTGCGGTATCACCCCTGAAGCCATGGTATTTCGGTAAAAAATATCTGCATAGCCACCCAACGAATTTACGCCTTCTTGAATCCTAGCACCGCCACTGTCATTCAATCCAATAATTGGTGCACCTGCTTGAACTGCCAAGTCCATCACCTTGCAAATTTTCTCCGCATAAGTTTCACTCAATGAACCCCCAAAAACAGTAAAGTCCTGCGAGAAAACAAAAACCAAACGCTTCGCTATTGTACCATAACCCGTGATAACTCCATCACCATATATCAACTGATCTTCCATCCCAAAGTCGCGGCAACGGTGCGTTACCAGAGCATCAATTTCTTCAAAACTCTTTTCGTCTAGAAGGTATTCTACGCGCTCTCTGGCGGTAAGTTTTCCCTTTTGGTGTTGTTTTTTTAATCTATCCGCTCCACCACCTAATTGCGACAATTCGAGCTTTGATCTTAAGAGGTCTAATTTATCTTGCATGAAATGGTTTTCTATTATTATTTAGGCATCATAGACATTACCTGTGCTGCCTTTTCGGGTTCACCAGCAGCTTGATACAAACTGGCTAACATCTGAAATCCAGGAGGAAATTTTTGGTTGGCTTCGATACTCTTTATTGCTAACTCAATAGCCGCTTGCAAATTACCTTTCTGCTGTTCTATACTCGCCAAGTAGTAATACGCAATGGAATTGTTGTTTGATATCTTGATACCATGCTGGAAGGTTTCAATCGCTTGATCAATTTTCTTGGTGTTCAGGTAGTAAATACCCAAATAATTCCAGGCATTTGTATTATCTGGATCAACGTCTATACAGATGTCAATATTTTTCTTAGCCAATTCAAACTGACTGGTAGCTAGGTAAGCATTTGCTATACCTGCTAACGCAACATCATTCCTAGGATCTTCCTGTAGGGCTTTCGTGAAATAATCTATAGACCCAGCCCAATCTTGTTTTTTAGTAGCCGCCATTCCCAGACTGGTAAATTTGGACTTATTCTGCATGATAGCCAACAAAGCTACTCCATCAGCTTTTACGGTATGCAGCGTGCCCTTTGGTGGGAAGCTTCCTTTTTCGAGGTACGAAGCATCAATGAATCGATTGACAAAAAGCCCATAATCCCAATTTTGATCATAGCGTTGCCGGTATCGGACATAAACTAATTTAACCTTATCTCCATATTTAGGCTTCACGTATTTTTCTAACTGGTAGAAGAAGTTGGTTGCTATAGTAATCGTATCCTTATTGTTGGCACTTAATATACCCTCTTTTTCAAGCCAATCAACACCCTGTTTGACCGATACACCCCAATAATCCATCTCCCATTTACCAAAAGCCCCTTTGGTTCCTCCAACCAATTGATTGAAGTAAACATACGGGTATTTGGAGTTTTGAATCATAAATATCATAGGATTCAATAACAAGACAAAAGGCAATGCGATGCAAGCCATATTGATATACTTCTTGTCGTGAAATTTCTGAACCAATGTATTAAAACCTATACCTGCCATTGCTGTTCCTGCAGTGTATGGAAACAACATGTGTCTCCATCCATCATATACAGTTGAACCTTTGTACATCACATATAGAAATGGAAATAAAAATCCAAATGCCAACAAAAACAATCCAATAGGCTGATGATTATGCCAAATAGATTTACCAAAAACCACAACTAAAACCCAGCCTATTAAAACCGCAATAGGAACAGTAACGATCACCCACATAGGCAAGTAATTCCAAGGCAATGTTTGAGCAAAAACCATGGTACCATCAAACAGCAACCTAATATTAACACCGTAATCCGTAAGTTCACTCAATGATTTTAAAACATTAGTTAGAGGTGCCTGCAATGCATAAGGCCAAAAGATAATAGCAAATAAATATCCGATTGCTGCTGGAATTAATAGATTCTTCGCGTAGATTAAGACTTGTTTGCCTTGAGTAAAAATTCCTCCAAAACCATAACTGGCAACAAAATGAATCCCCATGAACATTCCCAAGATGGCGAAGTTAATCAATCCACCTGCCCGCACCCCCAATGAGATTCCCAGGGCAACTCCAAGTCCAATCAATATTTTCATTTTTGGTTTTGGCAGCGATCGAAGCAGCTTCAAAGTGAAATATAAGCTCATGATATAACCTGTAGCAAAAGGAATATCCTTCGGATTCATCAAACTATGTCCAGTAAAACTTGGAGTTAAAAAAATCAAAACCAGAGCAAATATTCCGGCAAGCCATCCACCCAATTCCATTGCGAGCAGACCACTAAATACCATTGCAGTAACGCCAAATATTGCTGACCAAAAATGCCTTATCGTGTGATATCCCTTCATATCCGGGTTATCTTGTCCCAATATTTTATTACTTACTCCGCTCAATACTTCAAAGACCCCACCATAAAAATGCATTTTAGTTTTAGGCAAATTAAGTGCAGCAGTATCCTGGCCCATTGTACCATACCATGTCATCAATTTCTGCTCATATTCGTTTTGCATTTTATCGTCGCCATTTATTCCGGATCCGGCTGACAAAAAGACAGTAAATGCAAGAATGAGTCCACTCAATCCAATAAAGATTTTCCTGTGTAAGTCGGAATTTTGATCAAAAGCGTGTCCATTCTTAAGCCAACTTGAAAATATAGGTGGCGTTGGGCTTCCAGATTTTGCTTTTGGTTTGGGGGCGGGATTGAATTTTTTAGATTGGGCCAAAATAAGTTAGTTAAATAAAGAATTTAGGATTTGTATTTCATGATTCTTGCAGGATTACCTGCTACTATTGCATTTTCAGGCACATCCTTTGTAACAACGCTTCCAGCTCCAATAGTCGCATTTCTGCCAATTGTGATGCCACACAAAATTGTAACAGAAGTTCCAATGGATACCATATCGCCTACTTTCGTCTCTACCATGTTCCAGTCAGTGTCTGTTTGAATACTTCCATCGGGATTGACAGCCATTGGAAATTTATCATTTATGAAGCTTACATTATGACCAACAAATACGCCATCTCCAATATGTACACCTTCGCAAATAAAGCTGTGACTACTTATTTTACAGTTTTTCCCAATTGTAGCACCTCTTTGAATTTCAACAAATGTTCCCACTTTGGAACCGTCACCAATTGAACAACCATATGCGTTTACAAAATCATATATTTTTACATTCTCCCCTACTTCCACATTTCTTAGGCTTTGCTTTGGGGAATCAATATTGAGTATTGCCATATTTTTAGAGTTCCATGTATTGACCTTTATTCAAAATACTTTTTTCAGCTGCTTCAAGTATGCGAACAACTTCTTTGCCTATGTATGAGTTAGACCTTGGGGATGTTTTGTTTTCAATAGCATTTTTAAAATCCAATACCATGGCGCTTAATGCTTCACCCTGCCCAATTTTTGGTATAGTGATGTCCCCAATTCTGTAATCTATTAAAATGCGTTCACGATCTGTATCTGGAAGAATGCTGTATCCTTTATCATAAATCCTAAGCTTCTCTGTTGTTTCCAGATCATTGAATAAGATCATCTTTTTGTCGCCGCCAATGAGCATTTGACGAATCTTGACGGGAGAAACCCAACTACAGTTAAAATGTGCGATCTTGTTATTTGGATAAAACAAATTCAAATAGGCAATATTGGCAAGCGTGCTTCCTGTATGGGAGACGCCTGTTGCTTGGACACCAATGGGTGCCTCCTGCATCAAGTACATACATATTGATATATCATGTGGGGCAAGATCCCACAGAACGTTTACATCGCGTTGAAACAAGCCCAAATTAATACGGGTTGAATCGATGTATTGTATGTTACCAATATCGCCACTTTCAATCAATTGCTGCATTTTCAGGACTGATTCAGTATAGAGATAGGTATGATCAACCATCAATGTCAATCCAAGCGAATCTGCAATACGAATCAACTCATTTGCTTCAGAAAGTTTGGCAGTCATTGGCTTCTCTAAAAGCACATGCTTTCCTTGCTCCAAAGCTTTCTTTGCCAGTTCAAAATGCGTTCCAACAGGAGTGGCGATTGCAACAGCGTCTGTTGCAGAATCCTTTAAAATTTCGTTCAAATCTTGGGTAATAGCTATTTCAGGATAAGACTTTGTGACTTTATCCAACGCTTTTTGAGAAGTATCAAAAACATAGGAAACTTGACACCCTGGCGCTGTCATAAAATTCCGCACCAAATTAGGCCCCCAATATCCATAACCAATTATCGCTACATTCATTTATTCCTACTTTCTTGATGATTTTTTAAATTTTTTGACGAGCAAATATACGGCCCAAAGTTCTTTATAAACCTTTAATATAGTTCCAAATGAAGCGCCTTTGCTTTGGCCTGCTATTCTGGGATGATAAACTGAAGGAACTTCTACTGCTGTCTTCCCTAACGCAGTAAGTTTTGCACAAATTTCACTTTCAATAATCGAACTTTTTGATTTTAGTTCCAATTTATAAAGTATCTCTCTTTTATAAACTTTTACCCAATTAACATCCTTCAGATTGAAACCCAAAAACCAGCTGTTGAACATTTTATTGGCCCATGACAATGCATTCCGAAATAAGGAATAAGTTTCGTTTTCATGCCTAAAAAAACAAATAAAATGATCCGCTGAAAATTCTGCAAAAGGTATCAGTTCCATTTCATCAAACTGTCCGTCACCGGGCACAAATACTACATTTTGCTTGGTAGCATTGAAATACACGTCACGAATAGATGCCCCAATCCCTTTATTGATTTCATGAAAAATTAGACGCACACTTGGATCATAGGTATAAATCTTCTTGATCAACTCGATTGAGCCGTCCGTGCTTCCATCATCCACAATAATTATTTCGGAATCACCAGTTAATTGGGACAAAACTGTCTTAACCTTAGAATACACATCTACAATGGTTACTGCTTCGTTGTAGCATAATATCCCTATTGTCCAGCTTTGTTTCATGAAATGTATAGCAATTAATGGTACAAAGAAATTGATTTCTTGACCGTTTATTGCATTTTAGCTCAGGTAATTTGTTTTTTCATATCATCTTTGCAATCTCAAATAAGAAGTTATGACATTTCAACCTGAATCTTTGCTATCTGATTTTGTCAATAAACTGGAAGAGTCCTCTACACTCAGAATGGCTCAAATGGCTAGAAATCTTAAAGCAAAAGGATATGACGTAATTAATTTAAGTCTAGGAGAGCCTGATTTTGACACCCCCCAACATATTAAAGATGCAGCAGAAGAAGCACTTAATGCAGGAATCACCAAGTACACTCCAGTAGCAGGGTTATTAGAATTAAGGCAGGCAGTGGTTGAAAAATTTAAGAGAGACAACAACCTAGACTTTACTATTGATCAAATTGTAGTAAGCAACGGAAGTAAGCAGAGTTTCGCCAATTTATGTTTTGCTATACTAAATCCTAGTGATGAGGTCGTAATTTTTGCACCATATTGGGTTTCACATTATGAAATAGTAAAAATGGCCGGAGGCACGCCAGTAGCTGTTCATGCGGATATCAATAAAGATTTCAAGCCAAGTGCCTCAGATCTTGAAGCTGCCATGAGTGATAAGACCAAGATGCTTATCTTTTCTTCACCTTGCAATCCAACTGGTACAGTGTTCAGTCAAGCTGAATTAGAGTCTTATGCTGAGGTTTTGGCAAAGTATCCTAATGTTTTGGCAGTATCTGATGAGATCTATGAATACATTAACTTTACTGATAAGCATGTAAGTTTGGCTGCAATACCTGGCATGGAAGACCGAACAGTAACAATAAATGGTTTCGCTAAAGGATTTGCCATGACTGGCTGGCGGATTGGTTATTTGGGAGCGCCTAAGGCTATTGCAACAGCTTGCACCAAGATACAAGGCCAGTTTACTTCAGGAGCTTCATCATTTGGGCAGTATGCCTCCGCCGTTGCCTTAAGAAGCTCTTTGGAGCCTACCCAAAAAATGGTAAAGGCATTTAAGAAAAGAAGGGATCTGGTCATCGAATTATTGTCCAATATACCAGGCATCAAATACAATATTCCTGAAGGGGCATTTTACGTTTTTGCTGATGTGACGCAACTTTTGGGGAAACGATATGGAAAAGAAACTATAGCTACAAGTGATGATCTTTGTGATTTCTTATTGAATACTGCTCACGTGGCTTTGGTATCCGGAACCGGATTTGGTGATCCAAACTGCATTAGAATTTCTTATGCGGCTTCAGAGGTTGATTTAAGTAAGGCTTTGAATCGAATCAGAGAATCCTTGGATGAATTGAGATAATACCGCCATATACGCTTGGCTACTGTTTGATTCTAAGGTTTTCTTTAGTCACTTAGCCATTTCATTTACATTCATCCTTCTTGTTTTGCTTCCTAAATGGAATCAATAATCTCTTATTGGTTTTAGAAGTCCAATTTAAAGCAGGTGTATTTCTCTCTCCTGTTTGGCAAACCGTCAATCAAACCAAACACTGCGCTTCATCAATTGCTAAGCTTGGCAGTGTTGAAAGCTTTTTACAACTGATTTCCCCAGACTTATCTAGATTTATCTTGAAATTCCTTCGTGTATTTCATACAAGCAATAGCATTGCCAATAATAAAGTTTCCATTGACGATATTAATTTAAATTATAACGTATTAATGACACAAACAACTAAACTTCAATGGTATGCCAATAATTCGAACGCAGAAACCAATAGCTAAACACAAACAAAAATATCCAATAGAAGATCTCAACTCCCCATGCATAAGCCACATTGTAGTCGGTGTATTTGACTACATAGAACACACCAAATAAATAAAAAGCAGTCAAAACCGCTTGTAATTTCAATCCAAAATAGGTAGCACCAGTGCCTGAAATAACATTAAAAAAGATATTGGCAGTGGAATACAAACACATAATGACAAGTAATACTCTAAAAGTTGGCACCGAATCCGCAAACAACCCATTATCATGCTCACCCAATAATGGGTAAAGTAAATAATGTGGCCAAATCACCATTGGAATAGCCAAAATCAAAGTTACTGAAAGTGAAAGAATAGCAGTTTTCCATGCAAGGGGAAGTATTTCATCAAATTTCTTCTGCCCCAGCAAATTACTGACTAATGTGTGCATACCACTGCTAAAACCCCAGCATGGAATGATGAGAATCAAATAAACAATACGAACCAGATTGGTAATTGCAAGCGGTCTTTGCCCCAAAGATTCTATCATGCTTACAAAAACAAACCAAGATCCCAAACCTATTACTGTTTGTACAACCGCTGGCAATGCTAGCCTAAGCTGTTGTACCATAAGTGGAAGATCAATATTGGGCAAATGAAATAGACGGTATTTCCTGGCAGGCTTGTCAAACAATATATAAATAACAAAAACAAAAAACGCCAAAGCCTCAGACAGTGTACTCGCCAATGCAGATCCACCAATACCCATTGCCGGAAATCCGAACTTCCCAAATACCAATAAGTAGTTCAATATCAAATTAGAAACTGCTAATATCACTGTATCAATGACAATAAAACTTGGCCTGGCAACTGAGGTGTACAAGGCAATGATGGCAACACCTGTAAAACTAAAAAATAGACCATAGGCCCTGTAATGAAGATATTCAACACTCTTTAGTAAGATAACTTTAGAACTAACAAACAATTCAAAAAAAGCACTGGCACCGTACCTCAAGAAAAAAAACATAATTGTTGCCAGTATAATTTCAAAATACAGCATCGCATAAAAAGTCCTACCTACCTCTTCCTGCTTAGATTCACCCATTCTACGGGCAATCATCAATTGTCCACCTCTTGTAAAACCAAAACCAATCCCAGCAATTACAAGGTAAAACACCCCTACAAATCCAATCGCTGCAAAGTCCTGCTCACTCAAATGGTATAAAAAGATACTGTCACTTAATGCTACAATACTTTGAGCTGCAGTGCCCAACATGATAGGAAATGATAATTTTAGAATATACTTATAAGTTCCTTGTAACTTCACACCTTCAATTTTCCATTGCAAATATTGAATCGAATCTTGTATCAGCGTGCAAGATAGACCCATATTTATATAATTTTTACATTTTATCTATGTTAGTACAAGCGCCCAAGGCATTGATTAAACCCATTGAGTTGATTTCTCACCAAGACAAAAGAATTGATAACTATTATTGGTTAAGAGAAAGAGAAAATCCGGAAGTGATCGAATACCTGAACTCCGAGAACATACACACTAATCAATCAACAGAATCTTATAAAGAGCTGATAGACGATATATTTGATGAAATTGTAAAGCGGATAAAAAAGAATGACAACTCAGTACCATTTCAAAAAGATGGGTATTTTTATCAGACCCAATACAAAGACAATAAAGAATACCCTATAATTAGAAGATGGAATTCTGAATTTGGTGAAGATTATAATGAGCCCGCTGTGCTATTGGATGTAAACCTAATTGCTGAGGATTATGAATACTTTCAAATAAGCAACTACAGTGTTTCACCCAATCAAAAATATCTTGCTTATTCAGCTGATACAATTAGCAGAAGGTTGTTTACAATTTATATTCAAAACCTTGAAACTGGTAAGTTAACTTCACAAACTATTTCGAATACAAGTGGTGAACTAATATGGTCAAAAGACTCCAAAGGAATTATTTTTATTGAAAAAGACCCCGAAACATTGCGCTCATTTGCTGTAAAGTTTTTCGAACTAGAAAGCTTAGATGGGAACCCTGAAGAACTTTTTACTGAAAAAGATGAGACATTTTATTTGTCAATTGGTGAAAGTATGTCAGGTGAATACTGCGTCATTCAATCCGAAAGTACCATGACAAGTGAAGTTAATATCTGGAAGTTAGATGCATCTGAATCTGTCCAATGTTTTCTTCCGAGGGAACGAGGGCATGAATACAATATAGATCACTTAAATGGAGAGTTTTATGTTAAATCGAATGCAGCTGGCAAAAACTTTGACCTCAACACCACCGATAAATGCGGATCAAAGGAAAATTGGATGAATATAATTCCCCACAATGAAAATAGATTGCTTGAATCATTTATTGTTTTTGATTGGGGATTCGCAATATCATGGCGAGAAATGGGACAAACTGGGCTTTCCATTCAAAGAGCATCCGATCATGTGGAACTTAAGTTTGATGAAGCAAGCTACGTTGTAGGATTGGGAAACAACCTTGACCCTAGTCTTGATTACCTTAGATTGAGCTACACCAGCTTGACGACGCCTACTAGTATTTATGACTATTCAATAAACACTCAAATATACACACTCAAAAAACAGGAATTCATTGAAGGTGGATTTTATTCTGACGATTATCAATCCGAGAAAATATGGATTACTGCTCGCGACGGAGTAAAGGTGCCAGTTTCGCTAGTTTACAGAAAAGACAAATTCATTTCAGGACAAAATCCCTTGTTATTATACGGCTACGGATCTTACGGAATCAGTATTGATCCAAGTTTTGGTTCTGCAAGAATCAGCCTGCTTGATCGAGGATTTGTTTATGCTATAGCACACGTACGAGGCGGAGAAGACATGGGACGGTATTGGTACGAAGAAGGAAGGCAATTGAAAAAGATGAATACTTTCCATGATTTTATTGATTGCGCCAAACATCTTATAGAGAACCGATATTGTCATGAAAGTCTTTGTTGTGCAATGGGCGGAAGTGCTGGAGGTTTATTGATGGGCGCTGTTATCAATATGGAACCTACTTTATGGAAAGCCGTTGTAGCAGCAGTTCCTTTTGTTGATGTAGTTACCACCATGTTGGATGATAGTATCCCATTGACAACTGGAGAATACGATGAATGGGGTGACCCAAATGATCCTATTTATTACAATTACATCAAGCAATACTCTCCAGTTGACAATATAAAAAATGCGAGTTATCCAGCTTTACTTGTGACCACAGGACTTCATGACAGTCAAGTTCAGTATTGGGAACCTGCCAAATGGATTGCCAAATTAAGAACTCATCAACAAGGTAATAACAGCTTATTACTTTACACAGATATGACAACAGGACATGGTGGAGCTTCAGGCAGATTTGCAAGGTATCGCGACTTAGCATTGGAATATGCATTTCTAATTCATGAATGTGGTGTTGAATAAGATCTAACATTTTGAAAGCAGTTAGTAGAGTTATCAAAAACAATTTCATGAAATGTAACAAATAGGCTAACTAAATTGACTAACTTTACTAAAGCAACCACGTCGATTATTGTAATTTCATTCAAAGTCGGCCGATTGCATTTTTTTTAAATTGAAACAATTAAACTAAAATCAAATTATGAACAAAAGAGATTTTATCAAATCTTCAGTTCTGGCAGGCGGAGGTTTGTTTACTGCAACCAGTTTAGCAGGAAATTCCATTTCAAATTTAGAGGAAATGATAAACGGCCTTCCAGAGGATTATACACTGCCTACATTGCCTTATAGCTATAATGCACTTGAACCTTACATTGACGAAGCTACAATGCGGTTGCATCATGATATTCACCATTTAAGCTATGTAACTGGCTTAAACAAAGCTACCGCTGCTATAAAAGATTCTATAGCAAGGAATGATTTCTCACTTATTAAACATTGGGAAAGAGAACTGTCATTTCATGGTGCTGGTCACTTCCTGCATTCGTTGTTTTGGGAAACCATGGGTCCTGTGCAGGGGAAAAGAAGTGCTGATCTTGACTTTTATATCAAAAAAGACTTTGGGGGTTTTGATCAATTCAAAGCATATTTTAATGCCGCTGCCATCAATGTTGAAGGAAGTGGTTGGGCGATATTGGCACATGAACCTATGGCTGACAAGTTGGTCATCCTTCAAGCCGAAAAACACAACAACCAAAGTCAATTCACTTCTTTTCCAATTTTGGCCATCGATGTTTGGGAACATGCTTATTACCTAAAATATCAAAACAAAAGAAAAGATTATGTCGAAGCATTCCAAAATATCATTAACTGGGAAAATGTAGCAAGAAGATTTGATTCTTCAAGAGGCATAAAATAGTTAAACCTAAAACAAAAAAGCTGATCGAAATTTCGATCAGCTTTTTTTTATCTCCAAGAACGCTTTCCATCCTTTCGGCCTCTAAATCCGCTTGATGCCTTTTGATCAACGAAATTGCGATGTTTCTTAGAAGGGCTAATTTCTCTTGTAATCTTATCTTCAGATAATCTGGCAACTACCTGCTTACCATTGATATTCATTTTATTGAATTTCTCAAGTAGATTTCGAACATATCTGTGATCAACTTCGACGAGGGTAAACTCATCTTTTAGTTCAATTTTTCCAAGAAACTTGTTTTGAATCTCACCTTGGTTGCATATCAAGCCTACCATTTTACCAATATCAAACCGATCGTTTCGGCCAATGTTAAAGTATACTGCTTCACTATGACCTCTGCCACTTTCTCGAGAGTCTGTGTCTCTTACAACACTGCGTTCAGTTCTTTCACGAACCTCACGTTTGTTCAAATCTGGAGCATTCTTGTAATAATCTAAAAATCTGTTGAATTCCAATGAAGCAAATTTCTTTACAACTTCTTCTTTGGTCATTTTCTCAAATGGCATAAATATATCCTCCCAATAGGTTGCAATTTGATCTTCTTGAACCTCAGTGTCTTGAACTCTTTTTATCAGTTCCATCAACTGTCTTTGACAAACATCCATACCAGAAGGCACAGGAATTCGTTCAAACTTAATCTTAGAAATTCTTTCTAGTTGAGTAACTCTTCCAAGATCTCGAGGATTAGCTATTAATATTGAAATTCCTTTATTTCCTTTTCTGGCAGTTCTACCACTTCTGTGTGTGTAATACTCAGCATCATCAGGCAAGTTGTAGTGAATAACATGTGTAATTTCATCTACATCAATACCCCGAGCTGCAACATCAGTAGCAACCAATAACTTTAAATCTCTATTTCTAAATCGTGCCATAACCCGGTCACGTTGCTGCTGACTTAAATCTCCATGCAAACTATCTGCGTTGTAGCCTTCTTTCCCCAATCTTTCTGCAACTTCCTGGGTGTCCATTTTGGTGCGGCAGAAAATCAAACCAAAGATATCCGGATGAAAATCCACAACTCGCTTTAAAGCTTCAAAACGATGCCTCTCTTCAACTACCACAAATTGGTGACTGATGTTCTCATTAACCGCATTTTTTCTGCCAATGGATACTTCCAATGGCTCCTTCATGTATTTGTCAGCAATGCGTCGGATATCACCTGACATTGTTGCGCTGAATAACCAAACTTTCTTTTCTTCTGGTGTGAAGCCTAATATATGTTCAATATCTTCACGGAATCCCATGTTCAGCATTTCATCAGCCTCATCAAGGATTACCACTTCAATATTATTCAGGTCAACTACCTTTCTGTCGATGAGATCCATCAAGCGCCCTGGAGTTGCCACTATGATATCTACACCACGTTTGATATCCTTAATTTGAGGAACAATACTAGCCCCACCATAAACGGCAACTGATCTGAATCTCCTGCCAGATGGTAAGAATTTTGTAATATTCTCGTATATCTGCATACATAGCTCTCTAGTAGGACTCAATATCAAACCACGCACTACATTCTGAGGTTTATCCAGTATTTGAATGAGAGGTAAACTAAAAGCTGCGGTTTTTCCTGTACCCGTTTGTGCAAGTGCTATTACATCTACAGTTTTTTCAAGTAGGTGCGGAATAACTGTTTCTTGTATTGGTGATGGGGTCTCATATCCCATTTTGATTACCGCATCAACTATATCTTGATCCAGTCCCAGAGACTCAAATGAATTCATGGCTCAAAGGTAAGTCTTTAAATAGCGATATTACCAATAATAGACTGTCCATTCTTTGCGTTTAACAATCTGTTGTGAAATAACAAGTGTTAGCATCTTGCAGTTATAACTTAAATTTTGTAGCTGGTTTTGAATAGAACATCGTTTGAATGAATGTACATTTGTGACCAAAATAGAATATTTCATGAAATCCAACAATACGTATTTCTCCTTAGCATTCATCCTAATGATAGCTACTTCCCAATACAAATCTTGCACTTACAATGCCACACCTGAATATAAAAATATCAGCAATGTGAGTATTTCTGACGTAAGCCTCAACTCGGTTGGTATTAATTCTAAAGCGAATTTTTATAATCCCAACGACATTGGATTAATCTTAAAGAATGTCGAATTAAGTGTTTTTCTGAATGGCCAACCAATTGGCAGCATCAATCAAACTGCTTCAACAGCTATTGGTGCAAAAAAAGAATTTGGCATTCCTCTGAGGATTCAATTATCACAATCCCAATTGTTCAATGCAATAGGAGGATTGAGTGGAGGATTAAGTGCTGCCTTCGGCAAAAGTGTCAAAATAGGATACCGTGGAAAAATTACAGTCAGTAAGTTTTGGATTCCATTCACTTTCAACTTTAGTCAAGAAACAGATATGAAGCTTTAAGATTTGATCAATATTGATCGGAACATAAAATCAGATTGTACAGATTGATACATTTCCAACTCGATCAATTCCATACCCAATTCATTCGAAATCCAATTGGCATTGCCTTCATTCTCAGCTTCAAATATTGAGCATGTAGCATAAACAAGCTTAGATCCTTTATCCATATTGGCGACTACGTTGCTTATAATTTTCCTTTGTAATATAACATATTCATTGATTGAATCAAAATTAAAACTTGCATAAGCTTCAGGGGTCCGTCTCCATGTTCCTGAACCAGTACAAGGCACATCAGCAATAACCAACTCAAAAGGCTTGGTAATCAGACCAGTTTGACTCATATCAATCGCGTAAGTCTCAGGCATCGCAAAACCAAAAAGCTTGAAACGGTTTTTCAAATTCTCGAGTATATTGGTTCTGATATCGGTACACTGCAGTTTTATGCTATTTTCTTGAAATTTTAAACCAAGTGATTTGCCACCTGCACCGGCACAAACATCCCATATTTTCATCCCCTGTTTTACTTCTAGGTTTTGAATAATTAGCTGCGCACTTGAGTCTTGAATAATGTAATGGGCAGAATTCAGAGATTTGACTTTATCCAATCCATCAGCTTTTACTAATCCAATTGCAAACGGTAATTTTTCATGCAAAACGGGATCAAGACCCTCAAATTCTAGAGTTTCATAGACTTTTTTAAAAAAATCAGGACGTACATTCATCCATACCAAAGGCTTGTTATACCAAGAATCAAGTAAGAGTACTTTATCCAAACTGTTTGAAAAAGAATCAAAATAAGGAAAAAGAGCTTCAAAATGCAATTCCATGGAGGCATTCTCACCCTTTGGAAGGATTCCAAATTTTAACAAAACAGATTCCGATACTATACCTGCACCGTGGGAAACAGAGAGTTTGAAAGACTCAAGAATTCCATCTTCAAGTTCAAATTCTTGAAATTGATGCTTCGCTCTGCAAAATGCATACAATAAATCCGACATGATCTTTCGATCAGTAGAACCCATATTCTTATTTGCAATAAATTGCCTCTTTAAAAATAAATGTAATGGCTCAGGTGATTGATAGCTCTGCCACCATTCTGCAGCTCTTTTAAGCCAAATTGACGCAATTTTATCCATAGCACAAAAGTAAGAATCCCTTTCATACTTTCATGAAAGAATTATTAAGCTTATTTTTGCGGTCAAATTAAATTACAGATACCGTGGGACGCGCATTCGAATTCAGAAAAGAAAGAAAATTCAAACGCTGGGGTGCTATGGCACGCAGTTTTACTAAAGTTGGCAAAGAAATAGCTCTGGCTGCGAAACAAGGGGGCCCTGATCCTGGAACCAATAATAAATTGAGATTGGCTATTCAGAATGCAAAGGCAGTGAATATGCCAAAAGACAATGTGGAGAGGGCTATTAAGAAGGCTACCTCCAAGGATGCAGATGACCTAAAGGAAATAGTTTACGAAGGTTACGCTCCACACGGTGTGGCAGTGGTAATTGAGTGCCTAACTGATAATCCTACTCGAACAGTTGCCAACATTCGCTCATATTTTAATAAAGCCAATGGCAGCTTAGGCACGTTGGGATCTCTTGACTTTCTTTTCAATAAAAAATCTGTTTTCAAATTCAAGCCCGATGCCGAATTGGATATTGAAGAATTTGAATTTGAAGGGATCGATTATGGTGTCGACAGTATAGAAGGTGATGAAGAAGGAATATTCCTTTATGGAAATTTTGACGCATTTGGCATGATTCAAAAATTTCTTGAAGACAAAGGAATTGAAATCAGCACCGCAGAATTTGAGCGAATTCCTACTTCCGACTTGAAGGAACTTGAAAAAGTTCAACAAGAAGAAGTCATGAAAATGATAAACAAAATGGAAGAAGATGATGATGTGCAGCACGTATTTCACAATTTAAATTACACAGGCGAATAAACTTTTTAGCAATTTTAGGAATAAAAAATGCCCTGACTAGTATATCATTCAGGGCAATTTTATTAGCAATTAAGTGCAAATAGAGATATACAGTTTATTGATCCTAGAATTTATATCTATATCCAAGCCTTGAACTGAAACCTTTAGCGTTTAGGCCATACTCAGAATTTCCAAAAGTATTTGGCAAGAAACTCCAGCCTCTAAACTCCATAAATATTCCAGAGTTTAATCCAAAATTCTTACAGATATTAACCCCACCCTCTACTGAGAATCTATTAATCTCGTAAGGGTTGATCAAATGTTCAAGAGCGTTATAAAATGCATCATTTACTATACTGGTAGGTAAGGATTCTCGAATGTAAGTGTGCCATTGAGCTCCAATAAAAGGTTCAATTGTCCACTTCTTATTTGATATTTTATAGCTTAATCCCAACGGGATTCCAATTGAATTGATGCTATTGTATCTCTTAATATACTTATCTTCAGTTGTGATATAAGTCACATTTCCATAAAAAGTGTCAACCAAACCAGATTTGAAATTATTCAATCCAGCAAAAGTGTTGTCTTGAGATGCTGATGAAATTTTACTTGTGTTGTATTCATAAAATCTATTCAATTGGATATACTGCATACCTGAATAAATATAAAAATTATTCTTGAGCTGATAAGACACTCTAACACCCAAATCCAATGTATTTAGTGCCCCTTCCCTACTATTAAAGTCACCACCAAAATCTTCGCCATCATAAAGCGGCCTTGCTTTATTATAACTCCAAATTCCAGCACCAGTCGAAACGTCTAAGACAAATCTATTGCTTCTGCTTTTAGGAAACTTAACCTGCTTAATAATGGTATTATTCTTCTTAAAAACGACAATAATAGGCTTCAAATCCACAACTGGGTTTAGAATTGGAATTCTCACCAAATCTTGCTCCTCATATCTTATCAACTGTTTGCTTTGATCATTAATCTTGTTATCAATACCAGTATTTGGGTAATGAAAACCAATTTCAACTGGCTTGGAAATTTTCTCTCGAACAAAAGAGGAATTTAAAGAGGTAGTAGAAGAGGAATTTAAAGCGGAAGTGGAAGTAGAATTTGAAGCGGAACTAGAATTTGAATTTAAATTTAAATTTTTTGATTGTTTAGACTTGAAATTAGTTGAACCTGCGAACAGTTTATTTCCATTCACAACCGATGAAAAATTAGAAAGCTTTTTATTTCTTTTATAATCTCCTTGCTTGCTTTTACTGGATTCCTTGTTTTGTTCATCATAAATTTGTTTACCACTGCTTTTCTGCTCAAGAATATCGGACTGATATATGCCATTTGAGGCTAAACCAATATTTTGGTCACCCAAATGAGCAAAGTATAAACCTGCCAATCCAATAGCTATTACTGGCAGAAACAAGGACCAGATAATTCTCCTTTTCTGTTTCTGCTTTTTTCTGATTGCTTCTATTATAGCCTCAACATCTAGTTGACTTTGATACTCATTGAGACCATCAGCTAATCTTTTTTCAAATTCGTTCCAATTCATTTTGCATTTTTTCTATTTCCAATTGAAGAAATTTCCGCGCTCTTGATAGTTGTGACCTAGATGTACTGGGATTTATTCCTAATAGTTCACCAATATTTTCATGTGAATATCCATCAATGACATTCAGATTAAAAATTTCTCTATAACCGTTTGGAAGTTTAGAGATCATGTTCAAGATATCCTCAAAGCCAAACTTGCTAAAAATTTCAGGATTAATTTCATTATCAGGAAAAAATTGTTCCTCTGTGTATATTGTTTTATTGTGACTCTTCTTTAGGTCTTTTAGTGCCACGTTGATTACAATTCGGCGCATCCAAGATTCCATTGCGTTTGCATGCTCTAATTGGTCAAAATATTTAAATACCAGAACAAAAGCATCCTGCAATACGTCCTCCGAACTTGGTATATCTCTCATAAATCTCCGAGCCACTGTCAATAAAACAGGCGCAAATCGTCTGACCAAGTTAGATTGGCTAACAGGGTCATGGCATTTACAACCTTCAAAAATTATCTCGAGTTCACTCTTCATCAAGTGTCTTCTATTTATCTCTCCGGACTTTATACAATATGCTCAATGTCTTTTGTTCTGATCCACCAACAAAACTCGTCAGCCTTCCAGTACAAAATTTATCGATACCCTTAATCATAAAAGATTCTAACTGGTCATTTGAATTACATTCGCATCCTGAGCAAAAACTACACAGCAAAGCAATTGATGAGTTGCTGGTAATAGAAATACCTATCTCCTGCATAGTGAAGATATTTCCTAGTCCATTTGCGGCATTCAGTTGGAAATTATCAGGCCCACCAGGATATTGTATTTCAATTTGATTGCTTGAAAAATCATTAACCATATAGCTTGGGTTAGAGAGCGTTGCTGACTCATTACCAAATTGAATTCGGATGAATTGATCCATTTTTTCGCACAACAATTGTGTGCCCAAATTCATGTCAGCAGAAAATAAGGGTAACAAATTGGAAGGTGTGTAAGTCTTTGTCTCTGGATCCAATAACCTATAATTCAATGCCGTAGGACTCAAACACGCCACTAAGTTTATTGAAAAGTTTCCTTCTTTGTCTGATATTCCCGCGCCCAACCAAGATGTATCTTGGAATATACTAATAATTCCTCCCTCAACAGGAAGGTTTTCACAGTTAATGAGTTTCCCACTTAGTTTCCCAATTTTACTTTGAACAATCACATTATTAGGAACTGTAGAGGATGCCTCGAAACTTCCAAGATTAAATTGCCCAAAATTGTTTCCACAACTGCTATTCAAATCAACCAAAATATCTTCACCACTCGGCACAAATACAGAATAATTTCCCCCATTATCTGAAGCAATCTCGGTGCAAAAACTCTTATCTGTACTCGTGATAGTCATCCTTAAATTATTGACACCATTGCCATTGGCATCCACTAGTCTGCCCTTAATTTTTATCATATCTATTGACCTACCAATGTTCCAGTATCCCATTTCTGGAACCACAACTTCATAAGCACTTTTATCGGAAGCAAGTTGAGCTTTTAAGCTTTCATGCCAGTATCCAGTAATTGGATCAAATTTCCAAACTGGAATTTCTTGATCTAAATTCCCACCCATTTGACTGGGCAAACCAGCAGCAACTCGAAGCTTGGCACCAAACCCTGGCTTGAATATCAAGGGGTCTGAGGATCCTCCAAAAAAAGAACAATAAACGATGCCCTTTGAGAGGATCAATTTGTTTTTACCAGCTTTATCAATGCCTCTCAAATCACCCGGTGCATCGCAGACGAGATTCTCAAGTGGTGAAAAAAACTGCACATTAGCTTGAATAAAACCAGAAACACCAGCTGCATCCAACTTACTTAGACTCCCAGAAGGAATATATATCGATGCATTTGGTTTCTGTAAGTTAAAATCCTCCGTTGAAAGAAAATTGATTGAGCTAATTCGCTTTAGTTTGAAAAACATTTGAGATAGATTGCCCAATTGAGGTAAGACGAATTTGCCAGTTGTGTAAAAGCCGGTTTTTGAGATTGAAATATAGACTCCATTTTCATTCAGGAGTTCATCATTCAGAGAAAAGAATCCCTGAGCGTCGGTTTTAAGAGATTGGCCCCTTATTATTATAGTTGCGCCTGACACAGGCTGATTGTTATCATCGAATACTACTCCAATTAATGAAGCTTCAACGTTGCTCACAGGTATCGGAGATCCAGTGATTGTTTTAATTTCAACATCTTTGTAACAAGCTGAAATCATTAATGTGAAAAATAATATTGCAAAAACCTTATTCATTTGTAAAAAATACTTGAGTTAAAAACTTTCAATATAGTTATAATCTTATTTGTAGGCTAAACGCTGCATCACAATGAAAAAATATTTCAATATAATTAAATCACCTAAAAATTTATCCGCTTCAGTATCTGTGTTCGAAGATGAGGTTAAGCAGAATATTATTAACTTTAGATCAGATTTTTACTTGATTAGAAACAATCTAAAATCAAATAAAATACAAACTAGTCTGTACCAATTTTGGTATTCAGGACTTACTGCAATACTTTTGCAGTTCATTTCAAAAAAATGGAAGCAACAAATCATTTAGATCAATACCTACCAATCTTTTTTCAGTTCCTAGTGGCAGCAGGTTTTGTGGCAACAACTATGTTTGCGTCACATTATTTGGGTCCAAAAAGGAAGACATCTGACAAATTAGAAGCCTTTGAATGTGGGATAGATAGTCAGGGAAATGCTCGATTGCCTTTTTCAATCAAGTATTTTCTTACGGCTATTTTATTTGTACTATTTGACGTCGAGTTAATATTTCTATACCCATGGGCAATGTCTTTTAAGGAATTAGGGATGTCAGGATTCATTTCAATGATGATTTTTATGGCCGTTTTACTAATGGGTTTTATCTACATCGTTAAAAAAGGCGCCCTAAAATGGGAATAAACTATAAACCAGTCAATTTGTTATAAACCTAAACAAGAACACAATGACTGAAATAAAATTAGTCGATGCCCCTGCTGGACATGAAGGACAGGGTTTCTTTGCAACCTCCTTGGAAAAAGTGATAGGCCTTGCAAGAGCAAATTCGATATGGCCACTTCCTTTTGCAACTTCTTGTTGTGGTATAGAATTCATGGCAACGATGGGGTCCAATTACGACATGGCTAGATTTGGTATGGAGCGATTGAGTTTTTCACCTAGGCAAGCAGACTTATTAATGGTAATGGGCACAATTTCAAAAAAAATGGGCCCTGTAGTTCGCCAAGTCTATCTTCAAATGGCTGAACCCAGGTGGGTGATAGCAGTTGGCGCCTGTGCTTCCAGCGGCGGAATATTTGATACATACAGCGTACTTCAAGGTATTGATAAAGTAGTACCAGTTGATGTATATGTGCCGGGTTGCCCTCCAAGACCTGAGCAAATCATTGAAGGGATTGTCAAAATACAAGAACTTGTCAAAAATGAATCTCTACGAAGAAGGCAGACAGTAGAATACAAAGAATTATTGGCTTCATATGGAATAATGTAATGGATCAAGTAAATCAAATATTAGAAATTGATAATGATTACATTCTAGCTAAGGTCAAAGGATGGCTTGGAGACCGGCTAATTGATGCTGGCATGCAATACGACATAATGAATTTGATTGTAAAACCAGATGCAACTGTCGAATTGCTCAGACTCCTGAAACAAGACGAAGAATTGAAATTTGATTTTCTCACTGATCTTTGCGGCATTCATTTTCCTGATCAAAAAGGAAATGAACTTGGCGTAATATACCACGTACACAGTTTCAATCACAATATTCGTTTGCGAATAAAAAGTTTTGTTCCAGTTGAACACCCTGTTGTCCAAACTATGACATCATTGTACGCTTCAGCCAACTGGATGGAAAGAGAAACTTATGATTTTTACGGAATAATTTTCGATGGTCACCCTGACTTAAGAAGAATTCTAAATATGGACGAAATGGAATATTTTCCACTTCGAAAAGAATACCCTTTACAAGATGCAACAAGAACTGATAAAGAAGATAAATACTTCGGTAGGTAGTCTTGAAGACTCAGGAAAACCAATCCAAGATTACAATATTCTAAATCTTGGTCCAACACACCCTGCAACCCACGGTATTTTTCAGAACGTCCTCAAAATGGATGGTGAAAAAATAATTGATGCAGAACCAACCATTGGTTACATACATCGAGCTTTTGAAAAAATTGCCGAAAACAGGCCATTCTATCAAGTAACCACACTAACTGATAGACTGAATTATTGCAGCTCTCCCATCAATAACTTGGGATGGCACATGACAATGGAGAAATTGATTGGGATTAAAGTTCCCAAAAAAGCAGACTACATTAGGGTTATAATTATGGAATTATCCAGGATAGCTGACCATTTAATTTGCAATTCTGTAATTGGCGTGGATACAGGAGCATTGACTGGATTTACCTATGTGTTTCAAGAAAGAGAAAAGATTTACGATATATTCGAAGAATTGTGTGGAGCCCGCTTAACCACTAATCTCGGACGGATCGGTGGACTTGAACGGGACCTTAGCCCAAAAGCGAAGCAATTGATTAAAGATTTTTTAAGAGATTTCCCTAAAGTCTTCAATGAGTTTGACCAATTGTTAACTCGTAACAGAATCTTTATCGACCGAACCCGTTATGTTGGTGGAATATCAGCAGAACGTGCCTTAAACTACGGATTTACGGGACCTAACCTGAGGGCAACAGGTGTAGATTATGACATTAGAGTAATGAATCCATATTCCAGTTACGAAGAATTTGATTTTGAAATCCCAGTTGGCGAAACAGGTGACGTCTATGATCGATTTCTTGTCAGAAACGAAGAAATCCGCCAAAGTTTAAGAATTATCCACCAAGCTATTGACAATATCCCTGAAGGAAAACATTATGCTGATGTTCCAGAATTCTTCCTTCCTCCAAAAGAAGACGTTTATACAAAAATGGAAGCGTTAATTTGGCATTTTAAAATAGTAATGGGTGAAACTGAAATTCCTGTTGGTGAGGTATATCACAGTGTTGAAGGTGGGAATGGTGAATTAGGATTCTATGTTGTGAGTGATGGTGGCCGGCAAGCATATCGCTGCCATTTTAGACGACCAAGCTTTATTTATTATCAGGCTTACCCTGAAATGATCAAAGGTTCCATGTTATCTGATGCAATACTTACGATGAGTAGTATGAATGTAATTGCTGGTGAATTAGATGCTTAATTGAATTGAAAATGACACAAATTAAATTTTCAGAGGATACATATATACTTGCAAAGGAATTAATTTCACGATATCCTGAAGGCAAACACAAATCTGCATTGATACCCATTTTGCATTTGGCGCAATCTGAATTCGATGGTTGGCTGAGTCCAGAAGCAATGGATGTTGTTGCTGAATTGTTGAATATAAAACCGATTGAGGTATATGAAGTTGCTTCATTTTATTCCATGTTCAATCTGAATCCGGTGGGTCAATGCTTAATTGAAGTTTGCAGAACCAGTTCATGCTGGTTAATGGGTTCAGAAGATGTTGTAAGGCATATTGAAAATAGATTAAACATCAAAGATGGTCAAACCACTCCTGATGGCAAATTTACATTGAAGACTGTTGAATGTCTTGGTTCTTGTGGTACCGCTCCTATGATGATGATTGGGGCAGATTATTATGAAGACTTAACCTTAGAAAAGGTTGATAAAATACTTTTAGCATGTGATAAAACAGACACACGTAGCTCATATTTAGTTGATAAAAGCTTGATTTAATATCAAAGATTCAGAATGAAAGTATTATTAGAACATATAGACAAAGCAGGAATAGAAACTTATGAAGTTTACCGTTCAAACGGTGGATATAAATCAGTTGAAAAGGTTTTGACAGAAAAAAATCCTGATAGCATTGTCGAGGAAGTAAAAAAATCAGGGCTTAGAGGTCGTGGAGGCGCTGGTTTTCCTACTGGAATGAAATGGAGTTTTCTAGCAAAACCAGAAAATGTTGCAAGATATTTGGTATGCAATGCCGACGAATCAGAACCTGGAACTTTTAAAGACAGGTATCTCATGGAAAAGTTACCTCACCTTTTGATAGAAGGAATGATCACTTCAAGTTACGCACTTGGAGCCAACACTTCCTACATATATATCCGAGGAGAATATTTCTACATCTACAGAATAATGGAAAAAGCCATAAAAGAAGCCTATGATCAAGGCTGGCTTGGAAAAAACATTAAAGGTTCAGGATATGATTTAGAGCTTTACATGCACGTTGGTGCAGGAGCCTATATATGTGGAGAGGAGACAGCACTGTTAGAGAGTTTAGAAGGAAAGCGAGGAAATCCGCGTATCAAACCTCCTTTTCCCGCAGTATCTGGCCTGTATTCAAGACCAACGGTAGTAAATAACGTAGAAACCATAACTGCTGTAGTTCCCATAGTTAATAATGGAGGCGAATGGTATTCTAAAATTGGCGTAGAAAAAAGTTCTGGAACAAAACTTATTTCAGCAAGTGGCCATATCAACAATCCTGGTGTTTTTGAAATTGAAATGGGATTGCCCGTTGAAGAGTTTATATATAGCGACCAATATTGTGGTGGCATAAAAAATGGAAAGAAGTTGAAGGCCGTTGTCGCAGGCGGATCTTCCGTTCCTATACTACCCGCCCACCTTATTTTGAATACAATAGATGGCCGTCCAAGACTCATGTCGTACGAATCACTGGCGGATGGAGGCTTTGCTTCTGGAACAATGCTAGGTTCAGGTGGATTTATAGTAATGGACGAAGACAGTAGTATTGTAAAGAACTTGTACACATTTACGCGTTTTTATCATCATGAAAGTTGTGGTCAATGCAGCCCTTGTAGAGAAGGAACTGGATGGATGGAAAAAATTTTACATAAAATATTGGACGGTCATGGTACTTTGAAGGACGTAGATCTATTGTGGGATATACAAGCAAAAATAGAAGGCAAAACAATTTGTCCTTTTGGTGACGCTGCAGCTTGGCCTGTAGCAAGCGCAATACGCCATTTCAGATCAGAATTTGAAGATTATGTCAGTAGCCCGTCGAGTATTGATGACGTGAAACACTATTATAGAATTAAAGGCTTAGTAGAAGCTGGATAACTATTTATATTATGCCTAAAGTCACTATAGATGATATCACAATTGAAGTACCAGAAGGTACAACCATTCTGCAAGCTGCCAGAATGATTGGAGGCGATGTAGTTCCTCCTGCAATGTGCTATTACACTAATCTGAAAACGAGTGGAGGATATTGCAGAACCTGCATAGTCAAGGTGGAACAAGGTTCCGAAAAAGATCCAAGGCCTATGCCTAAGCCGGTGGCCTCTTGTAAGACAAATGTTATGGACGGCATGGTCGTAAGAAACAGAACAAGCCCAGAAATTCAGGAGGCAAGAGCTGGAGTTGTAGAATTTCTCTTGTTGAACCATCCTCTAGATTGTCCTATATGTGATCAGGCTGGAGAGTGTCATTTGCAGGATTTAAGTTACGAGCATGGTAAGGAAGGAACCCGTTATGAGTTTGAAAGAAGAACTTTCGATAAAATAGATATTGGCGATACCATACAGTTGCACATGACAAGATGTATTCTATGTTACAGATGTGTAAAGGTCGCTGACCAAATCACAGACGGTCGCGTGCATGGAGTTATGAATAGAGGCGATGTTTCTGAAATCTCGACCTATATTGAAAATGCTATTGAAAATGATTTTTCCGGAAATGTCATAGATGTGTGTCCAGTTGGAGCACTTACGGATCGTACATTTCGATTTAAAAGCCGAGTTTGGTACACAAAACCAGTTTACGCGAATTGTAATTGTGGAAAATGCTCCGGAAAGGTAACACTTTGGTTTCAAGGCGATGTAGTACTCCGAGTTACCGGAAGAAAAGATGAATTCGGAGAGGTACATGAATTTATATGTAACGACTGCCGCTTTTATAAAAAGCAATTAAGCGATTGGACGATTGAAGGTCCAGTTGAAATAAATAGACATTCAGTGATCGTACAAAATCATGGTAAAGGCCTACTGTCAGTCGATGAAGTTCAGATTTTGCCCGACCTACCAGGTGTTATCCTACCTAATCTAATAGAAAATCCATCATGATAAGTACTTTTTTATTAGCTAAAATCATTTTGGTAATTGTGTTATTTGTAATTACACTAACTATTGCTGCCTATTCTACTTATGCCGAAAGAAAAGTTGCTGCTTTTTTACAAGATAGGTTGGGGCCAAACAGAGCTGGTCCCTACGGACTATTGCAACCTCTGGCTGATGGGGGAAAAATGTTCTTTAAAGAAGAAATAATCCCTCTTGCATCTGATAAAGCATTATTTATACTTGGGCCTTCTCTTTTTATGTTAACAGCTTTAATGACAAGTGCCGTAGTGCCTTGGGGGCCTTCAATTTCAATCAATGGCACAACAATTCCTTTACAAGTTGCCGACATCAATATTGGATTGCTGTATATTTTTGGAGTTGTGAGTTTAGGAGTTTATGGAATAATGCTCGGTGGATGGTCCAGTAACAATAAATTTTCATTACTTGGGTCCGTAAGGGCGAGTTCCCAAATGATCAGCTATGAATTGGCCATGGGTTTATCTGTCATTGGTATTTTATTATATACTGGCTCTCTTTCTCTTCGTGAAATAGTAGAACAACAGGCAGGAATGCATTGGAATATTTTTTATCAACCCCTTGGATTCTTGATATTTTTGATTTGTGCTTTTGCAGAATGCAACAGGGCGCCTTTTGATTTGGCAGAATGTGAAACAGAATTGGTTGGGGGTTTTCATACTGAATATTCGAGCATGAAACTTGGTCTCTTTTTATTTGCTGAATATGTACACATGTTCATTTCATCAGCAGTTATAGTTTGTTTGTTTTTTGGTGGTTATGATTTCCCATTTATTTCAAGCCTTGGACTGGGTCAAAATGCTTTCGCTTTAGTTGGCGTAATCATTTTCTTCACCAAAGTATTCTTTTTTATATTCTTTTTCATGTGGGTGAGATGGACAATACCCAGATTCAGATATGATCAATTGATGAGATTAGGTTGGCAAATACTCATCCCTCTTGCATTAGCTAATATTTTTTTGACAGGAGGATGGTTGACTTTCAAAAACACTTTATAAGGCATTATGTATTACAATCTATCAAAAAAGAAAAAGGAAGTATCAAAAGGTTTACGTGAGTTGACTTTCTGGGAAAACATGTACTTACCTGCTATTATAAAAGGAATGGGCATAACCATCAGTCATTTGTTCAAAAAGAAAGTTTCACTGAACTACCCTGAAGTTACAAGAGAGTTTTCAGATATTTATCGTGGAATGCACGTATTAAAACGTGATGAACAAGGTCGTGAAAATTGTACTGCTTGTGGTCTATGCGCACTCGCGTGTCCTGCAGAAGCGATAACAATGGATGCAGCTGAAAGAAAAAAAGGCGAAGAACATCTTTATAGAGAAGAAAAATATGCTGCAGTTTACGAAATAAATATGCTGAGGTGTATTTATTGTGGCCTTTGTGAGGAAGCTTGTCCCAAAGATGCGATATATCTTACTCCACGATTGGTTCCATCAGAGTATGAAAGAGACAGCTTTGTTTATGGAAAAGATTATCTTGTTGAAAAAATTGATCAAAGAATCGATATTAGTAAACGTAAAAATACTCACCAATCCTTTTGATTGTGATATCATTTTATAATTTCGCACTGCCAAACAAATAATCTGAATGTCAGAAATTGCTTTTTATGTATTGTCAGCTATTGCATTGTTATCCGCAGTGTTGGTAGTGTTCGCTAAAAGTCCGGTACACAGCGTGTTGTATCTGGTCCTTTGCTTTTTTGCTATTGCAGGACATTTTATTCTGATGAATGCAGAATTTTTGGCAATAGTTCATATCATAGTCTATGCAGGAGCCATCATGGTATTGTTCTTATTTGTAGTGATGATGTTGAACCTCAATAAAGACAGTGATCAGCCAAAATCTAATTTTGGAAAGTTAGGTGCAGTATTAACCGGTGGAATTATGTTATTGGTTTTAACAGCTGCTTCAAAAAGCGCAGATACCTCAATGGCTCAGGTTCAATCTCTTGGAGAATTAGGAACTGTGCAGTCATTAGGAAAAGCTTTGTTTACGACCTATTTACTGCCTTTTGAATTATCGTCGGTATTATTGTTCGCTGCCATTGCAGGTTCGGTAATGTTGGCCAAAAAAGATATAGATTGATATGATACCATTATTACAACAAATTTCACTAGAGCATTATGTCGTTTTGGCATGCCTACTGTTTAGTGTAGGAGTGACTGGAGTACTTATCCGAAAGAATGCAATCATCATATTCATGTGTGTGGAATTGATGCTTAATGCTGTGAATTTGCTCTTAGTCGCGTTTTCAGCCCATCATCACAGTGCAGGAGGGCAAACTTTTGTTTTTTTTATAATGATAATCGCTGCTGCCGAAGTTGCTGTGGGCTTAGCAATATTGGTAATGATATATAGAAATATGCATTCAGTCGATATCGATAAATTGCAAAACTTAAAATGGTAACAACGCAGATATGGGTATAAGAGAAATGGCCTTAATGATTCCGTTGCTTCCATTGATTGGCTTTACAATCAATATTTTCTTTGGAAAGCAATTGCCAAAATCAGTTGGTTCTTGGATCAGCACTTTGGCTCTAATTGCATCATTTGGTTTGGTGGTAAGTCTTTGGGGCCCAATTGGCGCAGAGCCATTAGGACTTCATCTAACAATAGGTGAATGGTTTAGCTCTTCATGGGCACATATTTCCTTCAGTTTTCATATTGACCAACTCACCTTGATCATGCTCAGCATAATTACTGGGGTAGGTTCTTTAATTCATTTGTATTCTCAAGGATACATGCATGATGATGAAAATCAAAACACTTTTTTTGCTTACTTGAATCTCTTTGTATTTTTCATGTTGCTGCTTGTTTTGGGCAGTAATATGTTGGTTACATTTATCGGATGGGAAGGTGTAGGTTTGTGTTCCTATCTGTTGATTGGCTTTTGGTACAAAGATCATGAAAATAATGATGCAGCCAGAAAAGCCTTTATCATCAACAGAATTGGTGACCTAGGCTTTTTAATTGCCATATTTACTTGTTTGATCCAATTCAATACTTTGGAATATTCTAAAATAAATGAATTAGCTGGTGGTGGAATGATCACAACAGGATTAGCAACAATGATCACACTCTGTCTATTCTTCGGAGCAACAGGTAAGAGTGCTCAAATCCCATTGTATACATGGCTTCCTGACGCAATGGCTGGTCCAACACCAGTTTCTGCACTGATTCATGCAGCTACAATGGTTACAGCAGGTATTTATCTAGTAGTGCGATTGAGTAGTTTGTTTGTTTTGGCTCCAATAAGCTTAAATCTAATTTTTGCTGTCGGGGTAGCAACTGCACTTATTGCAGCAATAATAGGATTGAGACAAAATGATATTAAAAAAGTATTGGCCTACTCTACTGTGAGTCAATTGGGTTTTATGTTTGCCGCAGTTGGTGCCGGTGCCTTCAGCTCAGCTATTTTCCATCTCGGTACCCATGCATTCTTTAAAGCACTTCTCTTTTTAGGGGCAGGAAGTGTAATCCATGCTATGAGTGGTGAACAAGATATCCGGAAGATGGGAGGATTGACTAAAGCATTACCGATTACTCATTTCACATTTCTAATTGGCACATTGACTATTATTGGTTTTCCGCCATTTGCAGCTTTCTTTTCAAAAGATGAAATACTTGCAATGGCTTATTCAAAATCTGTTTGGATGTTTTTCTTCCTTGCTCTAACAAGTGTATTGACAGCAATTTATATGCTTCGTTTATATTTTTTAACTTTTAGCAATTCATTTAGAGGTACAGATCATCAAGCTTCACATTTGCATGAATCTCCTTTGACAATAACGGTCCCTTTGGTGCTTCTTGCTCTGGCTTCAATGTTTTCAGGTGTACTGGGTTTGCCAGAAGTTATCAGCGATTTTCATTGGCTGAATTCCTTTTTGGCACCGGCAATCAAAGTACAACAAGAAGGACACGTGTCACACTTTTTTGAATACTGTTTAATGGGTGTTTCGGTTGTCGCTTTGATTATCATCTTTATTCTTGTCAGGAAATGGTGCAGTGGAGAAAAAGCACTACAAGTCAACAATGGGTTTTGGGCCAAGGCTATTGATAATAAGTTTTACATTGATGAAGCCTATGATTCACTCATAACCCAGAATTTTGCAAGAATTTCAAAATGGACAAATGGGGTTTTAGAATCCAAACTTTTTGATGGATTGGTTAACCAAGTTAGCCTAACAACCCTGTTAAGTGGCCAAACCATCAGAAGAATTCAATCAGGTTCAACAGGAGTTTATATATTAAGTATGGTATTAGGAATCATTACACTTTTGGTGTTTCAATATCTTAGCAGATGAATGTATTAGTTATTTTATTAGTTGCATTGGCTGGTTCTGTTTTTTCTGCATTTTTGACAGGAAAAGCATCAAAGTCCTTGGCAATGATTTCTGCGTTGATCAATGTTGCACTTGCTATTTATGTTTTCAATTCTTTAGATCCAACAGGTGGTTTACAATTTACCTATAGGTCCAATTGGATACCTTCGATTGGTGCTTTTTTTCACATAGGAGTTGACGGAATTGCAGCTTTGCTGGTTTTGATGACCAATATTTTAATGCCTGTTGTTTTGTTGAGAATTGATTCTAAAAGAACTAATTCCAATATATTCTATGCCTTGGCACTTTTAATGCAAGCAGGAATGCTTGGAGTATTTATGGCTCAGGATGCGTTGTTATTTTATTTGTGTTGGGAACTCGCTTTGATACCAATTTATATCATCATCTTTTTGTGGGGTGATGAAAACAGAGTAAAGACTGTCGTAAAATTCTTTATTTATACTCTATTTGGTTCGGTATTCATGTTGGGCTCAATACTATATATATACTCAAAACTGCCTTCACCAAATTTTTCAATTGATTCATTTTATAACAATGGATTGAGTCAAGTCGAGCAAATATGGGTAGCTGGAGGATTTTTGCTAGCTTTTGTCATCAAGATTCCGCTGATTCCTTTTCATACTTGGCAGGCTAATACATACACACAAGCCCCAACTTCAGGTACAATGCTTTTATCAGGGATAATGCTTAAAATGGGATTATTTGGATTGCTCAAATGGTATATTCCTGTAACTCCATTGGCTGTAACAACTCTAAATCCAATTCTCATTGGACTGGCTCTAGCAGGAGTTTTATATGGAGGTGTATTGGCTTTTAACCAAAAAAACTTAAAAACCCTATTAGCATACTCTTCATTGTCTCACGTTGGGTTGATAGCTGCAGGCATATTGGTTTTTAATTATGATGGCCTATCTGGTGGGGTTCTACAAATGTTTAATCATGGGATAATAGTTGTTGGCTTATTTTATGTAGCAGATTTGATTCTTGATCGCACAGGGACAAGTTACATACCGGAACTTGGTGGCATCAGACAAAATGCTCCTGCCTTAGCAGCAAGTTTTCTTGTGCTCACCTTGGCGAGTGTTTCGTTACCCTTGACAAACGGATTTGTTGGAGAATTTTTACTCTTGGCAGGTATCTATGATTATAATGTGTGGGCAGCTGTGATAGGCGGACTCACAATAATCATTGGAGCTACTTATATGTTGAGAATGTATCAGAAAACTATGTTAGGTCTCGATTACAGATTTCAAAAGGTAATAACAGATCTAAATACAGAAGAATTACTGGTTTTGGGATGTTTGATTGTTATCATATTATTCGTCGGTTTGTTCCCAAATTATATATTGGATACAATAAAGCCGAGTATAGAATCTTTGACCCAAATCACTCAAACTTATTGATTAATGGCTGCACTAATTATACTGTCGATTCTTGGAGTTTTGGTTTTGATGATGGGTTTATTTCATGTCAAAAACAAAAGCCTTTTGGTCATCATTCCTGTGTTGTTGGGAATGGTCTATTTAAATTCAAATGAATGGTCAAAAGACGCTATTTGGTTTTCTGGAATGTTAAAGTTCGACAATTTTGCACTTGCATTTTCATCTCTCATAATTGTTGTGAGTGTATTGTGGTTTATTTTATGTCACAAACATTACACTGAGAATTTTAAAGCAATAGAAGATACTTATGCATTGCTTTTGTTTTCATTGGTGGGTGGCATTTGTTTGGTGAGTTATCACAATTTGACCATGTTGTTTCTCGGAATTGAAATATTATCCATCCCACTCTATATATTGGCAGGAAGCAATAGGAACAATTATCTATCCAATGAAGCTTCTTTGAAATACTTCTTAATGGGGGCTTTTGCCAGTGCAATTATGCTTTTCGGGATTGCAATGATTTATGGCGCAACCAATAGTTTTGACCTACATGAAATAAGCTTAAAAAGCGGCCAACCATATTTTCCAGGACTTTTCTACACTGGTATTGCTTTAACCTTATGTGGATTCCTCTTCAAGGTCGGTGCGGCTCCATTTCATTTCTGGGTACCAGATGTTTATCAGGGTTCACCGTCATTGATAACTGGATTCATGGCTACTATCGTGAAAGTAAGCGCATTTGCTGCTTTGTATCGATTTCTAAACCTTGGAATTCCAGGACTTGATGAAATTTGGATTAATTCGATTGCCATTATTGCAGTATTGACTTTATTTGTCGGAAATTTATCTGCAATACAACAAACAGATTTTAAAAGACTAATGGCTTATTCTGGTATTTCTCATGCAGGATATATGTTGATAGCGATTATGGTTAATGGAGAGGGTGCAGCAGATGCATTGTTTTTTTATGCTACCAGTTATGCATTGACATCGGTTGGTGCGTTTGCAATTTTCCTCAACGTAAAAAAATATACAGGGGAATACTCAATTGAATCATTGAGAGGTTTAGTTTATTCAGCGCCCTTGCAAGGAGTTTGTCTAATTCTGTTATTATTCTCTATGGCAGGCATACCACCACTGGGAGGTTTCTTTGCAAAATATTTCGTCCTTATTGGAGCCGTTAAATCTCAACATATCTACGTAGTGGTTTTCGCTGTTATCAATACTGTTATTGGTGCCTACTACTACTTAAGAGTCGTTAATACAGCAATTGCATCACCTGCATTCCATGAGAAAAAAATCCGTAATTCAGCATTGTATGAAGGAGTGATTGTTTTTGTGACTCTGGCAAGCCTTTTATTAGGTATTCTTCCTGGTCAATTGACTGGAATGTTAAATTGACCTAAGGGTTATCTATTTAATCAGCAGTTTTAAGGGATTCATCAATCTATATGTATCATTGTTAACATATTGTGCAACAATGCATAATCGACTTCGTAATTCAGTCTAGTTACCTTGTTGCGATCGATGAGATTAATAATTTTTCTACTTTTTATTTGTACCACTGCCATAGGGCAAACGCTTTTGGACAGCTCAAAAATTCTACACCTCGCACCTGTGGAGATTACAGCTTTGATTAAACAGAATAAAATTGACAAACTTCCTGATATTCATAACACCTATATTGTAGGTGGCGTAAAATCTGAAGTCGTTTCTCTTGCTAACTTGCCCAGCAACGTTGCCGATAAAATAGGAAGACAACTATTTGCCAAAGTACCAGGAGCATTTATTTATGACATGGATGGTTCAGGAAATCAAATTAATTTCTCGTTACGAGGATTGGATCCCCACCGAAGTTGGGAGATGAATATCAGACAAAATGATGTTATAATCAATTCCGATCTTTACGGCTATCCTGCAAGCCATTACAGTCCTCCCCTGGAATCAATTGAAAAAATAGAAATTCTGCGAGGAACTGCTGCTTTACAATATGGTTCAGCATTTGGCGGAATGGTCAATTATGTTACTAAAACTGGAACTCCAAATAAACCACTAAGTATTGAAAGTATCAATACTGTCGGCTCTTTTGGCGCTTTAAGCAGCTACAATGCTATTGGTGGCTCTACAAAGAAATTCAGTTATTACGCATACAATAGCAATAGAACAAGTGAAGGATATCGGGAAAACTCAAGCTCAAGTAGCCTAGCCCAATTTTTGCAGCTCAAGTATCAAATAAATTCTGACTTGAGTTTAAAATTTGAAATAGGAAGAAATGTTTACAGATACAAGATACCTGGTCCGCTCACCGATAGCACTTTTTACGAGAACCCAAAACAATCTACTAGAAACAGAAACTACTACAGTCCAGCCATTACAATTCCATCGATGACGCTCAATTGGAAAATTGGATCCAATACCCAACTTAACTGGATCGTTTCAGGTGTTTTTGGCTCAAGGAATAGTGTAGAATTTGAAGGTTTTGCAAATAAAGCCGATCTCCCCGATCCATTGACTGAAAAATTTGCAAATAGGGCTGTGAATATTGACATGTTCAATTCAAGAACAACAGAATTGCGCATGCTAAATCAGTATAGAATTGGAAAGTTCAAAAATGTCCTCAGTACCAGCATCAGGTATTTTAATAATGACATGACTCGAAAACAAAGAGGAATCGGAACCAATGGCAGTGATTACGATTTGACTGTTCAACCAGTAAATGGTTTTTCCTTTGGAAGAGACATGAAATATAAAAGCCAAAGTATAGCAATAGCAATAGAAAACCTAATACATATCAACTCAAAGTTCACAATCGCACCAGGAATTCGGTACGAAAATGGTTACACCAATTTTTCTGGCTATATTAGTTATTTGGATCCGGAAGACATTCCAAACCAAATAAAGCATAACATCCCTGTTTTTGGAATTAATACGCAATATCAAATCAACAACCATCATCGGTTATATGCAGCTTTTTCCCAAGCATATCGACCCGTTTTATTCAAAGATATTATTCCGGCATCGAATCTTCAAAAAGCCAATAAAAATCTAAAAAATGCAACAGGGTTTAATTTTGAAGTTGGAATGAACGGTTATTTACATCGACGACTAAAGTATGAATTAACCTACTTTACAATGCTTTATAACCACAGAATGGGAGATCTGCTTCAGACAGACGAAAACAATCAAACATACATCTATAAAACCAACATCGGAAATAGCATTACTCATGGGTTGGAAACATTTTTAGAATATGAAATCCTGCAATCCAAAAAAACTACAATTTCGGTTTTCACATCCACATCGATTATGAAAGCTCAATATCAAAATGCTAATCTGGCTTTGAAAGGTATTAATGGATCCAATACAGATATTTCGGGCAATGAAGTTGAAAGTGTGCCAAGATTCATTTCAAGAAACGGCATAGAATTCCAATATTTGAATTTTAGTTCAAACTTGCAATTCAGTTATACTTCTTCAAGTTTCTCTGATCCTGGAAATACGCTATCTGCTTCTGAGAATGGCTCGATTGGCTTGGTTCCATCATACGGCGTGTTTGATATAAATTTCAGAATACCATTTGCAAAATATCTAACTTTAAATTTTGGCATCAATAATCTTACGGATAATTCCTATTTTACAAAACGACCATTGATATATCCTGGACCTGGAATCTGGCCTTCTGATGGTCGCTCATTCTACATTACCATCAAAATCAATCTTTAGGATTTAGAAAAATTGACTCAACACACCTCAATAATTATAACTAATCTTTATACTTAATTGAAATTGAATAAATATTGTTGATGCAAGAAGCTTATTTATCAACTAAAATTCTAATTTAGTCAAAAAAACACAAGAAATCTTGTAAAAATTATAAAATGGAGCTATTTTTGCACCATGTAAAACAAATATTCTGATTGGGTTTTACTGATTTGCCAACATATCAAACATACACAAACTAATCTCTACCCATGAGCACAAAACCACTTTTCAGTATTTTATTGTTAGCAATGGCATCCATGTCATTATTCGTTACGTCTTGTCGTAAAGACGATGACATTAACTCCACAATTCCAAAAGTATCTGATTCTCAGGCGCGCGATGTAATCACCCGATACAATGAAGCACTGCTAGAAGTAGAAAGATACGCCGCTGGCTATCGCCCATGCCCTGTCACTACCGTGATGGCGTATTCTGGCTTTGCTATGTATGAAGCTGCTTTACCGGGTATGCCAAATTATCAGACCATTATGGGAAAAAAGGCAGGTGTTAGTTTACCTGTTTTTGACGCAACTAAGGAATACAATTGGCCTTTGGTAATCAGTTCAGCTCAAGCCTTCATTTATAAAGCGGGCTTCCCTGGAGCAACACAAACTCTAATTTTTCAAGCCGCCGAAAATGAATTACAAACCAAATATAGCCAAGGCATTTCCAACGAAGTAATACAAAATTCCCTTAAAAGAGGACGTGATGTTGCTGAAGTACTTTGGAATTATTTAAAAACTGACAGTTATGCTTTCCAAGCGTATCTACGTCCCACTGAAGCTTACAACAAATTACCTGGTAACGGTATTTGGGAACCAACATTTCCAAATTTTCAAGCTGGTCACTGGACTAAATTTGGAGTCGGTGTATCTGAAAATGCAGGTGGTGGAGCAAGATTGTTTGCAATAAGCCCTGCAGACAGAAACATTCCAGCGCCAATTCCTTATAGTGAAGATAAAAAATCAGTTTATTATCTTCAAGCACTGGAAAACTACAATACCGTTGAAAGTGGAACAGAAGAAGACAAATGGGTTGCAGAATTTTGGAGTGATGATTTATTGAACCTGACTTTCAGTCCTCCTGTTAGAATGTTCGCCATTGCTTCTCAAGTTTACAATAATTCTGATTGCAACTTAGAAAAAGCTTTGATAACAAATACTAAAATTGGGGTAGGACTGAGTGATGCTTCCAACGCAGTTTGGTATTTAAAATGGAAATATCAAGTTGAGCGCCCAGTGACTTACATCAGAAAAGTAATTGACCCGAATTGGAAAACCATCTTGAGTGCAGACGGCGTAACGCCACCTTTTGCTGCATATCCATCAGGTCACTCAACTTTTGGAGCGGTTGCTGCTGAAGTTTTAACTGATGAGTTTGGTACTGATTTCGCATTCACAGATCGTTGCCATGAAGGACGGGTAGATTTCCGTGGTTATGCAAGAACATTCCCTAATTTCTATTCTTTTGCAGAAGAAAATGCTGAATCAAGAATCAAATTAGGAGTGCACTGGAGAATGGATTGCACTGAAGGTTTAAAATTAGGTTACAGAATTGGAAGAAAAGTCAACCAAATTTCTTGGACTAAATAAATTATTTATTGTGTTATACCGAAAAAGCCTTGTGAATAATCACAGGGCTTTTTTTATTTTGAAAAAATGGGGCAATGTGGGGACGTCATAATGCAAGCCAATTCTTTTTGCATCGTGTAATAACTGGTTGGACTTCGCTGATAATTAGTACAATGTTTATTGGCGGCATCCAATTGATTTCAATTGGAGTTTTGGGAGAATACATCAGCAGAATCAACACTGACATCAGGAAACGCCCCTTGTACGTCATTGAAGAAAGTAATATCGAATCAATTAATAGATTATAACATTTTACATTTCTACCATGGTTTAGATATGAATGAGCAAAGGGCAATCTACAAATGCTTATTTCATGGTATTGTTAAACCCAAAATCTGGCTTAGCGGATCTTGGCCTTTGGGTCGGTGTAAATCTTAGTTTTGTCGAGGTTAACTTCGACAAATTTTTAGAACGATCAAAAATTTCGTCGATTCAGCGCCTAATGCTGTAGGTGGATTAAAACTTCTAGAAAAAAAAATGTGCTCGAGTAAGAAGCATTCACAACAAAATTATTTTTGTGTTGCTGTTCAAGTTTGAAATTATTTTGAAATAAAAATAATCATGGACTTCAGTGTTAAATAATTTCAATGTTTTGTCAGTCAAAATTAATTTTTTTAAACATTGATAATATTTTCTACAGATTGTTGTAAAAATTCAGATTGTTTTGCCCTATTTTCGTGGCTTGAAATAATTGCATTCATTAATCGTACTAATCATTAAAACAAATCAATCATGACGCAAGTGAGTAAATCCACTCCAGTTAAACAGGAAAGTAATCTTTTTTCAATTCTGGTGATCCCCGTATGCCTAGTAGTAAGTTATGTTATTTACAAGTATGTCTTTGGAGCTTCAGGTAATTTTATTGGAGAAAATCCTGAAAACAATCCAAAAGTTGGAAACTATTTTGGTGTTATTTACAAAGGAGGTATTGTAGTACCATTCTTGATGACGCAATTTCTTATCGTTATTGTTTTCGTAATTGAAAGACTTTTAACAATTGGCAAAGCCAAAGGATCAGGTAATGTAGATGAATTTATAAAGACTGTTAAACATGCATTAGATGCGGGAGATGTCAGTAAAGCTTTAGCTGCTTGCGACAAACAAAAAGGTTCAGTAGCTAATGTTGTCAAAGCAACTTTAAAGAAATATCAAGAGATGGAAACTGATACAACTCTGGCTAAAGACCAAAAGATATTAGCAATACAAAAAGAAGTTGAAGAAGCAACATCTTTGGAATTGCCAATGCTAGAAAAAAACCTTGTATTCTTGGCAACGCTTGCCTCGGTAGCGACATTAGTAGGACTATTGGGTACAGTATTGGGTATGATTAAAGCATTTGCAGCTCTTGCTATCGCCGGTAACCCAGATGCAACCGCATTGGCAACTGGTATTTCAGAAGCCTTAATTAATACTGCCTTAGGTATTGGTACTTCTGCTGTGGCTATTGTTATGTATAATTACTTTACTACAAAAATTGATAGTTTGACTTACAGAATTGATGAGGCAGGTGTAAGTATTGCACATACATTTGCTGCGAAACACCGTTAATTTATTGAGTTGTACCCAACTCTATAAATGTTTTTTGCATCACATTCTTAACAGACTAAATTAATCAATATGCCTAAGGTCAAAATACCTCGAAAAAGTACAGCGATTGACATGACAGCCATGTGCGATGTATCTTTCTTGTTGTTGACCTTTTTCATGCTAACTACTCAATTCAGACCAGACGAACCTGTAATAGTCGATACTCCATCATCCATATCTGAGACAAAACTTAAAGATGGTGGTGTTGTATTGTTAACTATGGATAAAGATGGAAGGGTTTTTTACAGCATGACAGGGAAAAACACAAGAGCTGCAATTTTGCAGTCCATGGCAGGTAAATATAAAATCGGTTTTACGGATAAACAAGCTAAAAACTTTGAAGGTTTAGAAAGTTTTGGTGTTCCTATTGACCAATTACCAGCTTTGCTGGATATGGAAACAGAACAACGAAAACAATTTAAACAATCAGGAATACCACTAGATACCATAAAGAATGAACTTGTGGACTGGGTTGAAACATCGTTTGAGGCCTATTCCGAAGAAAAGGGTGAAGTTCCTATTATAGCTATCAAAGGCGATGGTAAGAGTAACTATCCTGCGGTAAAGAAATTATTTAATTCGTTGCAAGCTAAAAACTTCAACACCTTTAATTTCATTACTGACTTGGAAGCCAACCCAAATAAAAAGCCCTCACAATCATCTCATTAATTGAGAAAATAATGAACCTTATTTTGCAACAAAATAAAAATAAGTAAGCTATGGCTGAAATGAATACATCGGACTCCGGTGGCGGTAAACGGCACAAAGGAGGGAAACGAAGTAAAAAGATGTCCACCCGTGTGGATATGACACCCATGGTGGATTTGGCGTTCCTCTTGGTTACTTTTTTCATGCTGACAACAACATTCAACAAACCAACCATAATGGATGTAAAAATGCCAGCAAAAATTAATGACATAAAAGACCAAACTGAACTGAAAGCATCTGAATCCATGACTGTGCTCTTAGGCGGTGGAGATTCAATCTTTTATTATATGGGATTACCTACTGATCCTGCTACAGTTGTGGAACAATCAAGTTATGCAGCTGATGGAATCAGAAAAGTAATTGCTGATAAAAAACAAGATGTAATTGCCGCAAATCCAACAGAGAAAAACCCAGATAGATTATCAGTTTTGATTAAGGCTACTCCAAGGAGCAATTACAAGAATATTGTGGATATGTTTGACGAAATGTCGATCATCCAAGTACGTAATTATGCTTTAGTCGATTTGGATAAAACAGATCAAGGGCTTTTGGATAAAAAAATAGGTATTTCAGCTCCACCAGCTTCTAATTAATTACTAATCTGTAAACAGCAGAAATTATGAACGCAAATCAAGATCCAAAGAATGAAGATATATTAGATATCATCTTCGAGGGAAGAAATAAGGAGTATGGTGCGTATTTTCTTCGTAAAAAATATCCTTCCCACATCAAAAAAGCTTTGATTGGAGGAGTTTTACTTTTTGCTTTTTGTTTGTCCATTCCAATGTGGGCTAAGTATCTGACTCTTGGTAAAAAAGAAGACGATAAATTGTCAGATGTAAAAGTGGAACTCAAAAAGATAGAAACAAAAAAACCAGACGAGAAAAAACCACTTCCTCCCCCACCACCTCCTAAAAAGGAGCCTCCTAAGCCACCGTCTGTAAAATTTACTCCGCCTGTAATCAAAAAAGATGAGGATGTAAAAGAAAAAGAGCCACCTAAAGTTGATGACATCACTGTGAATACTGCCACTACAACAGTGATAAGTGACAACAAGGACTATGTACCTCAAGTTGAGGCGCCTCCAGTAGTTTCAGCTCCAGTAGAAGATGATACAAAAGTTTTCAGCTTTGTAGAACAGAATCCTTCATTCCCAGGAGGTGAAGATGCATTGAGAGAATATCTTGCCAAAAACATCAAGTATCCTGCCATTGCCCGTGATAACGGTATTGAAGGTCGTGTAGTATTATCCTTTCAAGTGGATAAAAACGGTAGAATCAAAGATGTTACGGTGCGTAAAGGTATTGGCGGTGGTTGCGATGAAGAAGCAATGCGTGTGGTACGAAATATGCCAGAATGGAAACCAGGAAAACAAAATGGTAAATCTGTAAATGTATTGTACACACTCCCTGTTAATTTCAAATTGCAATAAATTTTATTTTAGATATTCAAAGGCTCCTTGGACAACCAAGGGGCCTATTTTTATTCTCGAAATAAGAATACTCAATCTTTTAGTCAAAACTTTTGATTTAAGCTTGGTTACACAGAGGATTCTTAACTGAATTGGGGAATATTGAGATGAAGAATCTTTTTCGTTTTGTTCGTGAAATGCCCAAAAGAAAACAAAGAAAACTAAATGGTAATCTGAAAATCTTCCATTTTAACTCTCCATTAATTTTCAGCACATGCAGCATATTGAATTTTGTAACAACAACTAAGAACAAAGGACTTTTATTTGAATAATATACTATTTTTGTAACAATTTAAATTCTAAGCAAGGATATAAGTTAATGTAGAATTTCATTTAAAGATTTCATGTTTTAATATCAATAATTCTCAAATGCGTCAATTGAGATAAAATAATAGCAGAATGGCACGACTACCCTCAGGCAACGGATTGACCTCAAAAATTTCATTTTTGTTTACAAGCATTATGGCTTTTGTGTATTTGGGCATTGGTTCGTTTCTTTTATTCAGTAAGAAGGCACATGAACTTAGTGATCCAAGCTTTTGTTTGGTTATGGGTATTGGGCTGATTGCTTACGGATTATTCAGATGTTATATTGTTTATCAAAGGTTTAAAGAAGAAGAAACCTTTAGTTAAGCTTTGGTTAATCCAAAATTGATAATGAATTTATAGCTTTGCGTAAATGTTAATGTAATAGTAGAACAAAATAAATAACATATTGAAAACTCACCCCCTGTTAAAGATACTTTTAAGTATTTTCGTCACAATGCACATTTCATGCGGTCAACAAAATTCATCCGAAGTGGAATTGAGTACACCTACTAGTGGCAATGTTACTATATGGGTTGAGGAGTCATTGAAGTCAATTATCGACTCACAAGAATTTGTTTTCAAAAAAAGCTATCCACGAGCAGAAGTAAAGCTAATTTACAAACCAGAAGAATTGGTAGTTAAAGGCTTAGTAAATGATTCTGTTCAAACTATAATTGTAGGCAGAAAATTAACACCCGAAGAGGAAAAATACTTAAGAAGTAAATCATACATCCCGCAACAAATAGAATCGGCTAAGGACGGGATTGCTTTAATCATCAATCAAAATAACTCAGATTCCTTATTGAGTATGAATCAGCTTAAGTCTTTGTTAAATGGCACGGTTTTAACTTGGGATCAATTGAATAAGGCAAATAAATTGGGCAAAGTTACCTTGGTTTTTGATGATGCATACTCTTCAACTTATAACACCGTTTTAAGTAAGTCTAAATTAACTTCAGCTACCAACCCAAACATCTTTAGTGCTGGTTCAGCTGAAAAGGTAAGAGATTATGTCATGAAAAATAAATCAGCCTTGGGCTTTATTGGGGTTACACATATTGCTGACAGGGATGACACCACTGCACTAAATTTCATGAAAAATATTCGTGTTATGGCTTTGGCACCTAATCCTGGTGAAAAAGGTGTAGGAGAATTTTATCAACCGTATCAAGCTTATCTGGCTCAAGAATTTTATCCTTTGACAAGAATGGTTTACACTGTTTCCACTGAGCCTAGAGCTGGACTGGGCACAGGATTTTCAAGTTTTTTGAATGGACGTATAGGCCAAAGAATATTCCTAAAATCAGGTTTAGCACCGGCAAGAGCGCCACTTAGAGTAATTAAGGTCACAAAATAACTAAATTTACATTTCAATATCACCAAAGTTAACTATCCAATGAGAAAAACGTTTTTAATATTGTTTGTGATGGCAAGTTTGATTGTCACATTAACAGCTCAAAATAGCAATGACGGCTTCAAATTTACTTACTATGGCCAATATGCCAATGCGGTAAAAGGCTTCAATGCTGTCATCAGCAATTCACCCGGCTTACAGGATGGTTATTATCATTTGGGCGCTCTGTATGTCCGCTTAAACAAACCAGACTCTGCGAGAATTTGTATGAATAAGGTAATGGCAATCAATCCTAAGAATGCTTTATCGCAAGTTGCTACAGGCCAATTGGCACTTTCCAACAAAAATCCTACGGAGGCAAAAGTTGCGTTTGACAAAGCGATCAAAATATCCAAAAATAAAGATCCACGAATCTCACAATATATCGGTGAGGCATGGCTTTATGCCCCTGTTCGAAACTTAGATAATGCGGCTACAAACTTAAAAAGATCGCTTGCATTAGATGTGCGCAATGCTCCGACATACTTTTCACTTGGTGAGGTTTATTCTGCGCAAGGACAAGGAGGTGCTGCTGTTACACAATATGAATTCTGTACAGATAATGATAAATCAGCTGCTTGGGCTTATTCCAAAATTGGCTATATATTTAAAAATGCAAGAAACTACATTAAAGCCGACCAATCTTTCAAAAGTGCATTGGAGGCTGACCCCAATTATCCTGGAACATACAAAGAACTTGCTGATTGGAATTATGATTATCAAAAATATGCTGAGGCCTTAGCTAACTATGAAAAGTATCTCAGTATGACAGGCGATAACTCAATTGAGAGCAAAATCAATTATAGTTCATATTTATTTTACAATAAGAAATATGAAAAGACGATCAATCTTGTCAATGAAATCATGAAAGTTGATTCATCAAGAAACTACATGACAAGATTGTTGGGCTATTGCTATTTTGAACAAGGTGACAGCCTTCAAGCGCTTAATTTCATGAATAAATTTATGGCGCGAACAAAGCCTGAAAAGATAATTTGGTCTGACTATCAGTATTTGGCTAAGATTTACAATAAGTTTGGAAATGATTCCCTAGTGGTACTTAACTATGATAAAGCATTAGCGACTGATACGACTAAAGTGGATTTATACACTGAAGTTGCGCAATACTATTACTCAAAGGGTAATTTTAATAAAGCAGCCTCAGTTTACCAAAGCAAACTATCAAAACTTGAAAAGGTATCACTACAAAACTATTTTGACATTGCTTTCGCTTATTACAAAGGTGCAAATTATGAAAGTGCAAAAAATTCCTTTGCCGTAATAGCAGAAAAATTTCCAACTGTGATGTATGGCTGGATCTACCAAGCGCGATCAAGTGCTTTCTTGGACCCAGAATCTACCCTAGCTTTAGCAAAACCTTATTATGAAAAAGTTATCGAGTTGGGCGAAGTTGATCCTCTAAAATTTAAAACAGAATTAAAAGAAGCTTACAGATATGCTTATTATCTGGCTTTTAATTCTAATGACAAAGAGTCTGCAAAGCTGATAGTTGATAAATTACTCAAAGTTGACCCAAATGATGCAGAATCTGTCCAAATGGCCGCAGCTGTCCAATAAAGCCTATTGTTTAAGACAAAAAAGCCAAAACATGATGTTTTGGCTTTTTAATTGTATCCAAAATGATTTTACTCTTGCTTAAATTCAAATATAATACTGATATTTTAAATGAAATTTAATCGATAGATTGAAACAAATAGCTTGGTTTTGTTGTATTAGATCTTAAATTTGTAGTCTCAAGAACAAACTTTAGATAACCTTGAACATTACCTAGCGTGAACAACGATCCAAACAAACCGTACCAAGAGAGAAGTAACTACAACTCTCCTGACAGAAGGAGTAGTAACTCTTACCAATCCAACCAGAGCAATCCTCGATTTCAACCAAGAGGAGACAGAGCTCCAGCTCCACAGATGCGTATTCCAAATGGTTTTGCAATATTGGAGTTAAAGTATGGCAATATTTACGGGGGGCCACCCAATTACTTTGTAATCAGCGACATCAGCTTATTGGTGTTTGACCCTGACAAGAATCATATATTTTTGGAAAGTGCTTCCATGAGTGGTGATGTGGATGTAGTTTTTGTTAATAGTAAATCAAATGAATTAGGCCATACCACAGGAAGACACAAACATGTGGTCAATTTGGAAACCAGAAAGAAAAAACCATATCTCGAAAATTACGAAGTATCACCTGAAGATTTAGACTTGGCTTTTGAAAAAAGCCGCCCGGGTAGAATGGTAATCCGAAATTTCATGAGAAAGAATCTTCGTAAGTATGATGTAAACAAAATTATCACTTTTGATGGCAGAAGGGATGTATTTTTATGTGAAAAAACTGGAGTAAGATTTGATGGGATCGAGTTGGTTGATTTACAAAAAGACCTAAACCAAGAGTGTAATTATCTGTTTTCACTTAATAAACTTGGAGTTGCCATTAATTTCCGAGCTGATGCAAGTTTTCTTTATTCCAATAATCTAAAATACTATTTGCACCCGATAGCAGCACGACAATTGGAACCCAAGAGTGCAGCATATGATGCTGCAAGATTGTTATTAATCAATAATGAGTTTACCCAACACAAGGAAGATTTCCTGATAAAGGCTGCAATTCTGCTCAATAAAATCCAAACAATACAGGATCAAGAAAATCCTCCTGCTACTTAATTATCTGAGTAATCTTCATTTCCGAATACCCAGCAAATATTCCAAATCCATTTTTGAAATTTGTATAAAGTGGTGAAGGCGTTTCGAGTGGATTGTTGCCTGAAAGCAGCTGGGTATTTATGCTATTAATGTATAAATAGTAATCCTTTGATACAGTTTGTAGGGTCCAATTAATTTGAATGATTCTTTCATTCTCTGGCGTCGTAATTATTGTTCCCTCAATAAATAATGGCCTAAATGCCTCGTTGTTGTTGTTGCCGGAGATCATAAACGATTTATCAAACGATACAATAGAATTTTTTTCTTCATCTATAATATTGGTGAATTGAAGTGCTACATTTCTATAGGAAATACTGCTATCTGTCGGGTTTATAACTTCAACCTTAGCTTCTCCAAATAATATGAAATGGTAATTTTCATCTGTTAAAGGTGGCGAATAATTTAGAGCTGAACCAAAATAGAAGGTTTTATTTGATGAATTTTCTGAGTGCAGGTTCAATTCAACAGAATCACTTGCAATAAAGGAAGCTGGTGGGATGAAATTTTCAGCTGTTAGATTGGGATATCCATTTTTGCTTACTATAATAAAATATTTAAGACCAACTATTGGAAATGAATTGGAAACATAAGTTCCTTGTTCATTATTCCCTTTAACCCATTTCAATTCATCGCTTCCTACTCCAGGTATTAAAATCTCAACAGTGCAGTCATCTGGATAAAAGGGTTTTCCACTTTGGCCAAGTCCAACAGGCTGGGTAACAACAACTTCAAAATTTTTATCCTTTTTGAATATACATTGCACATTCAATAACTTCTCAGAACTAGGCACAATAAACAAATCTTCACCTTCACAACCAGAGATGATCACCACAACAATAAACAAGAATAAGTATTTCAATTTGGTAATCATTCTAAAATTTAGCTTTATAACTGATGGCGGGCAATATAGGTAGTAAGCTACTACTTACTAAAGACTTTAACTCAGGGTTATCAGGATCAGATTTCAATTGGATATATAGGGTGTTTCTTCTGTTATAAACGTTGATCAGTCCAAAATAAATTTGTTCTTCACCCCACTTTTTTTTGTTTGTGAAATTAAATCCAATATCAAGCCGATGAAAGTTTTCCAATCGAAATGCATTGGTCCCTGACCAGTTAATTACTTCAATTGGCATATTTTGTCCTGGTAAATAGCTTAAAGTTTTTTCGGTCGCAACTGAGAATGGTTGGCCAGTGCCAAATGTAAAGTTCGCAAGGAATTCAAATCCGTCGTTAAATTTATAATTACCAACAATATTGGCAAGGTGTCTTCTGTCGTATCTGTATGGAAATACTCTATTAAAATTCACTTCTTGAAATTGTCTGGTTGCACTGGAATAGGTATAATTTACCCATCCACCCAGTCTGCCAACTCTTCGTTGCAAGGTTACCTCAACCCCTGTGCATTGTCCTCTCCCCGGTGACACTTTATCCTCCCAATTTCTAGAATCAATGGTGCCACCAATAGGCAAAATTCCAGAGTTAGTAAACCTGGCTCCATCTTCAAAAGAAAGGATATTTTCCATTTTTTTAATGTATGCTTCAATTTTAAAATCGATTGCTTTAGGTAATCTTGCATGGACACCAATTGAAGTTTGGTTGATATTGGCTGGCAATATCCGTGAAGTTGCAGGAATCCAGAAATCATTTGGCAAATTACTGCCAACATCACTCAACAAATGCTGGTTCTGTTGCATTTCATCATAAGCTACAAATAAACTGAGGTTCTTACTAAGCACAAAACTCACACTCAATCGTGGAAGAATATTTAGATAGTTGATACCTTTCACTGAATAAAAAACAGTTGATACACCAAGATTGGCTAGAATATTATCAGAAATGCTAACCTCGTCTTCAAAATATGCATTTGCTTCTACAGATGAAACGTTTTCTCCTCTGATCAAAGTATCAAGATTTCTAACTTGGCCATCTTGCACAAATACATTGACATCAGGAGAATTTTCGTCAATGGCAAAGGCCAAAGGCTCAAATCGATGAAATGTAATACCAAATCCGCTTTTTATCTTGTTGGTCGGAGTGGGAATAAAATCAAGATCAGTTCTAAAGCCAACATCTCTTATTTCACTTCGAAATATATTCAAATCGTAAATTCTATTGGCACCTTCAATATCTTCTTGAAATTCGACAGAATTATATCTGAAACGTGAATAGTTGATGGTGGTATTACTGAATATTTTATTACTGACCTGCTTGTTCCAACGCAAAGTTCCAATGGTATTTCCCCAATTCAATAGATTATCACGATTTCTAACCAATTGCAGTGGATTGAGAAATAATTCTTCCTGAGATTGATCTTTAAACAAATCATTCCCTTGGTATAAACTCACAAACACTTTGTTGTTGTCATTAAGTTGAAAATTCGCTTTGGCGTTAATATCGTAAAATGAATAAGTCGTTTGGCCAGTTTTATTCTCACGTTGGTTCAAATAGGTTGAAACCGATTTTATCCATGGATCGACTGTTGTTCTTCGGGCTGAAACCAAGAAAGAGCTCTTCCCCTTTTTTATGGGGCCTTCCATCAATATATTTGCCGCCAATAAGCTCAGCCCTGCTTCCGCCTTAAAATTTTGGTTGTTACCCTCTCTTGTTCGAACATCAAGAACCCCTGCCCCAGTATTGAAGTACCTGGCAGGAATTCCTCCTTTATAAACACCTAAGGTTTGCACAGCTGAAGGGTTGAAAACCGAGAAAAATCCTGCAGTGTGAAAAGGATTATAAACTGGTACACCGTCCATCAATATCAAATTATGACCAGGATCCCCGCCTCGAATGTGCAACCCACCCAAGCCATCTGTACCACTTTGTACTCCAGCAATACTTTGGGTTAATTTTATGATGTCTTGTTCGCCTAAAACAGCGGGTATTTTTGAGAAATCCTTGGCAACAAAATTGTCCCATGCTGCATTAATCCCAACCTGTCTACTGTTGTATGCTTGATCTACAATCTCTACCTCTTGAAGAGTATTTGATTGAGCCATTATTATGTTCTCATTGATGTTTTGCTCAAGTTTCATACGCAATGATCTTGACTTATAACCCAGATATGAAACCTTAAATTTCCATTCTCCTGGATAAACAGTGAGACTGTAAAATCCATATAAATTTGTGTTGGTCCCGATATTTGTGCCTTCCATATAGACATTAACACCAATAAGTTTTTCACCACTCAAACTATCAATTACATATCCATTTATAGTGACCTTTGATGGCAAGGGTTCATTCTTCTTAAAAAACACAATTTGTTCCCCCATCAATTTGTAATCAAGTTTGGTATCCTCTAACAGGTAAATCAGTAAATGCTTGAGCCGAATTTGTTTAAAATGGAGAGATACAGATTTATTCTTTGGCAAGGATTCAATACCGTACGCGAACTTTACATTCGCTATTCTTGAAATTGTAATTAGTGCATATTCAAAATTCCTAGTTTCAAGATCAATATCAATTTTTTGATCAATAAGTTCTTGTCCTTTGACCCAACCGCTAAAGAACCCAAGTAAAAATATGCAGGAATATTTTAGTCGCATATTCTACAAATATAGTCAATTATTATTGACAGTTGCCACTAAAAATGCCGTAGCTGTCTTTATCTATCTTTGATATCTTAATTCCTAGTATTTGTTCTAAGGTTGTGTGAATTTCAAGTAAATCAGACTTATTAAAAACTGCCGACAAATGACAATTACCAACTTCAGAAGAATTCAAAGTATAAGTAACATGAAATATTCCTTCCAATGTATTCAGTACATCTTTGACTAAGGCAGATTTGAATACCAAATTTTGATCTACCCAGTAAAAAGAATTAAGGTTTCGGGAGTCTGTGATTGTAATCTTATTTGCTGTTTTGTCATATACTAGTCTTTGACCTTTTGATAAATATGAGGGTTTTGAATTCCTGTTGGCATAAAATGCTATTTTACCTGATCTAAGCTCAATTATTTTAATATTTGGTGCTTTGGAATCAACTGTAAAATCAGTTCCTATCACCACTAACTTAGAATCATCGAATTCCAAGGTAAAAGGAAAATCGGCACTGTGCGTCACATCAAAATGCGCCTTGCCTTTTAATTTTATAATTCTATTTTGGGTATTAAATGATTCAGAATAACTGATACTTGAATTGGAATCTAAAGTCAATTTAGTATGATCAGCCAATTCCATCTGCTGAATGCCCGTTGAAGCAAATATAGTATGGTCAGGTTGGATTTTATAAAGATTCCACAACGTAAAACCCAATACAACCATAAAACTCAACACAGCAAGGGGTAGCCACGATCTTTTTTTGGAGTCAAGCTCTTGCGCAAACTCTGGGTTCTTTGAAAACTTATCCCAAGCTAAACTCGCATTAATCTTTTCGGGGACTTTATAGGAGGCAGTTGATTCGAGCAAATTTTGAATAATTTCTGCGGACTGATCTAAATCATCATTTTGAGCAAAGCCCTTAAGCATTGAAGCCTCCTCATTATTAAGAGATCCTTGCTTGTATTTTAAAAGTAACTGTTCGATCTGGCTCATATCTTTGTTAAACAATTAGAAGACACAGTAAATTAAGTTCACCACTATCGATTTTACTTATTTTTAAATCTTTCATACGATTCACGTAAAATTCTTAGTGCCTTTGATATTTGATTTTCGACTGTATTTGGAGAAATTCCAAGTTCAACTGCAATTTCTTTATAACTCATTGACTCGTAGCGTGACATTACAAAAATGATTCTACACTGTGTAGGTAGTCCATCAATTGATTTAGACATCCACTCTGACAATTCATGAAACTCCATGTGCGAAGCATCTGTAATTGGGCTATGCGGTTCATTGGTATAATCAATTTCTGAAAAACTGACTTTCTTTGAGCGCAAGTGATTCAAACCACGATTTATGGAACTTTTGCGCAGGTAAGCTGGTAAAGATGTTTGGACACTAATTTCATGTCTTCTTTTCCAGATATCAAGAAATAAATCTTGAGCAAGGTCTTCAGCGCTTTGTACATCTGCTACAATTCTATAAAGTGATTGAAATACCAAAGCGTAGTAGGCATCGAATAATTCCCTCATTGCTAAAGGATCATCCTCCTGCAATCGTAAAAGTATTATATCGTCTTCCTGCCTTCCCATACTCTAAATTGAAACAAATATATACACAAATAAAAGCATTACGCATTTTATAAGGTCTATTAAAGTTTTATTTTGTTGCAGTTGGTTAAATTGATACTTGTCCATATATTTGCAATCTCAATGGATTTTCCATTTACGGTGGGTATAGCTCAGTTGGTTAGAGTGTCGGATTGTGATTCCGAAGGTCGCCGGTTCAAGCCCGGTTATCCACCCTTTTTTTTAAATACTAATCAAGGGTTTAACCTAATTCTTTAGGAAACCCATTATTGATTGTTTTGATTTCACTTAAATTTTCTTGGTGATGTTTATGCAAATTGAGTAATTATTGCTACATTTGTATGATTGTATGATCCAATATTTGGATCTCTATTTTTTCTTGAAGCCTCAAACGGCATAAGTCCTTACCAACAGCATTTTGCTGTCTGATTTCCCTTTACCGAATTTATTGGTCAGCCAATAAGGACTTTTTTACAAACCTAAGATCAAGAAACCCCATGAAAATTACTTCACGGTACGTACTATTTGTTTTAATTCTGTTAATGAATTTGGGTATAAGTGCCCAAGACAACCTGATTATTGCCTTCAAAGATGCAGCATCAGCACCTCAAAATTTAAGTATTTGTGGGGATCCTGTTGAAGTCACCACTTCAATAAAACTCAACCAATTTGGGCTGCCCAATATTAAAGATATTCAAGCTGATGTCAGCTTATTCAAAGGAATTAGAATTGTCAGTTTCAATCCCCAAAAATCCACAGATGGAGTTATTTGGAACAAAACCACAGATCCATTTAATCCAGGATTTAAAATACCGAATTTAGACATCCTTGGTTTGAAGGAAGTATTCGTAACTTTTAGCATTCAAGCAGATTGTGATTACAAAGATACCTTAACTTTAAATAATCTATTGCTCGTCAGGGACTTATGGAATTTTAACTATAAGAATAATTCCAACATCCAATTGAATGAAATAGACTTTTCATCTGAGTATAGAGACGCCTTAAAGCTCCCATTCTTAAGTATTTCAGCAGTTGCCACTTCTAGCAAACTTAAAGTAGGTGATCAATTCACAAGAACAATTAAAATTAGTAATAGTGGACTCCAAGGTTATTTGAAAAGCTTTATTTATCAAACCATTCAGGGAAAATCTGCAAGTATAAAATCCATAACAGCCAATGGTCAGCCATTAATTATTTCAAAGAGTCCGGTAACCAATAACGATACCTTGATTACATTGAACCTCGAAGGGACAGTCTTTCAAGGTAATACCGTAGGAAATAGCCCCGGTAATGGAAATCAACTATTGGAGCCAGATGAGCTTGTAACAATTGTTGAGACAGGTGTTTTGGTAAACTGTTCAGGAAGTAAAGAAAGTTTGCATTCTGCCTCATGGGGTTGTTTTTCGAAAGCATGTTCCAGTATCGAAGAAAAAACTACCATTAATACACCAACAGGTGCCATATTTATTGATTTCAAACCTACCGCACCCTCCCCTTCCACAAATTCAGGTTATTGCCAAAAAGGAAAAACATCCGCAGTTTTCACCAATACTGGTGTAGAGGTCGATCCTGGCACCGCCAATATGTTTAATATTGCAACAGGTATTGGATTGGGTAATAATCTAGTGTTAAGTGAAGGTGGCTATACAATTACTGGACTTAGAATTGCCAACAAGTCAATTCCTTTTAATCAACTATCTACTGCATTCAACCTCAACAACAATTCTTTGTTCAACGCTGATCCAGATGGTCCCGGTGGTTTGGCTGACCTTGATAACGATGGATTTTTTGATGACCTACCTCGAAATCAATCGATCACTATTGAGGCTGACTATGAGGCAAATTGCTCATTTTCAGGAACTCAGGTGCCTGGAAAAGCATGCTTTAATAATTTAATCACTTCATTTCATGCCAGACTGAATTACACTGATTTTTGTGGTGAAAATACCCAATTCAGTACAAATAGTTATTTTGCTCCAACCAACAGAAACGATTCTTATGAAAACTGCTCTGATCCTGACGCATACACTGATGGAGGTCTTTTCAAAATTACTCATGAGCAAATCCGTAATGTATTCAATTTTGGAAAAAACTGCAATGGCGATGAACAAATCTATGCCAAAATAGGGCTTCCAAAAGGAATCACACCAGAAATTTCACAATTTAAAATGTACAGAGAAAGCTTTGTATTTCCTCTCATAAGTAATCAAATAATTGGAGACACACTTTTTCTGAGTTTTTCAGCTTCGAACTTAACATTTCTCAATGGAAAATATAGTCTTGATATGGTATTCCGTGCTAATTGTCAAGCAAATCCCGGACTTTCACAATTCCCAATTGAATTTGGATTTTATTGTCCACCTTGCGATTGTCGTCATCCTTTCTATTGCGACGTTGTGTTAGGTCCAAGTATTCACTATCTAAGCCCTCCTTGCCCTCAAAACATCGCCTACGAATGTAATGAAGGTTTTAAAACCTTATTATTCGACGTCAACAGAGTAAGTACTGGATTTACAAACAAATCTTATACTACTCCACTAGCAGAAAACAAACTGAATAGGAAAGCAGCTATTTCATGCGATTTAATCAAAGTAAATTTGGTTAATGTAGTTGGGAGTGCAAGTATTTCAGATAGTATTGGAATCAAAATAGTCCACGCAAATGTCGACAGATCAAAATCAACTGTAGAAACTTTTTTATATCAAAGTGGACAGTTAAGAATCAAGCATAACGGTATAAATACGTTTAGGGATATTCCTCAATCATCTCTGAAGGTTCAATCAATAGACACATTAAAGATTCTGAGCTTCGATCTTAACACTGTTTTGCTATCTACGGGTATAACTCTCGTAAAAAATGATACCATTGAGTTTATTGGAAATTTCACTTTAAATCCAGAAGGCCCATACAATCCTCCCTTCAAAAAAGTGCCAAATTTTCGAGGAAACGGCTTTGCTGTGATTAATGGTGCACAACTATCTTGTGAAGACAATGGTGAAACTTTTGAAATTGGAAAAACCAGAAATGGCTTCCTTTTTCCAAATAGCTCCAACTTTCCAAAAGGCTGTCAAGATGCTTATTTGGAATATGCGTTATTACAAGTAAACAATGGCTACAATGATGTCTTCCCCGGCGAATACAGACCTGCTGCTAGAGTTGATTCCTTAACGTTTACTTTTGATCCAAGTATTCTGGAAGCATACGATATTTCTCAACCCGAAGTAAGTATACCCGGCCACCCGAAATTCGGTAATGACTTTTTTAAAATACCTGGATTTACAAATTCTGGAAAATACACTGCAAAATTTGATACCCTATCTTATGTTCCACCATTAAATGATGTTGGCTCCTTTGCCTTTGTGTTTAGATTCAAAGCGCTACCTAACTGCAAAGCACAAAGTGGAAGTATTGTGGGAACAAATAGATTTAATTTTGATCCAACGCTTCATTATCAAGGCAGATATTATGCAAAAACTATTTTAGACGGATCTTGTGTTGATAAGAAAAGCAGTTATGAAGACAGCGATATCATATACGAATTTCCTCCAGTTTTAAGTTATACAACTGAAGGATCAGCCAACGCTGATGTGATCGCCAATGAAGCTACTTGGTTGGTTAAACTATGCAACACATCCGAAGATGGAGACGCAGGAATTACCTTCATAGACATTTCAGGTAGTCAAATAAACCCATTGGAAGTCATCTCAATGGAGGATATTACAAACCCATCAGATATCCAGCCTCTTCAAGTTCAAAATTATGGTCAGAATCAATATTTCGCTTTTGCAAATGGGCTGACAACGACTCAAAACGGAACTGCTTCTACAAATGACATCTGCAATATCATCAGAATAAAAGCTAAAGTACCAGACTGTGGTTCTGCTTCTTATTCTTCGAATTCAGGTTGGAATTGCACAGCTTTCAGTGATCCAGAATGGAACCCCAATAAATATTTGCCTTGTACTAATCTGAATTTAGACCTAAAGCTGAATGCTGAAGATCCATTCCTAGATGCCAATTTTGTAAATCAATCACTTACTGGAGACGAAATATGCGACACTTCCTATCTTGAGCTTTTGGTGAGAAACGTTGATTTTGGCAAAGCTTTTGACATCAAAACGGTCTTTTCATTGCCGCTAGCAGGTGTTCAATTGATTCAAAATAATATTCAAATAGCTTATCCGTCTAATTCAATTTACGTCAATGTTGTTGATCCACCAATATTTAACGGCATTTCACCACAAGGTTTAACTTACGAATATGCTAACTTTAAAGGTATTTCAAGTTTCCTTGATCAAAATGGACTTGATGGTTTTGATGCGGTAAATCCAAATTTCAAAAACGAGTTCAAACTTAAAATTCCATATATAACTGATTGCAATTTCAAGGTTGGCTCGCTGGCATATCATATGGTTGAAGGCAAAAATGGATGTGGAAACCCGACCAATAGTGACTCCGGAGAATCACTTCCCATTTCAATAAAAGGAGCAACGCTAGATCTTCCCAAATCATTTTCTGTATCAATAGATGCAAATAGCTCAATCTTGCCAGGTGGAAATTCAACAATCTTTGTTTCAGTAAAAAATTTGAATAATACACCAACCAATATTCAAGATTTGATTGAAATTACTCTTCCAGCAGGTTTAATTTATGTTCCGGGCAGTTCAATAGCCATCCAACCCAATTGGGCAATTGGAAACCCTAATATTATAGTTTCTAATGGAATATCCACTTTGACATGGCCAATGCCTGTCGGAGTTTTAAAAGATCAGGACATCAAACTTTCTTTTCAAGTCAACGCAATTGGAATCCAGTGTAACGGAAATGATGTAGAAATAGACATTGTGACCTACAATAGAAAAGATCTGTCTTGTCAATTGACTGGCTCGTCATGCATTATTGATATCATCACCGCAGTTGATGGAAAAAAATCCTTTTCAATCAAAATTATTCCTCCACAAGTAAGTATAAAATCCAGTAACCCAGGAATAAAATGTTCCAACGATCCCGTTACACTCACTGCTTCAGGCGCAACACAATATCGTTGGGAACTTGTTTCCAACGGCACACAAATAGGCACAGGCGAGACCATAGTTGTTAAACCAAGCACCCCAACTTTATACCGAGTTATTGGAGGAATTTCTCCTTGCTTGGACTCTGCAACTATTCTTGTAGTAACGCAAATAGATTCCGAGGATCCAAGCTTCGTATTTAAACCAAGTGATATCACCATACAATGTAATGATCCAATTCCTGGTCCACCAAAATTGGTCGCAACTGATGATTGTGATCAAGATGTTCAGATTTCTGTAAAAGAAACTTTTGACAACAGTGATCCTTGCAATAAGAAGATATTCAGAACTTTTACAGCTACCGATGATGCTGGAAATACAAAAACCATAATTCAAGTAATTACAATAACCGATACTGTAGCTCCAACAATTACATTTATTGATCCATTTTTGGCAGGTGCGAAGGATGGAGATACCATAGTTGTAAATTGCAACGACAAACAAGTTTTTGATGAAACAAGTGCCATCGCAACAGATAATTGTGATCCAAATCCTAAGCTAACATTTGTAGATTTAGCCATTGCTGAGGGGAATTGTATGATTAATGGTTATTACCTGCTGATGTATTGTGGATGGACTGCTAAAGATGCATGTGGAAATACAACAAAAGTTCGTCTTTATTTCAAATTTACAGATAACGTTGCACCAATAATTTCTGGGATTCCAGCAGATATTGTTCTAGAGTATGGGGATGTTCTTCCTGACCCTCCAACTGTAACAGCTAGTGATGTTTGCGACATTCAAGTTGATATTATAATGATGCAAGACACTATTTTTCAAGGGTGTGAATTATTAATCATACGCACTTGGATGGCTATGGATGATTGCATGAATATGGCTTTTGGTTCTCAGAATATTAGAATTAAGTGTCCAAAATGTACTTTTCCAGATATTATATCTTCAAAAATTTCCCCTGCAGTTTGTGGCGAATTAGGAAAAATTGAGGTAAGCGTAGTTGATCCTACCAAATTTAACTATATACTTCTGCCAAAATTAGGAAACGCTAACGCTCTGGGAAATGCTATAGAAAATCTCCCTAGTGGCAAATACAGTTTGATCATTTCTGATAAAATTGAACCGATTTGTTTCAAAAAAATAATTTTTGAAATTAAAAATGAGGGAAGTTGCTTAGATACGATTTGCATAGAAAGCTTAAACAATGTAAATATTGATACTTGCTTATCCGGTTTGCTGCAACTGAATACAGTAAAATCTATTTCAATTTGTAAAGACAATCCATCAACAGCAACTATTCAAACTCAAGGCTTAAGTGAATGTATTAAAATTAACCCAAATCCGGGTTTTGTTGGAAACGATACACTTTGTATAATTTATTGCGATGACAATCTGTGTGATACCTCTTACATTATTGTTAAGCTTAAGGCTCCACAAACTCCGTGTCCAAATATATTTATCTTGAAATCTGAAACTGTCGATTTGGTCGATTGCAAACTGAAAGCCACTTACTGCCTACCAGCTGCCATCAATTCGAATTTCACGGTAACTGTCAACAATGTTGTGACCGTTCCTGGTACGACAGCTTGTCAAGGTGCTGGATCTCTTGAACTTGGTGAAGGAAACTATTCCATTATTGCTAAGAACAAGATTAGTAATTGTTCTGATACCATTCAAGTTACGGTTAAATGCTTGCCTACAGCTCCGTGTCCAAATATATTTGTCTTGAAATCCGAAACTGTCGATTTGGTCGATTGCAAACTTAAAGCCACTTACTGCCTACCAGCTGCTATCAATTCAAATTTCACGGTAACTGTCAACAATGTTGTGACCGTTCCTGGTACGACAGCTTGTCAAGGTGCTGGATCTCTTGAACTTGGTGAAGGAAACTATTCCATTATTGCTAGGAACAAGATTAGTAATTGTTCTGATACCATTCAAGTTACGGTTAAATGCTTGCCTACAACTCCGTGTCCAAATATTATAAGCATAAAATCAACTGTTATCCAAGCAAATCCGTGTCCAAATGGCGCTGACTTATGCATAGAAATACCATTTATTGACATAGGATTGTATCAAATCACTGATAATGGTCAAATCTACTCAGGCAAACTTGGTAATTGCATTTTCTCTGGAAGCTCTGGAACATCTATAAATCTTGCAAAAGGAAACCATGATTTGATTTTTGAAACTTCCAATGGCTGCAAGGATACTTTAGATGTTAAAGTGATTTGCACAACTGGGAAGAACTATACCGATACTATTTATGTTGCTGATACAAAGTCAATTGTTTTGGAGAATAATGAATTGTTTGGTGGGTCCTATGTAATTAAGCAACAAAGCCCGATAGTAGAAGATAATTATGTTGCATACTTTATCAATCAATCTGAGTCTAGAGTTTATTATACTGGAAAAACCAAAGGTGTATCAGAGGCACTATTTATTTATACTGATGAAATTGGTACAATTGATACTGCCTACTTCAATATTTGGGTCATCGATCAAGCACCTAAGAATCTGCCAATTGCAACAAATGATACTTATGAAACAAAAAAGAATCAAAATGTAGAGAAGAATCTTCTGATAAATGACAATCCTTCAGGAATCATTAAGGCTTTGAAAATTATTCAAGAGCCTAGCAACGGAATTGTTAGTCTAAAGAATAATGGGGCTTTCAAATATGCTCCAAATCTTGATTACTGTGGAAAAGACGAATTCATTTATCACTTATGCAATGAGAATGGTTGTGATGAAGCAAAAGTATTTGTCAGTGTACTTTGCAGCAAGCTTACTATATACAACGGATTCTCACCAAATGGTGATGGACTAAATGATTATTTCACCATAGAAGGAATTGAAGAATTTCCTGATAACAATTTAGAAATCTACAATAGATGGGGTATTAAAATACTCAGTCAAACTGGTTATCAAAACAATTGGGATGGTCAATGGGAGGGAGAATTATTGCCAGATGGAACCTATTTCTACATTCTTAAAGTTGGTCCTTCCGATAGATATACTGGATATTTGGAAATTCACAGATAAAATACTTAGGGCGCCAAATTTGTTTAAGCGCCCTTTTTCTTATTTGACTTTGGCTTCCACAAACTCCATTTTACCTTCCTTTTGGGTTCTTTTTTGAAAATATATCTGATTGTCAATGCAGTCTCACCGCTGAACTTTCTATCATCCTTTCCCCAAAGATTTACCGTTGGCTTATAATCCCAAGAAACATTAAGTCGACCAATTGAAATTTCTGTACCCAATATCAATGAAATGCCACCAGGCAATGCCGTCATTGTATCTCTAGCAAAACACTGATAAGGCCCTACTCCACCGTAGAAATTCAAACGATCGGTAAGCAGATTTTGATGTTGTTCGATAATGACTGTAGCTGCTTGATAATTTCTGTAAAGAGAAGTATGAACCATTGATTCAATGGTTGTATGCTCCAAAATTCTCGTTTGAGCAGATAGTCCAAATTCTGATCCCATTCTGATACCGGCAGCAATATCATAATGTTGGGCAAACAAAGGCCTGACCGTCAAAATTGAGACTACAAAAAACAACAAAATTGATTTCATTAAACCTAAACGCTGGATATGGAGGTCAAAATTGCAATCTTAAACTATTTTATAGGTAAGAATTAATAGAATAGTTTTCTTTGCAGTTGATTAAATCAAATGAAAATTCATTCTATATTACTTTGGTTGAGATATTATTACAATGCTCAAACAATCTATGACCTAGATAGTCCATTTATTGTGGAGCTTATTAAGTCCTTTAATGAAAAAGAAGAAAAGTGCCAAGCTTTAAACGACATTGAAAACTTAAGACATGAAATAAAATCAAGTAATGCAGCATTTGAAAGAACTGATCTTGGAGCCGGAAATGATAATTTCAAAATAATTTCAGTCAAGAATTCTTTAAAATCAAGTTCAACAAAGTCAAAATGTCAAATATTATTTAAAATATCACAATGGGCCAAACCCAGTCGAATTTTAGAATTGGGAACACATTTTGGGTTTGGATCAATAGCATTATCAAGTGGTGCATGCACATTGGTAGACACAATTGAGGGCGATCCATTTTTGTCGGAGTTGGCAAGCAAAAACCTTGAGATCATAAAATCCTCAAATATCAAAATACATTTGGGTGCTTTTGATGAAATTCTTCCGAAGTTGTTATCGACAAATACCTATGACTTATTTTATGTTGATGGATTTCACGCTTATGACGCAACTATACGTTTTACAAATGGTATTATATCACGAACAGATGGAAAGTTTCTGATTATTTATGATGACATTTATTGGTCAAAAGAAATGTTTGGAGCTTGGCAAGAAATCAAGAAAATGAAGTGTTTTAATTACAGCTTAGAATATTTTGGCTTTGGATTAATAGGATATAATCCGGATATCAAAACACCCATACATAAAATTATATGCCCGACAATACTCAAGCCTTTCAGAATGGGTTTTTTAAGAAAAAGCGATTGATCCAAAGATAATTAATGGGAATTATTTTGACCTAAGTTGATCGCAGAATCATAAATATTTTCCAACTGGGCTTAGATACAAGAGATAAAACGAGTGTCAAAAGACCAATAAGCCTTATCTTTGCGTTCGTTTATAAATCGGATATTAAAATGGCTATAATTATAACTGATGAATGCATTAATTGTGGCGCTTGCGAACCAGAGTGTCCTAATAATGCAATTTATGAAGGTGGAGTTGAATGGGCGATGGTAGATGGTACTTCGTTGGAAGGGTTCTATATGTTAATTGATGGAAATCAGCTTGATGTTCAGGAAAAACAGATCCCGGTATCTGATGATTTTTATTACATCGTACCAGATAAATGTACTGAATGTGTTGGATTTCATGAAGAGCCCCAATGCGCCGCAGTTTGCCCTGTTGATTGTTGTGTGCCTGATCCAGCCAGAGTAGAGACTGAAACAATATTATTAAACAGGAAAGAAAGTTTACATTTATAAATTAGTATTAAATCATGAAAGATATTGATATAGCACAAAAAGCAACTTTACAACCCATTTCCCAGATAGCCAAACTTTTGGATATTGATGTTCTAGAATTAGAACCTTACGGGCATTACAAAGCAAAATTGCCTTTGCACCTGATTGATCTACAGAAGGTCAAAAAATCTAAGCTTATATTAGTTTCTGCAATTTCACCAACCCCCGCAGGTGAAGGAAAAACGACCATGTCAATTGGTTTAACCCAAGGGCTAAACAGGATAGGCAAAAAAACAACCGTTGTGCTCCGAGAACCATCCTTGGGGCCTGTTTTTGGAATAAAAGGTGGAGCTACAGGCGGAGGATATTCACAGGTATTGCCAATGGAAGATATCAATTTGCATTTTACAGGAGATTTTAATGCAATTGAAAAAGCACACAACTTGCTAAGTGCCTTAATTGACAACAATATCCAGAATAAGAAGAACAACCTTGGCTTGGATCCCAGAACCATTGCTTGGAAGCGGGTGATGGACATGAATGACCGTTCACTGCGTAAAATGGTAATTGGTTTAGGTGGCACATCGGCTGGTGTACCTCGTGAAACTGGTTTTGACATCACTGCTGCCTCAGAGGTTATGGCAATCTTTTGTCTATCTAATGATCTAAATGACCTAAAAAGAAGGCTTGGGAACATATTTATCGGATTTACTTTTGACAGAAAGCCAATATTTGCAAGAGATCTAAAAGCACAAGGAGCAATGGCTGCTTTGTTAAAAGAGGCAATTAAACCCAATTTGGTGCAGACCCTTGAGGGCAACCCCGCAATAATTCACGGTGGCCCATTTGCAAATATTGCACAAGGAACCAATTCGGTAATTGCCACAAGAATGGGCATGAGTTTATCTCCTTATGTTGTAACCGAAGCAGGATTTGGATTTGATTTAGGAGCTGAAAAGTTCTTCAATATAAAATGTCAATCAGCTGATTTATCTCCTCAAGCCATTGTGATAGTTGCAACAGTCAGAGCTTTAAAATATCATGGCGGAGCTGATTTAAAAACATTGACGACGCCAAATCTTGACGCATTAAAAAAAGGACTTGCCAATCTTGAAAAACATCTTGAAAACACTAAATATTATGGAATCCCAGCGGTTATTGCAATCAACAAATTCGTTACGGATACGGATGATGAGTTGTCCATGATTAAAGATCGATGCGAGTCACTTGGATTTTCAGCAATTGAAACCAATGTGTGGGGCAAAGGGGGTGAAGGCGCTATTGAACTTGCAGAAAAAGTATCTGAATTGATAGATAAAGGCATCTCACAATTCAAACCATTATACAAATGGGACCTGCCAGTTACTGAAAAGATAGAAACAATTGCTAAGAAAATATATGGTGCAGACGGTGTTGAGTACAGTGTTAAAGCCAAAGCTGATTTGATAAGAATTACAAAACTGGGTTTAGATGGTTTGCCAATTTGTGTTGCCAAAACTCAAAAATCACTTTCTGATAATCCTGATATAATTGGAAGGCCGAAAAATTTTGTAATCAACGTACGTGAAATTGAAATAGCAGCTGGGGCTGGATTTTTAGTGCCAATAACTGGAGAAATGATGCGGATGCCTGGACTTCCAGAAGAACCAGCAGCCGAAAGAATTGACATTGACGAACACGGCAATATTTCAGGATTGTTTTAATTAAAACTTATTTATTTCCACATTGTTAAATATCTAATGGCTAAAGTAACATTCACATTTGAAGACCCTAGTATAGAATCCGTTGTTGTTGAAAACGTGGAATCAGGTTATTCAATTTTAGAAATATCAGAGGACAACGACGTGCACCTAAATCATAATTGTGGTGGTGTATGTGCATGCAGCACATGTCACATTTATGTATCTTCAGGTGATAATTTTCTAGAAGAAATTTCAGATAAAGAAGAAGATTTCATTGACAGAGCAATTAATCCAACATTGCAATCCCGCTTGGGATGTCAGTGCGTCATATTAGATGCAAATGCATTGATCTCTGTAAAAATACCCGATCAAAAAAGGATAATTGGTCACGAACATTGATAAAATAAAAATTCATGTCATTTAAAGAAATTGATAATTTGCCTTTTGGCTGGAGTGATCACGAGGACATCGCAATTGGTTTATATGATCGTTTTGGTGACGATTTCAATGAAGGAAAAATTTACCGGATTCGATTTACAGACTTGCTTGATTGGATAGTTGAAATTCCTAATTTTACTGGAAAAAAAGAAGATTCAAGCGAAGGTCACCTTGAGCAGATTCAAGCAAAGTGGGTTTATGAATGGCGAAGTAATCAGTAAATATGATTTTGCCTTCGCACGACTTGCTTAATAGTCTAAAAAATATTAAGTCGTTTTTTCTGGATGTTGATGGAATCTTTACCAACAACGAAATCATTATCACCGAAGCAGGTGAAATGCTCCGTACAATGAACGTCAAAGATGGTTATGCCATCAAACAGGCGATATTAAATAACTATTTTATCGCAATCATCACAGGTGGTAAATCAGAAGGTGTTGTTAAAAGAATGCAATTTCTTGGTATCGAAGAAATTCATTGTGGCATCAAGGATAAGCTTACGGTAGCTTCAGAATTGGTTCAAAAATACCATCTCAATTGGGATGAAATTTGTTATATGGGAGATGATTTTCCAGATCTACCCGTAATGAAAAAAGTTGGTTTCCCGATTTGTCCTGCAGATGCAATTCCTGAAATCCAATCCATATGCAAATATGTTTCTCATTTGAATGGAGGCCAAGCATTTGTGAGAGATGTTATAGAGAAAATTCTTCGCTTGAACCAAAGTTGGGAATTAGATAACTTAAATATTTCGGTTTCATAATAAATTTATGCAACCCAAGCCACCAAATAATATAAGTTGGGTAAATTTGCTTAAAGGCTTGAGAATCAAAAATCTTGCTATTATCATTGTTCTATGTGTGATAACGCAAATACATATCAATACCCAACTTACCAATGATTTCAGATTGCCATTTTATTCAGAAGTCGGAAAATTGACAATTTTAATTGCTTTTTTAGTTTCCATTACATTGGGTGGATATTTCAAGAATGACATAGATGATTTAGAAATTGATATTGCAAACGGCAAAAAGACCAATCTTGCAGATCTCCTTGGAAAATCTCTTTCATTCAAATTTTACGTCTCACTTGTGTTTTTTACATTGGCTCTTTCATTCTTAATGGCCTTTTGGTATGATAAATGGATGTACTGGCCCTTAGTTCCTGTTACAATACTCCTTTTGCATGGGTATTCTAAACGAATAAAAACTATTGTATTTGCGCCCAACCTGCTAGTTGGATTACTTTGTGGATTGGTAATTTTTTTCATAAAATGGGCTAATGAGCCACAATACGTTGAAACGGCGGCAATTAATTTTGCAAGTATCCATTTGAGTCTCATTGATATTTTTGCATTGTTTGCAGTATTGACTACTATTTTACGTGAAATAGTTAAAGATTGTCAGGATATTGAAGGCGATAAATTGTTTCACAAAAGAACTTTTCCAATTGTAAATGGCTTAAGCTACACTCACAATGTCCTTAAAGCTTTACTACTCTTATTAATGGCCATCGAATTTTTCTGCTTACTTAATTTTCATGAATATGAATTGGTGGTAGGCTTTATTTTAGGTCTTTGCTTTTCATTAATCATATTATTGCTAATTATCAAAATGACAAATATCGAATCAAAACATAGACTGTTTTCAGCCCTGTTGAAGTGGAAAATGATTCTAGGGATGATGGTTTGGCTATCAAATAGTTTACTTACATGAAAAATTCCTTTTTACCCGCTATTCAATTGGCATCAGGCTCACCACGAAGAAAGTCTTTGCTTACGGAAGCAGGATTTGATTTAGAAATCGTGCAAAATAATGTTGAGGAAACTTATCCCAATGATTTACCATTGGACTCCATTGCAAAATATCTTGCCGAGCTCAAAATTAGGGAAGCAAAACTACATTGGAAGGAAAATTTTATATTGTTGACAGCAGATAGCACAGTAATCCTCAATGGTGATAGTATAGGTAAACCAGATTCGGAAAATCAAGCAATTGAATTCATCAACAAATTATCTGGTCAAACCCACGAAGTCATTACGGGTGTATGTTTGTATAATGGATCCGAAGTCATCTCATTACAAGATACAACCAAGGTTACATTCGATCATATTACTTGGGAAGAGGCTGAGTTTTACGTAAAAAAATACAAACCGTTTGATAAAGCAGGAGCATATGGCATTCAGGAATGGCTCGGACTTTGTAAAATTATTCGAATTGAGGGCTCATATTCTAACGTGATGGGGTTGCCAATGCATCTGGTTTATAAAAATATTGTTGAATTGAGTAGGTTAACTTAATAACAGTAAAAATATATGTAAAATCAAACATTTGGATCCAATCACTGAAATGCGAACAATAAATATCGTAAAATATTTGTTAAACAAGACTAACTTTATGTAAATTTATGATGTGGACAACATTTTGTTAACCTACGTACTCTAATATTAGGATGGATTATAAGTTTGAGCATGAATTGATTAATGGATGTCTGAAAAACGATCGGATTTCTCAAAAAAAGGTCTTTGAGCTTTTTGCAGGAAAGATGATGAGTGTTTGCATAAGATATGCCCGTCATCATGCGGAAGCTGAAGATCTACTCCAAGATGGTTTTATAAAAGTTTTTCAACACCTCGACCAATACAAATTTGAAGGGTCATTTGAAGGGTGGATGAGAAGAATCTTTGTAAATACCGCTTTGAAATCATTGCGTAAACTCAGTTTTCAAAACGAAGTCATTGGCATAGAGATAATGCCCGATGAACACGTTGATGCATCTGCTATCTCACAAATGAGTGAAATGGAAATACTGATTGCAGTGAAGTCATTGCCAGATGGGTATCGTACAGTATTTAATTTATGCGTGGTGGAAGGCTATTCACACAAAGAAATTGGAGAAATGTTGAACATAACAGAAAGTACATCAAGAACACAATTGCTCAAAGCAAGAAGAGAACTACAAAGAAAAATTGAGCAATCGGAAAAAATTAGATTATGAACAGAAAGGAATTTGACAAAATTTTAGGCGACAAACTAAGATCTTCGGAGTCATCAGTAAACCCTAAAATTTGGGACAACATAGCAAATGCTTTGGAAACTGAAAAAAAGCTTGGCTTTCTTCCTTGGTTTTCAGCCAATATGGTGATATTGTTTTTTTTAACTGGCCTAGGAGCTGCGGGAGCTTTCTATTATAGAAATGAAATCAAACAGCTTGTAAGCAATCACAGAACTGTTGCATTGGCAAATCAGAATCCAGTAAAAATCACCGCAACCAAAGATTTGGATCAAGTGACTAACAACAATAATACAAATAGTGAATCTATAGTTTTGTCCAGTAGTTCAATTGATAATCAGTCTGATAAAAACACAGAAATCGAAAGCGATTTGAATACCAGTTATATGGGAAATAACAAAATATATAACACGCCTAACTCGAAAAATAAATTAAGAGCTGGAAACACATCTTTAAAAAATATTTCAGGCAGCTTAAATCAATTGAGCCAAGCAATGGATAAAGAAAAAGTAGTAACAGCTAATGCTTCTGCATTGGATATAAGTAAATTTGAATCAATTGACGGCTTTACCAAAGAAAGCACTTTAGATAAATTACCTATCAGCATTTTTACCAATTTTGATATAATTGAGAACAATCCGATTTTTATAAACAAAAACGGTCCTAAGAAAAGACCTAAATGCCCTAGATTTTACTCAACTGCGCCCAGATATAGTTTTACATTTTACGGCGGCCCTAGCCTGCTAACTAAAAAACTGAATGTTGACAACAAGGAATTTGCAGCTTTGAAACCTGCAAGAGAGCAAACTGAATCTGCATTGGTTGGAAGTACATTCGGATTTTATGCTGATGTTACATTCAGGAATAAATTCTTGCTCAGAACCGGTTTAAACTACTTCATTGCCAGAGAAAAATTTAGATTTGTTCAGGAAGATGATCAAATATTAAAATCAAAAGTTATTGTATCTGACACCATTCAAGGAACTGATGGCAAAACCTATCTCCAGCTAGATACCTTATTTTATTTAGAATCTGGAACACGTGTGCGTCAATCAGTCAATAGCTTTAGAGTAATTGAAATGCCTTTATTGGCTGGAATTCAATTTGATCATGGCAGATGGTATGGAAGTGTAATTGGTGGTCTTTTGCTTCAATTATACCAATTTAATGAAGGTTTGATATTAGATAAAAACACCCTAGAACCAGTTGCATTTTCCTCCAGAAGCCAAAATGAACAATACTTCAGACAAAGTTGGGGTTTAGGCGTTTATGCAAGCTTGCAATTAGGCTACAGGCTAACTGATGCTTACTCGGTCATTTTTGAACCGAATATCCGATACTACCCCGGAAATACGCTTGTGGATGGCAACCCATTGGTACAAACCAATACTATTCTGGGTTCAAACCTTGGAATAAGGTATTCATTTTAACCCAACAGGCAACGTCCATGACATTTAAAGTATCTTGAAATTAATATTATGAAATTATTATCCACATATATCTATTTATTACTGCTACTTTCACTAGTAGGAAGCAGCTGCGTCAAAGATATTGACTCCTTTACCGCAAATGGCTCCGGCCCGAATTTCCAAGGTGATGTAAACAAGATGTATATTGAATTAAGAAATTCAGTTACACCTATTGTAACGAATGTTCCATCAAATACTTCATCAAAAATTAATATTGGTAATTCAAATTTTTTAATCATTCCCGCTAAGGCATGGGTCGATAAAAATAACAAGCAAATCAAGGGAGATGTTTCAGTTTCGATACGATTGATTACTACTAAAGCTGACAAGATTAGATTTGCCCAATATTCTAATGTTTCAGGCAAAATTTTCAATTGGCTGAATAATATTGAAATTTTGGCTGTTTCAGAAGGCAATCCTGTATTATTAGGTGTTGGAAAATCAATTGAACTCTATTGCGAAACTGATACGCAATATCCTAATTTAAAAGTATACACTGGCAGTTATGTGTCAACTAGGAAATTTGAAGTGGCATTGGCACAAAATGATACTATTATTAATACTTCCTGGGTAAATACGTTTGGTACTATAATCAATGGGTATCAATCAAAAATAACCAAAACAGGTTGGTCCTGTCATGGTTTCGAAGTTCCAAATTCTTCAATGAACGCTGCTGCAATAACACTGCCTACAGAATTGCGTGACTTCAATACTTTGGTTGCCCTTACGGGTGAGTCAAGTGATTTGGTGATCAATATGCAGCCAACCAATCCATACTCGAGCACCTTTAAAGGCGCCATTGATATTACAGATAATATTAGGTCACTTTGCTTGGTTGATCAAAACAAAAGCAGTAAACTTGGTATTTTGGACTACTTTATTCAATTACCTACCGAGACATCTACAACCAAACCAGTAGCTGTTACTCAGGTAGCCTTTGAAGAGCTGTTAAATGGCTTTTAAGATTTAATAAATTGGTCAAGTGAAGCTTCGCTGTATCCTATAGATTTGAGAACCTTGTGGTCTGATTTTCTATATACCAGAAACTTGTCTTCTTTTTTTACAATATACCCTTCGGTACCTGACTGAGCATACTTACTTAATGTTGCTTCTGCTTGTTCGAGCGAATCACAAGCTTTGCTCATGTTTGAAGATTGAACTTCATCAAATAATTCCTTAAATTTTTCCCCAAGACCAAATTCTAGAATAGCCCCTGACAAGACGTATTGTAAATCGCACAAGGCATCGGCGACAGCAACCAGGTCATTATCAGCAATAGCCTCTTTGAGTTCATCTAATTCTTCTGCCAACAAGTTAATTCTCAATTCGCAACGATTGATTGCTGGAATGGTAGGGTTGTTCAAAATAGGCAAATCAAATAAATTATGAAATGCTGCAACATCATTAAGGGCTTGTGGTTCTCTAAACATGACAAAACTATAAAAAATAAGGGAAAGACATATGTAAATATCCTCCCCTTATTTTATGATTAAAATTAAACTATTTGAAATACGGTTCGCTATGTTTTCCTTTAGCATCCAAAACTTCTATTCTCTTTTTCATGGCATTGACCAATTCAAAATCATTCTTTCTTGCTGCAATTTCCTTGATAGCAATTAGAGTGTTCTTATCATTAGGATCAATACCTTCCGCCTTCTTAAAAAACGGCAAAGAAATATCCAATAATTGGTTCAATTCTGATTTTTTAGCATCATATTTTTTCATGCCTTCTTTGGTGAAATCATCACCCATGCTGTTCAACACTTTTGTTGCCGCTGCTGCCTTATTATAGAACAATGCACCAAGGCTATAATTTGCATCAAAGTTCTTTGGATCCTTATCAAGGGCTTGTTTATAATACGACTCTGCAGAATCGAAATATTCTTTAGCTTTAGTTGGGTTCCCGCTTTCAGATTCTTTTTGAAAAAGTTGATCGTATACATTTCCAGCAGTAGTGTATAAACTCACATTGTTTGGCTCTTTTTCAATTGCAAGCTTAAGTTTGCTTGTCAATTCGTCAAGTTTGTTGGTTTTTAAAAAATGATTAATTTCACTAAACAACAATGAAATATCATTTGGAAATTTCTTGCGCCCTGCCTCCAAATATTGATACGCAGCATTCAAATCGGCATCAGCATTCAGTCTGTAAAGAGCATCATAAATTTCTGACTTCTCCATATTGAGCTTATACAATTTTTCAAACAGCAGCTTTGCCTCTACATTTTTATTAGCGTTCATTGCCGCCAATGCCGCTATATACATTTGATTGTTGTAATCTTCAGGCTTATCAAGTATACTTTTTTCAGAATTTGCTTTCAACAGTTCATGCACCTGCAACATGGCATCAAATGCTGAAAATGCTTTGTCGTAAGCTTGAGATTCATATGTGGCAACACCATAATTGTTGAGATAACCCATATTCTCAGACAATCCTTTAATGGCATCCTTTGTTTCATATCCTTTTGGAGAGAGCGTCAATGCCTTTTTAAATGCTTGATAAGCCTCAAACGAACCATCAGGAGTTGTCTCTTTATAATTTGGATTCATCAACTTATTTCGAAGATCGCGGTTGCATAGTTCGTTGTAAATCTGACCCTTTGTAATCCAGGCTTTGGCTGTGGAGCTAATGGTTGGATCTGCAATAGCAATAGCAATATTTCCTTTTGCTTCATCCAACTTAGCAGCATTGGCATTTATGTCGAGAAAATAAGTTCCTAATTCTCTAGAAGCTTTTTTCAGGGCTTTATCAGGTTCAACCTGAGCATGGACCATTTGAAAAGAAAGGCAAGATAAACCGAGAAGAAAAAAAAGTTTGCTATTCATTTTAATAGTTTTGGTTAGATGTAATGCTTAAACAATTGTTTGGTCTAAATAATTTCTGAAGAAAATGTTATTATTCCTCTTCACCTTTAATTTTGGGGTCGGAAATGATTTCTGATTCTGCAATAGGTAAAGCTTCAATTACTTCCTCAGTTTCTTCACGTGCTACTACTGCAACATCGGATATTTGATCTTCTTCATCAAGACGAATTACACGAACTCCCTGAGTTGCCCTTCCCATAACTCTTAAAGAAACGGCTCTCATACGAATTACAATTCCTGATCTATTTGTTATCATCAAATCATCATCGTCATGAATAACTTTGATAGCAATCAAATTACCTGTTTTGTCGGTAACATTAAGTGTTTTGACACCTTTACCTCCGCGATTGGTAATTCTATAATCTTCAAGATTTGAACGTTTGCCATATCCGTTCTCAGAAACCACCAAAATATTTCGTGAAGTATCTTCTGAGTCAACACAAATCATCCCTATTACCTCGTCATTACCTTTATTCAGGGCAATTCCGCGGACTCCTGTTGCTCCTCTACCCATTGACCTTACTTTCTGCTCTGGGAAACGTATTGCTCTACCAGAACGGATTGCCATCAATATATCATTAGCACCATTGGTTAGCTTGGCGTCCAATAATTGATCGTCGTCGTTTATATTGATTGCAATTATTCCATTGGACCTAGGTCTTGAAAAAGCTTCTAATGAGGTTTTTTTAATTAATCCTTTTTTGGTACAGAATACAATATTATTATTTCCTACAAATTCTTTGTCTTGCAAGTTTTTGACTATGATATAGGCTCTTATTTTGTCATCCTTATCAATATTGGTAAGATTTTGAACGGCTCTGCCGGAAGCAGTTTTGGTAGCTTCAGGCAATTCATAAACTCTGATCCAATAACATTTACCCCTTTCGGTAAATAGCAATAAATAGTCATGATTGGTGGCAACAAACATTTGATCTACGAAATCTTCATCTCTTGTTCGTGCTCCCATTGAACCCCTTCCACCTCTTGTTTGAGTTCTATATTCTGTGGCTTTGGTACGTTTGATATAACCCAAATGAGAAATAGAGATTACTACACTCTCATCTTCAATCATATCCTCAATACTGATTTCACTATCGTCGTGTGTTATCTCAGTACGTCTTTTATCTCCAAAACGAGTTTTGATGTCGTTTAGCTCATCTTTTATGATACCTTTTTGCAATTCTTCATCCGCAAGTATGCTTTTTAGGAATTCAATTTTCTTGATCAATTCATCATATTCGTTGCGTATTTTATCACGCTCCAATCCTGTAAGCCTCTGCAAACGCATTTCAAGAATGGCTTTGGCTTGAATTTCACTAAGATTAAAACTTGTAATCAAACCATCCTTGGCTTCATCAGGATTTTTGCTATTGCGTATTAGAGTAATTACAGCATCAAGATTATCCAGGGCAATTAATAAGCCTTCCAGGATGTGCGCTCTCTCTTCAGCTTTGCGCAGTTCATACTTGGTTCTCTTAACAACTACTTCAATACGGAATTTGATAAACTCCGTAATCAGTTGCTTCAAATTCAATATTACAGGTCTTCCTCTAACTAAGGCGACATTGTTGACCCCAAAATAAGATTGTAAGGCTGTATATTTGTACAACTTTGAGAGAACAACATTAGCCATGGCATCGCGCTTAATTTCAACCACAATACGCATACCTGTCCTATCACTCTCGTCCCTAATGTCACTTATTCCTTCTACACGCTTTTCATTGACCAGTTCTGCAATTTTCATCACCAACATGGCTTTGTTCACTTGATAAGGTATCTCTGTAATGATGATGACCTCCCTTCCATTGTCTGTTTGTTCTATCTCTGCTTTACCTCTGACTACTACCCTGCCACGGCCAGTTTCATAAGCTTCTTTTACTCCTCTTACACCGTAGATAATACCACCTGTTGGAAAATCCGGAGCTTTGATGAACTCCATAAGACCGTCGATCGTAATTTCAGGGTCTTCAATTGTTGCAAGTGTTCCATCAATTACTTCAGTTAGGTTATGCGGCATCATGTTGGTTGCCATACCTACAGCAATTCCTGATGCTCCATTGACTAATAAGTTTGGAAACTTAGTTGGCAAAACTGTTGGCTCTTCTAATGAGTCATCAAAATTAAGCTTAAAATCAACGGTTTCTTTTTCAAGATCATTCAGCATTTCATCTGAAATCCTATTCAATCTCGCCTCTGTATACCGCATCGCTGCAGGACTGTCACCATCAACTGATCCAAAGTTTCCTTGACCTTCAACAAGCGGGTATCTTAAAGACCAATGTTGCGCCATCCGTATCATAGCATCATACACTGAACCATCACCATGCGGGTGATACTTTCCCAACACCTCTCCAACAATACGAGCTGATTTCTTGTATGGCTTGTTGTATTGAACGCTTAGTTCACTCATTCCGTAAAGTACACGTCTGTGAACGGGCTTTAGGCCATCGCGCACATCAGGTAATGCCCTTGAAACAATAACCGACATAGAGTAATCTATGTAGGCGGTTTTCATTTCATCTTCAATGTTTATAGGTATAATTCGCTGTGAATCTGCCATTTATGTTTTCAATATTTATTAGCCTTAAAACTTCTGCAAAGGTACTAAAATCATCGACAATGACATAATTCAATTGTGTCTTTAAACAAATTAACACTTTAACAACATTAATGACTTCAATACGTTTGGTAAGATTATGATGGATCAGGTTAAACCATACAACCAATTAGAGAGCAAGAAGAGTCAAGTTAAAAAAATGTTTGATTCCATTGCTAAAACCTATGATTTCAATAATAGGTTATTGAGCTTCCGAATTGACGTTTTGTGGCGCAACCAACTAATTAAAGCGCTCAAATATCAAAAAGCTAAAAATATCTTGGATGTTGCTACTGGTACTGGTGATGTGGCCCTTGAAATGGCAAAAAAAATAAGTGGAAGCACCATAACAGGTATTGATATCAGTGCAGGGATGTTAGAAGTAGGGCAAAAAAAGATAGTGCAACAAAAACTATCGAATCAAGTTAAAATTGGTCTTGGTGATGCTGAGGCAATTGAACATCATGACAATTCGTTTGACGCCGTTACAGTTGCTTTTGGAGTAAGAAACTTTGAAAGACTTGAAATTGGACTAGCAGAAATGTTAAGGGTGCTTAAACCAGGCGGCATTCTTGCTATTTTAGAGTTTTCTCACCCTAAAAAACAACCAGTTTCTGCTTTTTATAATTTTTATTTCAGTAAAATTCTCCCTCAAATAGGAAAAATGACATCAAAAGACCCTTCTGCCTACAAATATTTGTACGAAAGTGTCAAGGCTTTTCCAGAAGGAGATAACTTTGTTGAAATTTTACGTAAAATAGGAGGAAAAAATCCTGAGTGCAAAACATTGAGTTTCGGAATATGCAGTTTATATATCGTTTACAAGTAGTTGTTGTCATTTTATTTTTACCATTTTTGGTAAATGCCCAAAAGTTTGGTAGCAATCAGAATTTCCTGGATTTCAGCGGAAAAAGATACTACTTTGGTATTACTCTGGGCATAAACAATAGCGACTACAGACTTTACAGATCCAATAGCTTTATCGCCAATGACAGCATCAGATCAGCTGAGTCTCTGAAAGGCCCTGGTTTTAACTTGGGTATTGTGACCAATTATAAGATAAACGACTATTTTGATCTGAGATTTTTGCCTACTCTATCTTTTGCAGAACGAAATATTCGCTACGAGGTACCAAGAAATATCAAACCACCTTATACCAGAAAAGTTGAATCGGTGTTTTTTGAATTGCCTGTTCATCTCAGATATACAAGCCATCCTTACAAAGACATCCGACTTTTCGTCATCGCTGGGATGAAATACTCAATAGATGTCGCTAGCAATAGCCGAGTGAGGCAACAAGCATCATTGGTCAAGATTTCACCAACCGATTTTGCTGCCGAATTTGGTGTTGGTCTTCAGATTTTCTTTCCTTACTTCATCTTTTCACCAGAATTAAAGATATCAAGAGGAATTAGCAATATTCTCATTTACGATCAAGCACTTCGAGAATCATCCGTTTTGGAGAAAGTACTTTCACAAGGATTTACCCTGTCGTTTCACTTTGAAGGCTAGTCAACAACGGGAGTCTATTTGCTCATTAGATCCAACAATTTTTTATTGGTTGCTAACTGAAGATCAGGATAAAAACTATTAAACAAGCTATTCAAAGCCGATTCATGATCCAATGTTACTTGATTAACGGATAAAAAGACGTACTCTTTTTTAATTCTTCTTCTCATTCTTGAGAAAACGTTCTCTATACCCTCAAGTGATTTGTAACTGTCAATAAATCGATGAAAAACCATATTACCCACTCTACCAGCAATTTTATCAGGGAGTAAATGCAGTGAATCATTTAAGGAATTATAGATTTTGGAAGTCATGAGATCCAAATCTAAATCATAATGCTCATTCCAATTTTTAACCAAGAAGTAATCCATTACCACATCTGCAACAACCGGTGCGTATCTGCTTTCGGACGATTTGTAATAACCACAAAACTCATCAACCACTGGATGGCTATCAGTAAACTGATCTATAAACAAGTGCAATTCATATCCGCATCTGAATCTATCTGGCAAGTTCAAAGTTTCAGCCCTGGTCATAAAATCGCCCATAAGATTGCCAGTCATTATCAAGGGGTCCATTTGGGATAAAGACAAGTGTGCGAGGAAATTCAAAGATTACTTGTTTTTGAAAAATTTAGTTGTATTTCCTGTTTTTATGAAAGTTATGTAATACATTCCAATTGGCAAAAAGGGCAAATCCAAAATTGAGCCTACCATAACTTTAGCAAGTAGAATAGAGCCAACTGAGTTAGTGATTACAATTTCACCATGAAATGGCTCATTGAAAATCAATTGGCTCTCAGAATAAACAAATTTAGGCTGATTCTTATAGTTGTCATCCAACAACGACGTTTGCTTATCTTTCTCAAAGCATAGAATGTTAATTTCCTTTCCTTGCAAACAAATCGAAAAACAAAAATTGTTTTCATACTCAATCCATGCTGTGTCCCCCTCAATCAAGCTATTGAAATCAGGTGGTGCAACACATGGCAATAATAATTCACCAGTTGATACAAGTTTCGGCAATATGCATTCAACCCCTTTTACCATGACTATTTGTTCAGAATTGGGACAAGGCTGAGCTTTGAGTTGAATTGAGCACAGAAAAAATACAACAATTACAAAAGATTTTATGTGGGCCATGATCGAAATATTTAACAAAATTAAACGATGATTTAAAGTTTCAATAAAAACTTGATTCAAATAAACCCTCTAAAATAGCACTTCAGCAAGGAAGAACTTACCTTTGCGCCTCAATTTAAATAATATTTAAGGTTATGGGTTTAAAATGTGGAATTGTAGGCTTGCCAAATGTAGGAAAATCAACACTTTTTAATGCTTTAACATCAGCTAAGGCATTAGCAGCTAATTATCCATTTGCCACGAAGGAACCTAATTTGGGGGTGATAACGGTACCTGATCCAAGACTAAATAAATTAGAAGAGTTGGTTCAACCTCAAAAAGTACTTCCAACTAGCATAGAAATTCTTGATATTGCTGGCTTAATCAAAGGGGCAAGCAAAGGCGAAGGACTTGGAAATCAGTTCCTAGCCAATATCCGGGAGGTTGATGCTATCATACATGTAGTTCGTTGCTTTGAAGATGATAATGTGGTACATGTTGATGGGAGTGTAAACCCTGTACGAGACAAAGAAATTATTGATCTAGAGCTTATATTCAAAGACCTTGAAACGCTTGAAAAGCGGATTGACAAACAGCGTAAAATAGCTAAAAGTGGAAGTTCAGAGGAAAAAAGAGGCGTAGAGATCATGGAACAAATCATCAAGCATCTTGAATCTGGAAAGCCAGCGAGATCTTTTGATGCAGATGATCTTGGCAAGGAGATTATCAATGAAATGATGTTGTTGACCGGTAAGCCAATTTTATATGTGTGCAATGTAGATGAGGCTTCAGCCAACACTGGGAATCAGCATACTGCTAAATTCCAAGAACTTGTTGCCCCCGAAAAAGCAGAAGTTATCTACATTTCTGCTGAAATAGAATCTCAGATAGCAGAGTTGGAAAGCCGTGAGGATCGTGAAGCTTTTTTAAGTGAAATGGACTTGCAAGAAGCCGGTGTTAATAAGATAATTCGTTCAGCCTATTCTTTACTGAACTTGATTACCTATTTTACTGCAGGAGTTAAGGAGGTTAGAGCCTGGACTATCAAAAAAGGAACATTGGCACCTGGCGCTGCTGGAGTGATTCACACCGATTTTGAAAAAGGTTTTATAAGAGCAGAAGTCATCCACTATGAGGATTACGTAAAGTACGAATCAGAAGCCGCTGTAAAAGAGGCTGGTAAAATGGGGGTTGAAGGAAAGGAATATCTTGTTTTGGATGGAGATGTGATGCATTTCCGTTTCAATGTCTAATTCTTTCCCACATAGCTTTCAAAAGTAATTGATTCAAAATCCTCGTCGCCAGGTTGTTCAAGCAGCTCTTTTGGTGGTGACTTAGTGAAATTTTTAGCAGCTAATGTAAAGCCAATGTTTTTTGCACTTACTTTTTCAGGAATAAATTTTGCTTCAAGAATTGTATCATCAAGCCCAGGTATATCAAGGTTAAAACCAAGTGGTTGCTTGAACCCAAAATCAATTTTGTCAGTAACATAAGCTTCAATTTTCTGTAAATCGTCATTTGCACCCACGTTTAAGGTAACCAAATAACACTTGAATCCCAATATCTCTTTAGTCTTAGCCTTATTCACCTTGTATCCATTTTTGTTCTTATCTAAGATATTTTGAAGGTTCAAATTAGAAACCTCAACTTTGAATTTTCCATAACTGTCCTCAGCATACCATATTTGGCCTGCTTTACCGTTTATCAAAAACTTGCGGAGTTTACCTTGCATATTTTGTGAATAAACTACAGCCTTTTTACCATCAGAAGCCATGTCATATTTCATACTTGTTAAAAATCCAGTAAGCAATGGATTCATTGAGGTATCTGTAGCCTCAGGAATGATGACGAAACTTATAATTCCTGAATCTGTCTTGCCAGAAGTATTGCATCCGACAATAAGAGATATAGTTCCAAATATTAAAACTGTAAGAACAGTTAATTTGAACGCAAAGTCCAATCCTTTATTTTTCATAAACTATTTTACGCAATTAAGTTAAAATGGGTTTTGGATAGATGAATTTTTCATTGATTTATACCAGAGGTATATATTCATAAACTCAAATGGTCATTGATATGCTAAAATCATGTTAAAAATCAGAGAAGAAGGATTTTTGAAAACCCAATCAACAAAAATTCCGTTTCTTTGCATTAAATAACTTTTTACGATATGAAAGTCAAAAACATAATTTATGTTGCTGCAATGTTTTTTACAACATTAGGATTTGCTCAAAATAGTTATAAACTACAAGTTGGAGAAATAAAAATCCCCTTAAAAATGGTCACAGCTGATAATTTTAATGGTCGTGTGGAGCTTTACAAGGAGGAGGCACTTTCAGCGATATCTGGAACAATTAGTATTTACAATAATGGTACACCTGTTCTTGGCAAGAGACTGGTCCTTTATTATATGCCAAACAAAAGGGATCAAAGCCAAGGTTTGATTTCATATACATTAGACCTCGATAAGGACAGCAAAATTCCTCAAGAGATTTTGAATAGTATCAAGGACAAACTTGATGTTTCTGATAATATCACTTTTCAAACTGTTGGCGAAGCCAATGGATTTGCCATCAACAGTGCAGCATTGTATATAAAAGATCCTAACCAACCATTCAAAGCTCCAATATTTCCCCAGTTTAATAATGATTCGGAGATATTTTCTTGGCAACTGGTTGGTAATCTAAAAAAGTCGCTACTAAAAGCAGATACCACAGTTGCAGCAAATAAGTCACTCGTTGCCATTTACAAAAACAAAAGCAAATATGATATCCTTCACATCCCGGGATACACAACAAAACAACGCTATATCAAAGCTGGAGAAGATTTTTGGCCAGCAGATGACGTTTCATCAACTATTAACTTGTCTAAACTCAAAACACAGCCAATTTATATGTATTCAGAGATTGCTGTTGCCCAAGAATACAGTGTAAGTGCCAGTTGGGGATCAATGAATGCGGCACCAATTAGTCAAAACCATTCAGTTCAAGTATGGAAAGAAAATTACGGCAAACCATTCAATATCAACGTGCCATCAACGGCAATTACCTTAGAACAGTGCGAGTTAATTATCGTGCCTGATCGAGGTGAAGTGTTCAGGGTGATTGCTCAAAAATGGGATGATCCTAAACTACTCGATATTTTTAGTAAAATTGAAGACAGAACTACTATTTATTTCCAAAATATCTTAGTTAAAAACGATAAAGGTCTTGTAGTTCATCTACCTATGGTTTTTGGATTTCTAATTGCCAATCCTCCTCCAGCAGCTGCAACGGAGCAAAAATAATAAATACTTCATCGGCCAAAAGGGTTTTTATTCATTCAATAGAAAGAATAAAAACCCTTTTCTTTTGATGTCACAAAAGGCCAAAGTATTCTAAAGAATTGATGAGATAAAGTGTTGACTAATTTTCAGGAAAACCAGCATCAATCCAGTTTTCAACTTTTGAGATATCACAATCATTCCATTTTGCAGCACCTTTAGGCATAGCCGAAAAAGTAGCTTGATGCTTTAATGCACCAATTAACTTCCCCCCTAGTCCAATTGTCTTTGCATCAGCGTAGTTGGCTAAACTTCCATCAGTAGATCCAGAATTGTGACATCCAGAAACTGCGCAACTTGAAAATAGATTTTTTATGGTTCCCTCATAGGTGATATTAGACACATTACAAGGGGTGGTTTTACTCTCTTTGGTACATGACAAAATCATGAAAATAGAAATAATGAACACAATAAAAATTGAACGTATCATCCTGTTTGCTTTAATATTATTTGACTGCCACAAGGTAATACAAAAACAATACCAAGCACGCTATAGTTTAAATTTTGTAAGGGAATTGATCATTACTATTTGCAGCCCATATCAATTTTGGATTGTTCATCATTATTAGGGAAGCAATTACCCGAAAGCACAAATGATGGCTTATATCTCAAAAGATTCGGATCGTATAAGGCATTTTCAAGGAAATCAACAAGATCAATTATTTCATCTTCTATTAAACCCAATGGCTTAAATAAGGGATCAATTCGATCAATCGGAACACCAATATTTTCAGGTACCGCATTATTGAAATACTCTACAACTTCACGTAAAGATTTTTTGGAAGCTCCATGAAAATAAAAACCAACATCTTTCATGTTATAGAGTTGAGGAACCTTAAACTTATACAAATCCTCATCTTTCAAAGTAAAACCACCTCGACCTTTATTTCTGGCATCATTTGGTCCTGTTCGAAACACAGGAAAACCACTTTGGTGCAGGTCCTTTACACCAATTGCAGCAAACCTTTGATTATTAAATGAAGGGCTGTTGTGGCAATTGATGCAACCCGCCTTACCAAAAAATAGTTCAGCGCCTCTTTTCTGCTTGATTGTAAGAGCTTGTAAGTTACCTTTTAGATATTTTTGAAAAGGAGCTTCGTTTGTCAATATTGTCCTAAAATACGCGGCAATCGCATTCGCCGCAATTTGTAATGTGTAGCGCTCACTTTCTGGTACTTCAGAGAATGCCTCATCAAACATTTCTAAATACCCTAAATCAGTTAGTATTTCCTTGTCAATAAGTTGTCTGTGCGTAATGAGAGCTCTGTGATTATTTGCTTCCAATCCTTCGATCCCATTCATATTGATATCGGTCAATGGATCAGTAATTCCCCATGCAGCCTCAGTGCCAGTGTTCATACCAAAGGATCCAAAAGCTCCATTCCAAAGCGCATTCCTTACGTATGTTAGATTCAACATTGGTAAAGGCCTTGCACCTTGTGCATCCACTTCTGACCCGTCATACAAGCCATTTTTTTGTCTGGCTTCACCCAATAAACCAAAACCGACACCTCCATCAGCAATTCCTTGAAAACGACCAGCGGTAAAAGCTTTTTCGGGAATATGACAGGTGCTGCAAGAATAAGTCTTCAATGAAATCGTTCTTTGTGGCATCCTTCCTATACCAGTTTCAAAAAACAACATTTTGCCTAATGATACTTTTTTCGCCGTTACTGGATTTTTGGGATCTTGATTAGGAAGATTTGAATAATCATCGCTAGCAGGCATTATATAAGCATCTAGAGAACCGGTACGACTGTTATTTTCAATTAATTGTATTAAGCTGCTGTCAGAATATGTTGTTACGATTTCTTTTTGACATGAAATCAAATAAAACAGACAAGCCATCGCGAATATAATAGATATCTTTTGCATCTTCAAATAGTATTTCAGTATGATATGTTCTTAAAACAATACAAAAATAGAACAATTTCACTACAATTAAAATAATAGAAATGCAACATCTAAAATATAAATCGATTGTACTTTTTTGATAAGAAATAGTTATGAAAAAAAAAGAAGCCCTCAAAACAACTTATCGCTCTGAGGGCTTCCTAAATTTATGGTATTACCATCAATCCTTTAAGACTTCACGTGAAATAACCAATTTTTGTATTTCACTGGTTCCTTCGCCAATGGTGCACAATTTACTATCTCTATAAAATTTTTCTACTGGAAAGTCTTTTGTATATCCATATCCGCCATAGATCTGCACCGCATCTGTTGATACTTCAACAGCTACCTCAGAGGCATAATACTTAGCTATTGCTCCTTCCTTGGTCATCTTCATGTGATTGTTCTTCAAGTCACCCGCCTGTCTGGTTAACAATTCAGCTGCTGCTATCTTGGTAGCCATATCAGCTAGTTTGAAACTAATACCCTGAAAGTTACTAATTGGCTGTCCAAATTGTTGTCTTTCCTTTGAGTATTTAACACTGGCTTCGTATGCCCCTTTTGCAATTCCAAGAGAAAGCGCTGCTATGCTTATTCTTCCCCCATCTAAAATTTTCATTGCTTGAATAAATCCTTCCCCTTCTTCTCCCAATAATTGAGACTTATGAACGCGACAATTATCAAAAATTAACTCTGCTGTTTCGCTCGCGCGCATTCCGAGTTTATTCTCCTTTTTACCTGCTTGGAAACCCGGTGTACCACGTTCGATGATAAAAGCGCTTATGCCGCGACTATCCAATAATTCTCCAGTTCTAACTACTACAACAGCCACATTGCCTGAAATACCATGAGTAATCCAACATTTGGTTCCTGTTATGATATAGTCATCTCCGTCTTTAACTGCAACACATTGCATACGACCTGCATCAGAACCTGTATTGGGCTCAGTTAATCCCCAAGCTCCAATCCATTGACCAGAAGCCAATAATGGTAAATATTTCTTCTTTTGTTCTTCATTGCCAAATGCCAAAATGTGTCCAGTACACAATGAGTTATGTGCGGCAACACTCAAGCCAATAGACCCACAAACTTTTGCTATTTCTGTAATAATTGAAATGTATTCTTGGTAACCCAATCCTGCTCCACCATAAGCTTCAGGAACTAAAACTCCAAGAAATCCATATTCCCCAAGTTTGTGCATCACTTCGATAGGAAAGTATTGACTTTCATCCCATTCCATTAAATTTTGACGAATGTGTGCCTCAGCAAAATCCTTTGCACTTTGCTCTATCATTTGCAAATTTTCGGATTTCATCACTGTTGAATTATTCATATCTAGTTGGTTGTATTTATCATTAATTAACTCTCCTTATAATCGTATTTATTGCCCCAATTGTTCACCAACTGTTGCAAAATTTTTTGTTCATTTGGATTATCACATGGCTTATAAAAGACCGGATTCCCTAATTCGGTGGGAAGATAATCGATAACTGTAAAATGTCCTTCAAAATCATGGGGATATTTGTAATTTTTACCATAATCTTGCTTTTTCATCAAACTGGTTACTGCATTCCTAAGGTGCAAAGGGACAGAAGCATTGGGAAAATTATCAACCATTGCTAAAGCGGCATCTATAGCGAGGTAGGCACTGTTGCTCTTGGGGCTGGTTGCCAAATAAATCACGCACTGGGAAAGGGCAATTCTACCTTCGGGCCATCCTATCATTTTTACCGTTTCATGAGTTGCTTTAGCTAAAAGAAGTGCGTTGGGATTGGCAAGACCTATATCTTCTACTGCCAAAATCAGCAATCTTCTACATATAAAATCTGGATCTTCACCACTTTTGATCATCCGTGCCAACCAATACAACGCGGCGTTTGGATCACTTCCTCGAATTGTCTTTATAAAAGCGGAGACAATATCATAGTGCATTTCTCCATTTTTGTCATAAGCCCCTAAGTTATTTTGGATGGTTTTGCTAATCCAATCTGAGTTCAATTCGGTGGTCAAGTCATCTGGTACTTGAGCAGAAAGCAATTCTAATATATTGTAAAGTTTTCTGGCATCACCTTGAGCCAAAAAAATGATCCTATCCTGATCAAGTTTTCTGTTTTTTAAAGGGAGTAAAATTTCATTTGAATGAACTGCCTTTTCGAGCAGCAATTTCAGTTCAAACTCAGTCAATGATTGCAAAAAATATACCTGACAACGCGATAACAATGCCCGATTTAATTCAAAAGAAGGATTTTCAGTAGTTGCTCCAATAAGAATTACAGTGCCCTTTTCAACCTCACCTAACAAGCTATCTTGTTGTGATTTACTGAATCTATGAATTTCGTCTATGAATAGAATGGGCGGCAATCCATGAAATGCTTTTTCTTTCTTAGCACTTTCAAATACTTCTCTCACTTCCTTAACGCCCGCCTGGATGGCACTCAATTGATAAAAGGTCCTTGAAGATTGTTCAGCAACAATTTTAGCAATAGTGGTTTTTCCAACACCTGGTGGACCGCAAAGGATAAAAGAAAAGAGTCTTCCAGATTCGATTGATTTTCGCAGTATTCCTTCTTTTCCTACCAAATGATCTTGACCCGCTACGTTGTCAAAATTATGAGGACGAAGATTTTCAGCAAGTGGGGTATTTGACATACTATACGCCTTTGCCCAAGAGCTCTTGGATACTTGTTCTGCTGACATAATGATAACCTGGGCTTGCTTTCTCAAAAATTGCGGTTGCTTCAGTTTTCATATTGTTTTTGACCATTGCTTCATACAATGGCAAAAGGAATTTCCTCCTACCAACCCTTACCAGAAAAGACTCTATGTCTGGTACAATTTCCTTACCGTAGCCATTTTTGATACACACTTCCATCCAGCAGGCTTTAATTTCGTCATTCGGCTTACTACTTAACTGAAATTTATTGTTCCAAACTTTGGCAATTTTGGCATCAAACGAACTGGGCAATTTGCGCAATAAGTAAAGCCATTGCTGTGTTAACAAGTTATCTGGTACTAAATTAGGGTCAAAATCCTTGTTGGCCAATTCTTGCAATAATGTATCGATAGTTTTGAGCTTTTTACTTACAGGTATTGTGCTTTTAGCCGGAACACCTACTTTGTAGATCCAATCACTGATATCTGCAATAATTTCTTTATCATCATGAAGAAGTTCTTGGTTAAGAATTTCAATAAAGTTAACAGTGGTCATTGAATGAAATGAATAAGTTGTGAAATAATCCTTCAGAAACTTATCAAATCGGGTTCTTCCTACCTTGGATTCGATAAAACATAATAAATCATAACCTTTTTCATAGGCTATACTTGTCATTCCATCATCAGGATCCCTTCCAGTAAGGTCAAGATACAGTTTTGTGTCTTTGTTGGTCTCTCCCATTCCATCCATTTCACGAATCCAATCTTGATAACCCAGGACAGCCTCCATTTCTGCAAAATCTTTTCCGTAGATTGCTTCACAAATCCTCCTTTCAAAATAAACTGTAAAGCCTTCATTCAGCCAAAAGTCATCCCAAGTGGCATTGGTAACCAAGTTCCCGCTCCAAGAGTGTGCCATTTCATGAGCAACCAATGAAACCAAACTCTTGTCACCCGCAATTACAGTTGGTGTAGCAAAAGTCAGAACAGGATTTTCCATTCCGCCAAATGGAAAGCTTGGTGGCAAAACCAAAACATCATATCGTCCCCACTGATATAGCCCATATAATTTTTCGGCAGCGACCAGCATTTTTTCCATATCTGAAAACTCCTGAGCAGCTTTCTCGGCCATACCTGGTTCAGCATAAACTCCTGTTCTTGGCCCTACAGATATAAACTTTAAGTCTGCGACCGCCAAAGCCATCAGATAGGCAGGTATTGGATGTAGTTGCTTAAAATCATAGAGACCCGAAGTATTGAGGCTTTGAGAATTAACAGCACTCATGACGGCCATTAATTCGGAAGGAGTTTTTATACTCGCATGATAAGTAAACCTGATGCCAGGGCTATCCTGACATGGAAGCCAGCTTCTTGTTAGAATAGCTTGCCCTTGAGTGAAAAGAAATGGATGTTTTTTTCCATAAGTTTGGGATGGCTCCAACCACTGCAATGCTTGGGCAGATGGTCTTGTTGCGTAATTGATCTCAACGATTTTACTGGCTTTGTTTATTGGAACGTGAAGAGCAGAACCAAGAAAATCTACCGGTTTATCCAGAGTGAAATTAACCTGCTTACCATCGACTAAAATGGAAGCTATGTCAAGATCTCTGGTATCAAAAATTATTTCATTTCCTTGAAAAAAATCAATGTGCCATATTGCCCTTCCAGAAAGTATTTTTTTTTCAAAATCTACTCTCAGGATCAAGTCCAAATGTTTGACTAGAGCATGATCAGCTTTAGCAAAACTATGATTATCCGTGACAGAGTTTAGCTTTTTTGACTTTACGGAGTCAGGGTAACAAGCAATCAAACCAATAAAAAATAGTGATAAAAGGGCAAAATGTTTAATCATTAGTAGATTACTTTAGTTCCAGTATTTTGAAAGAAGAATGACCAGTAGTCTGCTTGTTCTTCAATAATTTTTTTAGTTGGTTTGCCTGCCCCATGCCCAGCATTTGATTCAATACGAATGAGAGCTGGATTATTGCATGATTGGCATGCTTGCAATGTCGCGGCAAATTTAAAGCTGTGAGCGGGGACAACCCTATCGTCGTGATCAGCAGTTGTAATCAGTGTGGCTGGATAACAAGTTCTTGGCTTTAAATTATGTAGCGGAGAATATCGGTGCAAATACCTAAACATTTTAGGCTCATCACTTGAACCATATTCAGGGACCCATGCCCATCCTATTGTGAACTTATGGTATCTAAGCATATCCATGACACCCACTGCCGGTAGCGCTACTGCATATAGATCAGGTCGTTGAGTCATACAAGCACCCACTAACAATCCTCCATTGGAACCTCCTGCTATTCCCAATTTTTTACTACTTGTATATCCTTCAGCAATGAGGTACTCAGCTGCCGAAATAAAATCATCAAATACATTTTGTTTGTATTGTTTCATTCCAGCTTTATGCCACTCTTCACCATATTCACTTCCTCCTCGGATATTGGGCATTGCAAACACGCCACCGTTTTCGAGCAACATGATTCTTGAAGCACTAAAACCAGGGGTCAAAGGAACACTAAAACCACCGTAGCTGTACAAATAGCAAGGATTATTGCCATCGAGCGTTATGCCCTTTTTGTGCACTAAAAACATAGATACTTTGGTGTCGTCTTTACCAGTATAAAAAACTTGCTTCTCAATAAAATCATTTTGATTGAATTTTAAATCTGTTTTAAAAAACTCAATAGATTTTCCAGTTGCAACATTGTAACTATAAATTGTGACTGGGCTTATGAAGGAAGAATAGGAATAGAAAACTTCATTTTCGTTCTTTTTGGATCCACCGATTCCCGCACTTCCGACTCCTTGTAATTTGATTTCTATTGGGTTAGAGCCGTCATAATCAAGTTGTAAAATAAATGATGTTGCATTTTTTAAATAGGTAGCAAAAAGTTTTCCGCCACCAGTTGTAACAGACTCAAGCAGATTGCTATCTTCTTTAATTATTTTTGTCCAATTTTCTTTTTCAGGCATATTGGGATTGACACGAACCAATTGATAGTTGGGTGCATCAATATCAGTAAGTACCAATAAATCAGAACCAATGTTATCGATCACTGAGCTTTTGTTTTTAAAACCAGAAAACAAACACTTAAATTCTGCTTTTGGAATCGTCAGGTCTTTGTACCAACATTCAAATCCATCAGTACCGGTAGCTGGATAAACCAAAAGGTACTTCTCGTCTTCAGTTACACCAGCACTGTAGGTAATCAATGGTTCTTTTTTGTTGTCAAAGATTAATGAATCACTTGATTGTGGTGTTCCAATTTCATGATAATAAACAGCATGAAATTGATTGGCATCTGAAAGTTCCATTCCTGGCTTTGGCTCAGGAAAACGACTATAAAAATAACCATTTTTATACCACGAAGCGCCTGAAAATTTAACCCATTCGGTGACGTCAGGGATATCCTTGAGCGTAATTAAATCAATAGTGTGTATTGATGCCCAATCGGAACCAGCTGAAGACTTTATATATGAAATGTAGCGTTGATCTTTTGAGCTGCCGGATAATTCTAGAGCCATAGTCCCCTCTTTGGACATCATATTTGGGTCCAATAGGACTTGTGGAGTACCAGTCTTCCCTTCTTGAATAAAGTAAACTGATTGATTTTGGAGCCCATCATTTTTTGAATAGATATATTTATTTCCAATTTTAAATGGTGCTGACATTTTTACAAAATTGAAAAGCTCTTGAAATCTGGCTTTGACTTTATCTTTGTATGGTATTGAATTCAAATATGATTGAGTCACTTTGTTTTGTTCCTTGACCCATTGGGCAACATTTGCAGCGGTGTCAATTTCCAACCATCTGTAAGGGTCTTTGACATCAATACCGAAATAAGTATCTACTTGATTAACTGTTTTGGTTTTTGGGTAATTCATCTTTGAGCTTGATGCAGAATCTTGTGCGTTCAGTGTATTCACCATTATGAATCCAGCACAAATCATTAAAAAATATTTCATTCTCTATTGTTTAAAGCGTAAAATTAGGATTTTTAAAGGATACAAAATAACTATACAGCGAATTCACATGGTAGCTAGACAAAAATTATCCTTAATACGACAAGGAAAGCGGTTTCAGAACCTGAATTGATTCCCTTCCTAGCTTGCACACCAGATCAAGAACACTCAGTTGATTGAAATTCATACTTGAACCATTATAATTTGAAGGATAGTTAATCTTTAAATCTGCTTTGACATTTTTATCAAAGTCAATGTAATTGTATTGGGGCAGTTTATAACCCTCGGTAAACTTCATTTCGAAATCAATAGATAACCACTCCGCAATCAAATTTATCAGACCACAATTCCAGTCTATCAATAAGCTAGGTTGGTTTGAATAAAAATTGATTAAATCATCTTTAATACAGTCATAAAATGCTGATTTACCATAATTGGATTCAAAGGCGTTTAAATGTAATTTTTGCCAATTTTGATCATAGCTGATCTTTAAGTCCATTACATTTTGGGCTTCATTCTTACCTTTAGCAAGCGGAATACTTAGCATCAAAGGCCCCGAAGAAGTTGAGATGAACATCCGATTAAGAATACTCCTCTTTTGATAGTTTGAATCTAGATCCAGCAATATATTTTTGTCGGATATGATTATTGACCAAAAGTCCAATGGAGGGAAATAGCCTATTGGAAGCACATACGATTCAATTTTCAAACCGAAACTCTTATTATTTATTCATTGAATAAAATAAATATGCAAGGAGCATTAGTAAGCCCGTTGCAATAATCAAAATGGAAAAGAATTTTTTTGCGTCTTTTGAATCCTTAACTTGTACCTTTTGTGCTTTTCTGGATAATGTCATTATGTTAAGATTGATTGGTTCTGTTACTAAGGTAAGGTTTGTTTCAGAATTGTCAATGGTTTGTGAATAAAAAATAAAAAATTAGTTAAAAAAATAAAGATAAATTTAAGGATTATTTGAACCTGAGCCGGCTATTTATTTCTAATAGTATCAATCGCAAATTAATGAAGCTTATAAAAAGCACAATTCCCCACCAGATGTACATCCATTGATTCGTAGAAAACAAGCCAACTTCTCTTTCATAATAAGCCAGATCAGAAGAAGGCCCTACTCTAAAGTCCCGAATAATATATGCCAAGCTGCTCAATCCCATAAAAAACAAAAACTCTCTGTCAAACGGAGTGAATCTTGCTATGATAATTAAGCTGAAAGCAAACATTAATTGAAAGGCTGTTGCAAAAATTGAATAAAACCAAATAAAGGATGAGACTAGCATCACCAGTGCAACAACATACAAAGTACGTTCAGCAATATGCTGTTTGAATAAGGAAAGTCTGAGCAAAATATTTCCAAAAACTGCACTACCAATATATCCACCAGATAAAACAAATGCCCTATTTCCTCCTGCAACTGTGGTAAATCCACTGCCATCATTGTTTATTTGTAAACCCAAAACCTTTCCGTCTGATAAAAATCCTGCGGAAGCATGACCAAATTCGTGCAAGAACGTAACAAAAAGGTTGAATGGGTACAATAACCAATTGGTCAAATCGCTTGACTTTAGCAAAAAATAAACCAATCCCACAAAAAGAATTCTAAGAATTGATTCTGGAGAAAATTCTTCAGCTGATTGTGGTTGAAACCATCTCATTGTTAAATATAGTTGATAGCCGCTTCGGGCTTAACAAAAATAGATCGAATCTCTTTTGCATCTTCGGGTTTCATTCTTCCACTCAATACAAGTCTCAATTCTCTTCGTCTAATTGCACCGTCATATAACGATTGTTCCTCATTGGTCAAGGGAATAATTTCAGGAACAGGCTGAGGCTTTTTATCAACATCACCAATTGCTACAAAGGTAAAGTATGCATTGTTGCATCTTCTATTATTTCCCCCTTTCATATCTGCTGCAAGCACTTCGAGATATATTTCAACCGAAGTAGTGAAGGCACGGGTTATTTGAGCATGAATTGTTATTACATCACCAACATGAATTGGATTTTGAAACGAAATATGATCCACTGATGCAGTTACAACATGCGATTTGCAATGCTTAGCAGCGCAAATACTTGCAATAATGTCCATCCAGCGCATTAGATTTCCACCCATTAAATTCCCTAGTGGGTTGGTATCATTTGGCATTATCATTTCGGTCATAGTGATTTTGGATTCACTGACCTTTTTTGGTTCAAGATTGTTGTTCATAATTTTATTTTATCATCACCCCAGCTCTATCAAGCAAGGGAATGTGACTAAAAAAATCTGGTTCTAATGATCCAGGCACAAAAATATATTTCTTATCGTACATATAGCCTTCCAAACTGAAGCTTATCCAATATTCGTTTGCCAATGTGAATAGTTTTCTCATGATTGGTTCAACTAAAACAGCTTCATTGGCTGGAAGTTCATCAAAAAAATAACGCAAGGTGGAGGTCCTCAAAGACTCACCTTCTATTTCGCCATATCCTATACTAGCGATCAAAACATCACGGAGTGGCTGATCTTTAGTATTGACTATATAAACTTGCCACATTTCTGAATCAACATTGTCATCTTCAGGAATAATTGCAATAATTACATCCTCTACTTTTTTAATAGGTATATCTTTTTTCATGACGCATTCAAATAATCAAACAACTTTAACTTCAAAACACTTTTCAAAGGCCTCGATAAAGACTTTTTTGCATTCTGATACGTCAATTTGTCTGTTAAGTTCTATTTGGAGGGAAGTAACTCCTTTGTCATCGTCTGCAATGCCACATGGAATAATATATTCAAAATACTTCAAATCGGAATTGACATTAAACGCCAATCCATGCATGGTAACCCATCTGCTCAGATGCACCCCAATAGCACAAATCTTCCTCCAAGGCTTCTGATCGTTTGGTCTTAGCCAAACACCTGTATATCCTTCAAGTCTTGTTCCTTCAACATGATAATAGGCTAATGTTTGGATAACAATCTCTTCTAAAGTTCTAACATATTTATGGACATCTGTAAAAATGCGCTCTAAATCCAAAATGGGATAAGCTATTAATTGACCTGGACCGTGATAGGTAATATCTCCTCCCCTGTTTATTTTAAAAAATTGAATATCATTGTTGATCCGTTCCTCTTCAGTAAGCAACAAATTCTCTACACTTCCACTTTTACCTAAAGTATAGACATGTGGATGATCACAGATTATCAAGTGATGCGGTGGACGATTTTCCAGCTCAACACCTTCTCGCTTTGCAATAGTCTGAATATCAACGAATTGCTGTTGCTTAATCCATGCGGCCTCATAATCTACTCTTCCCCAATCTTGAAATATTACTTCTTGTATCATTTAAACAAATAATTCTTTGAAAATTTATTGCTTCTATTTACTAAATCTATTATATTTGCTGTTCAAAACTTCCTTTAAATTTGGTTCACATGAAAAGGTTTTTACAATTTTTTATTTGTCTGACCATTCTCAACCAGTTAGACGCTCAAAAATTACAAGATTCTAGTTTCTCAACTGTGGATTCTGGGCAAACTTACTATTTAAATATCGATAACATAAACAAAGATAAGTTACTTACAGGTGAATCGTTTACAACTCTAACTTCTCCTATACGAGGACAATTAAAAGTTTATGGTTTTGACAAGTATGTGGCAGGAATAAAATTATGCAATAGCCCTGATCTTGTGTTTAATATCTCTAACCCTTGTTTCAATAACTCGCCTATAATTCCTTTTGATCAAGAAAATAGTTTTAGTTTCAATCCCGAAGACTATGGTTATTCCAACCAAAACCTGTACATGGGGCTTGTCTTTTATTTGGATCCTTCTGAACTCCCTGCCTCCAAAAATTTATCAACCGTAGATCTTGCTTTTATAGGAAGCCACATACTCGGAATAAAGGCCCTTTCTACAATTCAAAGGCTTGCTGCGGATGTAAATTGCAGCAAAAGTTTATCACCATCAGATATGGTGCAAATCAGACAAATAATTCTTGGAATCTCCGATGGCTTTAATTGTGTGAAAAATTTAAAACTCCTTAATCATGTGCAAAAATATGAAGAAACAAAACCGGATTCCATTTACATCTCGACTGTAATAAGAATGGGAGATGTATCAAGTATAGAGCCTAAAGTCAACGGAACCAACGGCAAAAACGAAACAAGGGACAACAACCCGGTTAAGCTACTTGTAGACAATCAAATAATCAAGCCGGATCAGAACTACAAAATTGATTTTTATCTCGATAATGAACTCACAACTAAAGCCTTACAGTTTACATTGGAAACTCATCCCGCTGTAACAATTACAAAAGTCATTGAAGGATTGGGGTCAGATATTGGCGATAATAATTTTAACCTTTCAAGTGACGGAAAGACACTAACCTTGTCTTGGAATACCAATGGGCAGCCTTTACCTACAAAACTTTTGCTGTTCTCAATAATACTTCATTCAGATATTTCACTTGAACTTAACAAAGCGTTTAGCCTCACTTCCAAAGTTGCAATCCCTCAGGCTTATGATGAAGATGGTACTGTGTTTCCTTTAAACCTAGATTTTATTGATAAGGGTGGCGAAAAAGCCCTAACTATTCTATATGGTCCAAATCCTGTAACTGAAAAATTGAATTTCAATATTTCATTACCTGAAGAAATCAATATCAAATTATTCATGACTGATGTACTTGGAAGAACTAGTCCCATATTGATGAACCGCACTTATTCTGGTGGCAACCATTTTGATAGCGTAGATATGGTGAACATTGCAAATGGGATCTATCAAGTAACGCTCATGCTTGATGATAAGGTGTACCAAACCAAACAAGTACTCATTTACCATTAAATAGTTCGGCCTTTTCCATGTTTGGAATGTTCATGGCATTGCTGTCCCATTTTTTCACACGAGGTGACAAGAAATGAATTGATTTATCATACCAAAGTGGTATGATAGGACATTCATCAGAAATTATTTCGTTCATGCGGTTGTAATATTTTTTGATCAACTCCTTATCGTTTGATGCAGTTGATAATTCATATAATCTGTCATACTCTGCATTACTGAACCTTGTATAGTTTGGTGGAGCAGAATTTTTAGAATAAAATAAGGTGTAAAAATTTTCTTCGTCAGGGTAATCAGCTATCCACGAAGCTCTGAACAAATAGGTTTTGTTGTTGCGCATCATTTCACGAAGCGTTGCATTTTCTACCAATTCTATCCTAACAGGTACGCCCAATAACTGCCATTGTCTTGCCACAAAGGTGCAAACATCTACGTACTCCTTATTACAATGTAGAATGAGCTCAGGTATTTTTTTAGGATCATAAAAGCCGCTTTTGATCAACAAGCTTCTTGCTTTTTGCAAGTCAAAGAATCGGTAAGAAAAAGGGTTAAAAAGAGGCAAACCCATAGGCACTATTCCATTATAAGCAGGGGTGCCATTGTTAAACCGAAGTAAACGAATCAGTGTAGCTTTATCAACTGACGCGTCAAGTGCTTGCCTAAAGTACTTATTCTTTAGAGGATGGCCATTGGGCAAAGAGGAAGCATTGATACCAATAAACTCAGTATTCAAGAAATCATTTTTCACTAAGTTAATCTTTGACCTCCATTTTGTTTGAAGCTCTCCATTTGCATTCAAGAGTGATTTGGCAAAAGAGGATTCTATTCCATTGATGAAATCAGTTTTTCCACGCAAGAAATATAGAAATGCAGTCATTCGATCAGGTACAAAATCTATTCGGATTCCGTCTACCGCTGGCACCGCATTGCCTGGAGAATTTTGAAAATAAGTAGTATTTTTGGAAAGAAAAATAGTTTGAGATTCAATCCATTTCTTGAATTGAAAAGGCCCTGTTCCCACAGGGTGAGTCCTGAAATCATCTTTAAAGAACTCAACAGCTTCCTTGGGTACAATGCTACAATATGCTGAGGTCAATAAACTCAAAAATGGCCTGAATGGTTGCTTTAAATTACATACCAAAACTGAATCGTTCAAGGCAACAAATGGCTGAATCGTATCCATTTTTCCTGTAAAAATCCACGAACCTGGAGAATTGATTTGAGGATCAGACAATCTCAAAAAGGAATAAACAACATCTGTGGCAATGAGGGATCTTTTATCCAGTTCAGGCAAATTCTTATTTTCATGCCATCCGACACTGCTTCTCAAAACGAAGGTATATTTCAAGCCATCCTGACTAATTGACCATGATTTAGCTAAACTTGGCTGAACAAGCATATTCGAATCAAGACTGACCAAAGTGTTATAAAGGTGTGATACAACCCAAATATTAGATTGGTTGCGAGCAAATGCAGGATCCAGTGATGTAACAGAGCTTGGTAAAATATACTTGAATACATTGTTTGAAGTTGGATTAACTTTTCCACACGAAATCAACCCAAAAACGCAGATAATTGAAACAAATAATTTAGAACGATGCCAACAGAGATGCATGTTTTTGGAGTAAAAGTAAGGTTTCGTTGTCAATCATTTCACCATTCGCTTTAAAGATCTCATTGATACCAGACAAATATTGTCTTTTGGGATGGACCAAAACACCCAAATAATTCAAAATTGCGGTCAACTGATCGGTTCCCCTCATATTACCTGCCTTTCCACTAGATATTCCTACTATTGCAGATTTTTTCATAAAAAAACACTCCTTAGAATCTTGGATAGATGCAGCATCTAAAAAAAGCTTTAAGGAGCCAGGAAAGCTTCCATTGTATTCAGGTATAAAGAAAAATAACTTTTCAGATGGAATTAAAAAATCATTTTGTATCTCGGACAACCAAGGATCTCTTTTTTCCTTGATGTACATATTCTCGCTCAACAAGCTCGATGGCATTTCTGCCAAATTTATAAGCTTTACGGGTTGACTTTGGATATCCTTCAGAATATCAACGTAGGTTTTAGCCACATTTAAGGTTTGGCTATTGAGTCGATTCGTGCCCGATATTACTGAAATCATAAATTTTAAATTGTCAGTGAAATAAAATTACTTGCTTTTTGTTCATTTAGAAAGGAACGAAATGGATGAATGATCCTACCTTTACATTCTACAAGTATAATTTGATTACAAATGAAGTTGACATTTCATGGTCATTCTTGTTTCACACTTGAAATAGGAAACAAAACCATATTAATTGACCCCTTTTTAGAGGGCAATCCTCAATCTAAAATAAAAGCTGATGAATTAACAGCAGATTTTATTTTGCTTACGCATGCACACGCTGATCATTCGGCTGATGTTGAAAGCATTGGTAAAAGAACAGGAGCTCTGTTGTTGGGAATTTGGGAGATCAGTGAATATTACGAAAAAAAAGGATTGAACACCCATCCACTGAATATCGGCGGGACAAAAGACCTGGGATTCATAAAAGTAAAAATGGTCAATGCCGTGCACAGCAGTAGCTTTCCAAATGGGGAATATGGAGGTTCAGCAGCAGGTTTTGTAGTGTACAATGAAGAAACCTGTATTTACTTTGCAGGTGATACTGCGCTCACCTTAGACATGCAGTTGATTCCAATGACTTGTCCTCCACTTGACATAGCAGTGTTACCAATAGGTGATAATTTCACAATGGGCTATGAGGAAGCTCTGATTGCCAGCGATTTTATCCATTGCGAGCGGATCGTTGGATGTCATTATGACACATTTCCATATATTGTATTAGATAAAGAAGCTGCAATTGCACGATTTATTGAAGAAGGAAAAGAATTGATTCTTTTAGAACCAGGCCAAAGTATAACCAATGGGTAAAATAATAGCAATAGCCAATCAAAAAGGTGGCGTAGGTAAAACAACAACATCCATAAACCTAGCAGCTTGCTTGGGAGTACTGGATCGAAAGGTTTTGATTATTGATGCTGATCCACAGGCAAATGCAACTTCAGGAGTGGGTGTCGGTATGACTGATGAAGATTACACTTTGTATGATTGTATGATCGATAATATTGATCCCAAATTAGCAATAAAGCGTACAGAAACTCCCAACCTTGATATTTTGCCATCAGGAATTGATCTGGTAGGTGTTGATATAGAACTTGCAGGCAGGACATCACGCGAATTTGTTTTAAAGACTCTAATTCGACCACTTGCCGATGATTATGATTACATATTCATTGATTGTCTGCCAAGTTTAGGAGTTCTTACCGTAAATGCACTTGTGGCGGCTGATTCCGTATTAGTGCCAGTGCAATGTGAAATTTTTGCGTTTGAAGGACTGAGTAAACTTAAGAATACAATTAACATGGTCAAACAACGATTAAATCCAGAACTTCAGATGGAAGGAATCATATTAAGTATGTTTGACAAACGCTTGAGACTGGCAAATATCGTGCTTCAAGAAGTAAGAAATCACTCAACAGAAAGAGTTTATAAAACTGTGATTCAACGAAATTCCAGAATAGGAGAATCTCCATCAATGCACCAGCCGGTTATCTTATACGATGCTGCTAGCAAGGGTGCTGAAAGCTTTTTAACATTGGCCAGAGAGTTCCTACATTATAATGAAGGATTGGTTATGCCTGAGAATCTTACTATGCAAACAGTATGACAATAATGAAAACTAAGAAAGACCTTGGAAAGGGAATCCGAGCCTTATTGGGTGACGTAAATATTTCAGAGGTAAAAACCACTGATTCCGTTGTAAAAAAATTGGCGAATGAAACAGCCATGGTGCCAGTGAGCGATATTACAACAAATCCTTTTCAACCGAGACAAGATTTTGCCGCTGATGCACTTTTAGAATTGTCACAATCTATTAAGTTGCACGGTTTGGTTCAGCCATTGACAGTTAGAATTCTTGCTGATGGAAAGTATCAACTCATATCAGGAGAAAGACGACTGAGAGCCTCAAAACTAGCAGGATTAAAAGAAGTTCCCGCTTATATCAGAATTGCAGATGATCAGCAATTATTGGAATGGGCTTTGATTGAGAATATTCAACGAAAAGATCTAAATCCCTTGGAAGTTGCTTTGAGCTATCAGAGGCTGATCGATGAATGCAAATTAACACATGAATCCTTGGCCGAACGGGTAGCAAAAGACCGAAGCAGTGTTACCAACTTTTTAAGATTGTTAAAACTACCTCCGGTGGTGCAACAATCTCTGAGAAATGGGCAAATATCAATGGGACATGCCAGAGCCTTAGCCGGAATTGAAGATATAACCGCATTATTAGAACTGCATAAGGAGACTTTACAGAAAGAATACTCTGTCAGGGCATTGGAGCAAGCGGCTAAATCAATACAATCTTCCAAACAAAGTAAAGCAGTTAATAGTAAGCCAGAAAGAGATTTTATGCTTAAAAAACTAGAAGATAGAATGGCTAAAATGTTTGAAACTAAAATTCAAATTAAACAAGCCAAAATGGGTAGCGGTAATATTCAGATCCATTTTGCTTCTACAGAGGAATTAAACAGAATTCTTGAAACCTTGGACATCATTTAGTTATGCACTTCAAAGAAATCTTTTCTGTCAGTTTAGTTTTGTTTTCCGTAATTGATATTCTGGGAAGTATTCCTGTGATCATAAAATTAAAAGCTGAAGGAAAGTTAATAGAACCTTTAAAAATTACTTTGATTTCTGGCTTGTTGATGATTGCTTTTCTTTTTACAGGTGAAGGAGTTTTAAAGTTATTGAACCTAGATGTGAGGTCTTTTGCCTTGGCAGGTGCAGTTGTTTTATTTTTGATCGGACTCGAAATGATAAGTGGTGTTAAAGTATTCAAAGACACAACTGAAAATGATGCACCAACAATTGTTCCACTAGCATTCCCGTTGATTGCAGGTGCTGGAACAATGACTACTTTGATATCCCTCAAGGCTGAATATCACGTTGATAGTATTCTAGTAGGAATTCTCTTGAATTTGGTTTTTATTTATTTTACTGTAAGGGGTAGTTCATGGCTTCATCGCAAAATGGGCAATACTGGAACTAATATTATGCGCAAAGTATTCGGTATGATATTATTGGCTTTAGCAATAAAGCTCTTTACTTCTAACTTCAGATTGGGCTGATGAATACATTGAAATCTCTTCTTTGTGCTTTTATCGTTTTGAGTGCTTACAATAACTTCTATGCCCAAGATTCATTGAAGATTGTATCAAAATCAGATAGCATCGAAAAGAAATTTCGAACCAAGGTAAAATTTAGTCCATCACCCAAAAAAGCATTGTTACTGGGATTGGTATTACCTGGAGCAGGTCAAGCTTATAACCGACAATGGTGGAAAATGCCAATAGTTTACGCTGGTATTGGAGGAATGGGCTACTTGAGCTACTTTAATTATACTGAGTATCGCAGGTTTAAAGTGGCACGGGAAGCACTGCTTGAGATGCGCCCGAACGCTTTTCCAGGAATCAGTTCTGCCGCTTTGAAATCCAATAGAGATTTCTATCGTAAAAATTTCGAGTTAAATATAGTTGGATTTGGTTTGGTTTATGTGCTGCAAGCAGTCGAAGCTTTCACAGCCGCCCACTTAAAAACTTTTGATGTATCAGATGATTTGAGTTTGTATATTATTCCTCAGCAAACTCCCACAGGATTATCAACTGGACTGACACTGAACTGGACAATGGGGACTCGCTCAAAATACAAACAAGTCCCGACAGTCTCGTTGTATTAATGTTGCACCATCATTTTTCCAGATGCTGCTTCTCCCTCTGATTCAATGGTAAACAAATAAATCCCAGATTTTAGCACAACTGCATCTACAAGGATTTCATTGCGTCCTTCAGACATGAAATGTTTGCCAGAAATCAATTTTTGTCCTGCCATATTGGTAATAGACAAATTAACAGATCCACTTACTTTGCTGTGTACAACTATCCTTGCTGTTTCGTCAATTGGGTTAACTGCAATTTCAGCTCTAAAATTCTTAATTCTAGCATCAGTGGTTGATACTACAAAACAATTAGAACTGTTTTCTTCCTCAACTTTTAGGATGTATGTCCCCGGAAACAAGGCTGCATTTGGAAAAGAGAATGGAAAATCAAATCCGATATTCAAAGTCCCATTGATCAACAACTCATAATCTCCTACTGGAACGGCATTTGTTACGGTTCCAAATATTGCAATACAACCCACCGTGTTCTTATCGAATACACAATTTGGGGGATTACATGCATAAGTAAGACCAGCAGGCAAGTTGCTTATAGCACCAGACGTTGCAAGAGATAACTTCTGAAGTGGAACCATTTGACCCAATAAATTTACTGTATCAGGAACATTGATATTGAAATCAAATTGATATGGCTTATTCTTACATGCTGATTTTGTAATACCTCCATTTGGGTTAGCAACTGGATCATATGGCAAAGGATAAACCCCAACAGCTGAATCAGCATAGGTTGGATCAGGAGTACAAGTCCCAAATTGCCCAAAGGCAATTGATGTTCCCGCTAATAGAATAAAAAGAAGTAGATTTTTTTTCATAGTCAATGGTTAAAGTTTAAAAAGAATAGATTCAAAAGTAGGATTAAATTATGACAAAGCTCTAATTAAGAAGGATTTTTTAGAATTATAAAAATTGATATTAGTAGACTGTTAGCATTTTATGATGCTTTGAAAACTAAAATTTATCTATATTGCAGTTACAAACACCAACCATGCGGAACTTATTTACTTTGTTATTAATTTTGACTAGCCATATATTTTGTTTGGCACAAGATGCCATCGTTTCAGGAAAAGTTATTGATGAAAAAACCAAACTTGGATTAGACAATATAGCAGTCCAAATAGGTACCACAGGCTCAATGACTGATGCTGAAGGCAAATTTAGTTTTAAAACCAATCTGGGAACAGCTGAAATGAAAGTCTCTTCTGTGGGATATGAATCTATTTTCAAACGCGTTCAAATTGGCGTATCCGGTCTCTCCAACTTGGTCTTCGAAATGATTGAAAATCAGAAATTATTGGAGACTACCACGATAACTGCTGGAAAATATGAAGCACCAATACAAGAGAGCACTGTCTCGTTAGAAGTAATCAAACCAAGATTAATTGAAAACAATAATTTGACCACTGTTGATCAAGTATTGAACAAAGTTCCAAGTGTTAATATTATTGATGGTCAAGCTAATATACGCGGTGGAAGTGGATTTTCCTACGGAGCTGGTAGCAGAGTGTTGGTATTGATGGATGACTTGCCGATTTTACAATCCGATGCTGGATTATCAAATTGGAATGATCTGCCGATAGAAAATATTTCACAAATAGAAGTACTCAAAGGTGCGGCTTCAGCTTTATACGGTTCGGCTGCCATGAATGGCATCATCAATCTGCGAACTTCTTATGCGACATCGCAACCAGTAACCAAGGTTGCACTTTTTACAACAGCTTATTTAGAACCAGAGAATCCTGACCAAAAATGGTGGTCCAACACTCCATTAAAGTATGGTACATCAATTTTACATAAAAGAAAAATTGGAAAAACGGATCTCGTGCTCGGTGGATTTTTAACAAATGGAGACAACTACAATTACATAGACTCTGTCTTCAATAAATATGGGCGTTTTAATGTTGGGATTAGGCACAGGCTCAATGACCGCCTCGTGTTAGGATTAAATACTAATTTCAATAAAGGGCTCAGCAGAAGCTTTTTCTTGTGGCGGAATGATAAAGCTGGAGCTTTGCAGGGCGATAACGGCACCATTGCAGAGTCGGATAAAGTTCGTTATAATATTGATCCATACTTGAACTATAGGGACAAATGGAACAGTCAGCATAAAATATTGGGACGATGGTTTTCAATCAACAATGACAACAGTGCGGAACAATCCAATAAGTCCGAATATTTCTACGGGGAATATCAATGGCAGCATAATTTCACCAAACTAGGCCTCATTGCTACTGCCGGTCTTGTTAGTACTTATACTTCTGTCAATGCTGATCTGTACGGAGATACCACTTATTCCATAACAAATAGAGCAGCTTATACACAATTGGACAAAAAGTTATGGAATTGGTTGACGCTTTCCGTCGGTGCCAGATATGAATACAATGCAATCAAATCACCAGAAATAATTGGGTCGAAATTTGGCTTGGATACCATTCCCAATGGAGTATCAGAAGAATCAAAGCCAGTATTCAGAGCAGGATTGAATGCCAAGCTAGCTAAGGGAACATTTTTAAGAGCTTCCTACGGACAAGCATACCGTTTCCCAACCATCGCCGAAAAATTCATTACTACTAGATTCAGCATTTTTCCTGTTATACCCAATGCCAAACTCGAATCTGAAACTGGCTGGACCTCCGAAATAGGATTAAAACAAGGATTTAGAATCATGGATTGGCAGGGATTTGTTGATGTTGCAGGATTTTGGACTGAATACAACAACATGATGGAATTTACTTTAACCAGTTTGGGATTTCAGTCCCAGAATATTGGAAACACTGTGATTAAAGGTATAGATTTTAGTGTTGTCGCGGAGGGAAAAATAGGGAACGTAGAAACTTGGCTTTTAACCGGCTACACCTATATTGACCCCAAGTTCAAAAACTTCACTGATGTAGAAAAGAATAATTCCAGTTCAGATGAAAATGTACTCAAATACAGGTTCAAACATACTGTAAAATGGGATATAGAAGGAAAGTACAATTCTATTTCATTGGGCTTTTCATACTTATACAATAGCAACATGGATGCAATAGATAAAATTTTTGAACAGTTTATCCCAGGAGTTAAAACCTTTCGGGATGCAAACAACAAAGGATTTTCGATATTAGATATCAGAACTTCAGTACAAATTTCAAGACAAATCAAAACGAGCTTGATCATGGGCAATGTGCTCAATACAGCATACAGTTGGAGGCCTGCACGACAGGAAGCCCCAAGAAGTATAAGTTTAAGAATTGATTATTCAATATAAAAGAACCGTTTAGTCTCTTCCGTTTCTGTTAAACAATGTTGCACTTGCTTGTTGGGAAGACATAACCAACACATCCTGTATGTTCACATGTGAGGGTTGCAATATCATGAAATGGATAATTCTGGCTATATCAGACGCCCTCAATGGTTTGTAGTCAGAATAAATTTTGGCTTTTTCATCATCCCCTTCAAAGCGCACCTTTGCAAATTCCGTATCCTCTGTGGCTCCCGGACTAACTTGCCCTACACGAATACCATGTTTGAAGAGATCTTGCCTCATACTGCGTGTTAAAGCGTCTACTGCAAATTTCGAAGCACAGTAAACGTTGCCTTTAGGATAAACCTCCTTGCCGGCAGTACTGCATATATTTATTATGAACCCTGTTTTTCTAGCTACCATAAAAGGTGCAATCAATCGAGTCATGTATAACAATCCCTTAACATTGGTATCAATCATCCGATCCCAATGATCCATATTGGCTTCATGAATATAATCTAAGCCAAGTGCTAAGCCAGCATTATTGATGAGTATATTGACGTTTTTGAAGATATCAGTATGCTTTTCTACCATATATTCAACAGCCTCTCTTTCAGTAACATCTAAGGACAAAATTTCAACATCAACTTCAAATGCTTCTTCAAGCTCTAATTGCAATTCTTCCAGTTTTGCCTTCCTTCTTCCAATCAACAATAAGTCGTAACCTTGTGAAGCCAATAATCTGGCAGTGGCTTTACCTATGCCTGAGGTAGCGCCAGTAATACATGTTCTGGTCGCAACATTTACAGCAGTTATAGGCTCGATTATTGGAGCTTCGATTGGCTCAATATGTTCAATTGGCTTTGGAGGGGTCTCGGTTTCAAAATTTTGAATTGCAACTTCCTCTCCTGAGCCTTTGGCAAAATGAAACTTTGCCTGCATTCTATCTCCTAGTTCAAGGTATAATTCTGCCAGATGAAAATGGGCAGAGGGATGATCAGGCTGGACTTCAAGCAGATTCAAATATGTTTTGATGGCTTTTTTCCTTTTTCCTTCTAACTTTTGTAAAATCTTTGCTCGTTTATCCAATAAGTGATACTTCTTGGTGTCGTGTTGATAAGCTTTTTTGTAGAATTTGGCGGCTTCCTCTTGTTCTAAAGGAAAATGTTCTACCAAAAGGTCTCCCATTTCTTCATAAACTCCCGGATAATCTGGTTGCAAACTGATCAATCTTTCCAAATAAGTTCGAGCCAATTTAAATTCTCCTACATTTGAACATAACTGAGACAAAAGGTAAATTGCTTCAAGATTATTGCGATCTTGTTTGAGCACGTTTTCCAAAATATCGGTAGCTTCCGTAAAATGTTCTTTGTTATCTATGATCTCTCTCACCAATTCCAACTGTAGTGGAATATTATTGATTTCAATCTTAATTTTTTCTCTTAGCACACCAAGACTTGATGGAAGTAGCGGAGTTTCATGAATGGTTTGTTCCAATTCATTTTTGGTCATCCCGAGTTTGATAGCCAATTCTTGCTTCAATTTCTCCACATCTGCATCAATTGGTCTTTCAGGATGTTGGCTAGGAATAGTTGGAGAGTCAGTGGAGCTTGTTAAGCTTGACTTGTCTGCATCGCTCAATACACCGTTTTTATAATCTTGTAGTTTTTTAAGCAAGTCAGATTCTGGGGATTGATCCAGATCATTTGTCTTTTCATCTGCCTCGTCTGAACCATTTTGATGAGATTCTGGAAGGCTTCTTTTGATTAAAGCTTCTACCCTTTTTTGAATCAGTTCGTCCTTTTCGTCAAAATCATCGCCACTTTCATCATCAGCAACTGAGTTCTTCAAACCAACCCAATCAAAAAAGATTCTGTAGTTATTGGCTTGAAATTCTTCCAACTCGATAACTCCTTGTTTTCGGATAAAATGCAGAGATTCTCCGACATCAGAAGCAATTTCGCGCAGTTGTTTCAGATCCTCATTTGCCTCTAATAATGATCTATCTTCAGTTAAATATTTTTTTCTGGCTTGCAAATATGTGTCTTGCCAATAATTGATATAGTACAAAACATCTCCCACAGTGGTCAAGCCGACTTCTTCATGTAGATTGGGATCACTTACAAAAAGAAACAATTGCTTGGTGCCACTTAACTGAATTTGTTGCATAGCATTGTGCCATTGATAAATACAGTTTGCATCCGTCAAAAACTTCTCAGAAAGAAAAACAATCACTTTTTGATGAATAGTGACAATAGGATCTGCTATTCCAACATGAGTCAAATCATTGTTGGCCTCGATAGGATGAAACGTAAAACCCAATGGAGTTAAAGAATGACTAACAGACTTTACTTTCTGATAATCAAGATGATGAAATACTATTGCTATTGTATTTGTTGACATGGGAGTTTTAAAACGTTTCTTATTTTTCTATTCTTTTAAATTCTGATCCAATAATGCTTTCAATTCATTTTTGAACTGAGCATATTCATCAGTTGCGGGTCCAGCAAAGCCTGTATGAATTTTAATTATTTTATCATTGCTATCCAACACCAATAAAGTTGGATATGCAACCAATTCATTCAAAAAAGGCAGAAACTTTATAGCCTCTTCCCTTTTAGCAGGTCCACCATGTAGTATGGCATATTTTATGCCAAGTATGTTTCTGTAGCGTGCAATCAAAGCTTGAGCTTGTTTAGGATCCTCATATCTTTCAAACGATAATCCAATAATTGCCAGATTCTTGCCTTGATACTCTTTGCTTATTTCACTCAATAATTTAGATTCATCTTTACAATTGGGACACCAGGTTCCCATGATTTGAATCAATTTCAGCTTTCCCTTGTATTCAGCACTTTTCAAAGAAACCATCTTACCATTTTCATCCGGAAAAGTAAAATCAATGGGATTGGAAGATTTGGCTTTGGTAATATTGTATGGATCATTGAGCTTGAAAGCTGGATTTCGTTTGGCAGCCCAAATACTCGGCTCAGACAATCCTGACCTAAAAGAACCTTGGATACTGCCATCTTTTTGGATTTTTCCTTCAAAAAGAAATGCATGTGCCCCATCAAAACAGGACAGGTACAATTTTTTATCCTGAATGGTACCTTCTAGATATCTGAAATCACCAGTCTCTGTTTTAAATGTTCCTGTCAACTTGTTTCCGGCTTGTTTGAAAACACCTATTGCATTATAAGGAGCTGGAGTATTGATATCAAAATTCACCTCCCAATTGCCAGACACATCGATAGCAGGCTTCTTTCGCAAATCAGTGAACCTGTATGATTTTCCAAACTTAGCTATGAAAGGTATTTTAAAATCTTCCTTGCTTTTTATTACAAATTCGCCTGCCATGATGGATCCTTCACACAAGGCTTTGATGTAACTATCGTATTCCGGAAAATTAGCAAGCAAGGTGTCTTTACCAGTCTTTCTGTCTCTACCAAAACTTATGTCATCAACCAGAATCCGCTCTTCCCCATTGATTATTGTCATAGTAAACATGCTATCTGAAAGATATTCTACTTCAAAATTAAAGGGCAATTTACCCTCAGTTACTTCATCAAAATTGATATTCAATTTTTCTTTTAAAGGCTCTCCTTTCTTATTGGGTGTAACTGTGCTTGGAGTCAATGACAACTCCGCTCTCCACATTCCAGGGGCAATGAGATTATAGGGCTTATTGACCTCCATGCAGGAAGTAAATTGCAAAAGGATTACTAAAGCTAACAGTTTTACAATTGTGCTTTTCATGATATTTTAATAAAATCGGTATTGGAATTGAAACACAAAAATAAGCATTGGCCCTCACTTATTTTAACCTAATAATGGCAATAAACTATTTACCATTCAGTAACTGATGGATTGCTCATAATGTTCATGAAATATTAAACTTAATGTATTGATTTCATGACAAGAATAAAAATGCAAAATAGTCCTCTTCAAATTCCTATCATTAGCATAAAATATCTGCACATTCTCTCCAAAAAACAATTCCTTGGCCCTTTACACTTCATTTTATGAAAAATATCAATTCTTCCTATTAATAAAGTAGAATACGGGGATACCAAGCAAAACAATGAACAAACCGGGCCAAGTATAATTGGGCTTGTAAATGAGAAGTGCAAAACATAAAACCGATGCCAGTACGACGTATAATGCAGGCACCAAAGGATATCCAAATGCCTTGTAAGGTCGTAAAATATCTGGTCTGGTAATTCTCAATTTAAAAATTCCAAGAATGGTAATGATGTAGAAGATCAAAACGGCGAAAACCACATAATCCAGCAGATCTCCATATTTTCCTGAAAGGCATAGAGCACTGGCCCAAATACATTGGATCCACAATGCTTTAGAAGGCACATTGTGTTTATTCAATTGCGTTACTTGGCTGAAAAACAATCCGTCATTGGCCATGGTGTAGTAAACTCTGGCACCCGAAAGGATCATCCCATTGATGCAACCAAAAGTTGAAATCATAATCAAAGCGGCAATCAAATATGTTCCAATTCCTCCAAAAATTGAAGAAGATGCAGCGACACCTACCCTATCATTGGCTGCAAATGCTATTTCATTCAGAGGTAAAACACCCAAATACATGATGTTGGTAAGTATGTACAATAAGGTAACAATGCCAGTGCCTAGCAATAAACTTAAGCCAATATTTCGCTGTGGATTCTTCACCTCACCTGCTATAAAGGTAATATTGTTCCAAGCATCAGAGCTGAATACGGATCCAACCATAGCTGCCGCAATGAGCCCCAAAATGGCAATACCGCTCACATTGGTAAAATTAATATTGTCCGTAGTGTGCGATATGGTCCAAGCATTTTGCCAGTTTGCTGCCCAAACTTCTGACTTAAAACCAATCAGCAGGCCAAAAAGCACCAAGCCTATCAAAGCCGATAATTTAGCAATCGTAAAAAAAGTTTGGATCTTTTTTCCTCCTTCAATTCCTTGGGTATTGACATAAGACAGCAGTACTATTATTGCGATGGATAAGAGCTGGGCTGGGTACAATTTGAAACTGCCGATGTTCAAAAGAATATTGGAGTCAACAACTTCAAAGACTGGTAAAAAGTAACCTGCAAACTTTGCAAATGCTACCCCCACAGCAGCAATGGTACCTGTTTGAATAACGGTAAAAAGGGACCAACCGTACAGAAAACCAATCAATCTGCTCCAAGATTCCTTCAGATAGACATATTGACCACCTGCTTTGGGAAACATGGCAGAAAGTTCTCCATAACTCAAGGCTGCCGCCAATGTCAAAAATCCAGTAAACAACCAAATAGCAATCAACCAACCAGCACTTCCCACTTGTCTGACAATATCAGCGCTGACAATAAATATTCCTGACCCAATCATTGAACCAGCAACTATCATTGAAGCATCGACTAATGATAAGGATGGTTTAAATTCGTTCTGCATTTTGATTGTTTAGTTGTATTTATTAACGCTTTGTTTATTGCAGGCCAATCATCAAAAAAGATTTAGCCCACAAAAAATATTTCCAAAGGTAAACATACTTTCAACTGAACGAATATCAAAAGTAAAGGGAAAAAAAAGAAGAGGAAGACATTCAAAACAGGCTTATTTGATCTCTTAGGCTTTTTATGAACTATAGCGGGAATTGAAATCTTTCATTAATTCTCAAATTTCAATAATAATATAGTATCATTGTTTTGAAATAACCCACTGCACCATTTATCGGTATGAAAAGCTTTAACAAATTTTGCCTTTTTGCCCTGACTCTTTTAATATGCTCAAATTGCCTCTTTGGCAATAACAATCCACCAAGTTGCGTCACATGCTGTTGTGGTGATCCGACTGAAGTAGGAATACCCAATGGAGATTTTGAAGCCCCTCCTGTTGCTACGCCAAACGGATTTATAGATTTCGCGACAGGATCAAGTTATGCCAATTGGGATGTTAGCTCCGGAACTGTTAGTATTCATGGCCCATTGCACAACAATCTTGGCCAAGGAAACCCCAATGGAGCAAGTCAACATATGGATTTAAATGGCTCAACCAATGGAAACATTACTACTCCATTGACCGGACTTCAGATTGGATACAAATACACCATTGTTCTTTGGTATGCCAAACATAATTTTACCGCCTCGGCAACTGCCACTATCAATATTGAAAATGGTTCTTGGTTATCTGAAACTTGGACAGCTACCAATACCGGTTCTAATGTTTGGCTAGAAAAGTGCTTTACTTTTACAGCCAATGCAAGCTCAACCACCTTGGAATTTGTCGGAACAAGCCCTACGCCTTGCTGTGGTGTGTTGATTGATGATTTAACCATGTTCGAATGTGCACCTGATAATGAAGCACCGGAATTCACCACCTTGCCTGATCCATTGATTAATGTGAAATGTGAAAAGGATGTGCCAATTGCGGAGGTATTGACTGCAACAGATCTTTGTGACCAAAATCTAAGCGTTATTTTTTCAGAAATCAAACAAGGGCCTCCTTGCAACCAAACAATTACGCGGATCTGGTTTGTTGAAGACAAGTGTATGAATAGCACTTCTGTCGAACAAATTATTACAGCTGAGGACGATGAAGCGCCAATAATTACTGAACCGCCTGTGGAGAAAATAGTCAGCTGTGATGAAAATGTATTGGGTGAATTTTATCAATGGATCAATGCCCAAGGTGGAGCAAAAGCTACAGACAATTGTTCAAACGTGAAATGGACAGCTAATTTCAACCAAGAACCTTCGTTGCCTTGCGAAGTTACCAATGTTGAGTTTGTTGCAGAAGATGACTGCGGCAATCAAATAGCCGTAAATTCTGCTTTCACTGTAGTCGATCTGGTGGCACCCGTTTTTACCAAATTACCTACTTCTCCTATCCTTCAATGTTTTACAAATCCTTATGATTCATTACTTGCTTGGATAGCAGTAAATGGAAATGCATTGGGAACTGACAATTGTGGAACGGTCCAATGGTCAAATGATTTTGATGGCAACCTGACTCAAACAGATTATACCATCAATTTCACCATCAGAGATTACTGCAACAATGAAAAAACTGTGGAAGCTGTATTCAAAATTCAAAAATCTTCCATAACGAGCAATTTCACCAAATCAAGTTGTGACATCAGCCTGGTTGGTATTGATACTGTTATTTTTTCTGTTGGAAATTGCGACTCATTGGTGATTACAAATACATTGTTCTCGAAATCTGACACCAGTTTGATACTGGGTTTTAGTTGCAATAATGCGTCAGCATATAATGATACTTTGCTGTTAAAAAATATTAATGGTTGTGACAGTCTTGTTATTCGTAAAATTGACTACCAAAAGCCTGATTCGACCATGCTGCTAAATTTTATTTGCGGTTTGCAAAATGAGTATAGTGACACTACATTATTCAGCGGACAATTTTGTGATAGCCTGGTCATAACTCAATACAAATCGTATCCCATAAACCTCATCTCGATCAACAAAACTAGCTGTGATTCAAGCAAAGTAGGAACTGCAACAATCAATCTGATCAACCAATATGGGTGTGACAGCACCCTTACAATAATCACAAGCTTAACTAGTATTATTTATACTTTTATTTCAGTGGATTTCTGTGGGCAGGGCTTGAATTATGCCGATACAGTGAGTTACCAAACCCTTGAGTGTGATAGTGTGGTTGTGAGCAATTACATTTTTCATCCTTTGGATACCAGTTATTCGACCTCATTTACTTGTGATAAAAACCAAACTGGAATCATTGAGACCAGCTTCTTGAATCAGTGGGGTTGCGACAGTTTACATTACGAAACCATTAGTCTAAATCCAAGTGACACTGTTCAACTAACTGAATTCACCTGCGATATTTCTAACCAAGGTGTATTCCAGATAAGCTTGTCAAATCAATACAATTGCGATAGCACTGTCGTTACAACAATAATTTATGTGCCATCTGACACCAGTTACATCATTGAAGGAACCTGCGACCTAAGCAAAGTAGGCATCAGCTCAGTCACTATTCCGAGTTTCCCCTGCGACAGCGTTGTTATACTTGAAAGGTTTTTTGTGCCTGGATATCAAACAGTTAATTCCGGAATCACTTGCAATATAGACCTTGTAGGCACAGACACATTATCCTTAAAGAGTGTTGAAGGTTGTGACAGCATAATTATCAACCAGCTAGGTTACCTTGGTATCGAATCACAAAATATAGTAACTCAGGAAACATGTAAAGGACTGAATGATGGTTCAATTTCGATTGAAGACATTGTTAATGCTACCCCACCAATAGAATACAGTTTAGATGGCATAAATTGGTCACAGAGTCCAATTTTTATGCAACTTCAGCCTGGAACGTTCAATATTTATATTCGTGACTTAAAAGGCTGCAAATCCATAACCAATAATGTGTTGTTATTGGAAGGCGAAAATTTTACTATTGATTTAGGCCCCAATATAATTGCTAAAGAAGGTGAAGAAATAGCTATTATACTCAATTCAAGTTCCTTCCCTGCTGAAGTTAATTGGCTGCCCGCATCATTAATTTCATGCAATAACTGTCTTTCAGCTATAGTTCAACCAGAGACCAACACCTGGATTTATGCAAGTGCAATTAGCTTGGCAGGTTGCCCCGCTTTTGATTCAGTTTTCGTAAAAATACTCCCGCAACTCAATGTATATATTCCCAATGCATTTTCTCCAGACCTAAATGGCATCAATGATAGGTGGATCATTTATGGAAATAAGAATGTGATTAACATAGCAGAGTTAAGCATTTATGATCGTTGGGGTTCAAATGTTTTTGTAGGTCAAAATATTATTCCCGGAGATACATCCAAAGGATGGGATGGAAAATTTCATGGAAAACTTATGGATCCTGCAGTTTTTGTGTTTTGGGCCAAAATTGAGTTCAGCAATGGGAAAGTAGAAATTGTTAAGGGTGAAATAAACCTGCTTCGATAATTTCAAGAATTAAATCATGAAATAGCTTGGGCTTAAATCTTGACAGATTCACAGTTTTTTTTTGGATTCGGATAGCTTCAATGTTGTGCCTTTGGGGATGAAATTCATCTTCACTTGAAAATTACTTTATTGTATTTCCCAAAAAATATTTTAGAAATGCCTGCATCAGATAATTTCTAATGCTGGCATATTCCCAAATCAAAGCCTTTTATAGCTTATTGAGCTGTAAAGGTAACACGATCAGAGCCATCACTAAGTAACAAGGTAGTTGCATCCAGCTTTTCAACTTGTATTGAATCTAAATCAGTCGTCAATGTCTTACCATCTGCAGATAATACATAAGACCCAGTATCTGTTTGAGAATCTAAAGGATCACACTTTAAAGCACCAGCATCATTAATATACATCCCATCTGCAAGAAATCTCAAACAATCATCTTTCTCACAATCATCCAATACTTCTTCCTTCCAACCCGTTCCATCATTGATTTCAACTTTTTTATATTTCCAGCAGGTAGGACATGTTAAGAGTTGAGCAGGAGTCTTGCTTAGAGCATCGTTGGAATCTTTAGAACATGAAGAAACAAAGAATAATAGGCACAAAAGCCCACAATTTGCTAATTTTAGAATATTCATAAGGCAATTTTTAGTTGATAAATATGACAAATATATCATATATACTTCACTTATTAAGAGGGACCTAGTTTTGATAAGCAGCTTTGTTTTAAATCAGAGTTTGTTGAATTTTATTTGGATTCAACCTGATTACATTTTTATGACAGCAACAAAAAAATGTTTAATAGCACCCTAATTGTTTTAATATTATATCTTTGAATAAACAATCTCAAAACACTTAATTTTATGAAAAAAATATTTTTCGTTTTATTCCTTTCATTGATCGCTACAAACATAATAACTGCTGCAGTTATGTCCAAGCCAATTACTCCTCACTGTGTTGTTTCCATTCAAGATGCAAGTTTTGCTAGCATGATGAATATGCTGGCCACTGGCTTAAAGCCAACATCTTTTTCAAAAGATTGGAAAAGCAAAAGTGGAGCATTTTTAAGCAAAATTAGAACTCTAGATCCTAAAGACCTCTCAGGATCAGCTTCAACACTGTTTGAATTTGCAAAATTTCTGAAACCTAATGTTTTCGAAGATTCTTGGAAAACGCAAAAAGGTGATTTCCTGCGCGGTGTTTCTCAAGTCAATTCCACTCAAGATCTGAGCAAATTGTTTTCATTATTGCTAAACAACATCTCTCCAAAATCTTATACCAAGGAATTCAAATCGAAAGCCGACGGACTTAAGGTGGCAGCGGGAAAATTAGGCCAATAACATAGCTCCATTTTACTAAATCAAAAAACACGATCTGATGGTTTTATATACTAGCTATGCAAGTTGCATTGCCTAGTAAAGATATTGATAATTCCGAATCTTGCTTTGGGATGGAATATGTACGCAGGCACATTAATGATGAGTTAGATAGTGGACAGATTTAGTTCCTTGGTTAGCAATGTTTAAATATCTCATAAAATACCTCACTTCCCTATCTACAAAAAAAAACTCCAATTTGTGAAATGATTCATTTAAAACAAATTGTGTTATATTTGTGCGCTTTAAAATTCAAAACATGGAATTGGAACACGCGCACAATGCTTTGAAGAAGTATTTTGGTTACGACGCTTTTAGACCACCGCAGGAAGAAATCATTCAAACGGTACTCAACAAGCGCGATTCCTTGGTGCTTATGCCTACTGGAGGTGGCAAAAGTATTTGCTACCAAATCCCTGCTGTTATTTTGCCTGGAGTTACCATTGTAGTTTCGCCGCTAATTTCATTGATGAAGGATCAGGTTGAAGCATTGTTGGGCAATGGCATTCCTGCTGCATATATCAATTCATCTCAAAACTTTGAGGAAATGCAGCGCATAGAAAATATGCTGTTCGAAAACAAACTCAAATTGCTTTATGTATCACCTGAAAAGATTGTTTCAAGCAGCTTTTTGCCATTTTTGAAAAACCTACCCATTAATCTCATTGCGGTAGATGAAGCACATTGTATATCGAGCTGGGGGCATGATTTTAGGCCAGAATACACGCGAATGGGATTTTTGAAGGAACAATTTCCAGATGTTCCAATCATTGCACTTACCGCCACTGCAGATAAGCTTACCCGGAAAGATATTGTCAATCAGCTACAACTTGAAAATGCAGAGGTTTTTCTGAGCAGTTTTGACCGACCAAATATCAGTCTAGAAGTACGATCCGGACAAAAAAGAATCGAACAAATACTTGAATTCATCAAATCTCGACCTAAGCAAGTTGGTATCATTTATTGTCTGAGTCGAAAAAGCACGGAAGAACTCGCTTCAAAATTAAATGCTAAAGGCATTAAAGCTGCTGCATATCACGCGCAGGTTGATCCGCCTAGTAGAGCTAAAGTACAAGAAGATTTTACCAACGACAAAATCCAGGTAGTTTGTGCTACAGTAGCTTTTGGGATGGGAATTGACAAGTCCAATGTCCGCTGGGTGATACATTACAATCTGCCCAAAAACATAGAGTCCTATTATCAAGAAATAGGTCGGGCAGGAAGAGATGGCTTGGCTTCAGAGACTATCTTGTTTTTCAGTTACCAAGATGTCAATATTTACAGGGACATGTTTAGAGAGGGTGATTCAGCAAATCAAGAATTACAAAATGCAAAACTAGACAGCATGTTGCAATTTGCTGATGCACAAATTTGCCGAAGAAGAATTCTATTGAATTATTTCAGCGAAGTGTACAATGAAGATTGCGGGAATTGTGACATTTGCAAATCACCACCCAAATACATAGACGGAAGTAAATATGCCCAAATGGCAATATCAGCGGTTACCAGATTGGAACAACAAGTAACTATGGGTCTATTAGTGGATGTTTTGCGGGGATCGGCTCGGCATGAAATTATAGAAAAAGGCTTTGACAAAATAAAAACCTACGGTGTTGGAAGAGATGTTCCAGTATTTGAATGGCAGAGTTTTGTTTGGCAAATGGTTCAAAATGGAATATTTGAAATAGCTTATGACGATTACCACAAACTGAGACTTTTGCCAATTTGCAAAGAAATTTTGCAGGGCAACAAACAATTACAACTGTTTAAACCTCTGAGTATCCGAGAAAGAGATGAATTGAATAAAAAATATACAGTAACGAAAACCAAAGTAGATACCTCAAGGATTCGCGCACGAAATGCATTATTTGATGATTTACGCGAATTCAGAAGGCAGCTCGCTGTTGAAAAAGGAATTCCACCATATATTATTTTTTCGGACGCCACTCTGGCAGAGATTGCAGGTACAGTACCAATGACAGAAACGTCATTTCGCAGTATTTCAGGCGTTGGAGAGTTAAAATGGCAGCAATTGGGTGAAATATTTATCAAAAGAATCAAAAACTTTATTGATGAAAATCCGGATTTTATGAAAAGTGGAAATGTTGAAACCACCATTCCTAAACTCCCTGTGAAAACTAAGTCAGAATCGAAAATACCAACATCGAAGCAGACTTATGATTTATACAAAACAGGACTGAGTGTGGAAGAAATAAGCGAGCAAAGATTCCTATCACCCAGTACAATACACTCTCATTTAATAAAACATTACACTCAAGGAGATCCAATAGAAATTTATCAAGTGATAACAGATGAAGAAATTTCGACCATCAGTGCCGCTATCGAAAAATTACCAGATAACGCTAAAACATCAGAAATCTTCCAATATCTTGAAGAAGCTTATAGTTATGATAAAATAAGGTGGGTTCTTGCCTTTAAGCAAAAGGGAGTTAAGTGATTAACAGACTTAGTGGTTTTTGATTTTTAATCACTGCAGATTTGTCATGTGGTTAAACCAGTTGTGAATTCTCAGTTGTTCATTTTAAGTATAAGGTATGTTTTAAATGCAAACTGACTCATACCAAAAAAAGGTTCTAGATAATTGATTGGTTCTTGAATAATTGTACTTTTCCTGTTAGTCAAATATCGAGTCAACAGGAGTAGATTTATCTTGATGATAATTCTTCGATAATACTTTACATGATTAGGATCAGTTTTTCTGAAATTTCTGTATCAGCTTGCCTATTCTTAAAAATACATTCCTGATGGCAGATCGGAAATATTAATCCTCTAACCTGTTTTTGACTCCCCGACGCGTATTCCCATAATATTATAAATCAGAACTTCCGACACATCGCACTAGATAGGAATGTCTAAATAATCGGAGGCAGGATTTGGGAAAGCCAAAATTGGATCAGCTGGGGTCAATGCATAAAATCCTAGATTAAAAAGAATAAGCGAGGAGATACATACCTGAGTATTGGTATTTGGTTTAATGTGTACAACATTAGTTATAAACAATATAAATCCTAATATTTTCACTAAATGAACTTACATAATCAGAAAAACATTTCCTTACAATTCCATGTCAAAAGAGGTTCTTCAAATATTTAAAGTGAAAAATTAATTGTTCAAATAATTTGTGAAGTATGTAACATTTCTCCAAAATAATGTAAGAAAAATATTGTTCAACACTCATAATTTTGTTCAAAAGTTTTAATCTTTTTGATCATCAATCATTTCTATTAAGGTTCAAAATAATAATAAAAATACCAAGTACATTCAAAGCGGAATAAAAACAAAATAATAATAAGCATTACAAGCACAATTTTATTCAGCAAAAAATCTTGGTGTTATTAAGGATATCGATACAGGTAAAAAAATGGAAATTATGTTATCAAAAACATATGATGTCGTTGTAATTGGCTCTGGACCTGCTGGGGCAACTACTGCACGAGTGGCTTCAAATTTGGGTTTAAAGGTATTGTTAGTTGATAAACGGCAGGAACTTGGTGCTCCCGTACAATGTTCAGGGGCAGTTAGCAGGCATGCGTTGGAGGCTGTTGGCATAATTGCAGATGATGAGTTCGTTTTGGAAAACATTTTTGGATTTGGTATTTTCAATCAAAATGGAGAAGAAAAAATCATTGATTATCGAAAACTCAAACCCGAAGAATACGGCAATGGTGAAGACCAAAAACCTCTTGGCTTTGTTGTCGATCGTCGCCGATTCGACCGATATTTGATGACACAAGCCGAACGCGCTGGAGCAGAAGTGTGGCTAAAAACTGAGGCGCTTGGTTATCAGACTTCTATCGACGGCACCTGCGAAGTAAAACTTATTCATTTTAACAAAAATATTTCAATTAAAACTCGAGTGTTGGTCGGTGCTGATGGTTTGCAATCACAAGTTGGAAAATGGGCAGGCTTGCACACACACATCAAGCTGAATGAATTAGCCAGTTGCCTTCAATACGTAGTAGATGGTGTAGAAACAGATGGCTTGCTCGAAATTATTACAGGGCAACATTGGGCCCCTGGTGGATACGCTTGGGTTTTTCCCAAAGGCCACGGCTACGCAGAAATTGGGCTTGGCGTGGCTCGAACCATGACCCCACATGATGCTCTTTGGCACCTAGATTATTTCATGAAAAATTCATTTTTTAAAGAAAGGTTCCAAAATGCACGTATTTTAGAAATTCAGGGCGGTGGTGTACCGCTTGCGGCACCCTTGAAAACTCAATTTGCTGACAATCTTGTTTTGGTGGGCGACGCGGCTAGGCATGTCAATCCAATTACTGGGGGCGGTATACATACGGCTGTGCAAAGTGGGCAAATTGCTGCTAATTTTTTAGCCGAACTCTTTGAAAGCGGCCAAAAACCAACCAAGCAGAACTTAAAAGGTTATCAAGATAACTGGTTAGCGGAAAGCGGTAATTTGATGTGGAAATTGTACCACGAAAAAACCGCCATTTTTAAAAACAAAGACATAGACCAACGAGATGATTTACTTTTTAAAACCATGTCTGATTATTTCAGCCCATATTCTGAGTATAAAAAAATCTGATATTTTATGACAAAAAAGAAACCTGTCGTTTTTCAAATCGGATGGAATGCTTGCATCCATTGCGGCGCTTGTGTGGGAGTGTGTCCACAAGAACCTGGTTTTATTTCGGCTTTCGATACCATTGCAGTGAACACCCCTTGTGATATTGCTTGCATGGCCTGTGTGGAAATATGCCCAGTTAGCACTATTTCTTATGAAAATGTGCCCGAGCCAAAGCAGCTATCATGGGAATGATTCGTAATCTTGTTCGATTTTCGAGGCCACACACTATTATAGGCACCAGTTTGAGTATCATAGTGCTATATTTTTTGGCAATGTCTTTTTCAGATTACTCGAATTGGCATTTTGGGGCGCTAGTTTTAACTTTGATCAGTTGTCTTGGAGCTAATATTTACATAGTGGGTTTGAATCAAATCACTGATATTGAAATTGACCGCATCAATAAGCCATGGCTTCCTTTAGCCTCTGGAGAATTTTCGCTACGAACTGGGTATATTTTAATTTTCGTTTCCGTTTCTACTTCCTTGGTCATCGCATTGTTGCATGGCCAATATTTATTTCTAACTGTTTTGCTGAGTCTTTTGCTTGGAACGGCTTATTCTTTGCCTCCCTTTCGTTTGAAAAGGTTTCATTTTTGGGCGGCGTTTTGCATCATTGCCGTGCGAAGCCTCATTATCAACCTGTTGCTATTTCTCCATTTCCATTTACAAATTAATGATTCCCGGCGCGTTCCGCCAGTAATTTGGTTATTGGTGTGTACGATGTTTTTTTATAGTATTGTTATAGCATGGTTCAAAGATATCCCAGACATGGAAGGGGACAGACGTTTTCAAATTAAAACTCTGAGCCTGAGATTGGGAGCAAAAATGGTGTTTCGAACGGGTAATTTGTTGATTTTTGCAGTATCTATTTGCTTGATTATTCTCCCATACTATTGTGATTTTTCATTGAATCGGTCCGTTTTTACGATCACGCAAATAATGCTTTTGATATTTTTAATGATAGCCATTTTTCGGGTACAATTGGGAAACCTGGCTTCTGTTCGCAGGTATTATTTATTTATTTGGGCACTCTTTTTTTGGCAATATATTTCTTTTGCAGTGGCAGTAATCACTTATTGAGCAAAAGATGTCATTCGAACATTGGAACTATACATTTTCTCAGAAGTAAAAATGGGTAAGATTGATTTAAAAAAGAGTCAACATTGCTATGATTTTGCAAAAAGTTTACCACCTTTTTCATTCCTTTGTATCCACATTTTTTATCCTAAAAGAAACAGAAAATGAACTTGCATTCCGATTATCCTTTTTGGATGATAAAAGATGGCATCAAAAACGTATTTCCAAGTTTGGAAGCAGATACTAAAACAGATGTGTTGATCATCGGTGGCGGTATCAGTGGCGCACTTATTGGCAATCACATAAGCAATGCTGGGCTGGATACCATAATTGTCGAAAAAAGGCACATTGGTTTTGGAAGTACTTCGGCCAGCACTGCAATGTTGCAATATGAAATTGATACGCCACTATTCAAATTGATGGAAATTAAGGGGACGGAACAAGCCATACGAGCCTATAGAATCTGCGCTGAGGCTATTGAAAAATTAGAGAAAATTTGTGATGAAATACCAGGTGCTGCCAATTTTGAAACGCACCCTAGCCTTTTTTATGCCAGCACAAAAAAAGATGCACGCCAAATCATCATGCCAGAGTTCGAGGCCCGTAAAGCAGCTGGCTTCAAGGTGGCCTTGCTTTCAGAAGAAAATATTGCATCGCAGTTTGGCTTCCGTGCTCCAGCAGGTATTTTGTCTGAAGAAGGTGCACACGTTGACCCCTATTTACTTACCCAACACCTTCTGGGAAAAATGCAACAAAAAGGTTGTAGAATTTATGATTTGACAGAGGTGGATATATGGGATCCAAATTCAAAAAATGTAGTAGTCAAAACCACAAAAGGCCATTCCATAACTGCAAAATATGTAGTCGTAGCCTGTGGCTATGAATCGCAAAACTACCTGCCTCAAAAAGTAACCCAACTCAATTCGACCTTTGCCATCGTTAGCAAACCGATTGCATCGCTGGCAGATTTTTGGCTACAAAACAGCTTACTTTGGGAAACAAAAACTCCATATCTCTACATTCGAACCACTAACGACCATCGAATTATCGTCGGTGGCCGCGACGAACCTTTTTATAGCCCCAAAAAACGAGACCAAATTTTGACCGCCAAACGTTTAAAATTAGAAGCTGATTTTAAGAAATTATTCCCTAACATCCCTTTTCAAACAGACTTCGCATGGGCAGGCACTTTTGGAGAAACAAAAGACGGACTGCCTTACATAGGATCTTTCAATAGTCCAAGGATCCTATTTGCCTTGGGATATGGCGGCAATGGCATCACGTTTAGCGTGGCAGCAGCGGAGATTCTAGGCGACATCATACTGAAAAATAAGAACAATGACAATGAATTATTTTCATTTGACCGATGAGTTCCAATTAAACCCAAAATCCGCATTAGCAGATTTTGCCCTTTGGGTCGACGAAAATCCTTAATTTTTCGACTTTAAAGCCCTGATATTTAAAAAATCGTCAGGGGGTTAAACCCAGACAAATTTTGATAATATCCAAAAACTTCGTCGATTCAGCGTCTAACGCTGAATTTGGGTTAATGGCAAGGCATTGTTCAGAAAAGAAATGCGAGGATTTTCCTTTTGCTGGAATAGGTGTCTAAGTCAACTAAAGATAAATTTCGCTTTCGAATAAATTTCATCAAAAACCAATCTGCCATTTGGGGACAGTGCCATGTTTAAAGCCTTGGGGCCAAGACATCCGATTTTTTGAAGGTTTCTATTTTAAGTTATTCTACTTCAGAGAGTGGTATCATGGCTTGAGCTGTCATTTTGGTATTGATGCGTTGAGGTTAACTAGTGGAGAGGGGGATTGTAGGCATTTAAAATCATAGCAAAGTTAGCGCTTAGTATTCTCAAAAACTTGTCACAATATTCTTTATTAATTATTTCTAAGCACTTTAGTTTTTCTGAAATTTCTGTATGTGCTTGCCTATTCTTAAAAAATACATACCTGCAGGCAGATCGGAAATGTTAATCTTCTGACCTGTTTTTGACTGTCTGACTCGGATTCCCATACTATTATAAATCTGCACTTCCGATACATCGCCTTGGATAGGAATGTCTAAATAATCGGTTGCAGGATTTGGGAAAACCAAAATTGGATCAATAGGGGAAAATGTATCAGATCCCAGCGGTTTAACAACTTCAGCTGCACCAATCGAACGCGCTGTTGCAGAAAAAGGAAGTCCATAAAAATCAAGTGAAGGTTCTGTAACCAACTTTCCGGCCCCTTCGGCAGGACAGCCGCCAATTATGTTATAATCCCCGTTTAATGCGTCTGTTAGGATATTGACAGAGGAACCAAACAAGAGTGGATTAGGGTCTTTAATTGCATCCAAGGCAGGTGAGTCCCAGTAAGGTCCATTGAAATTTGAAAGTACTGTGCTTTGATAGAGGTTGTTGCTAAAACTAGCAGCGGTGGAAGGCTGCTGACCGCCATTAAAATAAGCCGAATTACCAAATACAAAAAGATTGTTCTCGAGGATATTACCAGAAAGTGTTGGATAAAGTGCGCTGGTGGTCAAAAAACGCATCGTAGCCTGTCCGCATTGATAAAAGGTATTGTTGATGACCTTACAATCCCTTGCTGATGATAATGCCAAGCCTCGATACCCGCCTATGATAACGTTGGAGTAGAACTCGAGGTTTTTGACTTCGAACTTGTCGCTCGGGCAATAAAACTGTGCACCAGTATCGCCACCCAATTCAAAGGCCACCCAAGGCTCCTTTGAAGCGTTGATAAACAGGTTACGTTCCATTCGGATATCGGAGGCGCCCCCTTTGATGTGCCCACCACTGAGACAGTTTTCAAATAGATTATCCTGTATTAGTCCTACGTGGCAGACATTATAATCCATTGTACTGACTGCTGGGAAATCTTGAAAGACACAATGCGTAACAGCGAAACTATCAACACCACCGAACTTAAATCCGGCAATAGCAGTAGGATCGGTCACGTTGGAGAAGTGGCAACTGTCCACTACGATAAATTTGGATTGGGTGAGACAACTACCGCCATTGTCTACGCTGAACAAACGGCCAGGATAGTTGGCATTGCCTTTGAAAGTCAGATGCTCAAAACGGAGATATTCTGCACTGACAAATTGCCAAGTTCCAGCTATCTCGATGGCATCTTGCTTATACGGGCGGATCACAATCCAATCATTGGCCTTTCCTTTGAGTTGGGTAACAAACTGATATCCAAAATAATTGCCTGCGTGCAAATACACCGTATCACCAGGCTGAATAGCCTGAGCATTTGCAGCTGCCTGGATGTTGAGAAACGATTGACCTGGCCCGAGATGCACTTGACAAGAAACTTGAAGTGATGTCAATAAGAGTAGGGTAAAAACAAGGTGTTTCATAAGTTTGAAATTCTGAAATGTTCTGATTGAATATATTTTGGATAGTCCCATAAAAGAATTGCAGTTATGATTCTATATTATTCCACAAGTTTACATTTTTTTTCCGAAAGTCTGTTAACTTTTTACACTTTCAATGAGGATAAAACAAAAGGAGTCTTTGGTGAAGAGCAATAGCTAGTTACGGAATAAAATATCTTTTTAACCAAGAAGAATATCTTGAGTCAAAAGTCTAAGAATGTTCTAGAACAGCATCTATATCCTAGGCTCTTGAAATTCTCCAAGAATTAGTTTATAGTAACTTTGATTAAAATGTGATCGATAATTAAGGTAATTATTTTAAAATTCCGGGACCAGATACGGTGTAAGGAAACTACAGAAAAACTAACAACGCCAACTACTATAATGGCTCTTGGGTTTTCCCTGAGGACTATTCACTTTCTTTATGATCGTTTTACTTGTATTGATTCGAATATGACCCATAATATAAAGATCATCTTGATAGAGCTAATGTGGCGTGATAGGCCAACTACCTTTTATAATGTTTCATCTCATAAATATTAATAGAAATGTCCTCTACCCAATTATATCAGATAAAGGACTTTCTTACATGAAAACACTTTACTTTTCTGAAATCAGTTTGCCTGATTGTATTGTTTTTCCAGAACTAACCACGTTGTAAAAGTATATTCCTGAAGGAAGATAACTTGTTTCAAGAATGGTTGTTTGATTGGATAAAATTTTATTCATTACTTGCTTTCCCCAAACATTGTACAAAATAATTTCACAATTATTGATTGGGAACTCTTCGTCTATGGTTATGGTAGTATATGTGCTAAATGGATTTGGAAATATGCTAAGCACTTCTGGTGAATTTCCATTCTCAAAAGAACTAATCCCGGTTGAAGTACAATCTGAAGTTATGGTAGCAATAATTGCTGTGGTACTTACAGCTCCATCTGTTGTGAGTGCACTTCCTTCTAATTTTACACCCGTATTTAAATTAATCGCACCGTTGTTACAAATAATTGTCCCATTGAAATCCGAATAGTCATTTATGTCAACAGCACCGTCAACTTTCCAAAACACATTTTTAGATTGTGTTCCGTTCATCAAATTGACTTTTGAATAAGTACTTGTTGATAATGCGCCGTTGATTTGTATAACGAACACTGCATCAGAATTTCCCCCTGCATTCAGAAACACATTGCCTGTAAATGTGGTAGCTGCATTCATCAGGTAGGTGTGTGGAGTAAGTACCAGATCATTACCAAACTGTGCAGGATACAATAACTCAATATCGTCGGGGAGCGTATTTAGATAGGTGTAGACATTAAGTAAATCAGCTGCACACGCCGCAGTGGAACCATCTGGGATTGGATGAATCTCACCAGTAACGAACAAAGGATTAAAACCAGTGGTTAAGCCCACATTGGTTCCAACATCTCCGACAACATAAGTGACACCAGAGTTCGCAACAGGTCCATTACCTGAAAATATTGCATAACAAACTGTGGAAGCCAATTCAGGAGTTGCAGGTCCTGTAAGAGAAGGACTTCCACAACCAATTGGTGTGTAAGCAAGCACTCCGTCAACAGTAATTGCTCCTGTAGTTGAAAGTGCTCTTCCTTCAAGGGTCGAGCCAGAATTCAAGTTAATTGCTGCGTTATTGGCAATAACGTTTCCCTTCATCGAAGTTCCTGCAGCCATCTCTACCAGACCTTCTACTTTCCAAAACACATTACATGCCAATGCTCCATTAACCAATGTGACACTTGAATTTGCGGCAGTTGAGAGAGGTCCCTGAATCTGAAAAATAAATACTGCATTGGGATTGCCTTGTGCATCCAAAATCAGATTGCCGTTCAAAGTTGTTGCCTGTGCAATAGAATAGACACCAGCAAATAACGTTTCTGCATTTCCAAGCAAAGGTGCTGGGAAAAAAGTTGGAACAGTGCTGTTCAATTGATTATAGGCAATCAATAAATCTGCTGCACACTGTGCGCTTGCTCCATCTGCATTGTGCATGACACCGTTCACATTTCCGAAGCCAGTGATAGAGCCGTTGTTGGTTCCGACATTGCCAGTAAGTTGTGAAATACCAGTGTTGTTAACTGCTCCAATTGTAGTAAATAGAACAAAATTTGCTGCGGTGCCTAGATTGGGAGCCTGTGCATTTGCTACATAGCTAAATCCACCTGTCACAAAGATCGTGGCGAATAAAATTGAGTTGAGTAATTTTTTTCTCATTTATTATTAGGTTTTAATTAAGTTTTAATTAAGTTTTAATTAAGTTTTAAATAGGTTTGTGAATTAAGTTTAACGGTACAAATTTGCACGTATTCATTGCCAGAAGTTTTACACAACTTTTGAAATAATGTACATCATTCACGCATATTGCCTTTAGGCGGTATTTATTCAAGAAAATAGCGCTGCTTAAGAGGTAAAGAACCTGTTTTATTGCGCAATTGTGTAAAACCGCAGGAGCAATAACTTTACAAGAGAACAAACATTCGTTACCTTTTTCTTACATATTTTCGCATACAAAATATTTTTGCTAATTATATTTTTCAATAAATATTATTTTACTCAATATGTTTTACCAAACCAAAGTGTTTTTATCATCTTCATTTGATTTTTTCTTTCTCTTTGACAGCGTTTTCTGAAGCAGAAATTTCTCCATAATAATAATCAGAGTAGGCCTTGGTAAATTCAGCACCAAAAAAAACAATCATAGAGGAATAAGATGTCCACAACAATATGAGAATAACTGAGCCTGCTGCTCCGTAACCATAACCCGGGTTTGCCATTCCAAAATATAAGCCCAAGGCAGATTTACCAATAACAAATAACAAGGAAGTAAAAAATGCTCCAATCCACACCAATCTCCATTTAATTTTTGCATCTGGTAATATTTTAAACATACATGCAAATAATACGGTTATGATTGCTAATGAGAAAATGAAATTTAAAATTTGAAATAAAATTATGAGACCCTCAGAGGTACGGCTTATGGTCCAGGTTCCTAACGCTGATAACAATGATGACAAGACTAATGAAACCAGCAGTAAAAATGCAATAGACATTATTAATCCAAACGAAAAGAGCCGTGTTTTTAAAAACACCCAAATGCCTGATTTGGAGCTTGTTCCTTTCACTTCCCAAATCGTATTTAGTGATTTTTGAATTTGGACAAACACTCCTGTGGCTCCAATAATAATAGTTATAATTCCCAATACAGTAGCCCACCACGAATCTTTGCTTTTGTTGGCGGCTGAAATCATATCTTGAATTTGTATCGCTAAATCATTGCCCATTGTAGATGCAATTTGACTGTACAAGCGGCCACTTACCGCGTCGGCGCCAAAGAAGTATCCGGCAAAGCTTACTACCACCACCAATAAACCTGGTAAAGAGAATATGGCGTTGTACGCTATTATTGCACTTTCCCTGAATGGATCGCGTTGGTACCACTTTTTGCTTGTTAATTTAAGCAACATACCAATTTTATTTAATTGAATTTTTGTCATAATTTCAATTCCCTTTTTTTAGCCAGTTCCTTGTCTTTTTTCTTTCTTCTTTCAGCTTTTTACGAGGCTTATTATTATCGAATTCATGTAGTTTATTAAAAGCAACTTTCAAATCGTCAGGTAGTTTGCCGTTATATGAAATACGGTAATAAGAGAATCCATTGAATGGCACTTCGTTTTTTGCAGCCGTGATTTTAATTTGTTTATTAACTTTCTTCTCTATGAAATAATTCATAAAAACCTCTTCTCTCTTTTTGTTGAGATGTTCAAAGTGCCGTTCCAAGAAATTCGAACCGAGTAGGGCTTCACATTTCGCTTGAACAGTAAACAGCATATTATTTTTGACTTGCAAATCTAGGTACTTATTAAATTTCTCATCTTTTGTTGACAATTTGAAAACTTTAAGAGAATCTTCCTGTGTAAATACTTTGCTTTTATCTTTGTTCCGCAGTAGAAAATATTTTTTCTTCGCTTCAAACATTGCAATATATTCTTTCTCCTTTTCAACATATATCATTGGCGTTACGTTGATGGTTGATTTAGGATTCTTCTTTAGAAATTTCGCTAAATTCCTAGCAAAATCATCCTCTTCTGAAAGAAGTTTGCTCACATTTGTTTGCCATTTAATAGCCAAGTATTTTTCAATCTGCAGTTCCATTGTTTTAATTTTGTATCTATAAAATATAGTTGCAGGCTTTACAAATATATTGGTTAGGACATTAAAAATCACATCCCACAAATGAAACTTCGGATCCTTAAGGTTTCCAGTGATTGGTATTTGAAAATCGATGACGTTACCACGTTCTCGTACAAAAAACATGGCAAGTTTTAATGGCAGCCACTTATTATCATCCATTCGCATGCGGTCACTGATCCTAGGATCGATTACGAGAAGATGATTTTGGCTCTTAATTCTTCCGTTTTTCACCATCCAACTACCCTTTACTGCTATGCTTCCACGATCTAGTGGAAAAGTAGTAGCCGTTATTAGAAAAGGATTAAGCACAGCAGCATTTATTTTGTCGATGTCATAAGTCAAATCGAAATCTGAACTGTCCTTAGGATTTATACCGAGCTTAACATATAAGCTCCCATATGGTTTTATTCCTGAATTCATCGTCATTATGATTCTTTTTTTCTTACTGTAGAGCGAACCAGCCATTATACTCATAGGATTAAGAGCAATGGAAAATTTTTCACTTTGTGAAAAATCGTTATAATGAATATCAGCTTTATAAATCGCCAACTTACCAATATTGTAATCCGAGTTAAAGAAATTTTTAGCTATTAATTTTACGTAGTTGGCAATCTCTATAACTAGGTTAAATTGAGTATTCTTGGCGGCAGCCACTGCTTTTACATTTACCCCTTTCCTTCCAAAAATATTCTGGATATTGTCTAGGTTATCGTACTTTTCGTACTTTATGAACGGATGAGTTAGTGAAATAGAATCCATGATGTACTGTTTCATTTTAGGATTCAATTGAATGACATCAATAACGAACTTATCAAAAGACATATAATCTTCTTTCGGATTTTTCCCGAAATGAAAATCGCTAATCGATACAATACCTTTCGCATTTAAATTTCGTGCATCCTTTAGATTTCCGGTTGCTTTGACATTAGCATCAAGAATGGCACGGAATTTTCCATAATTCATCATTACTTTCAGATATTGTTCAATGACTGTCAGATCGTATTTTTTCACTACTGCACCCATTCTATAATCCAAAGAAGAAGTATTCAGGTCTAATGTTCCATTTATTTCACCAGAGCCAGTTCCAGAACTGAAGGCATATTTAAAATTCATGGTATCGACATTCCAGTATTTGCCACTGCATTCAATATTTACTTTTTTAATGGAATAGTTAATCGGAGTAAAGTTTTCTTTGTAAAAAAACTCTCCATTATTTATACTTATGTTGAGAATATTAAGCTTTAGTGGGCCATTTTTCTTGTAAGCCTGTTTATCCTTTTTTGTAAATTTTTCAATTATATCTAAGAAGTTAAAAATATTACCTTTTCCATGATTAATAAATGCTTGTGGATCAGCAATATTGAGTGCGGATATTTTATATGTTTTAGAGAAAAGTTTCATCATTTCGAAATTGATTGAAACACCTGACGCAGAGAAGAATATTGTGTCATTCTTTTGCTCCATTATCTTGATACCTGAAAAGTGAACATAGCCACTGAAGGGATTTACATAAGCCCATTCCATTTTGATCTCTCTACCCGTATAAGTTACATCATATTTTTCCACCAAATATTTTGTAATGGGAGAAATGAATATAATAGATGTAACAAATAAAACGACAACAATTACAGAGATTGATATCAGTATTTTTCGCCAACCATCTTTTGATATCCTTGCTTTTAGTTTCAATTTTGTATTTTCTGCAACTATTAAATTGTTGTATTTTACAATTTTTAAATGGTCTATTTTCAGTGCAAAATGATATTTATTTAATTTACTTCATTTTAAGAAACCCCTCTATCCAATCATTCTTTTAATTCTAAATAATTTACTGCATCGGAATTTGACAGGCTTAAAAAGTAAATTGATACTTCACTTATTAATAATTTTTATTTCTTTTTCAGGATTTTCCTTTCTTTTAGGTACAATTAAGGATTTTAAAACATTAAAAATACCAACTCCGGATTGTGATATTTCGTCAAAATTTTTTGCGGTTATATTTGTAACAATTGTTTGAAGTGCTATACCAGTTATTCTCTTAAAGAAATTATTTGAAGAATGAAATATCAAATTCTTGGCTAAATTTCTAGAGGCTACACCAATGGTAAGATTATCAAGCAATTCTTTCATTTCGGTCCATTCCATTCCCCATTTAATCCAAATTCAGCATTAGTAGCTGAAATTATGTTGAAGATCCATTGCATTACTCTGATCTTTGTTACTATTGGTTCAATTAATTACATAACCCGCCTTCAAAATGAAGGCGGACTTTGTAAGTGTTGAATAAGCTTTTATTTTCTGTCTGAATTTGTTTTCAAACCCCATATTTCAACTTGGGATTTTTGATTCTTAATGTTGGGGAGCGTTTTGTACACAAATTTAATTTTCTTAAGATTACGTTCACCACCATTTAAATCAATAAGTTTACTTTCACCTGCTACTTTGATAGGCATATTAATTTCAATTTTCTGAGAATCTCCACTTTCAAAATACACTTCTACACTAATGAGATTAATAGGTGCTTCGGTTACTTTAAATTGAAGAATCGCAAATCTATCTGCCCCAATCACTGAAATAACATCGCTTTCTTTGGTAAAGTCAACTGTTGTTTCTCCTATTTTATGCCATCCAGTTTTGTCACTCAATACAACTTCTGGTTGCTGGGCACTTAGGGTGTTATGACATATTGCGAAAGCAAACATCATAATAATTGCTAATTTTTTCATTTCGTTTTTTTTAAAATTTAAGATTAATAATATATAATGATCAAAGGTTGCATCAAAAAGAAAGGAAAGCTTTACAAAAATTTATGAATAAGTTTCATCATTCACTTATCTATTAAATAATAGCAACAAACTCACTCTTTTGCCGAATCAATTCCATTTTAACTTGAGAAAGAATTAGGCACAAAGAAGTATACTTTTAATACATTATCAAACGGAACTCAAGAAATAATGAGTTTGATTTTTTGTTTCAACTCTGTAGACAAGTATTTTAAAACGTTCCTTCTTAATTGCGGGTATAAAGAATTATCTGCGTTATGGGATTGTATTGATTCCTATTTGTTGTCAATATTACACATCTTGCAGCGTGTGGTAGGGCGAGGTAAGTCCTATCTGTTTTGTACCCTCTATGATTTTTTATCAACTAGTGTATCGCGGAATGAAGCTTGTATTTGGCTTTGATTTAAGTTTTGCTTGATTGATTCTGATATTGGCTTTTCTTTTAGCTGACTTAAACTTATAGCAATTTGATTTTCAGACTTTGAATTAAGAGTTTTGAACACAAATGATCTATTTGCTTCACTTGCAATAACCCAATGCCATCCATATCAAAATAAAAACAACGACCATTCCAAAGCATCCACCTCCAAATTTTTTTGCTCCGTAGCCAGCTATAAGCCCTCTAAAAATATTATTCATCTTTTAGTTTTTTTAATTTTAATATCGAGATAATTTTAAACTGGTAGCTCAAAATATTTATTTTTTATCCTACCAAAGAGTTAAAGATTGATTTTTAAAACAGCCCAGTTATTCTTAATAATGATTTGGTTCCGCATTTTTGGATTCCAATCTGATTGAAAATACTTTGCATTTTCACCTTTTCCTGAGGTGAACTTCCATTACCATTTTTAAACAATACATTCTAACAATCCCACTCATTAATTTCTGTTTGACTTAAAATTATTTGAGCTGTCTTATTTTTAGTCTTTCAATTTAACTATTTATTTTTGCCTATTTTACTGATGAGAAATATGATTAATGCTATAATTAATATTACTGCAAAAATTCCAAAACCCATGCCAGCTTTAAAGATATCGCCTACAACTGCGCAACTTGAAAATATCGCTAGTATAGTAATAAATGATAGAGTTGCGAACGTTTGGTTTTTCATGATATAATTATGCTTTTGGTAAAAAATCTGCAGAATAGTCTATGTTTTGAAATTTCTTGTACCCATTTTCTGATTTTGACTTTCCATTTTCAACCAAACCAATTGCATCTACATTTGCATTTCCGAATCGGCTTGAAAATGTTTTGATATTGTTTGCAATTGTTTCTTGAATGTTTCTGCTAAAATCATCAGCTGCATCAATAATTTTTTTGCGAGTTACTGCTCCTATCTCGGGCGCCAATATTACTCCGATGACTGCACCAACTACTGCGCCTGCAAATATGCCTATCAAAATATTTGGCATTTTCATCTCGTTTTCCCTTTCAAATTGATTATTATTCATTCTTATTTCATTTTTTGTTGTTTAACTAATTTATTATAAACACCCATAATAAGGATTGGAGCCACCCATTGCCCTATGAACGTCGCGTTTCTATCTTTACCCGTAAGTTTGAAGGCTAGGGAAACTGCTGCTGCTCCCAAAGCCGAGAACAAAAACGTATCTGAGGGCAATTTAACAGTTTGTTTTTCTATTACATTGGTAATTTTGTCTTCCCCGATTTTTGTATTTTCCATTTAACATTAATTTATACAGAGAATGAATTTTCACTGCACAACAAAATTGATCCTATTTGACTGAGCAAGGGTTACACCGCCCCGATAACAATTTACATATTTCACACATATAACTTCAGGAGCGGATTTTTATGAGAAAAAGGGGTACTTAAAAGGCGAGTTTCCAAAATGTTGATGAGCCTATTTACTCTTAAACTGAGGATTTGATAAACATGACACCTGCACCAATACACTATAATCCGTTGACATTATTTGCTATGCATGTATTAAAATTAATAGATTGCATTGCAACACTATACCCATAAAAGAGATGCAAATTATAAAGTTATAGAGGATTCAAAATCTTAACATTGGAATAAACTTTAGTGGTCTTGATTGCTAGGTAACTTCTTTAGAATTTCAATTATTTCATCAACTCTTTTTCAAAACAAAGACTATTTTCTATATTTTCATACTGCCCATAATTCGCGATGATCTTATACTGATTTTTATTTTCTTAAAATCGGAATCTAAGCCATAACTTAATAAATCCCTGCCATTTTCTTGTATTGCATATTCAGCCAGTAGATTGTTTCTAACAATAACTTTATAGGTCTTACCAGCATATTCAAAAATGGAAGTGGATGCATACCATTTCTCAGAATATAGTTTTGCAAGTATTTCACCAGTTTGGTTGGCAATTTCAATTCTGTTTTTCCTGATTTCTGTTTGCTTAATTTGAAATTCGCGGATTCCGATTTTTGCATTGGCTTTGCGCTCAGTAGTCCTCAGTGAAATTTGCATTATACCAGTTAGTTGCTCATTGAAGTAAAAGCTACACTGGTCTTTGGAGGTTTTTTCCGATTTTTTTTATTGTTCCATTTTAATTTGTTTTTTGTAGCAATAATATTTGATACAAAATTTGATCGTCCCAGATAATCAGAATTGGACTTTTACGACAATCTAAACTATTTTCCAGATCATCTTATTTTCATCCAACACAGCTATTGTTTGGAAGAATTCTTTGGGGTTTAAAAGGGTTAATTTCTTATATTCTCTGATGAAATAGGACTGATCGTAAAAACCACTTTCGTATGAGAGGTTTGTAAGCGATTTTATTTCTTTGGAAAGCAATCTGTTATTTAAAGAATGCCTGAATCGAGCAATTCTTTTGTATTATGAAGGGGTGCAGGTTATGTTTTTCAAAAAATTCCTTTGCAAAGTTTTCGAAGTTAATCCACAAAGTCCGGCAACTTTTTCAATTGAATAATTCATGTCAAAATCCTCTAGGTATTGAATTGCTTTTGAAATGGAAGTATTTTCTATTTCATAAAAATAGTCCAACAAGAATTCTTCCAGTTTTTTAATTTTTTTGACGAGGGTTTCTTCTTCAAATAAAGTTGAAGAAAATCTTAGCCAGGCATCTAACGTAAATGGCTGAGAATATTCGGGAGCAAAATCTAAAAGGTCACCTCGAATAAATTGGTTAAAACCAAAAGGCTTAAAAATAATTGTAATTTCTTCAAAATCGCCTTTGTAATGAATAAAGATCGGTTGGACATATTTGCCTAAAATCTCAATACAAAGTTCATTCTTGTTGCTGTCCGGTTGAATTGTGATATTAGAATTTGCCCAATTTAGTTTTACTCCCTTAAAAAAAGACACGCAGGTATTAACATGTGGAAAGCAATGTAACTGAATTGTTCGGGTTTTTCACTGGTAAACACCTAGTACAATTCAATATATTTTTGTAAAACTTTGGACTGGGGCTTAAAAGTTATTAACTCAATTTTCTATTTAATTTTCAAAATTGCTAACACAGGTTTACGGATTAGGTTTTTGCGTTTGGAAGTTATAGAGATGCAAGCTAAAGATAACTGAAAGGGTAATTATTGAGTGAACAATATTGAAGGTAAGAGCTAATGAGGTTTGAGAGCTACAAGAAATTGACGATTTTTACCTGTGTTGACGGAAACGTTAGTACTTCTGCTGTGCAAAGAGTCAGATAGCACAAAACTATCTGCCACAATTCCTTACAACTATCGGGATCATTTAACCACTGAACTGCCTTTTCTGCCAAAAACCCATTAGGGTAGGAGGTTCTCATTCCTATCCAAAAGTTCGTTTATCAAAATTAATTTTATTTTCTATTCCAATTATGTCAATGTCAGCCGTGCTACTATAGGGACCAAGTCCAAGTCGAGATGCTCCATCTTGAATTTCAAGTTTACAAATGTCGAAGCAAACCCATGAAAGGAATGTCAATGCGTCTTCTAATGCTGTCAATACTCACAGTGGTTTTATTTCGCTAAAGTATGTTGGATAATTTCTGTTTTTAGTAGATTTGACATCAAATTTAATTTCTGAAGTCAAGTTGTCAATGCTGTAATTGGCTTTCCTTGGTTTAGGATGAACAAATTCATTTCGGCAGCTAACTATATCCTTAATTCTTCCAAATTTTATATCCCCTTGGTTAAGTCGTTCACCCCTAAAATCACAAAACAACTTAAATTTAACTAATGTGCTAGTCCGTTCTAACTCATCGTAATATTCTTTGTCAAGATTTAAACTGAGAAGCAATTCATTTGCAGCAGATTCTAAAGAGTTAGAAATCATTAGGAATGAATACCTGCAATTTATTTCCGCTATAATCATTGATTGGTCAGAGCCTATGTCGGGCGGAATTAATTTTGCTCTTTCATAAAAAGATAGTCCGTGTCGCAATGTGTAAATTGCTTCAAGTATATATTCGTGATAAGTTGATATCGAAGTCTGGTTTGTTGTCATAGCATTGCTCCTAAAGTCGGTCCGTCTAAAAAACCAACCCAAGTCACCAAAGCTAGCTTATTTTAGCTGATTTACATCCATTTTAAGCTACTTTTTCTATTTTTACAGGATTTAGGGCTTGAATTTTATGTTCGTTGAAATGGATAAAAATAAGTTTGGAGAGCTTGATATTTCAAACATCAAAGATCCAATTCAAAAGCCCCATACTTCAATTATGAGGACTCCAAAATTCAGAAACTAAATGAACATTTAATAAAATTATGTGTCTTAAACGGCCATGTATGAAGCCGGTTAATGCTCTAAAATAGAGCTTTTGTGTTTTTGTGAGGGTTGCGCAACAGCTACCGTTGTTAGCTGCTGGGCTTTCTGTTCGGTTCATAGTAATCGTCTAACTTTTTGATGATAGTTAATATATGTTTGTCCATGTTCTTTTCTTAAAAATTCTTCTTCAAGCCTTATTTGAATTTGAATTAAAATGTATCCTAAAATTAAGAACAGTCCTGTTAATGCGTTTGGTGTTGTCAAGAATAGTCCAAACAAACTAATAACCATTCCGAAAAAAATCGGGTTTCTTGAAACACCAAAAAGTCCTGTCGTTACAAGTTCTGTTTTCGTTTCAGTATCAATGCCAATTCGCCAAGAATTTTTCATTTGCCTTTGTGCAATAATTGTCCAAACAAGAGCAATTGCTAAAAGTCCAAGTCCAATATATTTCAAAGTCAAACTGTCCAATGAAATTATTGGTAAAAACCTGTTGTGCCAATTTGGAAAGAAAGCAAATGCTAAAACGTAAATAAACATTGCAATAAGTGTCAACTTAAAATATAGTCCAATAAGTCCGGATGCACTGTCGTCTTTTGGTAAAACAAGTGGATTTTTCCCAATTCGTCTTGCCACAATTATGCTTTTCAAAAAGAAAGCAAGTCCGAAGTAGATTATAAAATAAATTGGCAATGTCAGTCTTAATATTTCGTCCATTTTTCGTCTGTTTGTTTACACGGTTTTGTCGTCATAGCCTTGCAGGTGATGGTTTGCAGCTACAATAAGTTGGCGATTTCGACCTGTGCTGACCGAAGCGTCAGTACCTGTGCGTAGCGAAGCGTAATTACTTACGCTGACCAAAGCTTAAGTACCTGTGCTGACCGAAGCGTCAGTAAGCACAAAACTGTCTGCCACCACAAAATCCAGATAATTATCGGGACGCAAAACTTCATTTAACCCCGACTCTCCAGGAAACCCCTAATTTTTTCCAGGTGTTGTTACTAGTTGGTATTCTTTCGTGTGTCGACATGTTATTCTTTCGGTTGTATTAGTTTTGTCGTGAATAAATACTTGTCGATTTCTCAAATACTTGTTTTTTCATTTTTACATAGTTCAACAAATTTTTTCACTAAGGGGCCGTAAAATCTTTGAATGTTTTTAATCTGGCCATAATTATCAATGTCAGCAGTTTTGACCAAACTAAGATTAATTAAAACTCTCCTGTCCAAAATTGGAATTAGTGTTGGAAAGTAAGAACTTAACAAAGCAGAAAGGTATGAAACGCTGAAGCCGTCTATTTTTGTGAATGTCGTTTTATGTGTCAGGTTACAAATGGTTGTTATTGAAATCACAAGTTCATCAATTTCATTGTCCGATAGTTGGTGTAAAGCATTCGCTTTAAATTTTTCGCTGATTTCAATGAGTATTTTCGAGTAGTCAGTTAATTTATTGTCAATTGTCGATTCAGGTTCGTTTATTGTCGAGTAACCACCTTTAAAGTTTTAGATATACAAAAGGTCAATAAGTGAAAGTTTAAATTTCTCAGATTTTTTGTCAATGAAATCCTGATAGTTCTTATAACTAATTGCGGATTTTGTCCATTTAGTTAGAGCTTTTTTGTCTGGTTGTGCTCTCATTATACAATTTCTGGTAACGGGCGGATATTTATGAAGAAGTGGGGTAGAAAGCACAAAAGTTGGATTTTGACGCGATGTTTAGGGGAGTAGAAAAGTTCAATTACTTCCATCAGCCACTTTTCCTTAAATATAATGTTGGTGGCTGCCGCTTCTGCCGTCTCGGGATATTCCTTCAAAAATCTTTTATCAAATTATCCTCACACAGTCACTCGGATCTTGCCGAGTAACTGTAGTACTATACCCTACGATATGCCGTACCAATGAAAAGTAAAATAAAGCCAATTAGCAACATTTCATAGTTATACTTTGACAATATATCCATGTGGATATAATGTCCCATAATGCCTAGAAAGCCGACGATGAGGGCAACGACCCAGAGTGTTTGGTTGGGTGCACTGGGCATAAATTTTCTGTTTGCCATAATTATTTGATTTAGTTACGATTGAATGATTCTTTTTTGAGTTGTTTATTGAGTCAATGATGACTCACTGCAAAAGTAGGTCTATTTTAAGTTTTTTTTATGCGGTTGCCACTATCGATTTTATACACGCAAACATTCGTATATGTCGCAAATATAATCAAATTAATTTAGTTATCCATTTCTTCAAAAAAAAGGATTTTCGTCGACTCATAAGGCTCTGCTCAAGGGCAAAATGCGCATTTTACGTATTATAGGTTTAAAGATCCAATTCCAAAGCCCCTATCTTCAATTATTAGAACTACAAAATTTAGAAACTAAATGAACATTTAATAAAATTATGTGTCTTAAACGGCCATGTATGAAGCCGGTTAATGCTCTAAAATAGAGCTTTTGTGTTTTTGTGAGGGTTGCGCAACAGGTTCTCCTATTGGTGGCTGGGTTTTCTATTTATATAAATATGGTTCATTGTTGTAAGCCATTTGTCTTACGTTTTCTATCACTCTTTTCATATATACTTTCCAAAATGTTTTTGCAAACAACCAATTAAAAGGATAAAGAAATATAACATTAGAATATAAAAAGTATGAATATTCTACTAATATTTTGTTCGGTTCAATTTCAGTAGTCTTCCACTCGCTAGAAAATTTGTAAAAACCCAACATCCAAGCTTGAAAATTATCAACTTGAAACTTCCAAAAACTATTTTCTTTACGTTCAATAATTTTGTCAACGGAAGCAAAGCCACCTTTTTGTGTCATTGACTTTGCCGCATAAACCTTTTTGCTTGAACCAACTTTCCCCCAATTTTCATCATCGGTGCAATGCGTCACTTTTGGCATTAAGCCGTAACCTGTATGTACTTTTGATACATCACAAAGAAGCGGTGTTTTAAATGCTCGTTCCAATGAGCATTCGTAAATGGTAGATATTTTAACTTTTGATATCATATTAGTTCTGTCTGTTCTTTTAAAGTACTTTATTTGTCCTTTCTTGACTTAACTATTTGAGTGGTTAGTAATCCTGTTAATAATCCTATGGCAAAGATTGATAAAAACTCAACATTTCTAATACTACCATCAGAAATAATTCTAAAATAATTTCCTATTGAAAATATCAAAAGTACTGCTGTAATAATAATTGCTTTGTTTTTCATTTATTTCATTTTTGTGTTCCTACTCATATGGCTTTTCAGTGTCGCCCCGTTTTTGATGTGGTCGCTGGTCTCCACTTCGTTTTTAATTGTCACGGTTGTCTGTTGTAAAGTCTGTCTTTCTATACTTGTCACCAATGCTTGTAAACATACAAACTTGCGTATATATGGCAAATTGAAGTCCCAAATGTTTGTTATAACACAAATGTTCGTTAGGATTCCGTCACCCCCACTTACATAAAACCCATATTAATTGTCCATGGTTTTTCTCTTCACCAGTCGTCAATTTTATTTTATACAATTTTGCTAAAGTACATATAACAATTCCATTCTTACGATTTTCCATTGTTGTCTGAAAATGCTTAGCTCCAAACTGGATTGTCTTTGTCTCTTGCATCCCAACGAAAAACAACTAATATTTTTTTGTTATTAAAAGTGTCTTTGGTAAAAAAGTGAGCAACATTATTTTCAAATGAGCCTACAACTGGTGGGTCAAATTTTCCTTTGTTGGTATCAGCCCAATACAGACTCCACAATTTTGTTTTAGGATTAAAAAGTCTAACCGTCATTCCTTCAAATGGAACTCCATCAATTGTTGCAAGGAAATTGTCCACATTACCAATGCCATGAAGCACTAAATACATTTCTTGTGTTGATTCAAATTCTGTCCACTCGCTGCAATTATTTAAACTAGTTTTTAATTTTCTGTTACGAAGATTCCATTTGCCTTGATAAAAGTCAAAATCATGGTTTGAGGAATTTGGTGATGCGGTAATTAGTAATTCTCCACTTGCGCCAAAGCTTAATTTTGGAATTTCCAAATTTTCATTTTTTATCATGATAATATTTTGTGCGTGTCCAAATGTAAAAATAGTAAATAAGAAGATTGTCATTAAATACTTCATAATTACATTTTGTCAAAAGCTTAATATGTTTTAAGAGTGTTGCTCTAAAATGACCGCTAAATCTCGGGCGCTTGGAGGTTTTTTTTGTGTTGTACTTACGGCAAAAAAAATCTTGCCAAACTCTTGAAAGAGGTTGTTTTTATTTTCAAACGTCAATATATTTTTTTTCGTTTAGTAAGTCCGACACTACATTCATTTCATATTCGGTTTTAATTTCTGAACAACATTCACGCATTTGTTTCTGAAAGTCGTGTGCGGTTTCGGGAAATTTGTTACCCGAATGTTCCCACGTTTCTTTGTCTGTCCATTGTGCATAACCAATGAAAAGTTGTTTGTCTGCTTTATGCAGTCTTGAACCATAACTACCTGCAAATCTATAAATTAATCTTGTTAGTTCGCTCCAAGCATTAATAAAATCATTTTCCTTTCCTTCAATGATTATGAAAGAATAAATAACTGTGAATTTGTCGTCTGCTTTCATATTACATCAATTTCCAAGGTGGGTTTAGTCTGTTTTCACCTGCATAGTATAAAATAAGATGGTTTTTATCAATGTCTTTCAAATGTGCTTCACGCCACAACCAATTTTTATCGTTTGGCATTTCTTCAAATTCAATGCCCTTGTCTATTAATTCATTTACAAACTTGTCAAGGTTGTTACACTCGAAATAAATATGTATTCCGTTTCCTGTCGGAAGCTGTTCTACTTGTTGTATGGAAAATGTGGAATTTCCTTGTGGACATTGAAATCTAGCATAATTTGGAGGTGATTTCACAATAAGTTTCAGACCTAAGGTCTTATAAAACAAAATGGACTTTTCAATGTCTAAAGACGGTATAGTAATTTGATTTAAGTTCATCTGTGATTACTTTCTTTTTTCGTTTGTGAGTGTCGTCTTAAAATTACCGCTAACGCCAGTCTGTATAAAAACTCAAAATTAAGGCTCTGATATTTCAACATAATTTTTTTTCAAAGGTAGCTATCCTAGTAGGTATTCTAAATTGATTGCAATAAATAGTTTTTAGACAGTTTGACGTTTTGGCGCTTGGCGAAGAAGCGGGTTTCAAGCTGTGCTGACCGAAGAGTCAGAAAGCACAAAATTTTCTACCATCACTGAACTTGTTAGGAAGCATAAAGCTTCATTTAAGCACTGAAACCGCTTTTTTGCCAAACGCCTGAAGGTAGCCGTTTATATTTATTTTTCTTGTCCTCTTGTGTGTTGTCAAAATAGTTTGATGAAATATCTTAATTATTAGGTATTTTTTGGCTGAATACTGCCCTTGCGTCATGCTCCTTTACAAACATTTATTTAATATCAGCTCTATTTTTTTTCAAAAACCAAAATATTGTTAATTGAAAGTGAAAAAGCAATTTTTTCCACTCCGTGGTCTTTCCCAATGTAAGTAAAGGTCCAAAGGTTTTGTTCTAGTTCTTCAAAAAGTTTTTTAATGTCGCTACCCGAAAATTCTTTTGAAACATTTTCTTCTCCGTCTGTCAAAACTGTCACTAGAACATTATAGTCAGTTTGTCTTTGTAATGATTGTTTCAATTTATTTTTACTAAATCCCAATGCATCAAATAATGGTGTGAAAGCGTCTGGTTCGTAGCTTTTGTCGTTTACTTGCTGGAGCTTAATCACTGGGTCAATAAAATGAAGCAATTTTGTCCCAAGCCGTTAAAAGAAACGAATGAGATAAAATGTCCTTGTTCTGGAAATTGCTTTTCAATTCCTTTAACTGTCTGCACCAACTCATTAAAACTTTGAATGATTGTCTTCTTAATGGAATCCATAGAACCTCTTTTGCCTCAAATTATTAGCTTATGCAGCTGTTGTTTCTTTTCCATATTTCTTTGATTTTTAATTGTTAAAATTCTACTGTACGTTTTGTCATGAAATGACTACTAACAATTGTACATACGCAAACATTAGTATACATGGCAAATACAATCAACCCAAAATCGGCATCAGCAGATTTTGCCCTTTGGGTCGACGAAAATCCTTGATTTTTCGACTTTAAAGCCCTGATATTTAAAAAATCGTCAGGGGGTTAAACCCAGACAAATTTTGGTAATACCCAAAAATTTCGTCGATTCAGCGTCTAACGCTGAATTTGAGTTAAAGGATCCAATTCCTACGCCCGATATTTCAATAATGAGCATCCCAAAATTTAGAAACTAAAATCACATTCAATGCATTTAGATGCCTTAATACGCCTCTAATAAAGCCGTTTTATGCTCTAAAAATCGAGCTTTTGTGTTTTTGAAGGGGTTGTGCAACAGGTGCTGCTGCTGTAAGCGGTTTTGTCATTCTAAAATTTTTTCAATTGCTTTGTCATTGGCTTTTAGGAAGTCAGAATATGAATTTGATATAAATATATCGGGTTTTAATGAACCTTCCATATTTTTCCAGTTTTCCCAGTATTTAGTAGAATAAGTAACACGCATATTTAGATTTGGTAATTCGAAACTTTTAATCTCTCCAAAGTGATTTATATTCCCTCCTGTAGGCTCTCCTACAAATGTTGCATTTGTTGTCCTCTTTAGCTCAATTGCGTTCATTAAAGATGAGGACATAACTTTTTGTCCTATCAAAACAAAAAAACTATTTTTATTATTCAAATCACTTTTTTTAATAGCTTTTATGAATGGATTTAGTACGGCCGAATTACCGCCACCATTAAATCTCAAGTCTAAAATTAATTTTCCAGGTCTTTTTTCATTAATGACCTCAAATAGTCTTTTGTTAAACGCTGCAAAAGATTCATTTTCGCTTTCAGCACAACTCTTATAATTGAAATAAAGTATTTTATTGTCTTCGTTATATTGAAACCAGTAATTGCTTAAATTACTATATGCTAAAATCTGCTTGTAAGGCTCTGCGTATTTCCAATTTGTAGTAACCTCTTTTTTAATTCCACTCACTGTGGTAATTACTGTGTCACCTTGTGGCGATAAGAGTCTGAATTTTACTTCTTGAATATTTTTAATGATTCCAAGTCCTTGTAGAATGGAAGTATTGTTAAAATAAAATGCTTCAAAGTATTTAGAATAGGAAAGATT